>NZ_JBYQLI010000003.1:0-543118 GCF_058214835.1 Microbacterium sp. SCPM-O-B-15248 (M128)
CAAGATCGGCGGCAAGCGGGTCACCAACCTGCGCTTGTCGGGCGAGGTCATCGCGAAGATCTTCTCGGGCCAGATCTCGAACTGGGACGACCCCGCGATCCAGGCCGACAACCCGGCGCTCGCGATGCCCGACCGCCCGATCACCCCGGTGTATCGGTCGGATGGTTCGGGAACCAGCGCGCAGCTCACACAGTGGATGTCGACGCGATTCCCGAACATCTGGACGCGGGGCATGCTGTCGCAGTTCCCGCAGATCAACTCCTCGTTCAAGGGGCAGAACGGCTCGCTCGGCGTCGCGGGATACGTGAGCCAGAGCTACGGCGAGGGGGCGATCACGTACGTCGAGTACTCGTACGCGCTGGGGGTGGGCTTCCCCGTCGCCAAGGTCCTCAACGAGGCGGGCTACTACGTGGCCCCGACTCCGGAGGCGGTCTCCATCGCTCTGCTGGGCGCACAGGCGCACGCGGATGGCTCGCTCGACCTGACGGGCGTGAGCGGCAACACCGACCCTCGTGCCTACCCGATCTCCTCCACGTCCTCCATGATCGTGCCGACGCAGACGAATCGGATCTTCACGGCTGACAAGGGGCGCGCGCTCGCGAGATTCCTCTCCCACGCGCTCTGCGCGGGTCAGCAACGTGCGCCGGGCCTCGGCTACGCGGCGTTGCCGTTGCCTCTCGTGCAGGACGCCGCCGCTCGGGTCGCCGACATCCCCGGCGCGCCCGGGCCCGTCGATCTCGCAGGCTGCGCCAACCCGACGTTCGGCCCCGGCGACACCGTCTCCGACAACGTCCTCCTGCGCACCGCGCCGATGCCGCCGGCCTCCGACAAGCGCGCCGGTGTGGTCGCTCTCGCGGATCTCACCGAGGCGCGCCGCACCCTCACGGTCGAGCTCGTGGACGGCGGCCCCCGGGTACGGGTGAACGCGGGGTCGTCCTGGGGTGGAGCGACGCTGCGGGCGGGGACGTTCTCGCCGACGGCGACGCTCGGACAGAAGACTCTGGATGCCACGGGCGCAGCCGTCATTGACCTGCCGGCCACGGTCGCTCCGGGCGCCGTGGTGCCGCTCTACCTCGCACAGAGTGATGGCACTGTGGTCGCCTGGAACAAGGTGACGATTCCGCCCGCCGGCTTCCCGCACCGGGCGGAGGGCGACATGATGGCCACGGTCACGGCATCCGGTCTGTTCCAGCTCTCGGCTCCGGTCTCGACGGCGGTGGCCTTCGGCGACCTGCGGCGCGAAGCGACCTCCGCCGCCCGCGCGCTGGGTCGCTTCACCATCACCGACGACCGTGAGACGCTCTCGGGCTGGATCCTGCAGATCTCCGTCGCCGACTTCGTCGCCGTCGCCGACCCCGCGGCGACGTTCGCGTCCAGCGCGCTGGGCTACGCACCCGAACAGGTCGCCCTCCCCGCCGGCGTCGTGCTGACCGGCGCGCAGGAGGCCGGATCCGCGGTGTATCCCGCGGTCCTGGCCACGGGTGAGCCGGGAACCTCCACGGCGCTTGCGGGGGCGACCCTCGATACCGCTCTGACCCTGCGCGTCCCGAAGGACACCCCCGTCGGCTCCTACCGCTCGACCCTGACGCTCACGTTGATCGCGCGATGAGGGCTGTGGGCGCGGTCGCTCTAGCGCCGTGACCGCGATCGCGACCGCACGACGCTCGACAGGGTCGCGCGCACCGGCTGGCCGAGATAGATGCCGAGCGAGGCGCCGACGGCAAGGGCGATGCCGATGGTCGCCGCGCCCACGAGAGTCGTGACTCCGGTCATCAGCACGGCGGGATCCTCGCCGGACTCCACGATCCCGAGGAGACCGCGGAAGACCGGGGCGCCGGGCACCATCGGCAGGATCGCGGCGGTGGTGACGGCGACCGACGGCACGTGCAGGCGGTAGGCCACGACGATGCCGACGAAGCTCCCGACGAACGCCCCGACACCGCTGGCCGCGGCCACCTCGAATCCGATCGACGTCGCGGCGACGTAGCCGAGCCAGGCGATCAGGCTGAGCGCGGCGCTCACGAGCACGATGCGGGCGCCCGCGCCGTTGTAGATGGCCACCGCGATCGCGATGACCGCGGCGCCGGTGAACTGCAGCGGCAGCGGGCCGAGGGGCAGCGCCATGGAGGGCGGCGACATCCCGAGGCCCAGCACGCGCACGGTCTCCAGCCCCGCGAGGATCCCGAGCACGACGCCCAGCGTCTGCGTCGTGAGCTCGAGGATGCGCCCGGTGGCGGTGAGGGCGAAGCCGTCGATGGCATCCTGTGCCGCGCCCACGACGGTGAGACCCGCGAGCATGAGCACGATCCCGGATGCCACGATCACGGACGGCCGGATCGTCTCGGCCGCGTCCAGCCCCGTGTAGCGCAGCAGCGGCGAGAGGGCCGCGACGACCGTGAGGACGAAGCCGCCGGCGATCTGCGCGAAGAAGTACGGCACGCTCGCCCGCGCCAGCAGGTGCTGCGTCAGGGCGGCCAGAGCGGCGGCCACGAACGACAGCACGAGCGCGAGCCAGTTCGCGCCGAACATGATCGCGACCCCCACTGCCAGCGTCGCCTGCGCGACGATCACCGCGGACGGGCGGTATCGGAAGGGCAGTCGCCGGATCGCGCGGCACCGGGAGGTCGCGGCATCCAGGTCGAGGCCCTCGGCGATGTCGGTCACCAGTGCTTGGAGCCGCTGGAGCTTCGCGTGATCGGGAACCGACCCCCGCACGACCCGCAGGAGCGTCGTCGGGTGGGCGGCGCCGGGCAGGCTGTGCGCGATCGTGATCGAGTTGTACGTGACGTCGACGTGGACGGGATGCAGGCCGTAGGCCCGACACACCCGGACGATGGTCCAGGTGACGTCGCTCGCGGGCGCGCCCACGACGAGCATCGTCTCGCCGATGCGGATGGCCAGATCCAGGATGCGGGTGGCCAGGGCACCGTCGATGACGGTGAGGAGCTGTGTCTCGGGGGCGAGGGCCTCTTCGCTGTGGACGAGACGCCGCAGCGACGACAGCCATCGAGCGGGGGTGGGGGACATCCGGATCGCTCTCGGCAGACGGGGGGACGGAACGCCCCGATCCTATCCGCGTGCCCCTGCCCGCTCCCCGCATGGCGGCGGCGGCATGCGGTCGCCTCTAAGATGAACCCTCGGGTGCGGCATCCGAGCGCCCCGTCGTGGCATCCCGACGCCCGTCCCCTCCGGGAGTTCCTCTTATGGCGCTGATCGTCCAGAAGTACGGCGGCTCTTCCGTCGCCGACGCCGAGAGCATCAAGCGCGTCGCCAAGCGCATCGTCGACACGCGGCGCGCGGGCAACGAGGTGGTCGTCGCCGTCAGCGCCATGGGCGACACGACCGACGAACTGCTCGACCTCGCCGGGCAAGTCGCCCCGATCCCGGCCCCGCGCGAGCTCGACATGCTCCTCTCCAGCGGCGAGCGCATCTCGATGGCGCTCCTGGCCATGGCGATCCACTCGATGGGCTTCGAGGCGCGCTCGTTCACCGGCAGCCAGGCGGGAATGATCACGGATGCCACGCACGGCGCCGCGCGCATCGTCGACGTCACGCCCGTGCGCCTGCGCGAAGCCCTCGACGAGGGCGCGATCGTCATCGTCGCCGGCTTCCAGGGCTTCAATCGCGACACCCGCGACATCACCACGCTCGGCCGTGGCGGCTCCGACACCACCGCTGTCGCGCTCGCCGCGGCGCTGAACGCCGACGTGTGCGAGATCTACAGCGACGTCGACGGCATCTTCACCGCCGACCCCCGCGTCGTGCCGTTGGCCCGCAAGCTCGACCGCGTCGGCAGCGAAGAGATGCTCGAGCTCGCCGCCAACGGCGCGAAGGTGCTCTACATCCGCGCCGTCGAGTACGCCCGCCGTCACGGCGTCCTCATCCACGCCCGGTCCACGTTCAGCTCGGGCGAGGGCACGTGGGTGCTCGACGCCTCGAAGAAGTCCCCGCTCGTCCCCGAGGGAGCCACCATGGAAGAGCCCATCGTCGCCGGCGTCGCCACCGACCTCAGCCAGGCCAAGATCACCGTCATCGGCGTGCCCGACGTCCCGGGCAAGGCCGCCGAGATCTTCAAGATCGTCGCCAAGTCCGGCGCCAACGTCGACATGATCGTGCAGAACGTCTCGGCTGCCGCGACCGGTCGCACCGACATCTCGTTCACGTTGCCCAAGACGGATGCCGCGATGGCGCTGAAGGCGCTCGCCGCCGATCAGAGCGAGGTCGGGTTCGAGAGCCTCGTGCACGACGATCAGATCGGCAAGCTCTCGGTCGTCGGCGCCGGTATGCGCACGCACTCCGGTGTCTCGGCCACGCTGTTCGAGGCGCTGAGCCTCGCGGGCGTGAACATCGAGATGATCTCGACCTCCGAGATCCGCATCTCGGTCGTCGTCCGCGGCGTCGACCTCGCCGAGGCCGCGCGTCTCGTGCACACCGCGTACGGTCTCGACAGCGAGATCGAAGCGACGGTGCACGCCGGCACCGGCCGCTGACCCGAGGTTTTCAGCGCTCCCGCAGGTGCGCCCGCTAACTTTCGCGCACCGGAAGGAGCGCGAGGTGGCACGCACGGGAAAAGTCCGTCGATCACGGTGGTGGTGGGGGATCGGTGCGGGGGCGGTGCTCGCCGTCGCCGTCGTGCTCGGCCTGATCTTCCAGCCGTGGCTCCTCTTCGTCGACGTGCGCGTGCAGGACGAGATCCCCGCCGCCGTCGTCTCCTCGGCCGCGGCGTCATCGCCGGCACCCGTCTCCCCGGCCGAGGAGACCGTCGAGCCGGTCGGCCCCGCCCCGCCCGCGGGTCCGGTGGATCTCCTGGCCGGCACCTTCATCAGCCATGAGCACGAGACGACCGGGACGGCCCGGGTGATCGAGAACCCCGACGGGTCGCGTCAGTTGGCCCTCGTCGGACTCGAGACCTCGAACGGCCCCGACGTCCACGTCTGGCTCAGCGCCGGGCCCGTCGTCGAGGGCACCGACGGGTGGTTCACCGCCGGCGGGTACGACCACATCGACCTCGGCCCGATCAAGGGCAACCTCGGCGATCAGCTCTATGAGATCCCCGCCGACGTCGACCTCTCGGTGTTCCGGAGCGTCGACCTGTGGTGCGTGCAGTTCGGGGTGTCCTTCGGGGCGGCCGCGCTGGCATAGGTCACGGTTCCGGACGTGATCCGGTCGGCGTGTCCCGGCCCGCTAGAATCTGGATTTCACCCACGAATCCCGAGGACTTCGCATGACCCGCATCTCCGATTCCGGAATCTCTCTCGCCGTCGTCGGCGCCACCGGTCAGGTCGGCACCGTCATGCTCGAGATCCTCGCGGAGCGGTCGTTCCCGATTCGTGAGCTGCGTCTGTTCGCCACCGCGCGATCGGCGGGAAGCTCCATCGATTTCGGCGGGCACTCGATCATCGTCGAAGACGTCGCCACGGCCGACCCGGCCGGCGTCGAGGTGGCGCTGTTCTCCGCCGGTGCGACGGGGTCCCGCGCCCACGCACCGCGGTTCGCCGAGGCCGGCGCCCTGGTGATCGACAACTCCAGCGCGTGGCGCATGGACCCCGAGGTCCCGCTCGTGGTCAGCGAGGTCAACCCGCACGCGATCGACGAGGCCGTGAAGGGCATCGTCGCCAACCCGAACTGCACGACGATGGCGGCCATGCCGGTCCTGAAGGTGCTGGATGCCGAGGCGGGCCTCGAGCGTCTCATCGTCAGCACGTACCAGGCCGTCTCCGGCTCGGGCCTGGCCGGCGCGCAAGAGCTCCTCGGCCAGGTCGAGGGCGTCCTCGCGCAGGGCGGCGTCGAGCGTCTCGTCCGCGACGGTTCGGCCCTGGACTTCCCGCAGCCCGAGAAGTACGTGGCCCCCATCGCGTTCGACGTCATCCCGTTCGCCGGCAACCTCGTCGACGACGGCATGAACGAGACCGACGAAGAGAAGAAGCTCCGCAACGAGAGCCGCAAGATCCTCGAGCTTCCCGACCTCCGGGTCGCGGGAACGTGCGTACGCGTCCCCGTCTTCACCGGTCACTCCCTCAGCATCAACGCCGAGTTCGCCCGCGACCTCACGCCCGAGCGTGCCCGTGAGCTCCTCGCCGACGCCCCCGGCGTCCGCCTCGAAGAGGTGCCCACGCCTCTCCAGGCCGCCGGGACCGACCCCAGCTACGTCGGCCGCATCCGCGCCGACCAGTCGGCTCCCGAGGGCAAGGGACTCGTGCTGTTCATCAGCAACGACAACCTCCGCAAGGGGGCCGCGCTCAACGCCGTGCAGATCGCCGAGCTCGTCGCGCAGAAGCTCTCGACGCGCGCCTGAGCCCTGGCATCCGGATGCCGCGAACCCCGCGGTTGTCTCGACATCGAAGCGACCGATCTCTCGATGTCGAGACACCTTCGCCCGACGCCTAGAATCGACGGGTGACAGAAAACGTCGACGTTCTCCTCATCGGAGGCGGAATCATGTCCGCCACCCTCGGCACCATGCTGAAGGACCTTCAGCCCGATCTGAAGATCGCGGTGCTGGAGCGGCTGAGCGACGTCGCACAGGAGAGCTCGAACGCCTGGAACAACGCGGGCACCGGTCACGCGGCCCTCTGCGAGCTCAACTACATGCCGAACAACGCCGATGGTCCGCTCGACCCGGCCAAGGCGGTCACGATCAACGAGCAGTTCCAGCAGAGCCGGCAGTTCTGGGCGACGCTGGTCTCCGAGGGTGTTCTCGACGAGCCGTCGACGTTCATCAACCCCACCCCGCACATGACCTTCGTGCGGGGCGAGAAAGATGTCGCGTACCTGCGCAAGCGGTACGAGGTGCTCAAGCAGCAGCCCCTGTTCGCGGGTATCGAGTACAGCGAGGACTCCCGCGTCATCAACCAGTGGGCGCCGCTGCTCATGCAGAAGCGGCGCAAGGGCGAGCCGTTCGCGGCCACGCGCGTTCCCGCGGGAACCGACGTCGACTTCGGTGCGCTCACCCGGCAGCTCTTCGCGGGGCTGCGCGAGAAGGGTGTCGAGGTCGTCACCAACCACGAGGTCAAGAAGCTCAAGAAGCGCAAGGACGGCCGCTGGGACGTCTCGTACCGCCACACGATCGGCCACACCCCCGGAACGATCACCGCGAAGTTCGTCTTCGTCGGCGCCGGCGGCTGGGCGCTGAAGCTGCTGCAGCGCTCCGGTATCGACGAGATCAAGGGGTACGGCGTCTTCCCGATCGGCGGGCAGTGGCTCAAGACCTCCAACCCCGCCCTCGTCGCCCAGCACCGCGCGAAGGTGTACTCGCAGGCCTCGGTGGGCGCGCCCCCGATGTCGGTCCCGCACCTGGACACCCGCGTCGTCGACGGCGAGACCTCGCTCCTGTTCGGCCCGTTCGCCACCTTCAGCCCGAAGTTCCTCAAGAACGGCTCGATGCTCGACATCGTCACCCAGGTGCGACCGCACAACATCCTGCCGATGCTCAAGGTCGCCGTCGACAACCCGGGCCTGCTGAAGTACCTCGTCGGCGAGCTGCTCAAGGGCCACTCCCAGAAGGTCGAGAGCCTTCGCGAGTTCATGCCGACGGCCCAGGCCGAGGACTGGGAGCTGCTTGACGCCGGTCAGCGCGCCCAGGTGATGAAGCGCGACAAGGACAAGGGCGGCGTGCTGCAGTTCGGCACCGAGGTCGTCACCGCCGCCGACCACTCCATCGCCGGGCTCCTGGGAGCTTCGCCGGGTGCCTCGACGGCCGTCTCGATCATGCTGGGCCTGATCAAGACATGCTTCCCCGAGCGCATGCCCGAGTGGGAGCCGCGTCTGCGCCAGCTCATCCCCAGCTACGGCGAGACGCTCAACACGCGTCCCGAGGCGGCGCGCGCCGAGCTGGATGCCACGGCCCAGGCGCTCGCGATCAACGCCTGACCCGCTCATGGCGAAGCTGTACTTCCGCTACGGAGCGATGAACTCCGGAAAATCGACGGCACTGCTGCAAGCGGCGTACAACTACGAGGAGCGCGGCCAGCGCGTGCTGCTGGCCAAACCCGAGATCGACACGAAGGGTGCCGATCAGATCGAGAGCCGTCTCGGCGTCACCCGCCCGGTGGACTTCCTCGTCGGCCCCGGCGACGACCTGCGCGAAGTGTTCCACGCTGCCGCCGGTCACGCCCCCGTCGCGTGTCTCCTGGTCGACGAGGCGCAGTTCTTCACCCCCGCACAGGTCGACGACCTCCTGCGGGTCGCGGTGCTCGATGGCATCCCGGTGCTGGCGTACGGCATCCGCACCGATTTCCGTACCGAGGCCTTCCCGGGTTCGGCGCGTCTGATGGAGATCGCGCACAGCCTCGAAGAGCTGAAGACCATCTGCCGCTGCGGTCGCAAGGCGGTCTTCAACGCGCGGCTGGTCGGGGGTCGCTTCGTGTTCGACGGCGACCAGGTCGCGATCGACGAGGAGCAGATCGCCGGCGAAGTGACGTATGAGTCGATGTGCGCCGCGTGCTACCTGCGCGAGTCGGGCGGGCGGCTCGACGGGCGCTGAGGCGCGTCTCGACGCCCCTCGGTGTCGTCCGGTCGCGCCCGTGCCGACCGATACCCTGGAGGCATGCGCGTACTCCTGGCCGGCGGTGCCGGTTACATCGGAACCCACACGGCCGTCGCTCTGCTGGACGCCGGACACGACGTGGTCCTGCTCGACGATCTCTCGGGCACGCACGCCGTCGCCGCTGAGCGCGTCGAACGGATCACGGGCAAGCAGGCTCCCCTGGTCGTGGGCGACGCGGCCGATGACGACGTGGTGACCGCGGTCTTCGACGAGCACGGACCGATCGACGCGATCGTCCACCTCGCCGCCTTCAAGGCGGTGGGGGAGTCCACCCAGAAGCCGCTGGACTATTACTCGAACAACCTCGACACGACGTTCGCGCTCCTGCGAGTCGGCATCGCGCGCGGCATCCGATCGTTCGTCTTCTCCAGCACCGGTACCGTCTACTCGGACCCCGCCGATCTGCCGTTCACCGAGGAGTCGACAACGAGCGTCGACCTCTCCAACGCCTACAGCAAGTCCAAGCGCATGAACGAGGTCGTGCTCGCCGACGTGGCGCGGGTGAACCCCGATCTCAACGTCACCGTGCTGCGCTACTTCAACCCCGTGGGCGCGCACCCGTCCGGCCTCATCGGCGAGGATCCCGCCGGCATCCCGAACAACCTCATGCCGTACGTCTCGCGGGTGGCGATCGGGACCCTCGACGAAGTGGGCATCTTCGGCGACGACTACGACACCCCCGACGGTACGGGCCTCCGCGACTACATCCACGTGGTCGACCTCGCCGAGGGGCACGTCGTCGCCCTCGAGCAGGCCCAGCCCGGGCACCAGGTGTTCAATCTCGGAACCGGGCAGCCGGTCAGTGTCCTGCAACTCGTCGCGTCGTTCGAGAAGGCCGTCGGCCACGAGCTGCCGAAGAAGATCCTCGACCGGCGTCCCGGAGACGTCGCCGCCACGTACTGCGACCCGACCAAGGCCGCCGAGGTGCTCGGTTGGCGCACGCGTCTCACGATCGACGACGCGTGCCGCGATTACTGGAACTGGCAGACCACCAACCCCGCCGGTTACGCAACCCGGGCCGAGGCGTGATCCTCCGCGCGTAGGCTTGTGTGGTCAGGCCACACGGGGTGGCGTGTCGTCGAACGAAGGAATGCCATGCCGGACTCCGAACTGCGCGCCTGGCAAGTGGTGCTGGAACGCGTCGAGGGCGATCTCCGCGACGGGCGGCTCCTGCCGGGTGACCGGCTGACGCCCGAGCGCGAACTCGCCGCCCAGCTGGGTGTGGGCCGATCGAGCGTCCGCGAGGCGATCCGGGTGCTCGAGGTGCTCGGCGTGGTGCGCACGGCCACGGGATCGGGTCCCTCGTCGGGAGCGATGATCGTCACGACGCCACGGGGCGGGCTTGCCGCCTTCCTGCGGCTGCAGGTCGCCGCCAGTGGATTCCCGCTCGACGACGTCGTCCGCACCCGCATCGTGCTGGAGTGCGACGTGGCCGAGACCCTGGCCGCGCGCGACGCCGACTTGGCCGAGATCCACAGCATCCTGGATGCCATGGACGCCAGCGATCTCGGGCGCGACGAGTTCCTCGCTCTCGACGCGCGCTTCCATCAGGCCCTTGCCGAGGCGACCGGCAACGCGGTGGTCTCGGCGATGATGGCGGGTCTGCGCAGTTCGATCGAGTCGTACACGCGATCCGGTGCGGCGCTCCTGGACGATTGGGGGGCGATGTCCGCGCGATTGCGCGACGAGCACCGGGCGATCGTCGAGGCGATCAGCGACGGCGATGCCGTCGCGGCCCGCGATCGCATCCGCGCGCACATCACCGGCTACTCCGCCGACGTCGCCGCCGTGCTGGGTGTGCGCGATGACGCGGGGGTGCACGCCGCGTGAGCGAACGTCCGGTGCGTCCCCCACGGCCGCAGCATGTGCTCGAGGTCGTCTCCGCGGAGCGGCTTTCGCCCCACCTCGTGCGGGTGCGCGCGCGAGGCGCCGACCTGTCGGCGTTCCGCGAGAGCCCGCACACCGACCGCTACGTGAAGATCACGTTCGTCAAGCCGGAGCTGAGCCTGGAGCCGCCCTACGACCTTGCGGTGCTGCGCGAGACCCTCGCGCCCGAGGATCTGCCGGTGACCCGCACGTACACCGTTCGCGAGGTCTCGGGCGACGAGATCGCGATCGACTTCGTCGTCCATGGCGACGAGGGACTCGCGGGACCCTGGGCGGCTCGCGCACAGCCCGGGGAGCGTCTGGTCGTCTCGTCGCCGGGTGGCGGCTACGCGCCCGATCCCGAGGCGGATTGGCATCTGCTCGCCGGTGACGAATCTGCTCTGCCGGCGATCTCGGCGGCTCTCGAAGCGCTCGGGCCCGATGCCCGCGGTGCGGCGTTCATCGAGGTCGGCGGACCGTCCGACGAGCTGCCGGTGACGGCGCCCGCGGGCGTCGAGGTCGTGTGGCTGCACCGGGGGGACGGCATCCACGCGGGCACGTCGCGCGTGCTCGGGGACGCTGTTGCGGCGTGGTCGGTTCCGGCCGGGCGGGGGCACGTGTTCGCTCACGGGGAGCGCGAGGCGATGAAGGCCTTGCGCGAGGTGTTCTTCACCGCCTGGGGGCTGGAACGCTCCCAGGTGTCGCTGTCGGGCTATTGGGCGTACGGGCGCACCGAAGACAGATTCCAGGCCGAGAAGCGCGAGCCCATCGGCAAGATCCTCTGAGCGGGCGCCGTGTCCGGTGGCGTCAGGCGCGCGTCGGTAGCGTGGGGATGAGGGCGTCCAGGTAGTCCGCGGTGTCTTCCCAGCCGTGCACCGCGTGGCACTCGACGCCCATCGCGAGCACGGGGTAGTCGTTGCCGTCGGGGTCGAGGCGGTCGCCGACGAAGAGCATGTCGTCGAGGTCGATCCCGGTGGCTTCGGCGAGCTTGCGCATGCCGTAGGCCTTGTCGATGCCGCGGTGGGTGATGTCGACCGAAGTCGATCCGCCCGAGCGCACCTCGAGGTCGGGGATGCGCGCGGCGACGGCCTCGCGCAGGCTGTTCTTCTTCTCGCCGGTCGGGTCCCACGCCATCTTGGCTTCGAGCGGCGCGCTCTGGCCGAGGGCCGAGAAGGTGATCTGCGAGCCGCGGTCCTCGAGGATCTCGCCCCACGGCTCGGCCTCCCACAGACCCAGGCGCTCGGCCTCTTCGCGGACCGCCGCGAGGGCGCGCGACTTCTCGTCGTCGGTGAGGGCGTGCGCGTACACCGTCTGGATGCCGTCGTCGCTGAGGCGGTAGTACTGCGTTCCGCACGTCGGCATCAGGTGCAGGTGCGAGACCAGATCCGTCGAGGCCGCGGGGAGGCGCTCGACGACCTGGGTCTTGAACTGCTGGAGCTGACCGCCCGAGATGATCGCGACCTCGACGCGCTCGGCGAGAGCGAGCAGCAGGTCACCCATGCGCGGGTCGATCGCGGTCTTCGACGGGGCGAGGGTGTCGTCGAGGTCGAAGGCGACGAGGCGGGGCGAGGTATCGGACACGGTGCTCCTGAGGCGGGTGAAGTCGGTATCTCGGTACACGAGAGGCTCCCCCCGAAGGGGGGAGCCTCTCTGCGGTCGGGGTGACAGGATTTGAACCTGCGGCCTCGTCGTCCCGAACGACGCGCGCTACCAAGCTGCGCCACACCCCGTGGCCAACCCGACTAGTCTACCCCGTCCGCGCCCGTGCTTCGAACCGGGCCGCCGGGCGGGCGCGTCGTGGATGTTCACCACGCCCGCCCGCCCGGCGGGGCCGGGTCAGGAGGTCGCGGCCGCGCGACGCCGTGCGACGACGGCCAGGACGATCCCGGCCGCGATCGCGGAGGCCGCCAGACCACCGGCGGCGGGCAGGCCCCCGCCCGGGACGCCGGTCGACGCGAGAGCAGCGGCGGCCGGGGGAGCCGGGGCCGGCGGCGGGACGATCGTCGCGGTGGGGGTGGGGGCGGGCGTCGGCGAGGACGGCGGCGGAGGGGTGACGAGCTGCTCAGTCTGCGCGGGCGTGGCGAACCGTTCGATCCAGGAGTACCGCGTCGGCAGATGCGCGACGGTAGCGGGGTCCTGGTCGGTGCGCTCGATGCGCCAGACGGCGGTGTAGACGCCGGGGCCGGGGAGCGGCTCCGTGGTCGCCGTGGTGTAGGTGCCCGGCCCGATGGCGGGATCGGTCGTCAGCTCGAGATGGGCTACCGGGGTCAGCCCCGCGGGGATCTCGGCCGCCTCGGCCGGGAACGCACCCGTGCGGTAGATGTCGGCGCGGGCCCGCAACGAGACGAGCGATCCGTCGGCGTGCCGTGGCCACAGGCCCTCGCCCGGTGAGAACGTCACCTCGTCGACGAAGCGTCCGTCATCGAGGTGAGCGAGCGTGCGGATGCGGGGAGAGAACTGCACCGGCCGGGGTGTGGCATCCTCGGCCGTCAGGTCGAAGCGTTGCGGCTCGGCCGGTCCGGCCGACTCCTGCTGCCCCGGCGTCGAGAACAGGCGTACGGCGGCCGCGCGCACCGTGAAGGCGCCGCGGGCCCGCACGGTGTAGGGGCGCGCGTCGGTACCGGCGGGGGGAGACGCGAGGATGGGATACGCCGTGCCCGCGACCACCCCGGAGCGGTCGGCGGCGCCCGTGTCGGCGAACACGGCGCCGTCGAGGTGCAGACCTCCGGTGGCGTCGGGGTCGACGTCTGCCGTGACGGTGCCGCGAGTGGGGTCGTCGGTGTCGGTCGTGAGCGTCAGCGTCCCGCCCACGCGGGGAACACGGATCGTCGCAGCCTCGGCGAGGTACTGCTCGGCGCGGTCCTGGATCGCCGCACTGTTCTCAGGACTCGCGCGGCGCATGATGTGGTCGATCGCCGCGCGCAGGGAGTCGCCCTCGTACCCCCACGAGTGCAGCGTCGTGTCGCGGTCCACGATCGACTTCACCGCCCAGCCGACGCTCGCGGCCTGCACCGGATCATCGGTCTGCCCGTACGTCGTCACGAGGTGGTTGATCGACACGAGCTGCTGGGGCGACAGCCCGGTGGACTCGGTCTGGACGCCGCGGTCTGTCGTCGGTCCCGTCGCCACCGGCAGCCCGGGGTGGATGCAGTAGGTGTGCACGTCGCCGACGCGCATCGAGCCGTGCCAGCCGGTGGACGACAGCGGCGCCCACGTGCCGAAACCGGTGCCCCGGTCTGCGGCGTGGGCCGGGGCGGTCAGGAGCGCCGGAGCGGCGAGGGCGGCGGCGGCGGCGATGATCAGCGCGAGCGCGGTCGAGGTCGCACGGCGGCGCCGGCGCGGAGGAGGATGGTGCATCGGGTGTCCCTTCGTTCGAGGAGACTCGATCCTCCGACGTCAGGCCCGCCCCACGACGACCGAAAGGGCCGATCCGTGGACGGATCGGCCCTTTGGTGCGCGGGGGAGAAGCGGTCAGCGCGGCAGCAGCGTCAGCAGCGTGGCCTCGGGCCGGCACGCGAACCGCACGGGCGCGTAGATGGAATGCCCGAGCCCGGCGCTGACATTCAGGGGAACGGTGCGGCCGTCGTGGGTCCACTCGCTCAGTCCGCGTGCCTGGTCGAGCGGCAGATCGCAGTTCGACACGAGGGCCTTGCGGCTGAACGGCACGCGGACCTGGCCGCCGTGCGTGTGACCGGCCAGCAGCACGTCGGCACCCAGCTCGACGAAGCGGTCGAGCGTCCGGCGGTACGGCGCGTGCATCACGCCGAGCGTCACGTCGGCGGCATCCAAGGTCGAGAGCACCGGAGGGATGAGCTCGGGCTTGTCCCAGTTGCGGTGCGCGTCGTTCACCCCGAACGCCGTGAGGCGCACGCCCTTCACCTCGAGGGACACCGCGGTGTCGTCGAGGATGCTCCAGCCGAGGTCGTCGGTGAAGAACCGGTCGAGCGCGTCGACGTCGAGGTGCTTGTGCGCCGGGAGGGTGCCCGACGGTCCGAGGAAGTACCGCAGCGGGTTGCGCGGCGACGGCTCCTGGTAGTCGTTGGAGCCGTGTACGACGAGCCCCGGAACACCCCGGAGCGGAGCGAAGGCGGTGCGGATGCCGGTGAGCCCGTCGCGGTGACCGAGGTTGTCGCCCGTGTTCACCACGAGATCGGGGGAGAGCTCGACGAGGCGCGCCATCCACTCCTGCTTCCGGTGCTGCCACGGCGCCATGTGGGCGTCAGAGACGTGGAGCACGCGCACGGCGTCCGCACCCTTGGGGAGGACGCGGAGCGCGTGGTACCGCACGGTGAACAGGTAGCGCTCGACGCCCATGCCCCACACGGCGGCCCCGACAGCGGCCGCCCCCGCGACCCCGAGGGGTGCGAGGGCGGCCTTCACGAGCGGACCCGTCACGGGCATTCCTTCGCGACGATCTCCAGCGCGATGCCGGTGTTCTTGTTGGCGGAGCTGTTGGCCGCGGGGTTCGTCCCCGTCACCTGGCCTTCGGCGGGCGCCGAGCCCTCCTTCTTGCAAGAGCCGATCGAGACGTTCCCGTAGCCGGCCGATTGCAACGCCGCCCTCGCGGCGGGGACGCTCTGCCCGGCGACGTCGGGCACGGTCCCGCCTTGGCCGTTGCCCGGCCGGATCGTGATGGTCGAGCCTGCCGGGGCCGAACCGCTCGGGTTCTGCTCCGCGACGCGGTCGCCGCCGAACTCGGCGTCCACGGGGTCGCCGACCGTCACCTGGAAGCCGGCTCCCTGAAGGGTGGAGCGTGCATCGTCGAGGCTGCGGCCGACGACGTTCGGCACGTCCTTCTGCACGGTGCGGAGAAGATTCGACGCGGGATCGGGGAACCGGTCTCCGCCGTAGAACTCGTTCGCGGCACCCTGGATGTCGCGGGCCAGCACGTAGCGCATGTCGCTCAGCTGGAGGCCGTTGGAGTAACGGCCGAAGAGGTCCACGGTGCCGTTCCAGTTGCCCACCCACACGGCCGTGGTGGTGTTGGTCGAGGACTCGATCATCCAGGTCTCGTGACCCTCGTGAGTACCGGTCTTGCCCATCACGGGAGTGCCGTCGAACGGGTTCGCGGACTGACCGGTGCCGCCGCCGGTCATGACGCCCTGGAGCGCGTACGCGGCGGTCGCCGCGACCTCGGGGGTCAGAACCGTCTCGCACTTCCGGTCCGGGATCGGGCGCTCGGCGCCGTCGGCATCCGTCACCTTGTCGATGACCTTCGGCTGGCAGTGGCTGCCGCCGTTGGCGACCGAGGCGAAGGCTCCGGCCATCGCGATCGGAGAGACGTTGTCGCTGCCGATGACCTCGTTGGCGTTGGCCATCAGGATCTCTTTGCCGTCACCGCTGGTGACGCCGAGCTTCTTGACCACCTTGGCGATGTCGCACAGGTCGAGCTGGGCGGCCATGGCGAGGTAGCCCGTGTTGAGCGAGTCGCGGGTGAACCGCATCGGCGTCCCGTAGTAGCCCTGGTTGTTGGCGAAGTTGTTGATGCGGACGTTGCCCTGATTGATCCAGTCGCCCTGGCACGAGTTCTTCATGTTGGGCACCGGCTGCAGACGGCCGTTGAGCTGCTCGTTGAGCGAATGCCCCTTCTCGAGCCAATCGACCAGCGTGAACAGCTTGAAGGTCGATCCGGCGTTGAACCCGATCGATCCGCCGTTGGTGGAGTCTCCGGCAAAGATGATCGAGTTGTACGACGGGTCGGACTGCTCGGGATCCTGCGTGAACTTGGTGTTCTGCGCGATGGCGAGGATGCGGCCGGTCTTGGCCTCCATGTTCACCGCCGTGGCGCCGAACTTCATGCCGTCGAGGCTCTGCGGCGTGTTCTCGTTGATCGTGTTCTGCGCGGCATCCTGCATGCGCCAATCCAGCGTCGTCTGGATGGTCAGGCCGTCCTGGCGGAGGGCGCGCACGCGGTCGTCGACCTCTGCTCCGAAGGCGGGGTCGTTAAGGATCGTCGAGACGACGTACTGGCAGAAGTACGGGGCGCGCGAGGTGCCGCAGCCCTGCTCGGTCGAGGTCAGGTTCGGCGTGATCGGCTCGATCGCGAACTGCACGTACTGCTCATGGGTGATCTTGCCGTCGGCTTCCATGCGGCTGAGCACGTAGAGCTGACGGCCCTTGGTCTCGCTGTATCCGTCGGCGGCGGCGACGAGCTGCTCCTGCGTGATCTCGCCGTTGTCGCGGAGCGTGTACAGCGCCTGGATCGTGCTCTGGTCGACGTCGTCGATGGATCCGTCGGGCTGCTTGTTGTAGGCCGTGCCGTCGTTGTCGAAGATCGACCCGTCGGGGCGGTCGATGCGGAAGCGGTTCGGGTTCTGCACCATTCCGGCGAGGATCGCGGCCTGACCGACGTTGAGGTCGGCGGCCGAGACGTTGAAGTACCGCTTGGCCGCGGCGTCGATGCCGTAGGTCACCCCGCCGAAGTTGGCGATGTTGAGATAGCCGAGGAGGATCTGGTCCTTCGTGTACTGCTTCTCGAGCTGGACCGCGTACCGCATCTCCTGCAGCTTGCGCTGGTAGCCCTCGACGCCGTCGGCCTGGATGGCCTCGAGCGCGCACGCCTGCAACGCCTCGTCGCGCGTCTGCGCCGGAATCGCCGGAGTCGTGTCGGTGGCCTCGACGGCCTCGGTCGCGCGCGCGTCGCGCTCGCAGCGCTGGACGAGCACGTTCTTCACGTACTGCTGGCTGATCGAGGATCCGCCCTGGGTCTCGCCGCCCGCGGCGTTGCTGAGCAATGCGCGAGTGGTTCCGATGAGGTCGACGCCGCCGTGCTGGTAGTAGCGCGGGTCTTCCGACGACAGGATCGCGTCGTACATGACGGGGTTGACCTGGTCGAACGTCACCGGCGAACGGTTCTGGTCGTAGAACGTCGCGAGCACCTCGTCGCCGGCCTTGAGCGTCGTCGGCAGCATCAACTGGTCGGGCTGCAGGTAGCTCGGCATGTTGTCGAAGATCGTGATCGCGCTGGACGCTGCCAGACCCGAAACGGCGATCGCCGGGGTCACCGCTGCGGTCACGAGGACGCCGGCGGCCGCGCTCAGGCCGACGAGGCCGACGATGCCCCCGAGGGCTCCGCTGGCCGTACGTTTGTTCTCAGGCATAGGCTTGATGCTAAGCGACGTTGCTGGGCGATGCCTCGAAAGGCGTGCGCTCGCGCGCGTACGCGTCCACCCTCTCGCTCGACCGCCGAGCCGACCCGCCGGGAGCCCCGATGACCACGTGGGAATACCTCACCACGCCGCTGCTGATCCACAACACCGCCGCGATCCTCAACAACTGGGGCAAGCAGGGGTGGGAGCTCGTCCAGGTCGTCACCGGCCCCGAGGGCGGCCTCGTGGCGTACTTCAAGCGTCCCGTCGGCGGCGGCGAGGCCAACGCGGGCCTCGGTGCCGCCGCGACGGCCGCGCGCCAGTTCGAGGGCCAGCAGTGAGCGTCTCGGAGCGCCTGGCCGCGCTCGGCGTCGAGGTCCCGGGCGTCGTTCCGCCCGTGGCGTCCTACATCCCCGCGAAGCGTCACGGCGACCTCGTCTACACCTCGGGTCAGCTCCCGATGGTGAAGGGCGCGCTCCCCGCGACCGGAAAGGTGGGCGAGGCCGAGGGCCTGGTGTCCCCGGCGGATGCCAAAGACCTGGCGCGTCAGTGCGCGCTCAATGCCCTCGCGGCCGCCGCCGCCCTCGTGGGCGGTGTCGACGCGATCACCGGCGTTCTGAAGATCACCGGGTTCGTGGCATCCGTTCCCGAGTTCACCGGACAGCCCGGTGTGATCAACGGGGCGAGCGAGTTCCTCGGCGAGGTCTTCGGCGAAGCCGGCGCGCACGCGCGCTCCGCCGTCGGCGTGCCCGTGCTGCCGCTCGACAGCCCCGTCGAGGTCGAGGTCGTCTTCACCGTCTCCTGATCACCGCGTCGCGACGGATCACCGCGTCGCCACGCTGCCGAACAGGCGCGCGATCGGCGCGAGCACGAGCGGTCGCGCGGCGATCCACGCCCCCGCGATCACCGCGAGGGATGCCGCGAAGAGAACGACCCCGAGCCACCCGTCGCCGTCCTGGGCGGCGTACATGTGGGTGAGGTTCCGTCGCGCGCCCGTGGCGAGCACGAGTCCGACGTGGACGATGGTGAACGCGACGAAGAACAGCATCACCGGGTAGTGAACGGCGCGCGCCCACTCGAGGGGGTAGGCGCGGTTCAGACGGGCGGCGTCGCGCGGCCAGACGCCCGACATCCGGACGCCGGACACGATCGCCAGCGGCGCCGCGACGAAGGTGATCGCGAAATACGCGAGTTGCTGCAGCGCGTTGTAGTTGAGCCACCCGTTCTCGGTCGGCCAGTCGAGCGACACGTACTGCAGGGCGGCGCTCACCGCGTTCGGGAACACCTCCCACGAGCTCGGGACGATCCGCATCCACTGCCCCGTGAGGAACAGCAGCACCACGAAGATCGCACCGTTGGCGATCCAGAGCACGTCGAGCGCCTGGTGGAACCACAGGGTGAGGCTGATCTTGCGCTTCGGATCGCGGCGCGGCGACCAGAAGGCCGAGGGGCGTTTCTGGTGCCGCACCTGCAGCCCGGAGCGCACGATCAGCACGAGGAAGAACGCGTTGAGGAAGTGCTGCCACCCGAGCCACGCCGGCAGGCCGATCGGCGCGGTCTCGGGGAGCGGGTACTCGCCCGGGTAGGCGGTGAGGAACTGCGCGACCGCCGGAGTGCTCACGAGCCAGCGCGTGAACAGCACCGTCATGCCGGCGGCGACGGCGACGGCGGCTCCGCCGACGAGCGCGACGGCGGCGCGCCGGCTCGAGGCGGCGACCTCCGGCTCTGGCCTGCGCTCGCGTCCGATCCGTTCGGCGCGCAAGGCGCTCCACCGTGCTGATGCCGCGGTCGGGACGACCGACGTGTGCACGCGCAGGGGTGGGCGCGGCCCGATGGCCGCCGGGAGCTCCACCTCGAGCAGACCGGATGCCGCGGGCTCGCCGCCGCGGGCGCCGGATGCCGCGGGCTCGCGATCCGTCGGCCGGATCGCGGCGGGAGGCCAGGGTTCGCCGCCGGGGGTGCGGGGCAGGCCGCGCCGGAGGGCGAGTCCGGCGGTGCTGGCGGCGCCCACCGCCGCCGGCACCGCCACCTCGGGGACGGTCGCTCCCGGAGGATCGACCCGCGGAGCGGGGGCCGCGGCCGGCTCGGGCGCTGGCGCGGGGGCGGCAGCCGTCGGCGCACCGTCCTCCGCGGCGGGCCACGGCTCGCCGCCGGGCACGCGTGGCAAGCCGCGGCGCACGGTGGCGGTCACGATCTCTTCGCCTCGAGCGCGGCGAGGGCTTGCGGGATCACCGTGAACACGTCGCCCACGATGCCGAGGTCCGCGATGGCGAAGATCGGCGCTTCGGGGTCCTTGTTGACGGCGATGATCGTCTGCGCGGTCTGCATTCCCGCGCGGTGCTGGATCGCCCCGCTGATGCCGAGAGCGACATACAGGCGTGGCGACACCGACACCCCGGTCTGCCCGACCTGCGCCACGGCGGGAACGTACCCGGCATCCACCGCCGCACGGGAGGCGCCGACGGCGGCCCCGAGGGCGTCGGCGAGGTGCTCGACGAGGGCGAAGCCCTCCACCGAACCCAGGCCGCGCCCGCCCGACACGACGGCGGCAGCGCCGCGCAACTCGGGGCGGGTCGAGGATGCGACGAGAGGCTCGACGTGGTCGACCGTCGCGGCGGGGACGCCCGACGGCAGAACCTCGAGGGTCTCGACGGCCGCACCGTCCACCGCGGTGGCGCGGGCGTCGATGGCGCCCGTGCGCACCGTGACGACGAGCGGTCCGAACGTGGAGGCCGAGGTCACGTCGTACCCGCCGCCATACGCCGAGTGCCGCGCGAGCACGCCCCGCTCGTCGCGCTCCACGCCGACGGCATCCACGGCCACCGGGAGACGGCGTCGTGCGGCGAAGCGTCCGGCGGCGTCGCGCCCGTCGACCGAATGCGAGAGGAGCACGGCCGCGGGGGACACCCGCGCGAACGCGGCATCGAGGGCGTCGACGACCGGCACGGTCAGCCGGGTGCGGTCGGGGCGCGCGAGGAGCACGCGCTCGGCTCCCGCGGCGATCGCCTCACCGCACGCGACACCGTCGTCGTCCCCGACGACCAGTGCGACGGCGGTGCCGATCGCGCGGGCGGCGCCGAGGAGACCGGCGGCCGATGTCGTCAGGCTCCCCGACGGGGTCGTCTCGAGCAGAACCAGGATGTCCTCGGTCACGATCGCCCCTCACGCCAGTCGGTTCTCGAGCAGGAACGCCGCGAGTCTCTCGCCGGCGTCGCCCTCGTCGACGATCGTGGTCCCGGCCGCACGAGCAGGGCGTGCCGTGACCGCCGTCATGATCGACCACGGAGTCCGGGCGGGGTCGGCATCGATCCCCAGGTCGGCGAGGGTGAGTGTCTCGAACCGCTTCTTCTTGGCCGCGAGGATGCCCTTGAACGTGGGGAAGCGGCCGTCGGGGAGCGCCTCGGTGATCGAGATGACGGCGGGGAGGGGCGCCGACACCCGCGCGGTGGCCGTTTCGGTCGTGCGCGTCCCCGACACGGCGGCAT
Organism: Microbacterium sp. SCPM-O-B-15248 (M128); assembly: GCF_058214835.1. Classification (NCBI taxonomy): domain Bacteria; kingdom Bacillati; phylum Actinomycetota; class Actinomycetes; order Micrococcales; family Microbacteriaceae; genus Microbacterium; species Microbacterium sp. SCPM-O-B-15248 (M128). Next base: position 20,985 of record NZ_JBYQLI010000003.1, read on the forward strand.
CCTCGATCTCGACCGTCGACAGGGACGTCGCGTGCGCGACCCGCAGGTGCTCCGCGAGCATCGCGGGGAGGACTCCGCTCGCGCCGTCGGTCGACAGGTTGCCCGTGATGACGAGGTCGAACCCCGTGCGAGCGAGGGTCGCGGCCAGAACCTCCGCGGTGAGCGACAGGTCAGCGCCGTGCAGCCCCTCGTCGACGACGTGCACCGCGGAGTGCGCCCCCATCGCGAGAGCCTTGCGCAGCGTCGGGAGAGCGGACTCCGGTGCCATCGAGACCGCGACGACCTCGGCATCCGGATGCGTGTCGGCGAAGGTCAGCGCGACCTCGAGGGCGCGCTCATCGATCTCGTCGAGCACGTGCTCGCTCGCGTCACGCCGTGCCAACCCCGTCTCGAGGTCGAGCGTGCGCTCGCCCCACGTGTCGGGCACGTCTTTCACCAGGACCACGATCTTCATCGATCTCTCCTCGTCCGATCCCGCCGCGTCGCGGGATCTGCGTCACGGCCCCGGGTGCGGGGCCTTCTCGCTCGCCCCCGGTCGGGGCGGCGAGGTCACTGCGCCTCTTCGTCGCGGACGGCTGCCTCCCGCTCCGATTCCGTCGCCACGTAGCCGTCGATGTGCCGCTCGTCGACGCCGGTGTACGCCGACAGCGGCCGGATGAGGGCATTGGATGCTGCTTGCTCCATGACGTGCGCCGTCCACCCGGTCACCCGCGCGGCGACGAACAGCGGCGTGAAGGTGAGGGTGTCGAACCCGATGAGGTGGTAGGCCGGTCCCGAGGGGTAGTCGAGGTTGGGGTAGATGCCCTTGCGTCCGACGAACTCGCTCTCGAGCGCGTCGTACAGCTCAGCCAGGTCTCGGGCGTCGTAGTGGTCGACGAGCGTGTCGAGCGCGGCCTTCATGGTCGGGACGCGCGAGTCGCCCTTCTTGTACACGCGGTGCCCGAAGCCCATGATCTTGCGCTTCGCCGCGAGCGCGTCGTCCAGCCAGGGCCTGACGTTCTCGGCCGTGCCGATCTCGTCGAAAACGTGCATCACGGCCTCGTTGGCGCCGCCGTGGAGGGCACCCTTGAGCGCACCGATGGCGCCGACGACGGCCGAGTACAGGTCGGCGGTGGTCGAGGTGATGACGCGCGCCGTGAAGGTCGACGCGTTGAACGAGTGCTCGGCGTACAGGATCATCGACACCGTGAACGCCCGGGCGACCACCTCGTCCGGCTCTTCGCCGAACGTCATCCACAAGAAGTTGCGCGAGTAGTCCAGATCGGCGCGGGGCTCCACGAGCTCGTGCCCGCGGCGGCGGCGCTGATCGTAGGCGACCATCGCGGGGATCTTGGCGAACAGCAGTTTCGCTTTGGCGAGGTCGGATGCCGCGGAGCTGTCGGCCACCTCGGCCGCCGGTGCCGACGCGCCGAGCACCGAGACGGCGGTGCGGACGACATCCATCGGGTGGGAGTCGAGCGGCAGCAGGTCGATCGCGGTCCGCACGGCCGGGTCGAGGGCGCGGTGCGCGCGCTCGAACTCCGCGAAGGCGCGGGATTCGTCGGCCGTGGGCAGATCGCCGTTCCACAGCAGCAGGGCGACGTCTTCGAACGACTGCGTCGCGGCGAGCTCCTGCACGGGGTAGCCGCGGTACAGCAGGCTGTTGGTCTCGGGGTTAACTTTGCTGACGGCGGTGGAGTCCACCGTCACCCCGGCCAAACCCTTCTTGATCTCGACGTCGGTCATGCTCACTCCTTCGTGACGGTGAAATCGAACACGTTCGCGTCGAACCGCGAATACTGCTCGTAATCGATGAGGTCGTACAGGTCGGCGCGGTGCTGCATCTCGCCGAGTTTCTCGCGCAAGTGTCCTTCGGATGCCAGCGCGTCGAGGCCGCGTCCGGCGGCCCCCATCGCGAGGCGCAGCAGGGACACCGGCCAGATGACCATGTTCACCCCGACGTCGCGCAGCTGGTCGGTGGAGAAGAGGTCGGACTTCCCGAACTCGGTCATGTTGGCCAGGATCGGCACGTCGATCGCGGCGCGCATCGCGGCGAACTCGCCGAGGTCGCGCATCGCCTCGGGGAACACCGCGTCCGCGCCGGCGTCGACGAGGGCCTTCGCGCGGTCGATCGCGGCATCCAGGCCCTCCACGGCACGCACGTCGGTGCGCGCGATGACGAGGAAGTCCGGGTCGCGGCGGGCGTCCACGGCCGCGCGGATGCGCTTGATCGCGGTGTCGGCATCCACGACGCTCTTGCCGTCCAGGTGTCCGCAGCGCTTCGGGTTGACCTGGTCCTCGATGTGGGTGCCCGCGAGCCCGGCGTCTTCGAGCGTCTGGATCGTGCGGGCGACGTTCATCGGTTCACCGAAGCCGGTGTCGGCGTCGATGATCGCCGGGAGTTCCGTCATCCGCGCGATCTGCTGACCGCGGCCGGCGACCTCCGTCAGCGTCGTGAGGCCGATGTCGGGCAGGCCGAGGTCGGCCGAGATCACCGCGCCCGAGATGTAGACGCCGTCGAAGCCTTTCCGCTCGATGAGCCGTGCGGAGAGGGGGTTGAAGGCCCCTGGCATCCGGACGAGCTCTCCGGATGCCAGCTTCTCGCGCAGCGCGCGACGCTTCTGCGCCGGGGTGGTCTGGGAGTACAGCATCAGCTCTCCTCCGTCCGATGTGCACAACTCCTGAAGAACGGTGCCGCGCTGGGCCGGGCACCGCGGAAACGCGCGGGCCCAGCGTCGCCGAGCGCACGAATGTCAGGAGTTATGCACGTCGCGGGTCCGGACCGGCGCATCAGAACAGACCCTTCGGAGCCGGCGCGAGTGCCAGGACGCCCGGCTTCGCGACGATCGAGAGCTGCAGCACCTCGTCGGGGGTGAGCTCGGGCAGGCGCTGCGCGAGGTCGAGGAAGCGCTCGATCTCTTCGGGGGCGAGCACCGGCTCGGCCAGTAGCCGGAATTTGCGCACGTAGTCCTCGCGCGCGAAGGGCCGGGCGCCGAGCGGGTGGGCGTCGGCGACGGCGATCTCGTCCTCGACCACCGTGCCGTCGGTGAGAGTGATGACCACGCGGCCGCCGAAGGCCTTCTCGTTCGGATCCTCGGAGTGGTAGCGGCGCGTCCACTCGGCATCCTCGGCCGTCGTGATCTTGTGCCACAGGGCGACGGTGTCCTCACGGCCCGCACGCTCGGGGGTGTACGAGTCGACGTGGTGCCACGCGCCGTCCTGCAGGGCCACGGCGAAGATGTAGGGGATCGAGTGGTCGAGCGTCTCGCGTGAGGCGGTGGGGTCGTACTTCTGCGGGTCGCCCGATCCCGAACCGATCACGTAGTGGGTGTGGTGGCTGGTGTGCAGCACGACGGATGCCACGTTCGCGGGGTCGCGAAGCTCGGGACGCTCCGTGCCGAGGCGCCGGGCGAGGTCGATCCACGCTTGCGCCTGGTACTCGGCCGAGTGCTCCTTGGTGTAGCTGTCGAGGATGGCGCGCTTGGACTCGCCCTCGGCGGGCAGCGGCACGTCGTAGGTGGCATCCGGTCCGCCCAGCATCCAGGCGATGACCCCGTCCTCCCCTTCGTAAATGGGGGAGGGGCTGGTCTCGCCGCGCATCGCACGGTCGACGGCCTCGACCGCCATCTTCCCGGCGAAGGCGGGGGCGTGCGCCTTCCACGTCGAGATCTCGCCCTTGCGGGACTGACGCGTGGCGGTGGTGGTGTGCAGGGCCTGGCCGATCGCCTGGTAGATCGTCTCCTGGTCGAGGTCGAGCAGGGTGCCGATGCCCGCGGCGGCGGAGGGGCCGAGGTGCGCGACGTGGTCGATCTTGTGCGTGTGCAGCGAGATCGCGCGGACGAGGTCGATCTGCACCTCGTAGGCCGTCGCGAGGGCGCGGACGACCGCCGCGCCGTCGCGTCCGGTGTGCTGGGCGACCGCGACCACCGGCGGGATGTTGTCGCCCGGGTGCGAGTATTCCGCGGCGAGGAAGGTGTCGTGGTAGTCGAGCTCGCGGACCGCGACGCCGTTGGCCCAGGCGGCCCACTCGGGGCTGGAGCGGCGCTCCAGCGTGCAGCCGAAGACGGTGGATCCGACGCCGCCGATCGAGACGGCGTGGTCGAGCGCCTGCTGGCGTGCGGCGCTCACCGGCCGGCGGGTGAGCGAGGCAGCGGCGACGGCGGCGTTGTCGATGACGCGGTTGATGATCATGTCGACCACGTCGTCGTCGACGCCCACGGGGTCGACCGCGAGGCGCGCGAGAGCCCACGCCAGCTGCCCCTCGCGCGCGAGGTTCTCGTCGCTGCGGTGGACACGGAGGTGGTGGGTGATCGTCATGCGGGGACCTTTCGGGCGGGGGCGGCGTCGTCGAGGGACTCGAGGATGCTCGTCAGTGCGTTGTGCAGGTGGACGTGGGTCGCGTGAGCGGCGAGGTCGGCGTCGCCGGCGGCGATCGCCGCGGCGATGAGCCGGTGCTCCGACACCGAGGCGGCCAGCCGTTCGGGCTGATAGCGGGCGAGGCGGCGGACGCGCACGAGGTGGGTGCGGACGGTGCGGAGCGCCGAGGTGAGGTACTCGTTCGCGGCGGCCTCGTCGAGCGCGGCGTCGAAGCCGGCGATGAGGCCGTAGTAGGCATCGCGGGCCGCCTCTCCGTCGAGGCGTGCCGTGCCGAAGGCCTGGGCGAGAGCAGCGAACTCGGGCGCGCGTTCCGACGCGGCAGCAAGCCGCGCCGCGGTCTCTTCGAGCGCGCGCCGCACGACGAAGAGTGCGCGGATGTCGTCGCCGTCGACGTGCGTGACGACCGTGACGCGCGGTGAGGCCTGGGCGACGAGTCCGTCGGCGACGAGACGGGCGAGGGCGGTGCGCAGGGGAGTGCGACTCACGCCGAGGCGGGCGGACTGCTCGACCTCGCCGAGGACGGTGCCGGGGGCGAGGGCTCCGGTCTGGATCTCTTCGAGGAGCGCGGAGTAGGCGCGGTCACTGGCGCGCATGGCATCCCTCCTCCCCGTCGCTCTCCTCAGTGTATACACAAGAGTGATGTTCGCGACAGAGATCGCGCAGGAGTGGCGTTTCGGTATACAACGGGTGCTCGTTCGCGGCTGGACGTGCGATCTCGCACCCTCACTTGTTTCACTTGTGTGGTACAAACTTGTTCTATGTTTCCGATCCAAGTGGGGGAGTTCGCCGATGTGGGACAAAGTGCTCGAACGCTCGACGTGGGCGTTCGCTGAACCGATCGGGACCGCCGTGGTCGCGGTTGCGGCGGTGGTCGGCATCCTGCTTCTCTCTCGGCGGACACGGCACCTGGCGCGCGCTCAGGGGCGGAGCGTCGCGCCGGTTCTCCGCCTCGCGGCGGCGGCCGTCGTCGTGGCGTGGGGCGTCGACCTCGTGGTCCGGGGCATCGCCTCCGTGGGCCTCGAGGACGCATGGTGGACGTTCGCGCTCCCTGTCGCCGTCGCAGCAGGGGGCCTCGGCGTCGCCACCCTCCTGCGCGGGCGCGGTGTGCGGCGGACGGGAACTCCGACGATGGTCGGCGTCCGGCGGGCGTGGTGGACATTCCCCAGCCGCGGGCTGCTGTGGACGGGGACGGCGATCACCCTCGTCCTGATCGTGGTGACGCTCGTGTGCGGCGGCGTCTCCCTTCCCGATGAGCGGGGCCGATTCGTCCGGGTGGACTTCGGAGACGCGGGATGGGCGACGTTCTACGGCTGGACGTTCGGCATCCCGGTGCTCGTGGGGCTCGCCGCACTGGTGGCGGTGACCGTGATCCTGCTCTCCCGGATCGCCGCGCCGGCCTTCCTCGGCCCGAGCACGGTCGCGCGGGAACGCCGCGAACGACGTGTCGCGGCCGACTCCGTCCTCGCCGTCAGCGCCGGTGCGGTCGCGCTCGCGCTCGGGGGCGCGCTCTTCATCGTGGGGGCGGTCGGTTCCAGTTCGGGCGGCGTCGGCATCCCCGGGGTGGGGGAGTTCTCCTGGACACCCGGCTATTCGGTCTTCGCCCCGTTTCTCCGGTGGGTGGGATGGGCGCTCCTGCTCGCGGGCAACGTCGTCCTGCTGTCCGTCGCCGCAGGGGCGACGGCGGTCGTGCGGCCGGAGGCGATGCCGCTGCGCGCGGGGGTGTCGACGTGATGACCCCTCCGGACGGGGGCGCCACGTCCTCCGCCATCTACGAGCGGCTGCGCGGGCTCATCGCCGGGGGCTATCTCGGACGCGGGGAGCGGCTGCCCACGGTGCGTCAGACTGCGGCGGACTTCGGCGTCGCCCCGGGAACGGCGGCCCGGGCGTTCAAGCAGCTCGAGAAGGATGGCCTCGTCGAGACACGGACGGGCGGCGGCACGCGCGTCGCGGAGGGGGCGTCGCCCTTGCCCGGCCCGGTGGTGGTGCGCCTGCGCGACCTGGTCGAACTCGCCCAGGAGTCCGACGTGACGATAGAGGAGTTGCACGGCGCGCTCGCCGCGATCTGGTCGGCGGCGGGCTGATCCGCGGTCGACAGGGGGCGCCGGCGCGCGCCGTGTCGTGGTCAGGCGCGGCGCCGGCGCGCGCCGCGTTGTGATCAGGCGCGGCGTCGGCGGAGTCCGAGGATCGCGACACCCGCGGATGCCAGAAGGCCACCGACCACGAGAGCGCCGACGGGCGTCTCGGTGCCGCTTTGCGCGAGCGAGGACGCTCCGGAGACCGTCGGCGTGGACGTCGGAGTCGGCGTCGCCGTAGGCACCGGGTCCGTGCCCGCCGCGGCCTCGACGGGCAGATCCACCCAGCCGATGAGACCGTCGGCCGGGGCGGGACCCGTGATCGCGAGCCGGTACTGCCCCGGGGCGAGATCGGCAGGGAGCCTGACCCACACCCGAGCGGCCTCGTCGGAGGAGACCTCACCGAGCGGGACGGCACCGGGGTACAGCCAGGCCTGCATTTTGATGGGGGCCGCAGGAACCTGGATCGCGGCGAGTCCGCCGGGTTGAGGGACGGCGAGGAGGCTGAGGTTGTTCCGTGTGTCGTCGGTGAGTTGCCCCTCGCCCGGTGCGCGGGGCTCCCGCGGGCCGGCTTCCGTCGTGAAGGACAGGAAGGTCGGTTCGCTCGTGCCCACCGCGTTCGTCACGGTCACGACAAGCTGGTAGGTGGTCGCCGGGGTGAGCTCGGAGAACCGATAGCTCGACTTGCCGCCAGCGCCGCTGGCGACTATCGAGCCCGTCTGGGTCCACGTCTCGTCGCCCCCGGTGAGGGTGAAGTCGTAATCGATCTCTCCGGTCATCGTGCCGCTGGGGAGATTCTCCGGGAGCACCGCACCGCCGCTCACCTGAACGATCGCGAACGTGTCCGTGTACGTGAAGAGGCTCACACTCGCGGGGATGGGCGCGGTCGGCACGACGGCCGACGCGGTTTCTCCGGTGGTGGATGAGCCGGAGGCGGCGATCGTCGTCGCGGTCACGCTGTAGAGACCCGACGGCAAGCCGCTGAACGAGAACGGGCCGACCTTGCCGAGGGTGTCCGTGCGTGTGGTCTCGCCGTCGGCGGACACGACCGTGACCTCGACGGAGTCGACGTCGGCGAATGGTCCGGGGTACCACTCGGGGGAGATGTCACTCAGCAGCCGCAGCGTGCCGGACACGGTGCCGTTTCCGACGGCAAGCTCGAAGATCCTCGTCGCGGAAGGGAGGAGCGTCGCGTCCTCGTCATCCGTCGCCTCGACCTCGGGCTGTGCGACGGAGGTTGAGGCGGTCGACGCGGCGGGAGACGGCGTCGCCGAGGCGGCCTGCGCGATCGCCGGGGTCCCGACGACGAGACCTGCGATGACCGTGGCGACGGCGATCGTGCGAAGAACGGCGGGGCGGGCGGGCGTGGACTTGGTCATGATCGTCTCGTTCCTCCGGGGGTTGCCCCAGGCTAGCGTGCGCCGGAGAGCGGCGGATGCCGATGTGGTCGGCATCCGCCACTGGCGCGCCTCACTTCACCTGGGCGCTGATGACGCTCATCACGGCGGTATCCGCGAGCGTCGTCGTGTCGCCGACCTCGCGGCCCTCGGCAACGTCGCGCAGGAGGCGGCGCATGATCTTGCCCGACCGCGTCTTGGGCAGTTCGCCCACGATGTAGACGTCGCGGGGGCGGGCGATCGGGCCGATCTGCTCGCCGACCCACTTGCGCAGTTCGTCGCCGAGGCCGTCGACGCCGTTCTTCTTCAGGTAGCGGCTCTTGATGATGACGAAGGCCACGACCGCCTGGCCGGTGGTCTCGTCCGACGCTCCGACCACTGCGGCCTCGGCGACGCCCTCGTGTCCGACGAGAGCCGATTCGATCTCGGCGGTGGAGAGGCGGTGGCCAGAGACGTTCATGACGTCGTCGACGCGGCCGAGCAGCCAGACGTCACCGTCGTCGTCGAGGCGGGCGCCGTCACCGGCGAAGTAGTAGCCCTGGTCGGCGAACTTCTGCCAGTACGTCTCGACGAAACGGTCGGGATCGCCCCAGATGCCGCGCAGCATCGACGGCCAGGGTTCGGTGACGACGAGCAGTCCGCCGTTGCCGTGACCGACGTGCTCGCCGGCATCGTCGACGACGTCGATCGAGATGCCGGGGAGCGGCACTTGCGCGGAGCCGGGCTTGGTCTCGGTGACGCCGGGGAGCGCCGAGATCATGATGCCGCCGGTCTCGGTCTGCCACCATGTGTCGACGATCGGGGCGCGGTCGCCGCCGATGATGTCGCGGTACCAGATCCATGCCTCGGGGTTGATGGGTTCGCCGACCGATCCGAGCAGACGCAGCGACGACAGGTCGAAGCTCTGCGGCACGTCGCGACCGATCTTCATGAACGAGCGGATCGCGGTGGGCGCGGTGTAGAAGACGGTCACGCCGTGGTTCTGGATGAGCTCCCACCACCGGCCCGGGTGCGGGGTGTCGGGGGTTCCTTCGTAAAGGAGCTGCGTCGCACCGTTGGCGAGCGGGCCGTACGTGACGTAGGTGTGGCCGGTGATCCAGCCGATGTCGGCGGTGCACCAGTACACGTCGGTCTCGGGGTGGACGTCGTGGACGACCCGGTTGGTGAACGCCGCCTGCGTGAGGTATCCGCCCGAGGTGTGCAGGATGCCCTTCGGCTTTCCCGTGGTGCCCGAGGTGTACAGGATGAACAGCGGGTTCTCGGCGGGGAACGCCTCGGCCTCGTGCTCACCCGACGCCTGCGGCACGACGTCGTGGTACCAGATGTCGCGATCGTCGCTCCACTCGACGTCGTTCTCGCCGCGCTTGACCACGAGCACGTGCTCGACGGTCTCTTGGATGCCGGACCCGTTGCGGTCCGCCAGGGCTTGGTCGACCGCGGGCTTGAGGGGAGAGACCTTGCCCTTGCGCCACCCGCCGTCGGCGGTGATGACGAGCTTGGCGCCGGCGTCGTCGATGCGGGAGCGCAGGCTGTCGGCCGAGAATCCGCCGAACACGACGGAATGCACGGCACCGATGCGGGCGACGGCAAGCATCGAGGCGATCGCCTCGGGGATCATCGGTAGGTAGATCGCGACGCGGTCGCCGCGCTCGATGCCGAGGTCCTGCAGCACGTTGGCGAGGCGCTTCACCTCGTCGGTGAGCTCGGCGTACGTGACGTTGCGCTGGTCGCCGGGCTCGCCCTCCCAGCGCAGGGCGATGCGGTCGCCGTTGCCGGCCTCGACGTGGCGGTCGAGGCAGTTGTAGGCGACGTTCAGCTCGCCGTCGGCGAACCACTCGGCGAACGGCGGGTTCGACCAGTCGAGCACCTGGGTGAAGGGCGTGTGCCAGTGCAGTTCGCGGGCTTGATCGGCCCAGAACCCCTCGCGATCGGCGGCCGCACGCTCGTACAGACTCGCGTCTGCGACGGCGTTCGCGGCGAACTCCGCCGACGGGGCGAAACGGCGGGTCTCGTTGAGAAGATGATCGATCTGGCTGCTCATCTGGCGCTCCTTCGCGGTCGAGGCACGGCGCGTCCTCGCGCCACGGTCACGCTATCCGGGCCCGCGAGGCCCGGCCACCTCCGATAGTTGGGATCCGCCTCGAGCGAAACACCTGATATATCGCTCGCCTATCGAGCGGTTCGAGTTGGTGTGGCGTCTTTCGGGTCGTACGCTGGTTTCCGCTTGGACTTCGTTCCGGCAGCGCGTCGGGGGGAGCCCCCCAATTTTTCCCCGGCGCGTGGCGGCATCCCTCGCCCCCCATTGACGGGATGCCGCCTCTTCTTTTTCTCCGGCGGGCCGCCACGTCCGGACAGAGAGGCGATCGACGTCGATCGCTCCTTCTCCCCAGGGCCTCGATCTGCGGGACGGTCCACGGATTCGCGTTTCGGCGCCGCGCCGCAGTCGACGACTTTCGTACCGTCTTCGACGTGACCTCCTCCCGCCTGTTCTCGTTGCCGACATCCCCGACTCCGCGGCATGCGGTGCCCGCGGCGATTCCCTTCGCGTCGGCGGACCTCGCGCTCGCCTTCCTGCGCCCCTTTCTCGACGATCCCGACGTCACCGATCTGTTCGTCAACGGCGAGGACGGGCTCTTCGTCGACCGCGGCGAAGGCGCGGAACGTGTGGTGGGTTGGCGTGCCGGCGAGGGCGAGGTACGGCGCCTCGCCGTGCGGCTCATCGCGCTCGGCGGTCGCCACCTCGACGACGCCTCACCGTGCGTGGACGTGCGGCTGGAACGGGGGGTGCGGGTGCACGCAGCGCTCGCGCCGATCGCCGCACGCGGGACCGCCATCTCGATCCGCGTGCCGCGGTGGGACGCGCCCGACCTCGATGAGCTGCAGCGTGCGGGGATGTTCCCGGGCTCGATCCGCCGTCGACTGGACGAACTCGTCGACGCGCGGTCGAACCTGCTCCTCACGGGCGCGACCGGCTCGGGCAAGACAACCCTTCTCTCTGCGCTGCTCTCCCGTGTTCCTCTCTCGCAGCGCATCGTCACGATCGAAGAGGTGGCCGAGCTGCGTCCGCAGCACCCCCACCATGTCGCTCTCGAGGCGCGACAAGCCAATCTCGAGGGTGCCGGCGGAATCGATCTGGGGCGTCTCGTGCGCGAAGCCCTGCGCATGCGACCGGATCGGCTCGTGCTCGGGGAATGTCGGGGGCCCGAGATCCGCGAACTCCTCCTCGCGCTGAACACCGGCCACGACGGTGGGGCCGGAACCCTGCACGCGCGCGGGCTCGCCGAGGTTCCGGCCCGTCTGGAGGCGTTGGGGGCGCTGGCCGGGATGGACGCCACGACCCTTGCGCGCCAGGCGGTGAGCGCGCTCCACGCCATCGTGCACGTCGAGCGCATCCATGGCCGCCGCCAGGTCGCCGGGATCGGTCGCCCGATCCTGCGTGGCGACCGGCTCGCGATCGACGTGGAGCAGCTCCCATGAGGGCGCGACCCCGTTCCACCGCCGACGCCGAAGTGATCGAGACCTCCATGAGACTCGCCGTCCTCCTCTCGGCGGGGGTCACCGCCGGAGTCGCGTGGCGGCACGTCGCCCGGGACGGAGAGCCGCTGCTCACTCGAGCGGCGCTCGCGGCCGAGACGGGCGGTGACGTGGCCGTCGTTCTGCACGCGGGTGGGGCGACGTGGCCCGAGATCGCGGCGGTGTGGGCAGTCGCGGTGGAGGTGGGCGCACCGCTCGCCGACACACTCCGCTCCGCGGTCGCGGCCCTGCGGGATGCGACCGAGGTGAAGGCCGAAGTCCGTGTCGCCCTCGCCGAACCCGCCGCCACGGCCCGACTCCTGACCTGGCTTCCGCTCCTGGGGCTGCCGCTCGGATATGCCCTCGGCCTGGATCCCCTCCGCGTGCTGCGTGAGCCAGTGGGCGGATTCTGCGTGGTCGCGGGCCTCGTGCTCGTCGGCCTGTCGCACGCGTGGGCCGGGCGGCTCGCGCGCCGCGCCGCGCCACCCGAGGCGATCCCGGGATGGGATGCCGAGCTCCTCGCCGTCGCGTTGTCCTCCGGCGCGTCGATCGAACGCGCGCGTGCGATCGTGGCGGCGGGGAGCCGCGAGCGCGATGCCGGCTCGGAAGCCGCGATCGACGCGGTTCTCGGCCTCTCCGTCCGCGCGGGAGCCCCCGCCGTCGAACTGCTCCGCGGCGAGGCGTGGCTCGCGCGGCAGCGGGCCCGTACTCGAGGGCGCGAGAGCGCGGCGCGGCTGTCGACACGCCTTCTCGTGCCGCTCGGCGTGTGCACACTCCCTGCGTTCGTCCTCCTTGCCGTCGTTCCCGCCGTCCTCGGCATCGTCCGGACCACCACCGTGCCGTTCTGACCGGACGCGCCTTTCCCGACCCGTGCCCACCGCCCTCGCCCCCCACAGAGAAAGAGGTATCGATGTTCCCCCTCCCGCTCCGATCCAGCCGACCCCCTCTCCCGATCCCCGCGCTGCCGGCGCTGACTTCGCGTCGCGCGACGGCCCTGTTTCTCGACGATCGCGGCGCCGCCACCGCCGAGTACGCCATCGCGACGATGGCGGCTGTCGCCTTCGCCGGGCTCCTGGTGGTCATCATGCGCAGCGACGAGGTGCGCGGCATCCTGACCGACCTCGTCCGCCGCGCCCTCACGGTGCAGTGAAACGGGCCCTTCTCGACGACCGGGGAGCGGTCACGGCGGAGTTCGCCGTGGCCCTCCCGGCGATCGTCCTCGTGCTGGCCCTCGGTTGCGGGGCGCTCGCCGCGGGGGCGACGGCGGTGCGCTTGCAGCACGCCGCCGCCGAGTCGGCGCGCCTGTTCGGACGCGGCGATGACGACCGCGCCCGTGCGGTGGTCGAGGGTCTCGGCGCAGCGGTCGCCGTCGAACGAAGAGACCGCCTCGTGTGTGTCGTGGCCTCGGCCGCGGCTCCGGTCCCTCTCCCGCTCGCCCCGCTCACCGCACGCTCGTGCTCCCTCGATGGGGGCGGGTGATGCCGGGAACCGTGTCGGCGGTCGGGGTGGTCTCGGCCGTGGCGATCGTCGCCCTGGGGTTGGCCGCCGTCGCCGGGGCCGCAGCCCAGTCCCAGCGCTTGGCGGGGATCGCGGATGCCGCCGCCCTCGCCGCCGCCGACACCGTCAGCGGAGCCGTGCCCGGGGTGCCGTGCGAAGCGGCCGCGACGGTGGCGACCGCGGGCGGTGTCGAGCTGAACGAATGCGATGTGCGCGGCCTGGTCGCCACGGTGAGCGTCGGCACCGCGTACGGTGGAATTCCGTTCGCTGCACGCTCGCGGGCCGGACCACCCGATGTCTCGACCGCGTACGACCTCCCGGATCCCGACCAGGAAGGCGTGTGTATGGTGTGCAACGAAGAAAGGACCCCAGTGGCTAACGGCAAGAAGCTCGTCATCGTCGAGTCCCCGACGAAGATGAAGTCGATCCAGGGATACCTCGGCGACGGTTACGAAGTGCTCAGCTCGGTCGGGCACATCCGCGACCTCGCCTCCAAGAAGGAGATCCCCGCCGACAAGAAGGCGGCATACGGCAAGTACTCCATCGACGTCGAGAACGACTTCGACCCGTACTACGTCGTCAACGACCGCAAGACCAAGACGGTCGCCGAGCTCAAGCGAGCCCTGAAGTCCGCCGACGAAGTCCTACTCGCCACTGATGGTGACCGCGAAGGCGAAGCCATCGCGTGGCACCTGCGCGAAGTCCTCAAGCCCAAGGTGCCCGTGCGCCGCATGGTATTCCACGAGATCACCAAGGACGCCATCCAGGATGCCGTCAACCACACGCGCGACCTCGACGAGTCCCTCGTCGATGCCCAGGAGACCCGCCGCGTCCTCGACCGCCTCTACGGGTGGGACGTATCGCCCGTGCTCTGGCGAAAGGTCGGCTCCGGCCGCGAGGGCACCGCGCTCAGCGCCGGCCGCGTGCAGTCCGCCGCCACCCGTATGGTCGTCGAGCGCGAGCGCGAGCGCATGGCGTTCGTCTCGGCCTCGTACTGGGACGTCGAGGCCCGGGCATCCAAGTCCGGCTCCTCGTTCACCACGCGGCTCAACCGCCTCGACGGCGCCCCGCTCGCCCGCGGTGGCGACTACGACGACAACGGAAAGCTCAAGAAGGCCGTCGTCGTGCTCGACGAGGCCGAGGCTCGCGCGCTCGCCGCCGACATCGTCGCTGCGGCCAAGGCCACCGTCGCCAAGGTCGAGTCCAAGCCCGGCACCCGCAGCCCCCGCGCACCCTTCACCACCTCCACGCTCCAGCAGGAGGCCGGACGCAAGCTCTCGATGAGCGCCAAGCACGCCATGGGCGTCGCGCAGCGTCTCTACGAGAAGGGCTTCATCACCTATATGCGTACCGACTCCACCGCGCTCTCGACGCAGGCCGTCAAGGCCGCGCGCGAGCAGGCGGTGGCGCTCTACGGCGACAAGGCCGTGCCCGCCAACCCCCGCGTCTACAAGAGCAAGTCCAAGAATGCGCAAGAGGCGCACGAGGCCATCCGCCCCTCGGGTGAGCACTTCCGCACGCCCGCGTCGCTCGCCTCGTCGCTCGACCGCGACGAGCAGAAGCTCTACGACCTCATCTGGAAGCGCACCGTCGCCAGCCAGATGTCGGATGCCAAGTACGAGACGACGACCGTCACCCTCGCCGTCCAGGCGGGCGAGAAGCAGGCCGAGTTCACCGCGTCGGGCACCGTCTACACCTTCAAGGGCTTCCTCGAGGCGTACGAAGAAGGCAACGACGAGAAGCGTAACGACGACGACGCCGACCAGTCGCTCCCGGCCGTCGCCGTCGGCGACGAACTCGCCATCAGCGACGTCGAGCCCAAGGGCCACAGCACCTCGCCGAAGCCCCGCTACACCGAGGCGAGCCTGGTCAAGGCGCTCGAAGAGAAGGGCATCGGCCGCCCGTCGACCTTCGCCAGCATCATCGGCGTGATCCTCGACCGCGGCTACGTCACGAAGCGCGGTCAGGCCCTCGTGCCCAGCTGGCTCGCCTTCAGCGTCGTGCGTCTGCTCGAACAGCACTTCGCCGACCTCGTGGACTACGACTTCACCGCGGCTCTCGAAGACGACCTCGACGCCATCGCCCGCGGCGAGCAGCGCCGCACCGAGTGGCTCAAGGCCTTCTACTTCGGTTCCGACAAGCAGGTGGGTCTCCGCCACATCGTCGAGAACCTCGGCGAGATCGACGCGCGCGAGCTCAACTCGACTCGCATCACCGACACCGCCACGCTGCGCTTCGGAAAGTACGGCCCGTACCTCGAGGTCGCCGAGCCCGGCGCCGCTGAAGACGCCAAGCCGCGCATCGTCAACATCCCCGAAGACCTCGCCCCCGATGAGCTCACCCCCGAGAAGGCGCAAGAGCTGATCGAGGCGCCCGTCGCGGGTGACCGCGTGCTGGGGGAGAACCCCGAGAACGGCAAGCTCGTCGTCGTCAAGGACGGCCGCTTCGGCCCGTACGTGCAAGAGGTCGACGCCGAAGAGCCCGAAGACGTCGACCAGGCCACCGGCGAGGTCGTCGAGGCGCCCAAGAAGCGCGGCGCCAAGAAAGAGGCCGCGCCCAAGCCGCGCACCGCGTCGCTCTTCCACTCGATGTCGGTCGACACGATCGACCTCGACACCGCCCTGCAACTGCTCTCGCTGCCGCGCGTCGTCGGGACAGACCCCGAGTCCGGTGCCGAGATCACCGCGCAGAACGGCCGCTTCGGTCCGTACCTGAAGAAGGGCACCGACTCGCGGTCGCTCGACGCCGAGCAGCAGATCTTCGACATCACGCTCGAAGAGGCCCTCGCCAAGTACGCCGAGCCGAAGTACGGTGCCCGTCGCGCCTCGAGCGCGCTGAAGGAGTTCGACGCCGACCCCGTCAGCGGCAAGCCCCTCAAGCTCAAGGACGGCCGCTTCGGTCCGTACGTCACCGACGGCGAGACCAACGCCACTGTCCCGCGCGGCGAGGACGCGATGGCGATCACGTTCGAGCGGGCCGTCGAGCTCATCGCCGACAAGCGTGCGAAGGGTCCGGCACCCAAGCGCACCGCGGCGAAGAAGACGACGACGACGCGCAAGGCCCCGGCGAAGAAGTCGTGACGACCGAACCCTCCCGCCCGCCGCACGCCCCGCGGGCGGCGGCGGCCGGGGGACCGGGTCTGTTCCTGACGTTCGAAGGCGGCGACGGCGCGGGGAAGACGACCCAGGCCGTGCTCCTCGAGCAGTGGCTCCGCGACCAGGGGCGCGGCATCGTCCGCACGCGCGAACCCGGCGGAACCGACGTCGGAGTCCGCATCCGCGACATCGTGCTCCACCACCGCGGACACATCGCCCCGCGCGCCGAAGCCCTGCTCTACGCCGCCGACCGCGCCCACCACGTCGAAACCGTCGTGCAGCCCGCGATCGCCCGCGGCGACGTCGTCATCCAGGACCGCTACCTCGACTCGTCGGTGGCGTACCAGGGGGCCGGACGCGTCCTCGACGCCGACGACATCCGCGAACTGTCGCTGTGGGCCACGGGCGGACTGCTTCCCGACCTCACCGTGTTGCTCGACCTGGATCCCGCCGCCGCGCGCACCCGCCTGGACGCCGCCGACAAGCCGTTCGACCGTCTCGAAGCCGAGAAGGCCGAGTTCCACGAGCGCGTCCGCGCCGCGTTCCTCGCCCTCGCCGCGGCCGAACCCGAGCGTTTCCTCGTCCTGGATGCCACCGAGCCCGCGCCCGTCCTCGCCGAACGGGTGCGCGCGGCTGTGGCATCCCGTCTCTCCTGACAGCTCGCTCCTGGACGCCCAGCCGATCGACAGCGGCGGTGTCGGTGGCCCCGATTAGGGTGGAACCCATGCCGGCCGCCGTGGACTCGCCCTCTCGCACCGACGCCGCGCCCTTCCCGTGGGACGCCGTGTGGGGGCAGGCCGCCGCCGTCGAGACCCTCCGTGCCGCGGCGTCCGACCCGGCCGCCCTCGCGCACGCGTGGCTCATCACCGGTCCTCCCGGATCGGGGCGCTCGACGCTCGCGTACGCCTTCGCGGCAGCTCTCATCGCCGATCCCGGCGACGAGGCTGCGCAACGCCAGGTGCTGGCCCGCACCCACCCCGATCTCACCGCCCTGCGCACCGAGCAGGTCGTGATCCGCATCGACGAAGCGCGCCGGCTCGTCGAGCGCGCCTCCTTCGCGCCGTCGCTCGGCCGCCACCGCGTGATCGTCGTCGAAGATGCCGACCGCATGGCCGAGCGCACGTCCAACGTGCTGCTCAAGGCCCTCGAAGAGCCGCCCGAGCAGACGGTGTGGGTGCTGTGCGCCCCCAGCGACGCCGATCTGCTGCCCACGATCCGCTCGCGCGTGCGGGTCCTGCGTCTCCGCGAGCCCTCGGTCACCGACGTGGCCTCGCTCATCGTCGACCGCACCGGCGTCGCCGCCGACATCGCCGAAGAGTCCGCGCGCCACGCGCAGCGGCACATCGGCATGGCCCAGCGCCTGGCCACCGACGACGACGCCCGCGCCCGCCGCGCCGAGACGCTCTCCGCCGTCCTGGCGGTGCGCGGCATCAGCGACGCGGTCGACGTCGCCGGTCACATCGTGCGCCTCGCCACCGACGACGCCAAAGCCCTCACCGCCACCCGCGACGAAGAAGAGCGCCGCTCGCTGCTGCGCACCCTCGGCATCGCCGAAGGCGCGACCGTGCCCCCCAGCGTGCGCGGTCAGCTGAACGCGCTCGAGGACGACCAGAAGCGCCGCGCCACCCGCAGCCTCCGCGACGGCATCGACCGCGTCCTCACCGACCTGCAGTCACTGTTCCGCGACGTCGTCATGCTGCAGTACGAACGCGAGGGCGACCTCGTCAACGCCGAGAGGATCGACGACCTGCGCTCGCTCGCCGCCGAATGGACTCCGGCCCGCACCCTCGGGGTGCTCGACCGGATCACCGACACCCGCCGCAACCTCGAACAGAACGCCGCCCCGGTGCTGGCGCTCGAGAGTCTGCTCATCACCGTGGCGAACGGATCGGCGCCGTGAGCCTGCGTCGACGGCTCCTCACCGCGGTGGCCGGTGCGGCGGCGCTCGCCGTCGCCCTGTCCGGATGCCTCTACGCCCAGATCCCGCCCATGGCTCCCGGCGGTGGGGCCTCGCTCGCCCCCCAGACCGACGGCGTCCCCGCCGAGCTGCTGGCCTACTACGGGCAGACCCTCGACTGGGAGGAGTGCGGCACCGGGCTCGACTGCACCACCGTCACCGTTCCCCGCGACTACGCCGACCCGGGGGCGGGCGAACTCGCCCTCGCCGTCGTGCGGCACCGCGCGACCTCGGGCGAACCGATCGGGTCGCTGCTCACCAACCCGGGCGGTCCCGGCGCCGCGGGCGTCTCACTCATGAAGCAGGCGTTGTCGGTCCTCGTCGACGACAGACTCGCCCAGGCCTACGACGTCATCGGCTTCGACCCGCGCGGAGTCGGCGAGTCCACCGCCGTGACGTGTTACGACCCCCCGCAGCTCGACGCCTACCTGTACGATATCCCGCCGGGCGCCCGCGGGAGCGACGAACGACAGGCCGCGCTCGACAAGCGCGCCGCCGATTTCGCCCAGGCATGCCAGCAGCGCAGCGACGGCATCCTGCCCTTCATCACCACCGACAACGCCGCTCGCGACATGGACGTACTCAGGGCGGTGCTCGGTGACCCCAAGCTGAACTACCTCGGGTACTCCTACGGCACGTTCCTCGGGGCGACCTACGCGGGGCTGTTCCCCGAACGCGTCGGCCGCATGGTGCTCGACGGCGGGATCGACCCCAGCGTCTCGGGTACCGACACCTCGCTGCGGCAGGCGGTCGGGTTCGAACAGTCGCTCCGCGCGTTCATGGCCGACTGCCTCCGCACCGACGAATGTGCTTTCGCCGGCAGCGTCGACGACGCGATGTCCGACCTTGCGGCCATGCTGGCTCGCGTCGACGCGCGTCCCCTCACCGCCACCGACGGGCGGCGGCTCGGCGGCGACTCGCTCATGACGGCGATCACCGCCGCGCTGTACAGCGAAGACAGTTGGCCTTACTTGCGCTCGGCGCTCTCGGGTGTGCGTGACGGCAGCGCCGATGTCGCCTTCCAGCTCGCCGACTTCTACAACGGGCGCACGGGCGATCGTTACGACGGCAACACCATGGAGGCGTTCGTCGCCTACAACTGCATGGACTACCCCGACGCGGGGACGGATGCCGACGTCGCGGCGTTGCAGCAGAAACTCGACGCCGAAGCCCCCGTGGTCGCCCCCTACTGGGCCGGGGGAGGAGATCCCTGCGCCGCCTGGCCAGCTCCGCCCACCGGCACGCGCGAGCCGATCACCGCGCCCGGCTCCCCGCCGATCGTGGTGGTCGGAACGACCGGCGACCCCGCGACCCCGTACGACGGAGCGCAGAGCCTCGCGTCCCAGCTCGCACAGGGCGTCCTCGTCACCAACGTCGGCGAGGGACACCTCGGGTACAACAAGGGCAACGCGTGCGTCACGGATGCCGTGGACGCCTACCTCGTCGACGGCGTCGTCCCCGAGAACGGATTGCGCTGCGGCTGACCCTCTCCGCGCCGCGCCACGGTCGCCGCATCCGCTCGCGTCGCCCGACGACCCCCGAGCACTGCGGCGTCCCCGGAACGTAGGCTTGTCGTCGTCCCCGCCCGAAGGAGCACCCATGACCACCGCCGATCTGGCCCCCTACATCGACCACACGCTGCTCAAGCCCGAGGCCACTCGCGCCGACGTCGAGCGCACCATCGCCGACGCCGCCGAGCTGGGCACTTACAGCGTGTGCCTGTCGCCCTCGTTCCTCCCGGTCGAGGTGCCCGCGGGGCTCAAGATCGCCGTCGTGTGCGGATTCCCCAGCGGCAAGCATCACGCCGAGGTCAAGGCCGCCGAAGCAGCCCTGTCGGTCGCGCAGGGTGCCCACGAGATCGACATGGTCATCGACATCGGTGCCGCCGTCGAGGGCCGTTACGAAGTCGTCGAGGCCGAGATCCGCGCGGTGCGCACCGCGGTCCCTGCTCCGACCGTGCTCAAGGTCATCATCGAGTCGGCAGCACTCTCCGACGACGCGATCGTCGCCGTGTGCGAGGCCGCCGTCGCCGCCGGTGCCGACTTCGTCAAGACCTCCACCGGTTTCCACCCCGCCGGCGGGGCGAGCGTCCATGCCGTCGCGCTGATGAAGCGCACCGTCGGCGACCGCGCCGAGGTCAAGGCATCCGGCGGCATCCGCACCCGTGCCGCGGCCGAAGAGATGATCGCCGCGGGCGCGACCCGCCTGGGCCTGTCGTCCAGCCGCGACATCCTCGCTGACCGCTCCGCCACCGGGGACTACTGAGCGCCGGCCCCGATTCGTCAGGCGACCCGCCGAGCATGTAAGATCGTTGATCGTGCACGCGTCAGCGGAGCGCGCCGCCTTAGCTCAGACGGCAGAGCGATTCACTCGTAATGAATAGGTCAAGGGTTCGATTCCCTTAGGCGGCTCCAGCACAACGAAAGGCCCGGGTCCTCCCGGGCCTTTCGCGTTTCCCGCGGCACCGCGCCGTCGCGGCGCCACACTCGCCCGCAGTGATCGCGCCGGGTCCGCGCCCGCCCGCCCGGTAGGCTGGGGGACCACCCGTCGCGCCTCGGCGCGGAGATCACCGCCCCGCCCGCAGGAGCCCCCGTGTCGAACGTCGTCGATGTCGTCATCGAACTCTTCACGTGGGTGGGCCTCGGCGCGGGCACACTGCTCGCGATCGTGGCGCTGCTGCTCTACGTCGCCGACGGCACGTGGCTGCCCGTGCGCGCGGTCGTCGAAGACCTCGGGGATCATCGCGCCGTGCGGTGGTTCGACGAGGACGGGGGAGTCAACGAGGCTCCGCTCTCGCCCCACGACGACGAACGCGTCGGTACCGCTGACATGACCGACGTCTTCTATCGGCGGGGCTCGCTGCATCGCATGCGCCTCACGCGATCGTCGCCTCTCGTGCGCTTCGTCGCTCTGCTGGCGACCGGCGTGCTCGGTCTCGGGGTCGTGGCGTTCGCCGTGTCGATCGTGCTCTTGTTCGCGCGAGGCTGAGGTAGCGCAACCGGCATATTGCTAGATAATCTAGCGATATGCCCGATGAACCCGTGTCCCGCTCCACGATGCACTCTCGACGCGGCGCGACGCGCCCCTCGCCCCCGGTGTCGCGGTGGCTCCGCATCGGCATCCCGAGCCTGCTCGTGCTGATCTGGGTCGTGGGCGGGTCGATCGGCGGACCGTACTTCGGCAAGGTCGACCAGGTCGCCACCAACGACCAGTCGTCGTTCCTCCCGCAGTCGGCGGATGCTACCCGGGTGAGCGAACGGCTCCCCGACTTCGTCGGCGCCGACGCGATCCCCGCGATCGTGGTGGCCCAGGCGGCGGACGGATCCGCGCTCTCCGAGACGCAGCTCACCGGCCTGCAGGCACTCACCGCCGACATCGCCGCGCTCGACGGCATCCGCGGTGAGACGAGCCCGCCCGTGGTCTCGGACGACGGCCAGGCGGTGCAGATCTTCGTGCCGATCGACGCGTCCGGCGAGGTGCGCGAAGTCGTCGAGAAGGTGCGCGAGCTCGTCTCCGCCGATGCCCCCGCCGGTGTCGACGCCTGGGTCACGGGACCGGCAGGCTTCACCGCCGACCTGGTCAAGGGCTTCCTCGGCATCGACGGGCTTCTGCTCATCGTCGCGCTGGCGGCGGTGTTCGTCATCCTCATCGTCGTCTACCGCTCGCCGCTGCTGCCGATCCTCGTTCTGCTGACCTCGGTGTTCGCGCTGTGCGTCGCGCTGCTGACGGTGTGGTGGCTGGCCTACGCCCAGATCGTGGTGCTCAACGGCCAGGTGCAGGGCATCCTGTTCATCCTGGTCATCGGCGCCGCGACCGACTACGCCCTTCTCTACACCGCGCGTTTCCGCGAGGCGATCGGCGAGGGCCGTCGACGGTGGGATGCCACGGTCACGGCGTGGCGCGGAGCGGTGGAGCCGATCCTCGCCTCGGGCGGCACCGTGATCGCCGGGCTGCTTTGCCTGTTGCTGTCCGACCTGGCGAACAACCGCGCGCTGGGACCCATCGCCTCGATCGGCATCGCGTTCGCGGTTCTGTCGGCCCTCACCTTCTTGCCCGCGCTGCTCGCCCTGGTCGGGCGCGCGGCGTTCTGGCCGTTCTTCCCGAAGCCCGGCGCCGGTGCCCTGCCCGACGACCTCACGCAGCCGGTGAAGGGCCTGTGGCCGCGGCAGGCGCGACTCGTCGCCCGTCGCGCGCGGCCGGTCTGGATCGTGTGCACGGTCGTACTGCTCGCCGCGTGCGCGGGCCTCACGCAGCTCCGCGCCGACGGCGTCCCCTCCAGCGATCTCGTGCTCGGGGCCTCCGAGGCCCGCGACGGCCAGCAGGTACTCGCCGAGCACTTCCCCGGCGGTTCGGGGAGCCCGGTCTACGTGCTGGTCGATGAGGGGTCCGCGGCCGACGCCGTCGCGGTGCTCGACGCGGCATCCGGTATCGAGTCGGTCGCCGTGCTGGCCTCGGACGCACCCGGGGGCCAAGCGCCCGTCACCGCCGCCGACGGATCGCTGCAGACGGCCGCGTTCGGCCCGCCCGGAACGCCGGCCCCCGCACCGACCGTGTCGGACGGTCAGGTCATGCTCGCGGCCACACTCTCCGCGACCGCCGATTCCGCGGCGGCCGACGACGCCGTGCGTCAGCTCCGCACCGACCTCGCCGACCGGGTCGGTGCGGGGACGGCCCTGGTGGGCGGGGTCACGGCCACCGACATCGATTCGATCGACACCTCGATCCGCGACCGGACGCTCATCATCCCGATCGTGCTCGTCGTGATCCTGCTGATCCTGATGGCGCTCCTGCGATCGGTCGTGGCACCGCTTCTGCTCATCGGCACGGTGATCGTCTCGTTCGGTGCCGCGCTGGGCGTGAGCGCGCTCGTGTTCGACGGCGTCTTCGACTTCCCCGGCGCCGATCCGTCCGTGCCGCTCTACGGGTTCGTCTTCCTCGTCGCGCTCGGGGTCGACTACAACATCTTCCTCATGTCGCGCGTGCGCGAGGAGTCCCTCGCCCACGGCACGAGGTCGGGCATCCTGCGCGGACTCGTCGCGACCGGCGGCGTGATCACGTCGGCGGGGTTGGTCCTGGCGGCCACCTTCGCCGCGCTCGGCGTCATCCCGATCCTCTTCCTCGCCCAGATCGCGTTCATCGTCGCCTTCGGCGTGCTGCTGGACACCTTCGTGGTCCGCTCCCTCCTCGTGCCCGCGCTGGCGTACGACATCGGGCCGGCGATCTGGTGGCCGTCGAAGCTGTGGAGAAGGGATGCCGCCCGGCCCGCGGCCGCGCGTAGGCTCGACTCATGAGCCGGGCACTGTTCATCGTCGACGTTCAGAACGACTTCACCGAGCGCGGGGCGCTCGGTGTGGTCGGCGGCGACGAGGTCGCCGAGCGCATCTCGCGCTACCTCGATGCGCACGCCGACGACTACGCCGTGGTGGTCGCCTCGCGCGACTGGCACCACGGCGACGACGACAACGGCGGACATTTCTCGACCGACCCGGACTTCGTCGACACGTGGCCCGTCCACTGCGTGGGCGGCACGTACGGTGCCGACTACGACGAGGTCTTCGACACCCGGCGCGTCACGCATCACCTCAAGAAGGGGCAGGGAAAGCCCGCGTATTCGCTGTTCGAGGGTGTGACCGACGACGGCCTCACCGCCGACGACATCCTCGACGAACACGGCATCCGTGACATCGACGTGGTCGGCATCGCCACCGACTATTGCGTCCGGGCGTCGGCGCTCGACGCGCTCGGGTCTGGCCGCACGGTGCGCGTGCTCACCGACCTGGTCGCCGGGGTCCACCCGGACTCCAGCGCCGCGGCGCTCGTCGAGATCGAAGCGGCCGGAGCCCGTCTCACTCGGTCCAACTGACCTCGCCGTCGCCACGGGGGATCGTCAGCGTCACGGTCGTGCCGACGCCGAGTTCGCTGGAGATCCGCACGGTACCGCCGTGGTTCTGCACGATCTGGCGGACACTGGCCAGTCCGATGCCGCTGCCGCCGTCCCTCGGGTCGGCGAGACGCCCGCGCTTGCCCTCGTCGAGCACCGCCCCCAGGTCGTCCGGATGGATGCCGCGCCCCCGGTCGCTCACCGACACGGTCGCGCCCTCGTCGGTCTCGTACACCTGGATGCGGATGACATCGTCGGAGTACTTCGCCGCGTTCTCGAGAACGTTCGCCACTGCACGACGGAGTCCGAGCACGTCGCCCACCACGGGTACGGCATCCATCCGTCCGTAGACGGCGCGATCCGGGGCATCGCCCGGGAGGACGAGCGCGACCGCACCGCGGACGACGAGGTCGAGCGTCACGCCTCGGCGGCCGCGCTCGACCGGGGAGTTCGACTCGGTCAGGAGCGCTTGCGCCATGGCGACCAGGTGATCGCCGGCCTCTTCGGCCAGCCGGATGAGGCGGTGATCGGCGGGGAGCTCGTCGGCGAGCAGATCGATGTATCCGCGCAGCGCGGTCACCGGCGAGAGCAGGTCGTGCGCGAACGTGCGCTGCAGTGCGGCCTGCTCGTCGGCGGCCTGCTTCTCGCTCGTGAGGTCGCGCACGATCTTGACGAAACCGAGTACTTGACCGGAGTCGCTGCGGATGGCTGAGATCGTCACGCGGGCCCAGAACTCGCCGCCGTCCTTGCGGACGCGCCACCCCGTGTCCTCGACGTGCCCGTCGCGTTGGGCAGCGGCGAGCAGCTGATCGGGCAGTCCGCGGCGCTGGTCCTCCGCGCGATAGAACCGGGAGAAGTGCTGACCCACGATCTCGTCCTCGGTGTAGCCCTTGATGAGCTCGGCACCGAGGTTCCACCCGCGCACGACGCCGCCCCCGTCGAGCTTCACGATCGCGAACTGATCGACCTGCCCATCCCAATCCGGCGGCAGGACGCGGCGCATGCTCGCGATCGGTCGGGCGTGGTCGGCAAGGGACTCATCGGCTGTCGGCGACGACGTGTCGTCCCGGACGACGCTCATTCGGGCGTGCCGGTGCGCATCGGGATGCTTGCTGAAGGCATGAGTCGATCATGTCTGCTCCCAGTTGCCGGAAACAGAGCTTGACAGAGGGCGTTCACCGCGCACATGCCCGCTCCTCAACGGACGGTTACGAGAGTGCGCTGCCAGCCACTGCTGCCGTTCGGGGCGATCGCTGCCTGCTCCTGGATCTGCACGTTGCCCTGCTTGTCGACGGCACGGACCGTGATGTAGTGCGAGCCCGGCTGCGCGTCCCAGTCCACCATCCACTGCACCCACGACTGGTCGTTGATCGGCGTCGACAGCGTCGCCGACTGCCAGTCGCCGTCGTCGATGCTCACTTCGACGCGCTCGATCCCCACGGGCTGAGCCCACGCCATTCCCGCGATCGGGACGCGGCCCGCCGAGACGGGCGTACCGATCTTGGGAGTGTCCACGCGCGAGGACATCTTGATCGGCGCCTCGGCCGAGTAGCCGCGCGGGGTCCAGTACGCCTCGTCCTGATCGAAACGCGTAACGGTCAACTTCGTGACCCATTTGGTCGCCGAGACGTAGCCGTACAGCCCCGGGACGACCATGCGCACCGGGAAGCCGTGCTCGAATGGCAGCGGTTCCCCGTTCATGGCCACCGCGAAGATGGCATCCAGTCCGTCGTCGGTGAGCGCCGAGAGGGGAGTGGATGCCGTGTACCCGTCGACGCTCTCGGACAGCACCATGTCGGCATCGGCCTGCGGAGCGGCCATGCGCAGCACGTCGCGGATGGGGATGCCGGTCCAGATGGCGTTGCCGACGAGACCGCCGCCCACCTCGTTCGAGACGCAGGTGAGGGTGACGCCGTACTCGTCGAGACCCATGTTGACGAGGTCGTCGAACGACAGCTCGATCGGCTGGTCGACCATGCCGTCGATGCTCAGCCGCCACGTCGAGGGGTCGACGTTGGGGACGGTGAGGGCGGTGTCGACGCGGTAGAAGTCGGCGTTGGGCGTGATGATCGGAGCGAGGCCGGGCACCTCGAGCGAGGCACCGTCGGGAATGGTGACGGTGGTCCGCGCGGTGGGGAGGCGCAGAGCATCTCGGGCAGCGGCGACCGAGGCGGTCGCGGCATTGACGACGCGTGCGCCGACGCCGACGACGACCGCGGTGGCGGCGGCGATGCCGGACACGAGGAAGAACCCACGCCGGTTCACGCCCGCCGCGGTGGTCTCGTCGGCGGCAGCGGCGGCCACCCAACGGCGCAGACGGCGGGCCAGGGTCAGGAGCAGGACGACGCCCGCGACGGTGCCGAGCACCGGGGGGAGCCAGGCGAGCGCGCCGGCTCCGGCGCGGGTCACGATCGCCGCGGTGGCCAGGACCCCGCCGATGCCGAGGATGACCGCACCGACGAAGCGGAACCGGTACTCCAGCACGCCGGCGATCGCGGCCGCGACCGCGGCTCCGAGGCCGACGCCGACGAGGAGGGCGATCTTGTCCGATTCGCCGAAGACGGTGATCGCGAGTTCCTTGAGCGGTCGCGGCACGATGTCGACGATGACGGATCCGACCGCGAGCACCGGACTCGCCGACCGCGCGACGAGGACCGCGAACAGCTCGGCGACCGCCAGCAGGGCCGCGGCCGACACCAGGCCGGCCAGGGATGCCCAGAGCCAGCCGTGCGGGCGACGCACGGTGGAGGACTCGTCGGTGCGGGTCTCGGTGTCGGTGGTCATGGCATCCCTCTCGTCATCGACGACGCACGTGGTACGCCCTCGGAGGATATTCGGAGCGAGTGGGCGAACGGATCCCGTCGCGCGTCAGTCGGTGCCGGGCGAGAGTGGTTCGTCATCCTCACCGGTCGACGCGGCGAGCTCCTTCAGCGCACGTCGCATGCTGGCGGTACTGCCGAATCCGGAGTTGCGCGCGACGAGGGGAGCGCTGTGTCCCGCGGTGGAACCGGCGGTGAGCAACGCGTGCGCGGTGCGGCCGCGCGCCGCCCGCAGTTCGCGGGCCACCGAGGTCCCCTGTGCGGCGAACGCACGTTGCAGGGTTCTCAGCGGCACGCCGAGGGCATCGGCGATCGTGGTGGGGGTGGTCGCGGGGGAGGTGTGAGCGGCGGCGATCAGCGTGCGCGCGCGACCGGCCACCGACACCCCCGCGCCTTCCGACGTCTGTGTGTCGTGCGGCAACTGGATCAATCCCCGCGACATGAGGTGGAGGAAGTCGATGACTCTCGCATCCAGAGCGCCGCTGCCGGCATCGACGAGGTCGAACGCTTGGATGAGAGCGCTGTTGAGCGGAGCGGCGAGCATTCGGTTCACTGGAATCCGGGTGAGGACCGGGCCGACATCGGGGATGAGGCCCATGCCGCGGATGACCGTCGACTGGGAGACCGCCAGCACGAGGTCGGTGGGGATTTCAGCGGAGATCACGACGTCGGGATCACGGACGATGACGAGCTCTTTGGGGTCGATCGTGACGTGCTCGCCTCGGGCCCGGATCTCCATCCGATGCGCGAGCGAGCCGAGGAGGAACACGTCGCCCAGGCGCGGTTCGAGGTGGGTGACCGACGCGGACTGTACTGACCTCAACCGGTAGACCTCGGTGTGACGGATCGTCAGGTGGCTCGGGTGTGGGGCACCGCCATCCAGTCGGCGGATGGCGATGTCGTCCGTGTAGAAGGTCTGTTTCGCTCGATCCAGCATGTCGTCACCTGCTTCGACAGTACGTGACCGGACATTCTTGGCTTGCAAAGCACTTCCCGTTTCCTTGGGTGCTGTAGCGGATGGATGGGTATGGACCGCTCGTCAGCACTCCAACCACCCGACGTCGATCAATGCGTCCCGCAGCGCCCGCCTGTTCCCGGTGTAGCGGCCTTCGAGTTTCCGTCGCACGTTGCCGAGGTGGACGTTGATCGTGTGGACGCTGATCCCGAGTTTTCGGGCGGCGCGGGCGGTGTCGAGGGGCTCCTCCGCGCACAGCAGGCGGATGACGTCGCGCTCTCGCGGTGTCAGCCCGTGCCTGTCCGTGGGGGCGGGGAGACGCCAATGGGAGAGAGCGGATGACGACGCGTGTCGCGAGGAGGGTGCCGTCGACAGGCCGCGCCGGATGAGGTCGACCAACCCGCGCACGTCCTCGCGAGCGTCGAACACGGACCAGACGCCGAAGCGCTCCGCCGTGTCGAGGATCTCGCCGGCACGGGAAGTCCCGTCGTAGCTCAGGATGACGCGAGAGCGGCCGGCCGTGAGCGAACGCAAGACGCGAGGCAGCGTGCTCGGCTCCTCCACCGCGGACAGCAGCACGGTCACGCGAGCCGAGCGGAGCTCTTCGGGCGGGCCGGTGACGACCGTGCGCCGCAGGCTGGCGGACAGGTACTCCGCCATGAGCGAACCCGCCATGCGGCTCGAGGTGGCTGCCCACACGGTCGCGTCGGGGGAACGGTCGAGGCGTGACATCGCTGTTACGCTCGCGCCGTGGTGTCTGCAGAAGTGGGAGAAGCACCGAGCGTCGACGTGATCGACGATCTCCTCGCGCTGGGACCCGCTCTGCGAGCGGCGGTCGCTTTCGGACGTGCGTCGATCGAACTGCGTGAGATCGCGCCGTCCTGGGCGGAGTATGCCGCGCGCATCGATTCGGTGGCGCACGTGGTCGCCGTCCGTGCCGAACTCGTCGACCACGTCCCGACGGTCTTGAAGGTGCGCGCGCTACGGGCTGCCGGTGCTCGCCCGGTCGTCGTCGCGGACGACCCGGCACCGGTCCACCGTGCGCGTCTGATCGACACGGGGGCCGCCGCCGTTCTCACCCGCTCCGATGACCTCGACGATCTGCTGGCGGTGGTCGCAGGGGTCCGCGCCGACGACGCCGGACGGCTCGCCGGACCGCCGGGGCTGCGCGACGTCCACCTCTCGGACCGACAGCTGCAGGTTGCCTGTCTGTTCGCGGGACACGGCGCGCCGTCGTCGGAGTGGATCGCCCGGTCGCTCGGCGTGCCGGTGACGTCGGTCCGGACGAACTTGCAGCGCGCGCGCCGTGCGCTCGGCGCCGCCAACCGGGACGAGTTGCGGGCGCGGCTCATCGATGACGGGTGGATGGCCGCCTGACCGCGATGCGTGCGGGTACGCACGGTCACCCGATGGTGGCCGGTGCCAGCACGCCGTGTCGGCAGTCCGCGGCGGACGCCCGTTCAATCGGGAGCTCGCCGCCCCGCCCATTCATCGCATTGTGTCGCTTCTGCGTCCGCGTCGTGCATTCCCGTGTCGTCAGATTCATCATCGCCCCCGGAACGTGAAATAGACGGCGAATGCCCCTGCTCCGTGACTCTTCGAGTCGGCGCGAGGGGCATTCGCCGGTGTCGAGAATCTTCGCGCCCGTGCGTCTCCGATGTTCGTTTTGGCACAACCTGCGCCTCTTTGTGGCGCGAATTGGATGACGCGAAGTACCGCCTGTGCCCGCTGGGCCCCCGGACTCAGGCCGCGGTAGCGGTCCCCGTGAAGTTGATCGTTCCGGCACCACCCAGGAACGACGGCGTGACGACGCCGACACCCCAGACGCTGAAGTTGTACGTCAGCGTCACCGGGCACGTGATCTCGATCAGCGACGGAAGTCCGATGAGGACGACGTTGGCCTTCACGGTGAGGGACGTCGGGCGCACCGGGTTGCTGTTGAGCACGTAGGTGCCGCTCCCGAAGTTGATGTTGTTGAACAACAGGGTCCCCGGAAGCGCGCCGAGCTGCCCGAACGTGCCGACGCCGGCGGTGAGTCCCGTCGCGGTGTGGGTGCTGTTGTCGCTCATCGTCAGGGTCGCTTCGGTCGGGAGCACCGTGTACAGCGGCCGGAACAGCGTGACGTCACAGCCGCGGGAGTCCAATCCGAGAGCGCCGACGAAGGCCAGCGAGCCCTTGTTCCCGACGACCACGGCCTGCGTCGTGATGCCGCCGAGCACACCCGCGGTGAGACACGGGGGGCATGTCGGTCCGGACGCGGAAGCCATCGGTGAGGCCACCGCCATCGCAAGGACCGGTGCCGACCACGCGGCGCCCTTCAGTACTGTGCGGCGGTCGAGGCCGGACGATTCGTTCACCATGTTGTCCCCCAGGGATGCGTCTCCAGCGGCCGAGGTCGGCCGGTAACGAGACGCTAGGGAGACGGGGGATCGGGTGGGGGGAATGTCTACACGATGATTAGTTCATAGGTCGACATCGCCGAGACCGCGAGGCCGGAGTGCGGCGACGGCCTCTTCGATGGCCTGGACGAGCTCGAAGATCGCTTCGCTCCCGCGCACGGGGTCGGCCGGGATCGTGCCGTCGGCGGCGAGCAGAAGGGCCGACGGTGTGGACGCCATCGCCAAGACCCGCGCGGCTTCTCCGCCGTCGTCCCACAGCCGTCCCGGACCGAGGGGAGCGCCGGCCGCGGGGGTACGCTCGAGCAGACGCACGCGCACGCGCTCGCCGATGAGTGCCCCGTCGGAGAAGGCCTCGATGACCGTCGCGCACGGGCTGCACCCGGACTTGATGTGGATCAACAGCACGGCGCTCTCCGCCGTGAGCGCGAGAAGCGGCACGCGCGAGCCGGAGCCGTCCCGCACGGTCACGTCCGGGACGACGAGCGGCCGGTCCTCGTAGGTGTCGACATCGCGCGGTCGCGGAGGACCCATCGTGATCACGACCGTCACGGCGGCCGACGTCACCACCGCGAGCGCGACGGCGAACAGCACATCCGGACGGGTGCGCAGCGCCTCCGCGACCGGGGATGCTGTGAGTGGTTCGGAAACCACCATGAGCACCGTGAGAACCGTGAGGACGACGTTGCGGAGCACGGTTCGGCCGCTGATCCGCTGGGTGGAGCCGAAGCAGTTGCACGCGACATCCTCGCCGGATCGCACGACACGGACGACGAGGAGCGTCAGCACGACCATAAGGACGAGGGCGGCCACCGCCACCGCCCACCACAGGGGCGCGGGAAGCGCGAGCAGGGCAGCCCCGAGGACGATCTCGGCGACCGGATAGGACCGGGCGATCCACTCGCGCTGAAGGAACGACGGCAGACGGAGGGCCGAGAGCGTCGCCCGGGTGCCGTCCGTCTCGCGAAGCTTCAGGATTCCGCTGACGAGGAACGAGGCGCCCACGATGATCGTCGCCACGAGTTGCACGGTGGTCCATGTCATCACGCCTGGGAGTTTAGGCCGGGTACCGCCCGGCCCTGTGCCACCGCTGGGGATGCCGGTGGGGCGGGGACGACGTCAGCAGTCCGGCCGGACGCTCATGAAGTCCTCCG
Source organism: Microbacterium sp. SCPM-O-B-15248 (M128) (assembly GCF_058214835.1). Classification (NCBI taxonomy): domain Bacteria; kingdom Bacillati; phylum Actinomycetota; class Actinomycetes; order Micrococcales; family Microbacteriaceae; genus Microbacterium; species Microbacterium sp. SCPM-O-B-15248 (M128). The sequence continues at coordinate 52,077 of NZ_JBYQLI010000003.1, forward strand.
CGGGGCTCTGCGATCCCAGCGCCGAGCGGATCCTCCTCTTCTGCCGGCGGGCGGCGGGGTCTACGGTGAGCGTGAACAGTCGCTCTCGTCGAAGGATGCCGTGATGCCCACCTCGCTCGTCGCTTATGTGTCGTTCGCCGGTCACGCCCGCGAGGCGATGACCTTCTATCAGTCCGTCTTCGGTGGCGAGCTGACGATCTCGACCTTCGCCGACTTCGGAATGGCCGACCAGCCCGCGGACGCGGTGATGCACTCGGAGCTCCGCGCCGAGGGATTCACGGTGATGGGGGCGGATGCCTTCGGAGAACCAGCCGAGGGATGGGGGAGGAACCGCATCCAGGCGGCATTCATGAGCGACGAGGTCGACCGCGTGACGGGCTTCTACGACCGCTTCGTCGAGCGTGGGTCCGAGGTCGTCCAGGCCCTCGAGAAGCAGGTGTGGGGCGATCTGTACGGCGAAGTCGTCGATCCGTGGGGTGTGTCCTGGATGTTCAACATCGCGGTGCCCGGGGGCTGGGCGAAGAGCGGGAGCTGAGCTAGCGGCTCTGCCCCGCCACGAACTCGCGCACCGCCACCGCGACCTCGGCCGGCGCCGGGTACACGTGCTCGGCCGCGGGGAACTCGCCCTCACGCACGTCGCGCGCGTACGCCTCGACGGCCTCGACCATTGCGTCGCCGACGGTGGCGTAGCGCTTCACGAACACGGGCACCCGTCCCTCGGTGATCCCGAGGAGGTCGTGCTGCACGAGCACCTGCCCGTCCGCCGCGCCCGCGCCGATACCGATGACCGGGATGCGAAGGGCCCGCCGGATCTCCTCCACCACGTCGGCGGGAACGGCTTCGATGACGACCGCGAACGCTCCGGCATCCTGAACGGCCATCGCGTCGCGCGCCACTCGGATCGCGTCGTCGGCCGTGCGGCCCTGCGCGCGGAGGCCGCCGAGGGCCGTCGCCGTCTGCGGAGTGAGGCCGACGTGGCCGACGACGGGGATGCCGGCGTCGACGATCGCCCGCAGTCGCGAGAGCCGTGCGGGATTCGCGCCCTCGAGCTTGACCGCGTCGGCGCCGGCTTCCTGCACGAACCGCACCGACGTCGCGATCGCCTGCGCGTCGCTCAGCTCGGTGGTACCGAACGGCAGGTCGCACACGATGAGCGGGGTGTGCACCGCCCGGCGGACGGCCTTGGCGAGCATCAGCATCTCGTCGAGCGTCACCGAGGTCGTGTCGGGCAGGCCGAGCACCACCTGGGCGCCGGAGTCGCCGACCAACACCATGTCGACGCCCGCGCGTTCGGCGACGCGCCCCGACACGAAGTCGTAGGCCGTGACCATGACGATCGGCGTTCCGGCGTCGGCGAGCTCGCCGAGCCGCCGCAGCGTGACCTTCGGACCCGTCATGCGTGGCTCCTCTCGGCCGGGCTCAGGACGATGCGATCGTCGACCCCGGGCACCAGCGCCACGTTGTCGATGAGGCGCACCTGCCCCACGCGCACCGCGAGCGCGAGCAGCGCGCGCCGCTCGATCTCCGTGATCGGCTCGAGGCTGTCGGCATCCACGATCTCGACGTACTCGGGGTCGAGGCCTGCCGCGGTGAGTTCGTTGCGCACAGCATCCCTCAGTATCCGGGGATCCCGGATGCCACGGGCGAAGGCATCCTGAGCTGCCCTGAGTCCGCGTGGGATCGCGGTCGCGAGCGCACGGTCGGCGGGGGAGAGGCGCGTGTTGCGGCTGGAGCGCGCGAGACCGTCCGCGTCGCGGGACATGGGTCGCGTGACGATCTCGACCGGGATGCCGAGATCGGCCACCATGCGGCGGACGACGACGACCTGCTGGGCGTCCTTCGCTCCGAAGTAGGCGCGGTCGGGCTGGACCGCGAGCAGCAGCTTCGCGACGACCGTGGCGACGCCGTCGAAGTGCGAGCGCCCGCGCTCCGCACCCTCGAGTGTGCCGGTGATCGCGCCGCCGACCGTCACCGTCGTGGCGAACCCCGTCGGATACATCTCGGACACCGACGGAGCGAAGACGACATCGACGCCCGCTTCGGCGGCGAGGGCGACGTCGGCGGCCTCGGTGCGCGGGTAGGCGTCGAGGTCGGCGGACTCGCCGAACTGCGTGGGGTTGACGAAGATCGACAGGACGACCGTGCCGTTGTCGTTTCGCGCCGCGCGCAGGAGGGAGAGGTGCCCCTCGTGGAGAGCGCCCATCGTCGGCACGAACCCGACGCCGTCGGCGCGGCGCGGGGTGAGCACGTCGCGCAGTTCGGCGGCCGTCCGCACGATCCGGGGCATCATGAGGCCCCCAGGTCCGCACGCTGCGTCGCGGCGAGGTCGTGTGTGGCGTCGACGAGGGCGTCGAACAGCGCCAGGCGGTCGGGGAGTCGTTCGGCGATGGCCGCGCGCTGGCGTGCGACGGTCGCCGTGTCGCCGCGCGAGACGGGGCCGGTGAGAGCGGATGCCGCCCCGCGCTCGGCCCAGTTCTCGACGGCGGCGCGCACGAGCGGAACGAGAGCGTCGCGGTCGACGCCCGCGGTCGCGGCCAGGTCTTCGGCCATACCTTCCAACGTGACGAGGAAGTTCGCGGCGATCGAGGCGGCCGCGTGGTACGCCGCCCGGTCGTCGTCGCGGACCGTGACGCCGGTCATCCCGAGCACGTCCGCGAGCGCTTCGGCGACGGCATAGGCGTGCGGGGTCGTGCCGGCGAGGGCCGCCGTCACCCCCGCGAAGGAGGCGTCGGCGCCCGTGACCGTCATGAGCGGATGGATGCCGAACGCCTCATGCGGTGCGAGAACCGAAAGGTCGAGCGCGCCCGAGAGGTGCCCGACGAGGCGGCCCGGAGCGATGGCCCGCGCGGCGTCGGCGATCGCGGCATCCGGTACCGCGAGAAGCACGATGCCGGCATCCGCGCCGTTCTCGCCGCGGCCCGCTGGGCCGACGACATGCACGCCTGCTTCAGTGAGGGCGGCGGCGAGTGCACGGCCCATGCGACCGTCGCCGATGACGAGCACTGGGGCGTCGTGCTGGAGGGCGGAGTGTGAGGAGGTGTTCATAGCGTGGGGCGGTGCCCGCACCGGGCGGCTGCGCCGGGTTCCAGGGTATCGCGGTGCGATGCGCACGAGGCGGGCGCCGTTCGTGTGGAGGACGGCGCGCTTATGCGTTGACGTGGTGGGCCCCGTGGGGCTCGAACCCACGACCCGCGGATTAAAAGTCCGATGCTCTACCGACTGAGCTAGAGGCCCGTGGCATCCAGCCTACCGGCCCGTGCGGGATGGGTCGTGCAGCCGCCGGGGCGCGGGATGTAGGTGGGGTGCACCAAAGAGCGACGGCCGGACCCCCTCGCCTGGGGTCCGGCCGTCGCCGTCAGATCCGATCGTTCATCGATCGGTCGGATGCGTGATGATCACGCTCCGAGGATCACATCGGGGGCATCAGCACCGAGTCGATGAGGTACACGGTGGCGTTGGCGGTCTGGACGCCTCCGCAGATGACGTTGGCGTCGTTGACCTTGATCGCGTCGCCCGAACCCGAGACGGTGACTTCCTGGCCCTCGACCGTGGCCTGCGCGCCGTCGATCTGGTCCGGGGTCAGCTGGCCGGGGATCACGTGGTACGTGAGGATCTTGGTGAGCAGGTCGGTGTCGGTCTTCAGCGTCTCGATCGTGGCGGGGTCGATCTTCGCGAACGCGTCGTCGACCGGAGCGAAGACGGTGAACTCGCCACCGTTGAGGGTGTCGACCAGGTCCACGTTGGGGTTGAGCTGGCCGCTGACGGCCGCGGTGAGCGTGGTCAGCAGCGGGTTGTTCGAGGCGGCGACGGCGACCGGGTCAGCGGACATTCCCTCGACCGAGCCGGCACCCGAGGGGACGGCGGCGGCGTAGTCGGCGCAGCCGGGGCCGACGAGGTTGGCGGCCGGGTCCATCATGTTGGACGACGCCGAGGGCGACGCGGCCATCGAGGGAGCCGAGGACTCCTCGGTCATGGAGCCACCCGAGGTGGTGCCACCCGAACATGCGGTGAGAGCGAAGGCCGAACCCAGAACGAGGGCGAGACCGGCGACGACAGGCTTCTTCTTGATGAGCATGACATTCCTCCGAAATCGTTCGGACCGCGGCTGCGACCCGTTTAGGACACCCCGGTGCGGGGGGTGGTTCGCCGTGTTGCGGCGTACACAGGGTCTTCGGGACACCGCGCCGTTCGGATTGCGAGTCGTCGCGAGATAGCGGCGGATCCGCACGCTGTGACGAAGGAAAAGCCTGGTCAGAGGCTTGTAAATATTCTTCGGAATGTTCTCCGGATGCCGTTCGGCGTCGCCGGGACGCCCACCGCGGGGGCGGCCGATCACGGTTCTGTACCTCATGCGCGCCACGCGCGCACGGGGAAGGGAGAGAGTCTTCTCGTACGGCATGCTGGGATTCATGGTGATCGACGGCTTCTCTCTCCCCGATGACGGGGCGGACCACGTCGACCACGTCGGAGAATTGCTGCAGAAGGTCGCCTCGGGTGACCGGAACGCCTTCGCCGAGCTCTACGACACACTGTCTGCTCGTGCGTTCGGTCTCATCCTGCGGGTGCTCGTCGACCGGTCGCAGAGCGAAGAGGTGCTCCAGGAGGTGTTCCTGGAGATCTGGCAATCCGCCGCGCGCTTCACTCCGAACAAAGGTCAAGGAAGATCGTGGGTTCTCACGATCGCTCACCGACGGGCTGTCGACCGCGTGCGGTCGTCGCAGTCGAGTGTCGATCGAGATGTGCGCGTGGGCTTCCGGGATGTGGACGTCGCATATGACGACGTCTCTGAGAAAGTAGAACTCAAGATCGAAGGGCGGCGCGTCGTCGATGCACTGGCGACGCTTCCCGACGCCCAGAGAGAAGCACTCACGCTGGCCTACTTCGGTGGGTACAGCCAAAGCGAGATCGCTACCCTCGTCGGGGCGCCGCTCGGTACGGTCAAGACCAGAATGCGTGACGGATTGTCGCGCTTGAGAATCGAGATGGGGGTGGACAAGTGAACGAGAGGGATTTCGCCGACCTCGCTGCCGGTCACGCGCTGAACGCGCTATCGGAAGCAGACGAGCGCGCATACCAGGAGGCACTGGCGGGCAATCCGCACTGGTCCTCCCATGTCCGGGATGCCGCTGACGCCGTCGCCGCGATCAGTGCGACGATCGAGCCCGTAGAGCCCCCGGCATCCGTCCGTGACTCGCTCCTGGCTCGCATCACCGAACTTCCGCAGAACACGGCGCCCGAACCGGTGTTCGACACCGCAGCCCTCGAGGACTTCGCCGCCGCAGGCCCCGCGCCGGTGGATTCGGAGTCCGAAGCGGCCAGCGCGGGCTCGACCTCGGGTTCGGGCTGGGGACCGCGTCGCTGGTTCACGCTCGCGGCATCCATCGTCGCGGTTCTCGCGCTGGGCTTCGGGGCCGTCACGGTCAGTCAACAGCTCACGCGTCCCGCCACCCTGATCGCACTCGAGCAGGTCACGACGGCCCCCGACGCCCAGTCGGCGACCGCGACGATGCCCGGTGGAGCCGTCGCGACGGCGCACTGGTCGGCATCCACCGGTCAGAGCGTGCTCGTGACCGAGGGCATGCCCTCGCTTCCCAGCGACCAGACCTATGAGCTGTGGTTCGTCCGGGACGACACTCCGATCGCCGCCGGGATCTTCGAGACGGATGCCGACGGTCGCGCGACCGCGATCTTGCAGGGCGACTTCCACTCGGGCGACATCATCGCCGTCACGGTGGAGCCTGCGGGAGGATCGCCCGACGGTACGCCGAGCTCGGCTCCCGTCATCGCGGTGGCCACTGCCTGAACGTCGTCCCTGCCCGGCCCGGGGCGAATCGCTCACGCTCTAGCCTGGAACGATGAGCGATTCCCCTCGCGAGTTCCACAAGCCCGTGCGGCGCCCCGCCGAGCTGTTCGACCGCCTCTTCGCCGCCGAGGACCCGGCCGAAGTGTCGCGTGTCGCGCACAGCACGGCTCAGGCCCTGTTGTCTCGTGTGCGCGCCGACCCGACCGTCGACGTGGTCGAGAGACTGGTCGCGTTCACCGACGATCACGGCATCGACGACATCGCCGAACTATGGTCGCGGTCTCCCGCGCGCTCGCTGCCGGGGGCGCTCTGGCGGCTGTATCTGCTGCAATTGATGATCCACGACGACGCGCCCACCGCGGCGCTGCTCTTCGAGCGCGGGCGCGCGGAGATGGCCACGGTCGACCCGGTCGTGGTCGGAGCGCCCGCCCCCGCCGGACCCGAGGAGCTCGTGCAGCTGATCGACACGATCCTGCGCGGCCTGTTCGAGGGAGACTTCGCCGTCGCCCTCGACCGCGCGGCGGCGTTCTGCCGGGTCCAGGCCTCGGGCTCGACGCATCTCGCCGACGACTACGAGAACACCGAGTCCGAACGCGCCAGCGCCCTCACCACGCGTGCCTTGCGCCTGTCGACCTATGCCGACGACTTGTCGGCCGCGGCGGCGCTGTGGCGGCGCGACGCGCTGACCTGAGCCCTGCGTGCGTGCGCGGCCGGGATACCGGAGGAGCGGCACGATACGACGGGACGCCGGCGATGCGCGCCGGAAAGAGAAAGTGCCGGGCCGCAGAACGCCTCTCGGCGCAAGGCCGCTCACAGCGGCAGAAGATGGAGCCCGGGGTTACTGCGGCCCGGCTATGGAAGTGTAACAAGGGCTGCGCCGAGGCATTCCCTCGGCCGGGCCGGTTGGCGCAACCCGGGCGTGTCGGTGGCAGGGCATAGGGTCGTTGCATGGCTTGGCGTTTCGCGCTCGTGATCGATCCCGTGGCATCCGACGTCCGGCGGGACGACCACGCCGACACCTTCACCGTCATCGATCCGACGGCTCCCGCCCTGCCCGTCGGTGAGCTCAGCGCCCAGCGCGGCGACGGGGTTTTCGAGTCGATCGGCGTCGTCGACGGGCACGCGCAAGAGGTCGAGCCCCATCTCTCGCGCCTTGCGCATTCCGCGCAACTGTGCGACCTGCCGGAACCGAATCTCGACCAGTGGCGCGCCGCGATCCGCCGCGTCTCCGCCGAGGCCGGCACCGGTGAGAGCGTGATCAAGCTCATCCTGAGCCGCGGGCTCGAAGACGGAGCCGCGCCCACCGCGTGGGTGACACTGGCGACGGCGCCCGACAATGCCCGTGCCCGCAACGAAGGCGTGCGCGTCGTGACCCTCGACCGCGGATACCCCCTCGAGGTCCCGAATCGGGCTCCCTGGCTGCTGCTGGGGGCAAAGACCCTGTCGTACGCGGTCAACATGGCCGCGATCCGCGAAGCGAAGCGCCGTGACGCCGATGACGCCGTGTTCGTCACGACCGACGGGTTCGTGCTCGAAGCGCCCACGGCATCCGTCGTCCTGCGCTTCGGCGACCGATTCGTCACCCCGGCACCGAGCGCCGGCATCCTGCACGGCACCACGCAGCTGAGCCTGTTCGGCCATCTGGAGCAGCGCGGCTTCGCGACCGCGTACGAGACCGTGGCCGTGGCCGACCTCGCGCGCGCGGACGCCGCCTGGCTGCTCTCGAGCGTGCGCCTCGCGGCGCCGATCGCGGCGGTCGACGGCGCGGCGAAGGCGATCGACCGCGTGCTCACCGACGAACTCAACGCCTACTTGTTGTCTCCGCGCGACTGACGCCGGAAACGACGAGGGCCCCGCCGAAGCGGGGCCATCGCGGGGGAGCGCTGCTTACCCGAAGCGTCCCGATACGTAGTCCTCGGTCGCCTGCACGGTGGGCGCGGTGAAGATCGTCGCGGTGTCGTTGTACTCGATGAGCTTGCCCGGCTTGCCGGTGCCGGCGATGTTGAAGAACGCCGTCTTGTCGCTCACGCGCGACGCCTGCTGCATGTTGTGCGTGACGATGACGATCGTGTACTGGTTCTTCAGCTCGCTGATGAGCTCCTCGATGGCGAACGTCGAGATCGGGTCGAGAGCCGAGCACGGCTCGTCCATCAGCAGGACGTCGGGCGAGACCGCGATCGCGCGGGCGATGCACAGACGCTGCTGCTGACCGCCGGAGAGGCCGCCACCCGGCTTGTCGAGACGGTCCTTGACCTCGTTCCACAGGTTCGCGCCCTGCAGGGACTTCTCGACGAGCGCGTCGCCGTCGCTCTTGGAGAGGCGCTTGTTGTTCAGCTTCGCCCCGGCGAGCACGTTCTCACGGATCGACATCGTGGGGAACGGGTTCGGGCGCTGGAACACCATGCCGACGTGGCGGCGCACGAGCACCGGGTCGACCCCGGGACCGTACAGGTCGTCACCGTCGACCAGCACGCGGCCCTTGACGTGACCGCCGGGGATGACCTCGTGCATGCGGTTCAGCGTGCGCAGGAACGTGGACTTGCCGCACCCCGACGGGCCGATGAAGGCCGTGACGGTGCGGGGCTGGATGTCGATGGAGACGCCTTCGACCGCGAGGAAGTCGCTGTAGTAGACGTTGAGGTCTTCGACCTCGATGCGCTTGGACACGGATGCCTTCCTGGAATCAGCGGGACTTCGGCGCGAACACCGAGGCCACGATGCGGGCGATCAGGTTGAAGATGACGACGAGGACGACCAGCAGGAACGCCGCGCCCCAGGCCTGGGCCTGAGAAGCGTCGATGTCCTGTCCCGGGAAGCTGTACGCGGTGTACGCCATGACCGGGAGGGTCTGCATCGGACCGTCGAACGGGTTGGAGTTGAAGTTGTCGGTGAAGCTGGCGGCGATGAAGATCGGCGCGGTCTCGCCGACCACACGGGCCACGGCCAGCACCACGCCGGTGATGATGCCGCTCGCGGCCGTGCGCAGCACGACCTTCACGATCGTCGCCGAGCGGGGCACACCGAGGGCGAGCGACGCCTCGCGCAGGTCGGCGGGGACCAGACGCAGCATCTCTTCCGTGGAGCGGATGACGATCGGGATCATCAGCACGCACAGGGCGATGGATGCCGAGAACCCGCTGAACGCCTTCGGTCCGACGATCAGCGCGAAGAACGAGAACGCGAACAGACCCGCGACGATCGAGGGGATACCCGTCATGACGTCGACGAGGAACGTGATGGTGCGCCGCAGCGGGTTCGTCGGCAGGGCGTACTCGACGAGGTAGACCGCGGCCAGAACACCGATCGGCACCGAGATGAGGGCGGCGATACCGGTGATGATGAGCGTGCCCACGATCGCCTGGAGGGCACCGGGGGTCGCGACGACCTCGAGCGTCTCGGGGTCGAACGCGCTGCCGCCGGTCTGGGTGATGAAGTTCCAGTTGACGACCGCGAGGCCCTTGGACACGACGGTCCACAGGGTCGAGATGAGCGGCGCGACCGCGAGGAGGAAGGCAGCCGTGACGAGCCCGCGCACGACGCGGTCGACCGCCTTGCGCCGGCTCTCGACGATCGAGGAGCCGACGCCGATCGCGATCAGGTACAGCAGGGCGGTGAGGATCAGCCAGCTCGGAAGGTGGAAGCCGCCCAGGAGCAGCTGCACTCCGGCGATGAGCACCGCGACACCGACGAGGATCGCCGGCTCGATGTAGGCGGGAAGGCGTCCGCTGGTCAGGGCGAGCGGTGCGGAGGCCGACGGCGCCTGCGGGGCGTTGGTGGTGGTCACGAGCGCTTCCCCTTCCGGCGACCCTTTGCCCCCGGGCCGGTCGCGCTGATGATGTAGCGGGCGAGGATGTTCACCGCGAGGGACACGACGAACAGCATCAGGCCCGTCCCGATGAGCGCGGAGCGCTGCAGGTCGGTGGCGATGGGGAAGTTCAGCGCGATGTTGGCGGCGATCGTCTGCGAGTTGTATCCGTCGGTGAGGACGAGCACCGAGTAGATCAAGCTCGGCGAGATGATCAACGCGATGGCCATCGTCTCGCCGAGGGCGCGACCGAGGCCCAGGAGCGTGGCTGAGACCATGCCGCTGCGGGCGTAGGGGAAGACCGACAGGCGGATCATCTCCCACCGCGTCGCGCCGAGCGCCAGAGCGGCCTCTTCGTGCAGTCGCGGGGTCTGCAGGAAGATCTCACGCGTGATCGAGGTGACGATCGGGAGGATCATGACCGCGAGCACCACGCCACCGGTCAGCATCGTCGAGCCGGTGCTGGACACGGGGCCCTGGAACAGCGGGATCCATCCGAAGTAGGTGTTGAGGAACTCGCCCAGCGGGATCAGCAGGGGGCGCATCACGATGATGCCCCACAGGCCGAACACGATCGAGGGGACCGCCGCGAGCAGATCGACGACATAGCCGAGCGCGCCGGCGATGCGGCGCGGGGCGTAGTGCGAGATGAAGAGGGCGATGCCGATGGCGACCGGCGTACCGAGCACCATGGCGATCAGAGCGGCCCAGATGCTTCCCCACAGGAGCGGTCCGACGTACTCCCAGAAGTTCGTCCACGAGCCGTTCTGGTAGCCGGCGAGGTCGCCCTCGGTCCAGTTACCCGTGATGGCGGGCAGGCCCTTGATGATCAGGAAGATCGCGACGCCCGCCAGGATGATCATGATCGAGACGGCGGCCGTCATGGACAGACCCAGGAACGCCGTGTCTCCTGCGCGGCGCTTGCCGACGATGGTCGAGCGGGCCGCCGCGGGCGGCGCAGAGACGGTGTCAGCCACGGCTGACCTCGTGCTCGGCAGTGGTCATGGTGTGCTCCTCGGGTCGGGTTTCTCTCTGAGGATGATCGGGCTCAGCGGAAGCGTCGACGCGGACGTCGACGCTTCTGATCAGCCCGAACCGGCCCGCACGTGTGTGCGGACCGGTTCGGATCCGAGAGATGTTTACTTGATCGCCTCGAGGGTCTTCGCGGCGTCGGCGAGGACCGAGTCCGGCAGCGGAGCCGAACCGGCGTTCTTCGCCGCGACCGACTGGCCGAGCGTGCTGGTGACGAAGCCGAGGTACGACTTCACGAGCTCAGCCTGCTTGGTGTCCTTGAACTCGGTGCAGGTGATGGCGTACGAGACCAGCGGGATGGGGTAGGTCTCGGCGGTCAGCTTGCTGTAGTCGAACTTCTTCGACAGGTCGCCGGTCACGCCGTTGGAGGCGTCCACGGCCGCGGCCGCGAAGGTCGCGGTGACGGCCTCGGGGCTGTAGGGGATCGCGGTGCCGTCCTGGATGATGGCGGCGGCGTTGAGATCACCGATGGCCGAGTGGTCGGCGTAGCCGATGGTGCCGGTGCCGGCCTTGACGGCCTCGACGACGCCCGAGCCACCCTTCTGCTTCGACACGTTGCCCTCGATCGGCCAGTCCTTGCCCGCGGGAGCGGTCCAGACCGACGACTGGGTCGCGGCGAGGTAGTTGGTGAAGTTCTGCGTCGTGCCCGAACCGTCCGAACGAGCGACGGTGGTGATGGGGCCGGCGGTGAGCGCAGTGCCGTTGTCGGCGGTGATGGCCGGGTCGGACCAGTCGGTGATCTGCAGCGCGAAGATCTTCGCGATGGTCTCGCCGCTGAGCTTGAGCTCGGTCACGCCGGGGATGTTGAAGATGATCGCGACACCGTCGAGGTAGACGGGGATGTTGACGCCACCGTCGGTGCAGAGGGCCTGCGACTGCGTGGTCTGGTCCGCGTTGAGCGGCGAGTCCGAACCGGCGAAGTCGTACGCGCCGCTGAGGAAGTTGGTGACACCGCCGCCGGAGCCCTGCGACTTGTCGTAGTTGATCGTCACGCCCTTGGCGGTGGCGTTGTAGGCGGTGGTCCACGCGGCCTGCGCGTTGGACTGGGCGCTGGAACCACCGGCGGTGATCGTGCCGGAGAGGTTGGGGTCGATCGTGAACGCCACGTCCGAGGAGGTGGCGGACGGGGAGGACTCCGTGGTGCCGCCACTGGAGGAGGCGCAGCCGGCCAGAGCAAGAGAGGCCACGGCGGCCACGGTGCCCAGCTGGGCGAGTCGGGAGAGCTTCACTGTGTGAATCCTTCGCATGTCGGGGACACGAACCCGGTGCAGGGTTCTCCCGCACGGTAAACACCGACTCTTACCAGAGTGCGTTGCACGGGTGAACGGAAGGTGAACCAGGATGGCCCGTCCGGGGTGTTTTCCTGGCCGGTATACGCTTCACCTCCGTGACGACCCCCGCATTCTCCGGCCAGGAGCTGCTCGACCGCACGGGCGCCGCCGCGCCTCCGCGTACGCTCATCGACATCCTCTCCGACGTCGCTTCGCGGCATCCGGAGGCCTCCGCGATCGACGACGGCTCGGGTGCGCTCAGCTACCGCGAGCTGCTCGCGCGCGTGTGGCGGACCGCCGCGGCGCTGCACGGGGCGGGAGTGCGCCGTGGCGATCGCGTCGGGGTGCGGATGCCGTCGGGATCGAAGGAGCTGTACGTCTCGATCCTCGCCGTCATGGCCGCGGGCGCCGCGTACGTCCCGGTGGATGCCGACGACCCCGACGAGCGCGCCCGCCTCGTGTTCGGAGAGGCCGGGGTCAGAGGCATCATCGCGGGCAACGGTGAGTACGTCGGAGAGGACGACGATCTCGTCCGCCTCTATGACGGGGAAGCTCCGCACCCGAGCACGAGCGCCGTGCCGATCGTGGCGCCCCCGACCGTCGACGACGACGCCTGGATCATCTTCACCTCCGGATCGACCGGGGTGCCCAAGGGCGTCGCGGTGAGCCACCGGTCCGCGGCGGCCTTCGTCGAGGCGGAGGCGCGACTCTTCCTGCAGCCCGAACCGCTCGGTCCCGGCGACCGCGTGCTCGCGGGGCTGTCGGTCGCCTTCGACGCGTCCTGCGAGGAGATGTGGCTCGCGTGGGGGCACGGAGCCTGCCTCGTGCCCGCGCCCCGCTCGCTCGTGCGCTCCGGCGAGGATCTCGCGCCGTGGCTGCTGCGGCAGGGGATCACGGTGGTCTCGACCGTCCCGACCCTCGCGGCGATGTGGCCGGCCGATTCGATCGAGAACGTGCGCCTGCTGATCTTCGGCGGCGAGGCGTGCCCGCCCGAGCTCGCCGCCCGACTCGTCGCCGACGGACGCGAGGTGTGGAACACGTACGGGCCCACCGAGGCCACCGTCGTCGCCTGTGCCGCCCCGCTGGACGGGTCGCTCCCCGTGCGCATCGGCCTGCCGCTGGACGGCTGGGCTCTCGCGGTCGTGGACCCCGAGGGGCAGCCCGTGGCCGAGGGTGAGGTGGGCGAGCTCATCATCGGGGGAGTGGGCCTGGCCCGCTACCTGGATCCGGCCAAGGATGCCGAGAAGTACGCGCCCATGCCGACACTCGGCTGGGAGCGCGCGTATCGCTCCGGCGACCTCGTGCGTTTCGAGAGCGCCGGCCTCGTGTTCCAGGGGCGTGCGGACGACCAGGTCAAGGTCGGCGGACGCCGGATCGAGCTGGGCGAGGTGGAGTCCGCGCTGCAGGATCTTCCCCGGGTCTCTGCCGCGACCGTCGCGGTGCGCACGACCGAGGCCGGAGTGCCCGTCCTCGTGGGCTACCTCGTGATGGAGGAGGGGGCCGAGCTCGACCGCGCGGCCGCCCGTGCGCTGCTGGTCGAGCGCCTCCCGGCCGCGACGATCCCCTTGCTCGGCGTCGTCGACGAGCTGCCGGTGCGGACATCGGGCAAGGTCGACCGTGCCGCGCTGCCGTGGCCGCTTCCCGGCGTCGACGCTCCGGCATCCACCGATTTCTCGGACGACGAGGCATGGCTCGCCGCGCAGTGGCAGGCGGTGCTCGGGCTGGCGGTCACCGACCGCAAGGCCGACTTCTTCGACCTCGGCGGAGGGTCGCTCGCCGCCGCGCAGTTGGTCTCGCGGATCCGCGCGCGCGTACCGGAATTCTCGGTCGCCGACATCTATGACGTCCCGCGCCTGGGCGCGATGGCCAAGGCGCTGGGACCGCAGCTGAGCGACGACGCTCCGGCGGCCTTCCACCGTCCGGCGCCGACGCCCCGGGCGACGCAGTGGGTGCAGACCCTCCTCGGCGTGCCGCTGTTCATCCTCTCGGGGGTGCGGTGGCTGCTGTACCTGCTCACCGCCTCGACACTGCTGCAGCTCGTGCCGGACTTCGAGGTGCTGCCTCGTGTCCCGTGGCCGGTTCTGGTGATCGGTCTCCTGCTGTTCGCCACCCCCTTCGGCCGCATGGCGATCGCGGTGGTGTCGGCGCGGGTGCTGCTCGCGGGGCTCCGCCCGGGCGACTACCCGCGCGGCGGCTGGGTGCACGTGCGCCTGTGGCTCGCCGAGCAGATCGCCGCCCAGGTGGATGCCGTCGGCCTCGCCGGAGCCCCGTGGGTGTCGTACTACGCCCGGGCGCTCGGTGCCCGCATCGGCCGCAACGTCGACCTCCACGCCTTGCCGCCCGTGACGGGCATGCTCGTCGTGGGAGACGGCGCCTCGATCGAACCCGAAGTCGACCTCACCGGCTACTGGATCGACGGCGACCTCGTCCGCATCGGCGAAGTGCGCATCGGCGCCGAAGCCACGGTGGGTGCGCGCTCGACACTCGCGCCCGGCACCCGCATCGGTCGTCGTGCCGAGATCGCCCCCGGTTCGGCGGTGTTCGGTCGCGTCAAGGCGGACCAGGCCTGGGCCGGATCGCCCGCGGTCCGCGTCGGCGGCACCGCGAAGGGCTGGCCGACCGGTCGCCCGGCGGCACCCACCCGATGGCTGTGGGCCTTCGCCGCGTCGGCCGTCCTGCTCGCGCTCCTCCCGCTGTCGTCCTTCGCCGTCGGCGGTCTCGTCATCGCGCAGGGGATGCGCGGAGCGGACTCGCTCGCGGCGGCTGCCGGAGCGGCGTTCGCGTGGCTCGTGCCCGGGGTCGCCGCGACCGGCCTCGTGTTCGCGGCCTCCGTGCTGCTGCTCGTGCGCCTGTTCTCGATCGGCCTGGTCGAAGGGACGTTCCCCGTCCGCAGCCGCGTCGCGTGGCAGGCCTGGACGATCGAGCGCCTGCTGGACTCGGCGCGCACGATCCTGTTCCCGCTGTACTCGAGCCTGTTCACCCCCGTCTGGTTGCGGCTGCTGGGCGCGCGCGTGGGCCATGACGTCGAGGCATCCACGGTCCTGCTCCTGCCGACGATGACGCGCATCGAGGACGGGGCGTTCCTCGCCGACGACACGATGGTGGCGTCGTACGAGCTGCGGGCGGGGTGGCTGCGCGTTGGTCCCGTGCGGATCGGCAAGCGCGCGTTCCTCGGCAACTCCGGGATGGCCGCCCCCGGCCACCGGGTTCCCCGCGACGGCCTGGTCGCCGTGCTGTCGGCGGCGCCGCTGAAGGCCAAGCCCGGATCCTCGTGGCTCGGTTCGCCCGCGGTCCGCCTGCGACGGCTCTCGGCCGAGGGCGACGCGTCGCGCACGTATCGCCCGACGCCCGCGCTGCGCCTGGCGCGCACCCTGTGGGAGCTGTGCCGGTTCGTGCCGGTCGTGGTGACGTGCGGAATCGGGCTCGGGGTGCTGTTCGCGCTCGCTGCCCTGTGGGAGACCGTCGGACCGGTCTGGACGCTCCTGCTCTCGGGCGTGGTGCTCCTGGCCGCGGGAGCGGTCGCGGCGGGCGTGTCGACGATCGCGAAGTGGGCGATCGTCGGTGTCATCCGTGCGGGGGAGCAGCCGCTGTGGTCGAGCTTCGTGTGGCGCACCGAGGTGTCGGACACGTTCACCGAGATGGTCGCCGCGCCCTGGTTCGCCCGGGCGGCGGCCGGGACGCCGGCGCTGGCGGTCTGGCTGCGGTCCCTCGGCGCCCGGATCGGACGCGGGGTGTGGTGCGAGAGCTACTGGCTGCCCGAGCCGGATCTGGTGACTCTGGGCGATGCATCGACGGTCAACCGCGGGTGCGTCGTCCAGACCCACCTCTTCCATGATCGAATCATGAGTATGGACACCGTCGAGCTCGAACCCGGTGCGACCCTCGGGCCGCACAGCGTGGTGCTGCCGGCCTCGACCCTGGGGGCGCACGCCACGGTCGGACCGGCGTCCCTCGTGATGCGCGGAGAAACCGTCCCCGTGGGTTCGCGGTGGAGCGGCAACCCCATCGGCCCCTGGCGCGCGGTGAAGGTGCGCGCCTACCAGTCGACCACGTGAGCGCGGTCGATCCGTACGCTCCGCACAGCGGCGACGCCGGGTACCGCGTCGAGTCGTACGACCTCACTCTGGGCTACCGCGTCCGCACCAACCGGCTCGAGGGGACGGCCCTCCTCGCGGCCGTCGCGGTGGAGGGACTCTCGGTCATCGCCCTCGACCTCGTGGGTCTCCGGGCGTCGCGGGTGCGCGTGAATGGTGCGCCCGCGCGCTTCACGGCGGCGGCGGGGAAGGTGCGGGTGACGCCGGCGGCGTCCCTCGCCGCGGGGGAGCCCTTCACCGTCGAGGTCGTGTACGCCGGGGCACCCGCCCCGCGGCGCTCGCGCTGGGGCGCGGTCGGCTGGGAGGAGCTCGCCGACGGTGCCCTCGTCGCCGGACAACCGATCGGCGCGCCGACGTGGTTCCCGTGCAACGACCGCCCCGACGATCGCGCCCGGATGACGATGAAGATCACCGTCGACGAGGGATACGCGGTCGCCGCCACGGGTGTGACGGGTGTCTCCACCCGCACCGGCGGGCGCGTCACCACGACCTTCACCTCGAGCGTGCCGACCGCGACCTACCTCGCCGCGGTGCACGTGGGCCGCTACCGGACGCGGCCGCTGGCCGGAACGGGAGTCGGCGTGGTGCCCGCCGTGAGCGTCACGGCTCCGGCGGCCCTCGCAACGGCCTCGGACCGGGCGTTCTCGACCGTGCCCGAAATGCTGCGGGTGTTCGACGGACTGTTCGGCCCCTATCCGCAGGAGGCGTGTTCCCTCGTGGTCACGGCCGACGAGCTCGAGATCCCCCTCGAGGCCCAGGGGCTCGCGGTGTTCGGCATGAACCACCTCGTGCCCGCCGCGCAGCGGCTGATCGCGCATGAACTGGCGCATCAGTGGTTCGGCAACAGCGTCGGCATCGGGCGCTGGAGCGACATCTGGCTCAACGAGGGGTTCGCCTGCTACGCGGAGTGGCTGTGGTCCGAGGCTTCCGGGGGGCCCACAGCGGACGCGTGCGTCCGCACCCACTACGCCCGCCTCGCGGCGAAGCCGCGCGACCTGCTGCTGGTCGATCCGGGCCCCGACGACATGTTCGACGACCGCGTCTACAAGCGCGGCGCTCTCGCGCTGCACGCACTGCGGAAGACGCTGGGTGATGCGGCGTTCTTCGACCTGCTGCGACGCTGGACCGCCGAGCACCGCCACGCCCTCGTGAGCACCGACGACTTCCGCGCCGCGGTGCGGACGGCGGGGGGACCGGATGCCGTCGAGGTGCTGTCGCGCTGGCTCGACCGCACCGAGCTGCCGCCGCTGCCCTGACATTCGGAGCCTGCGTCCTCCGGATGCCGCGCCGCGGAGCGCGCGCGAATCACCCAGGGTGTGTCAGCCCCGCGTGGGCAGCGCCACGGCGACGACGACCCCGGGCGGTCCGGGGACGTCCCACCCCGTCAGCGCGGGACCGTCGCCGACGCGGGCGCTCCAGTCCGCCCCGGCCGGGTCCGCTGCGAAACGGACGCGTGCGGGGTCGACGGTGAGCCCCCGCCCGTCGGCCTTGAGCACCGCCTCGACACGCGCCCACGACCGCGCGTCAGCGCCGGGGAGCACCCGTTCCAGACCCGTCACCGCGACCGGCACGGCATCCAGGCCCACGCGCGACGCCCCGGAGGCCGCCACCACGAGCGCCCATCCTTCGGCGTAGGACACCGAGACCGCGGCATCCGCCCCCGACACCCGGAGCCGGCCGTGGTCGCCCCCGCAGCGGGCGCACCGCGCGGCGAACGACGCCCCCGGGAGCAGCTCGGCCAGCAGGGCGCGGGAGACGGCGCGGCGGGCGGTGCCCTCGGGCACGTGACGCCACCGGACCTCGACCTCCGCGGGGAGGGTCACACGTGCGGCTCGTGCGTCTCGATCGCGACGATCCCCGACCCCGGGTGGGCGACCGGAACGTGCGCCACCGAGAACGCCGCCGGCTCGAGAGCCGACGAACTGCCCAGATACGAGCCCCGCATGGTCCCGGTGGCCAAGGCGAGCTCGTGCATGATGTCGGGCAGGACCGGACCGTGGCTGACCAGCACCACCGGCTTGCGGGCGCGTACGCGCTCGCCGACGATCGTCCGGGCGTCGCTGCGCCCGTTCTCCCACGCGTCCTGACTGATCGCCTCGGTCACCTGGATGCGTTGAGCGAGCGCCGCCGAAAGGGGAGTGACGGTGCGCACACAACGTTCGGCGGGGCTGGACACGATCCGCCGCACTCCGAAGGCCAAGAGCGGCCCGACGATCGCATTCGACTGACGGCGGCCGCGCGGGCTGAGCGGGCGCGCGGAATCCTCGGCATCCCACTCCTCGCGCGGCCGCGCCTTGGCATGCCGCAGGGCGACGATCGGGAACGTCGGGAGTGCCTGCTCATCGACCAGGCGGACGAATTCGTCGAGGATCTCGATGTCGACGGGGTAGCTGAGGTGCTTGCGCGCCTTCTTCAGGCCCACCCACTCGATCGCCGCGATCTCTTTGTTCGGCACGAACGTCGAGGTGCGCACCGCGGCGTCGGTGGCCTCGGCCGCCCAGTAGTGCACGATCTTCGTCCGCGAACTCGGCATCCGGTAGCGCGAGACGCCGACGGGCACCCCGAGCGAGACACGGATGCCGGTCTCTTCGCGGATCTCACGCACGGCGGTCTCGGCGAGCGTCTCGCCGGGATCGACCTTGCCCTTGGGCAGCGTCACGTCGCGGTACTTGGTGCGATGGATCAGCAGGACACGGAACTTGCCCTCGACCAGGCGCCAGACCACTCCGCCCGCGGCGTAGACGGCGGTTTCGGTCACCGGACCGCCCGCGAGCGCCGCTTGCGCTGGATCCGCGCCATCGTGTGCTCCTGCAGGTCGATCAGCGGCGTGCCGTCGGCCCCCACGCTGTGCCGGATCCACTCTCCTTCGGGGCGAAGATGCCACGAGCTCGTCGCGTCGTCCATCGCCAGATCGAACAGGTCGGAGAGCTCCTGGATCTGCTTCGGGTCCACCACGCGCACCAGTGCCTCGACGCGACGGTCGAGGTTGCGGTGCATCATGTCGGCGCTTCCGATGAACAGCTGCGGGTCGCCGTCGTTCGCGAACGCGAAGATGCGGGAGTGCTCCAGGTAGCGGCCGAGGATCGAACGCACCCGGATGTTCTCGCTCATGCCCTCGACACCCGGCTTGATCGAGCAGATGCCGCGCACCCACACCTCGACGGGGACACCGGCCTGGCTCGCCCGGTACAGCGCGTCGATGATCTGCTCGTCGACCATGGAGTTGACCTTGATCCGCACGCCGGAGGGCTTGCCCGCGAGTGCGTTCTGGCGCTCCTTCTCGATGTGGCGGAGGAGACCCTTGCGCAGGTGCAACGGGGCGACGAGCAGACGCTTGAACTTCTTCTCGATCGCGTAACCGCTCAGCTCGTTGAACAGGCGCGTCAGATCGCGGCCGACCTGGTCGTCGACGGTGAACAGGCCGAAGTCTTCGTAGATGCGGCTCGTCTTCGGGTTGTAGTTGCCGGTGCCGACGTGGCTGTAGTGCCGCAGACGGCCCTCTTCTTCGCGGATGACGAGAGCGAGCTTGCAGTGGGTCTTCAACCCGACGAGACCGTAGACGACGTGGACGCCGGCCTTCTCGAGCTTGCGCGCCCAGACGATGTTGTTCGCCTCGTCGAAGCGCGCCTTCACCTCGACCAGTGCGAGCACCTGCTTGCCCGCTTCGGCGGCGTCGATGAGCGCCTGCACGATGGGGCTGTCGCCCGAGGTGCGGTACAGCGTCTGCTTGATGGCGAGGACGTTCGGGTCCTTCGCGGCCTGCTCGAGGAAGGCCTGGACACTCGTCGCGAACGACTCGTAGGGGTGGTGCACGAGAACGTCGCCCTTGCGGATCGCGCCGAAGACGTCGGCGCGCCCGTTCTGCTCGGGCGGCTGGAACGGCAGGGCCGTCTTGGGCACGTGCGGCGGGTAGTGCAGATCGGGGCGGTCGATGCGCGACAGGTCAAACAGGCCGCGCAGATCGAGCGCACCGGGGAGGCGGTAGACCTCTTGATCGGTGATGTCGAGTTCGCTGAGCAGGAGATCGCGCGTGAGATCGTCCATGTCGTCGGTGATCTCGAGTCGGATCGGCGGACCGAATCGGCGCCGCAGCAGCTCGGCCTCGAGCGCCTGGATGAGGTTCTCGGTCTCATCCTCTTCGATCGTCATGTCTTCGTTGCGGGTGAGGCGGAACGCGTGGTGGTCGAGCACCTCCATCCCGGGGAAGAGATCGCCGAGGTGATTGGAGATGAGCTCCTCGAGCGGCAGGTACCGCACTCCGCGGCCGTTGCTGGGCACCTCGACGAAGCGCGGCAGCATCGGCGGCACCTTGAGTCGGGCGAACTCCTGGCGACCGGTCCGGGCGTTGCGGATGCGGATCGCGAGGTTCAGCGAGAGGCCCGAGATGTACGGGAACGGGTGCGCCGGGTCGACCGCGAGCGGCATGAGCACCGGGAAGACGTTGCGCTGGAAGTACTCGGTGAGCCGCGACGCGGAGTCCTCGTCGAGCGAATCCCAGGACACGACCTCGATGCCCGCGTCCGCGAGAGCCGGGCGCACCTGGTCGGTCCAGGCGGCGGCGTGCCGCAGCTGCAGACGGTGGGCCTCGGCCGAGATGTCGGCGAGGACGTCCAGCGGAGCCCGGCCCACGTTCGTCGGCACGGCGAGGCCGGTGACGATGCGGCGCTTCAGGCCGGCGACGCGCACCATGAAGAACTCGTCGAGGTTGCTGGCGAAGATCGCGAGGAAGTTCGCGCGTTCGAGCACCGGAACCGTGGGGTCCTCGGCCAGTTCGAGCACGCGCTGGTTGAACGACAGCCAGCTGATCTCGCGATCGAGATAGCGATGGTCGGGAAGCTGCTCGTCCGCGGCCTCGACGGCCTCGTCGAAATCGTCGTCGTCCGCGTCGCCCAGGCCCGCGTCGAGCACGTCGTGTTCGATCATTCCCTCATCATTGCAGGGGTCGGTGACACGCGCGTGAACGGAACCGCGCGGCGGGGATCAGGCGGACGGTGCGGGGACGGGCGGCTGCTCGTCCTCGTAGACGTTGAAGCGGTACCCGACGTTGCGCACGGTGCCGATCAGCTGCTCGAGGTCGCCGAGCTTTGCGCGCAGGCGACGGACGTGGACGTCGACGGTGCGGGTGCCGCCGAAGTAGTCGTAGCCCCACACTTCGCTCAGCAGCTGCTCGCGGGTGAACACCCGCGACGGGTGCGTGGCGAAGAAGTGCAGGAGCTGGAACTCCTTGTACGTCAGGTCGAGCGGCTTGCCGTGCACCTTCGCCGAATACGAGGACTCGTCGATCGTGATGCCGGAGGTCGAGATGCGCGAGGACACCTGCTCCGCGCTGCGGCGGCCCATCGCCAAGCGGATGCGCGCGTCGATCTCGGCCGGCCCTGCTCCCACGAGCACGACGTCGTCGACGCCCCAGTCGGTGGAGACGGCGGTCAGCCCGCCCTCGGTCACCACCAGGACGAGCGGTGCTTCCATGCCCGTGGTCGTGAGGATCTTGCACAGGGACTTGGCACCGACGAGGTCGACGCGCGCATCGATGAAGACGACATCGGCGCTCGGCGCGTTGACCAGCTGGGCCGGTTCGGCGGGGATCTGCCGCACGCGGTGGCTCAACAGCTCGAGCGCAGGCAGCACGGCGCTGCCGCCGGGGGCGGAGCTGAGTACCAGAAGCTGAGCCAAACGGACCTCCCAGTGCGGGCCTGCCGCACCCGCCCCATCTTAGGGTCAGCGGCGCGTTCGCACCGTCACGGCCTCGCGTGCGACGCGCCCCGAACATGCCCGGGCGCACGAATGGCCCGGGGTGCGCCATGATGGAGGGCATGTCGACCCCCGACCTCGCGCCGCGCCGCACGTTCGGCGGGATCGTCGCGGTCTGGGTGCTGGCCCTCGTGGCCGGCGTCGCGATCGGACTGTTCGTTCCGACGGAATGGCGCGCGCAGTGGATCACCGTCGCGCTCGGCGGGTGCGTCATCGCCGCGTTCGCGGTGCAGCTCTGGGGCGGGCGGTCGCAGGCGTTCATCCAGCGGGTCGCGGCCAGTGTCCTGGGCGCCCTGATCGTGTTGGGTCTGATCACGGCCGGGTTCGGTCTGGCATCCATCGTTCCCCGGTAGAGTTGGGCCATGGACCTCCTCGCGCTCGAACTCTTCTTCGTGGGACTTCTCGGCCTCGCATCGCTGGCGATCGCCTTCGTCTCCGGAACGGTCATCTGGAACCTCTACCGCGGCCAGCGCTGACGAGCGCCGTCGTGATCGAGATCCCGACCGACCTCCCCGCCGACCTCGTCCCGCTCTCGTGGCTGATCGGCGTGTGGGAGGGCACCGGCGTCATCGACTACGAGGCCGATGGCCGCACGTTCTCCGGCGAGTTCGCGCACCGCGTGAGCTTCAGCCATGACGGCGGCGACTTCGTGAATTACACCGGTCACGCGTGGCTTCTCGACGGCGAGAGTCGTCGGCCCCTCGTGTCCGAGACCGGATACTGGCGCGTTGCGCGGCCGGCCGCCGACGCCGACGCCGGTCCGGCGCTCCTGCCGCCCACCGCGTCCGCCGCGGCCCGCACCGCCGACGACGTCGAGACGCTCCGCACCGCCGAGGGAGGCTTCCCCCTCGAGGTGAGCCTGGCCCACTCCGACGGCATCCTCGAGCTCTACCTCGGTCAGGTCCGCGGACCCCGCATCGACCTCGCGACCGACGCAGTCGTCCGCACCGCGGGGGCGAAGCCGTACACGTCCGCGACACGGCTGTACGGACTGGTCGACGACCACCTGCTGTGGGCCTGGGACATCGCGGCGTTCGGACGCGAACGCGCGTCGCACGCCTCGGCACGCTTGGCTCGGGCGGAGTGATGGCGCCCCTTTCCGAGGTGCCCGGGGCCGTCGTCGACGATGCCGGACTGCGTCATGTCGGTGCCCCTCTCGCGGAGCAGCGACGCCTGGCATCCGGCTCCGCCCTCGCGCCCCTGGGCGATCGCCGCGTGCTGTCGGTCTCGGGTCCCGACCGGTTGAGCTGGCTCGACTCCCTGTCGTCGCAAGCGCTCACGCACTTGCCCCCGGGCGTCTCGACCGAGACGCTCATCCTCGACCCGCAGGGCCGCGTCGAGCACGCCGCCGCGGTCGTCGACGACGGTGAGACCGCGTGGCTCCTCGTGGATGCCGCTGACGCCGAGCCCCTGGCGGCGTGGCTCGGCCGGATGCGCTTCCGCCTGCGGGTGGAGGTGCGCGACCGCTCCGACGAACTGTCGGTGATCGGAGGGACGCGCGCGGCCGTGAGCGCGCTCGCCGCCGTCGCCCCGGCCGGTTCCCCCGTCGTGTGGGTCGATCCCTGGCCGGACGTGTCGCCGGGCGGCTGGGCGTACGCCCGCGTCGAGGACCACCCCGGTGCGGAGCGCGATTGGGCCGAGGCCGTGGTGGATGCCGCGGAGTTCGACCGCATCGTCGCCGCCGCGGTGGCGGGCGAGGTCGCTCTCGCCGGTCGGGACGCCGTCGAGGCGCTGCGGGTCGCCGCGTGGCGTCCGCGCGTGTCGGTCGACGCCGACGAGCGGTTGCTCCCGCACGAGATGGACTGGCTGCGCACCGCCGTGCATTTGTCGAAGGGCTGCTACCGCGGTCAGGAGACCGTGGCGAAGGTGCACAATCTCGGGCACCCGCCGCGCCGCGTCGTCGCCCTGCAGCTCGACGGCAGCGACAGCGTGCTCCCGGCGCGCGGCGACGTCGTGCGCATCGGGGACGACGCCGTCGGCGCCGTGACCTCGGTCGCCCTGCACTACGAGGACGGGCCCATCGCCCTCGCGCTGGTCAAGCGCACCGCGGCGGCCGACGTGCCCTACGTCGTCGATACCGCCGACGGCCCGATCGCCG
Source organism: Microbacterium sp. SCPM-O-B-15248 (M128) (assembly GCF_058214835.1). Taxonomy (NCBI): domain Bacteria; kingdom Bacillati; phylum Actinomycetota; class Actinomycetes; order Micrococcales; family Microbacteriaceae; genus Microbacterium; species Microbacterium sp. SCPM-O-B-15248 (M128). Next base: position 75,931 of record NZ_JBYQLI010000003.1, read on the forward strand.
CCTCTGCGGAGACGGTCGTGCCCGCCGACGCGGGCGCCACGGCCGGCGTCCCGCGCCTCCCGCGCCTGGGCCGTCGCCGCCCCGCGGAATGACCGACGAGGGTTCCTCGACGACCATCGGGGTCGTCGTGCCACGGTCGCGCCTGCGTACGACCCTGCGGCGTCGCCTGGGCCGCGTCCGCGAGTCCCTTCCCGCGATCGTGCAGATCGTGGTGGCCGCCACCGCCGCGTACGCGTTCGCGCACGCGGTCCTCGGACACCCCGTTCCGTTGCTGGCGGCGACCGTCACCGTGTCCAGCCTCGGCCTGGTGCGCGACGCGCGTCCGTGGCGGGTCGCCGAGACCGTCGCGGGCATGCTCGTCGGCATCCTGCTCGCCGAGCTGGTGCTGCTGATCGCCGGTGCCGGCTGGTGGCAGATCGGACTGGCGATGCTGGTCACGTTGCTGGTGGCGCGATTCCTGTCACCGCAGCCCGGTTTCGCCCTCGCCGCGGTGGTCCAGTCGCTCATCGCCCTCGTGCTCGTCACGGGCGTCCCTTTCGTGCGGCTCATCGACGGTGCGGTCGGGGGAGCGGCGGCGCTGCTGGTCACGGCGCTCATCCCGCGCACGCTCCGCCGCACCGAGCTGCGCGACGCCGACGAGCTGTTCGACGCGTTCGACGTGGCCACCGCCACGATCGTGCGCGCCCTCCGTCGCGGAGACCGCGTCCGCGCCGACCGAGGTCTGGAGCGGGCCCGCGCCCTCCAGACGTACGTGGACGCCTGGAACGGCTCGCTCGAGTCGGGGCAGGAGGTGGCGCGCATCTCGCCGTTCCTACGGCGCCAGCGCACCGAGCTCGACCGGCATGCCCGCGTCCGTGCCGCGATGGATCTCGCCACCCGCAACCTGCGCGTCGTCGCCCGTCGCGCGGCGTATCTGTGTGCCGACGGGCAGCCCCGCGCGGTGTCGGCCGACCTCCTCGGCGAGATCGAACGCGGCGCGGGGCTCGTTCGTGACGCCCTCGACGACGTGGCGATGGAACCGGCCGCCCGTGCCGCGCTCGCCGCGCTGGCCGCGCGTCTGGATCCGGCCGCGATCCTGCCCGACGGCAACATCGGCGAACTCAACCTCATCTCGGCGATGCGGCCGCTCACCGTCGACCTGCTCGTGGCGACGGGGATGCCGTCCGCCGAGGCCCAGGCGCTGCTGCCGCGGGTCTGAGAGCCTCAGCGCGGCGCGACGGCGCTCCAGTCGACCCCGACCTCGCCGAGTCGCCAGCGCGAGCGTCCCCGCACCGGCCATCCCGCGGACGCCAGCGCCTCGACGGAGGTGCGCCACCGGTGGACGGCGCCGAACGGCGCGACCGCCGCCGCCCGAACCCACTCCCGCTGCAGCGCGGTGACGAACTCGTGCACGCCTTCGCCGGGAACGTTGCGATGGATGAGCGCCTTCGGGAGGCGCTCGGCCAGGATCGCGGGATCCTCCAGACCCGCGAGCCGGAGCGACACGGTCAGCGTTCGGGGTGCGGCATCCGGGCCGACCTCCACCCAGGTCACGACGCGGCCGATCTCGTCGCACGTGCCTTCGACGAGGATGCCGCCGGGAGCCAGTCGCCCGCACATCCGCTCCCAGGCCGCGGCGACGTCGGCCTCGTCGTACTGCCGCAGTACGTTCATGGCCCGGATGATGGCCGGACGCCGACCGTGCGGCATCGGCACCTCGAATCCGCCGACCGCGAAGTCGATGCCCGTGACCCCCGCAGCCTGGGCGCGCGCCCGCGCGACGCGCTCGGGATCGATCTCGAGGCCCCGCACCGTGGCATCCGGTCGCACACGTGTGAGCCGCGCGTGCAGCTCGAGCGGGGTGACCGCGCTGGCGCCGAACCCGAGGTCGACGACGAGGGGGTCGTCGGCGCGGCGGAGCACGGGATGCCGCGCGATCCAGCGGTCGACCCGCCGCAGCCGATTGACCCCGGTCGTGCCGCGTGTCGGGCGGCCGACGGGGGAGGGACTCACTCCGACATGATGCCAGGCGCACGCTCGGGGACGACCGCACGGCGTCGCTAGCATGGAGTCATGCCTCACACGCTGATCCTCCTCCGCCACGGGCAGAGCGAGTGGAACAAGACCAATCAGTTCACCGGCTGGGTCGACGTCCGGCTCACCGACCAGGGGAAGGCCGAGGCCCAGCGCGGCGGCGAACTCCTGAAGGAGTCCGGCGTCCTGCCCGACGTGCTGCACACCTCGGTGCTCAGCCGTGCGATCCAGACCGCCAACATCGCCCTCGACGCGGCCGACCGTCTGTGGATCCCGGTCAAGCGCACGTGGCGCCTCAACGAGCGCCACTACGGCGCTCTGCAGGGCAAGGACAAGGCCCAGACGCTCGAAGAGTTCGGCAACGAGCAGTTCATGCTCTGGCGCCGTTCGTTCGACGTGCCGCCGCCGCCGCTGCCCGCCGATGACGAGTACAGCCAGGTCGGCGACCCGCGCTACGTCGGCATCGACGGCGAGGTGCCCGACACCGAGTCGCTGAAGATCGTCATCGACCGCATGCTCCCGTACTGGCACAGCGACATCGTCCCCGACCTGCAGGCCGGCAAGACGGTCCTCGTCACCGCGCACGGCAACTCCCTGCGCGGCCTCGTCAAGCACCTCGAGGGCATCAGCGACGCCGACATCGCCGAGCTGAACATCCCCACCGGCATCCCGCTGGTCTACCGTCTCGACGACGACCTCGCGCCGCTCGGCCCCGGTGAGTACCTCGACCCCGAGGCCGCCGCCGCCGGTGCCGCCGCCGTCGCGGCGCAGGGCTCGAAGGGCTGACGAGCCGCAACGCGAGAGGGGGTGGATGCCGTGGCATCCACCCCCTCTTCGTCGTTCTGCGTCAGACGACCGGGATCGGAGTCTCGTCGTCGGCGCCCGCCCAGTCGCCCGTGGCGAGGTAGACGACCTTCTTGGCGACCGAGACCGCGTGGTCGGCGAAGCGCTCGTGGTAGCGGCTGGCGAGCGTGGCGTCGACCGTGGCCGTGGCCTCGCCCTTCCACGAATCGCCGAGGACCTTCTCGAACACGCTGACGTGCAGCTCGTCGATGTCGTCGTCGTTGTCGCGGATCTCTTCTGCGATCCGGAGGTCCTGCGTGCGCAGGAGCTCGGCGAGCTTGCGCGCGACCTCCACGTCGAGCTCGCCCATGCGCGTGAAGGTGCTCTTCAGGCCCTTGGGGATCGCCCGCTCGGGGAACCGCGAGCGCGCGAGCTGCGCGATGTGCTCCGCCATGTCGCCCATGCGCTCGAGCGAGGCGCTCACGCGCAGAGCGGTGACGACGATCCGCAGGTCGCGGGCGACCGGCTGCTGGCGGGCGAGGATCTCGATGGCGAGCTCGTCGAGCGCCAGTGCCTTCTCATCGATGATCGCGTCGGCCTCGATGACCTCCTCGGCGAGGGCGACGTCGCTCGTGCCGAACGCGCGCGTGGCACGGTCGATGGCGACCGCCACCAGGTCGGCGATCTCGACCAGTCGGCCCTGGACGTCCTCGAGGGACTGATGGAATACTTCGCGCATCGCGGTACCTTCCTCGTCGGCGGCACGGCACACAAACGTTCCGCGACCCTCGAGGGATTCTTCCCAGCGAAGGTTAACGAGTGGTGCTGTGACAGTGAATAGTAGCCTCTCGCCACCGCCCTCCCCGTCTGAACGGACGGTGACGCCCGATGGGCGGCTCTACGCTGGTGCCATGGATCAGACGCAGCTCTCGCTGCTCGCGCTCCTCGTGGGAATCATTGTCGGGGGCTCCGTCGTGGGTCTCGTCGTGGCCGCGCAGCGCGTTCGCGACCGGGCGGCCGCCCAGGGCTCGTCGGTTCTCCCCGAGGGGGTGGAGTCCGTGCTCGGTGCCCTCGACGACCCCGCTGTCGTGTGCGACACGTCGGGCACGGTGCTGGCGCTCTCGCCCGCCGCCGAGGTCTTCGGGCTGGATGCCGGCAGCGCGATCGCCGACGAGGATCTGCGCCGCGTCGCGCGCGAGGCCCGCGACAACGGCGCCGCCGTGAGCGAGAACTTGCGCCTCCGGCGGGGAGCGGCCCCCGCCGAGCCGCGCCTGGTCGCCGTTCGTGCCGCACCCGTCTCGGCTCGCCTCGTGCTGTTGGTGCTGCGCGACATCACCGAACGCGAGCGCGTCGAGGAGATGCGCCGCGACTTCGTCGCCAACACCAGCCACGAACTCAAGACACCCGTCGGTGCCGTGAGCCTGCTGGCCGAGGCGATCGAGTCCGCCGCCGACGACCCTCCGCAGGTGCGGTACTTCTCCGGGCGGCTCCAGGCCGAGATCTCGCGGTTGTCCGCGCTCACCAATCGCATCCTGAGCCTGTCGCGGCTGCAGGCCTCGGACGAGCTCAGCGAGGTCCGCGACGTCTCGATCGACGAGGTCGTCACCGCGGCGATCGAGTCGCACACGATCCAGGCCGACTCGGCGCAGGTCACCGTCGTGCGCGGTGGCACGAAGGGCCTGTGGGTGCGCGGGGAGCCGCAGATCCTCACCGAGGCGCTCGGCAACCTCATCGCCAACGCCATCGCGTATTCGCCGCACGGGTCCAAGGTGGGCGTCGGGGTCAAACTCGACGAGAACGTCGTGGAGATCGCCGTCACCGACCGCGGTATCGGCATCCCCGAGATCGATCAGCACCGCGTCTTCGAGCGCTTCTACCGCGCGGATCAGGCGCGATCCCGTCGCACCGGTGGCACCGGCCTCGGACTGTCGATCGTCAAGCACGCCGTGCAGCGCCACGGCGGCGAGGTGCGGTTGTGGTCGCGCCCCGAACGCGGGTCCACGTTCACCATCCGACTGCCCCGGTCCGAGGCGCCCGACCTCGACCTCGTTCGTCCCAAGGCGCGTCGCAAGAGCCGCAAGACCGGCTCCGCCGCCCGCCCCGCACCCGTGAAGGGAGACACCGCATGACCCGCGTTCTGATCGTCGAGGACGAGCCCGATCTCGCAGACCCGCTCGCCTACCTGCTGCGACGGGAGGGGTACGAGGTCGAGATCGCCGAGGACGGTGCGCTGGCCCTCACCGCGTTCCGCGAGCGCGGTGCCGACATCCTCCTGCTGGATCTGATGCTGCCCGGGATGCCGGGCACCGAGGTGTGCCGTCAGCTGCGGCTGACGTCGCAGGTGCCGATCATCATGCTCACCGCCAAGGACTCGGAGGTGGATATCGTCGTGGGGCTCGAGCTCGGCGCGGACGACTACGTCACCAAGCCCTACTCGACCCGGGAGCTGCTCGCGCGCATGCGCGCAGTGCTGCGCCGCCGGAGCCCGGAGGAGTCCGACCTCGACGAGCGCATCCTCACCGGCGGTCGCGTGACCCTCGACATCGACCGGCACACGGTCTCGGTCGACGGCGCCGAGATCAACATGCCGCTGAAGGAATTCGAGCTGCTCGAGGTCCTCATGCGCAACGCCGGTCGCGTGCTCACGCGCGGCCAGCTCATCGACCGCGTGTGGGGGACCGACTACTTCGGCGACACCAAGACGCTCGACGTGCACATCAAGCGCATCCGGTCGCGCATCGAGCAGAGCCCGAGTGAGCCGTCGATGCTCGTGACCGTGCGCGGTCTCGGCTACCGCTTCGAGGCCTGACCCGCCGCACACGACGAAGGCGCCGACGGGATCCCGTCGGCGCCTTCGTCGTGTGCGGTCAGGAAGACGGCGTGGGCGTCGGCGTCGGGGTCGGCGCGAGCGGGCGCAAGTACTCGAGCGCGCCGTCGAGCACGGGCACCTGGATGAGGGCACCCTCGGCATCGCCGGACTGGAAGAAGATCGGGATCGTCGAGCCGGGGACGGCATCGATGCCGTCGAGCTGCAGAGGCGCGACGTCGTTCGCCAGGTCGCCGAGGCTGAGCGTGCGGCCGGCCGCGACGTTCACCGAGGCGCGGACGGCGCTGCTGCCCTCGCCGACCTCGAGCCGCAGCATCTGCGACTTCGTGGTGTCGTTGACGATGGCGGCGACGAAGTTGCCGACCGTGCCCTCTTCATCGGCCACGATCAGGGCGTTGCGCACCTGCAAGGGGCCCGACTCGGGAACGTTCACCCCGTCGGAGGCGGAGTAGTCGATGGTGGTCGCCTGGGGGGCAACGAGGTTGCATCCCGTCGTGCCCAGAACGACAGCGGCACCAACGGCCAGAGACGCGAACAGGCGCGATTTCACGGATCCTCCCGGAACGACAAACGGCATCCTGATCATCCTACGGGGTCCGGACGCGCCGCCCGCCCGCCGCGGGCCTCCTCGCGCGCGTGGAGGAGGGATCGTCCGGGGTGGGGCGGAACCTTAGCGCATCGGGCCCTGTGGTATCCTGGATGTTGCCGAAAGGACATAACTCCATGCTTTTTGAGGTTGGCGAGACCGTCGTTTACCCGCACCATGGCGCGGCCACGATCATCGAGGTCAAAGAACGCGTCATCAAGGGCGAGACGAAGAAGTACCTGAAGCTCAACGTCACGCAGGGCGACCTCGTCATCGAGGTCCCCGCCGACAACGTCGACCTGGTCGGCGTTCGTGACGTGATCGGCAAAGAGGGTCTCGACCGCGTGTTCGAAGTGCTGCGTGCCCCCTTCACCGAGGAGCCGACCAACTGGTCGCGCCGCTACAAGGCGAATCTCGAGAAGCTCGCTTCGGGCGACGTGATCAAGGTGAGCGAGGTCGTGCGCGACCTGTGGCGTCGCGATCAGGACCGTGGTCTCTCCGCGGGCGAGAAGCGCATGCTGGCCAAGGCCCGGCAGATCCTCGTCTCGGAGCTCGCCCTCGCCGAGAAGACCGACGAAGACCGCGCGAGCGTTGTGCTCGACGAGGTCCTGGCGTCCTGATCCCGCGCGCGGTTCGTCCGCGCGTCCGCGCTAGCGTGGTCGGGTGATTCCCTCACCCGTTCCGCGTCTGGCCGTCATCGTCGTCGCCGCCGGCTCCGGCACACGCCTGGCCGGCGGCGCTCCGAAGGCATTCGTCGGGCTCGACGAGCACACGATCCTGCGGCACGCGCTGCGGGGCGTCTTCGCCGCGCCGCGCGCACAGGTCGTCATCGTCGTGCCCGCCGGCTTCGAGGGTCCCGCCCTCACCGACGCCCGCGAGGCGGCCGGCGACCGGGCCGACCTGGTGTCGGTGGTGCCGGGCGGTGCCACGCGCCAGTCCTCGGTCGCCGCAGGGCTGGCCGCGCTCTGGGCCGACGTCGACACTGTCCTGGTGCACGATGCGGCGCGCGCCCTCACGCCCCCCGCGGTGTTCGAGCGGGTGGTGGCGGCCCTGGAACGGGGAGCCGACGCGGTGATCCCGGCCGTCCCCGTCGTGGACACGATCAAGCGCGTGGATGCCACGGGCGCGATCGTCGCGGCGGTGGACAGGTCCGAGCTCGCCGCGGCGCAGACCCCGCAGGGCTTCCGGCGCGGTGTCCTGGAGGAGGCGCTCGTCTCCGCCGACGCCGACCACACCGACGACGCCGCCCTCGTGGCCGCCGCCGGCCACGACGTGATCACGGTGGACGGCGATGCGACCTCGTTCAAGATCACGACGAGCCCCGACCTCGACCGCGCCCGCGCCTTGCTCTCGGCTCCGCTTCCGGCGGCCCACCCGTCCCCGCCGCAACGAACCCCGCGCGTGGGCATCGGCACGGACGTCCACGGCTTCGGTGGGGATGGCACGCTGTGGCTCGCTGGTCTGGAATGGCCGGGGGAGCCGGCGCTGTCCGGCCACTCCGACGGCGATGCCGTTGCGCACGCGATCGTCGACGCAGTGCTCGCGGCGGCAGGACTCGGTGACATCGGGACTCACTTCGGCACCGATCGGCCCGAGTTCGCGGGCGCGCACGCCGAGGCCTTCCTCGCCCACACGCGGAACCTCGTGGCGGCGGCCGGCTGGCGGATCGGCAACGTCTCGGTGCAGGTGCAGGCGAACCGTCCGCGGTTCGCGTCGCGCCGTGACGAGGCGGAGCGCGTCCTGTCGGCGGCCCTCGGGGGAGCGCCGGTCTCGGTGAGCGCGACGACCACGGACGGGCTGGGCTTCACGGGCCGCAACGAGGGCGTCGCCGCCTTCGCGACCGCCTTGGTCGTCCCGGTCTAGATCTCTCGCGTCATGAACGTCGACAGCGGGTCGGGGCGGTACGCCCCGAACGGCGGGCATTCGACGAACCCCTCGCTCGCGTAGAGGCCGCGCGCAGCGGCGAACTCGTCGCCGCTGCCGGTCTCGAGCCACAGGCTCCGGATGCCGCGTGCCCGCGCCTCGGACATGATGTGCCGGAGGATCGCCCGGCCGATGCCCTTCCCCAGGAACGCCTCGGTGACGCGCATCGACTTCAGCTCTCCGGCATCCTCGCCCCAGGCCGCCAGCGCGCCGATGCCCGCGAGCTCTCCCTCCACTCGCGCCGCCCAGAGCAGCGCGCCGTGGTGGACGAGAGCGTCCGCGTCGAGCGCGTGGCAGCTCTCGGGCGGGGTGTCCTCGAGCATGCCGGAGACGTGCGCGGTCACGAGGGCACGGGTGTCGGCGGCGGACAGGTCGTCAGGGTGGATCTCGAGGGCCATGCCGAGACACTAACGGCGGCGTGTTTCGGGCACGGGTCGCCGTCAGGGGCGGCCGGTAGGCTTGTGCGGTGACCGTCCGGCTGTATGACACGAAAGCGCAGGCTCTGCGCGACTTCGTCCCCGTCGACCCCGCGAACGTCACCATGTACGTCTGCGGTCCCACCGTGCAGTCCGGTCCGCACATCGGCCATGTCCGCGCCGCGCTCGCGTTCGACCTGCTCCGCCGTTGGCTCGTGCACCGCTTCGGTCGGGTCACGTTCGTGCGCAACGTCACCGACATCGACGACAAGGTGCTCGCCAACGCCACCGACACCGAGCCGTGGTGGGCGCTCGCGTACCGCATGGAGCAGGAGTTCTCCCACGCGTACGCCGCCGTCGGCATCCTTCCCCCCACCTACGAGCCCCGTGCCACCGCCTCGGTGACGCAGATGCAGGAGCTCATCGCCGAGCTCATCGATCGCGGACACGCCTACGCCGCCGCCGGCGACGTCTACTTCGACGTGCGGTCGTGGCCCGCCTACGGCGAGCTCACGCGCCAGAGCGTGGATGCCATGGAGTCCGCCGCCGACGCCGACCCGCGCGGCAAGCGCGACCCCCGCGACTTCGCGCTGTGGAAGGGCGCGAAGGAAGGCGAGCCGGCGTCGGCGACGTGGGCGTCGCCATGGGGCGCGGGACGACCGGGGTGGCACATCGAGTGCTCGGCGATGTCGCGGCGCTACCTCGGGCCCGAGTTCGACATCCACGGCGGCGGCCTCGACTTGCGCTTCCCCCACCACGAGAACGAGATCGCCCAGTCGACCGCCGCGGGCGACGCGTTCGCGCGCTACTGGGTGCACAACGGGCTCGTGACCGTCGACGGGCAGAAGATGTCGAAGTCGCTCGGCAACTTTGTCCTCGCCGATGACGTGCTCGCCGAGCGCGACGCGCGGGTCGTGCGGTACGCCCTCGCGGGGGCCCACTACCGCTCGAGCCTGGACGTCTCGGACCGCGCCTTCGAGGAGGCGGCTGCCGCCCTCGGTCGCATCGACACGTTCCTCGAAGCGATGGACCGTGTCGTCGACCCGGCCGGCCCGCGCTCCTTGCCCGATGCCTTCGCCGAGGCACTCGACGACGACCTCAACGTCCCCCGCGCACTGGCCGTGCTGCACGAGACCGTCCGGGCGGGCAACAGCGCGTACGACTGGAGCGGTGACCCCTCTGTCGAGATGGAGGGTTTTGCCGCCGACGTGCGCGGGATGGTCGAGTTGCTCGGGCTCGCCCCTGAAGACGCTGCGGCGACCGGAGCCATGCGAGGAGCGGCAGCGGCATCCGCCCTCGACGCCCTCGTGCAGGAGATGATCGCGCAGCGCGCCCGCGCCCGCGCCGACAAGGACTGGGCGGCCGCCGATCGCATCCGAGATGCCATCGCCGCCGCCGGAATCACGCTGGAGGACACTCCGGCCGGAACCAATTGGAGTATCGATGCCTAAGCCTGGACGCCCGGGAGCACGCAACCCCGGCAAGAAGAAGGGGCCCCTCAAGGGCACCGGCGGACACTCGCGCAAGGCGCTCGAGGGCAAGGGGCCCACGCCCAAGGCCGAGGACCGCGCCTGGCACGTCGCCGGCAAGCGCAAGGCGGCGCAGGAGCGCTACGCCGCCGCCGGCGGCAAGGGCAAGCCGGGCGTCCGTCCGGTCGGCTCCTCGCAGGGTCGCGCTCGCGCCAAGCAGACCGACGACACCGAGACGGTCACCGGCCGCAACTCGGTGCTGGAGGCCCTGCGCGCCAAGATTCCGGCGACGGCGTTCTACATCGCGCAGCGCGTCGAGATGGACGACCGCGTCAAGGAGATGCTGTCGATCGCCACGCACCGTGGCATCCCGGTGCTCGAGGTGACCCGTCCCGAGCTCGACCGCATGGCCGGTTTCGACGGCGTGCACCAGGGCGTCGCGCTGAAGGTGCCGCCCTACGAGTACGCGCACCCGCAGGACATGCTCGAGAAGGTCGTCGATCGCGGGGACCTGCCACTGTTCGTCGCCCTCGACGGTGTGACCGACCCGCGCAACCTCGGCGCGATCATCCGCTCGACCGCCGCGTTCGGCGGACAGGGCCTCATCCTCCCGCAGCGCCGCTCGGCGAGCGTGAACTCCGCGGCGTGGAAGACCAGCGCCGGCGCGGCCGCGCGCGTCCCCGTCGCTCTCGCGGCGAACCTCACCGCGACGCTGAAGGACTTCAAGAAGCAGGGCGTCTTCATTCTCGGTCTGGCCGGTGACGGTGACGTGTCGCTGCCCTCGCTCGAGCTCGCGGACCGCCCCGTCGTGATCGTCGTCGGCTCCGAGGGCAAGGGCCTCTCGCGCCTGGTCACCGAGACGTGCGACCAGGTCGTGTCGATCCCGATCTCGACGGCGACCGAGTCCCTCAACGCCGGGATCGCGGCATCCGTCGCGCTCTATCAGGTGTCGACGCTGCGCAACGCCGGCTAAGCGGCTCCGCCGCCCCGCAGGAGGGCGAGCGCGTCGAGGGAGGGTTCGACCTCGCCGCGCTCGATGGCATGGCCGACGGCGACGATCGCCTCGTTGACGGGAGTCGGGATGCCGAGTCGGCGGCCGGCCGCCACCACGGTGCCGTTGATGTCGTCGACCTCGCTGTGTCGGCCCTTGCGCCAGTCCTGGAGCACGGTCGTCGTCGCCCCGGGCACCGTGAACCGTTCGTAGAGCGCGTCGAGCATCGTCACGACGACGTCGGGCGACGCGGCGATCGAGGCGGGGGTGAGCCCGAAGATCGGCAGGACCCGGTGGTCTCCGGCGACCCGGAGGGCCTCACGTCCGGCCTCGAGCATGAGGTCGCGCATGCCGGGCACCGCGATCGCGTCGACCATGGGGAGGCCGAGCGCGGCCGTCGGAACCAGGACCGAGGCGTTGCTGACGAGCTTCATCCACTTCGCCGAGGCGATGTCGTCCACGCGGGCGACCTCTCCGGCGTGGGAGAGGACGTCGGCGACGTCGTGGCCGCGCCGGGCGGTGGCATCCACCGCGAACCACGAACGCTCGGGGTCGACGTGACGGTGGACGACACCGGGGTCGGTCATGGTCGAGGAGATCTCGATCACCGTTCCGACGCAGCGGTCGGCGCCGACGACGTCGGCGACGGTCTGCGTCGTCATGCCGTTCTGGACCGCGGCGATCGCGCCGTCCTGGGCGAGGTACGGCTCGATGAGCGTCGCGGCCCAGCGGGCGTCGTAGGCCTTCGTCACGAGCAGCACCAGGTCGAAGGTCTCGCGGAGCGTGGCGACCTCGCAGAGGTGCAGCGTCCGCGGGTGGACGTGGCGCGTTCCCGACGGCATCTCGATACGCAGACCGTCGCGACGCATGGCCTCGACGTGCGCGGGCCACTGCTCGATGAGCACCGGATCCAGGCCCGCGTCGATGAGATCTGCACCGATCGAGGCGCCGTTGGCACCGGCGCCCAGCACGGCGATGGACGGTGTGGACATCATGCTCCTTCGTTGGAGTGTGGGCGTACGTGGGCGAGGGATGTTGCGCCGATCATCCAATCCGACTGAACGGAAATCGCGCTCTTGCCTCTGCCTTGCAGAGAGTGTAAACCAGGAACGAACATTCTCGATGGGGAGAAGGCCATGACCGACACCACACCCGCCGCCGAGCAGTTCTCGGCAGATCGCCCGTTCGTCTTCCGCAATGCGACGGTGATCACCATGGACGAACAGGGCGTCCTCGAGGACGCCGACGTCCTCGTGATCGGCCGCGACATCGCCGCGGTCGGGCACCGTCTCGACGTGCCCGAGGGCACCCTCGAGATCGACGCCTCCGGGGGCATCGTCACTCCTGGTTTCGTCGACACGCACCGCCACATGTGGCAGTCCGCTCTGCGCGGCTACGGCGGCGATTGGGCGCTGAGCCAGTACTTCGTCTTCTACTACCTCAACTGGGGTGAGGTCTTCCGTCCCGAGGACGTGTACGCCGGGAACCTGCTCAGCGCGCTGGAGTCGGTCGACACCGGGGTCACGACGACGCTGGACTGGTCTCACGGACTGCGCACTCCGGAGTACGGCGAGGCCGCGCTGCAGGCGCTGCGCGAGATCCCCGGCCGCTTCGTGCTCGGGTACGGCAACTACCTCGGGGCGCCGTGGGAGTGGGCCAACGCCCCCGAGTTCCGCGACTTCGTCTCGCGCAACTTCTCGGCGCAGAACGACATGATGGGCCTGCAGTTGGCCTTCGACGTGCCCGGGGCCTCCGACTTCCCCGAGCGCGGCGCGTTCGAAGCCGCGCGCGAGCTCGGTCTGCGCGTCACGACGCACGCGGGCGTGTGGGGCGCCACCACCGACACCGCCATCACGCAGATGTACGAGGCCGGGTTCATGACTCCCGAGATCTGCTACGTCCACTCCGCGTCGCTGAACGAGCAGAGCTACCAGAAGATCGCCGCGACCGGCGGCACCGTCTCGGTCGCGACCGAGTCCGAGCAGAGTGCGGGGCAGGGGTATCCCTCGACGTGGGCCATCCGCAAGCACGGCATCTCGGCATCCCTCTCGATGGACACGAGCGTGTGGTGGAGCGCTGACTTCTTCTCGGCCATGCGGGCGACCCTCAGCGCCGACCGCTCGCGCGATCATCTCGAGGCGCACGCGCGCGGGGAGACGATCGTGGCCAACCGGCTGCGCGCCGAGGACGTGCTGCGCATGGCGACGATGGGCGGCGCCCTCTCGCTCGGAATGGAGGACCGCATCGGCTCGCTCACCCCGGGCAAGCGTGCCGACATCGTGCTCATCAAGAACGACGAGTCGCCCGCGATGACCCCGATCCTGCACCCCTACGCGCACGTCGTGTACCAGGCCGGAACGGCCGACGTACACACGGTCGTCGTCGACGGCAAGGTCGTGAAGTACCAGGGCACGCGCATCGGTCTGCCGCTCGCGCCCGTCCGCGACAAGGTCGCCGCCTCCGTGGAGTACGTGCGCTCGAAGCTGGGGGAGCAAGCGTGGGCCGAGGGGATGCACCCCGAGATCCCCGTCGACGAGGAGATCGAGAATCCCTACCGCTACACGGACGGCGACGCTCATGTCGTCGCCCGCTCCGACGACTGAGAGGACCGCATGATCCTGCACGCCGCACTGTTCACCTGGAGACCCGAGGTCCGCCCGGAGGAGGTGGAGGCGCTGACCGCGGCGCTGGAGGAGATGGCATCCGGTCTGCCCATGCTCCACGGGTATCGCTGCGGCGTGAACCTCCGTCTTCGTCCGAGCCCCGCCGACTACGCCGTGGTGGCGCTCGTCGAGGACGAGGAGGCGCTCGCCGCGTACCTCGATTCGCCCGCGCACGCCGCGGTGTACGACGCGCACCTGTCGCGGATGATCGAGTCGCGCCAGGCCGTGCAGCTCGCCGTGCCGGACGGAACGACCCTGTGACCGACATGCGGGCCGCGGTGCTGTACGGAGCGGGCGATCTGCGCGTCGAAAGCCGCGCTGTGCCGACGCCCGGTCCCGGAGAGGCGCTCGTCCGCGTGACGGGGTGCGGGGTGTGCGGATCGGATGCCACGGAGTACTCCCGGGGGCCGGTGCTCACGCAGCTGCCCGTCGTCCTGGGGCACGAGTTCACCGGAACCGTCGAAGCGGTCGGCGAGGGAGTCGACCTCGCCGTCGGAGCGCAGGTCGTGTGCGGCGCCGGGATCTCGTGCGGCGAGTGCAAGCCGTGCCGGTCGGGTCGGACCAACCTGTGCCGTCACTACCGGACGGCCGGGCTCCAGGTGGACGGCGGGTTGGCCGAATTCGTCCGCGTCCCCGCTGCCACACTGCTGGACGTCACGGGGTGGGGGCTGGCATCCGACACGCTCGCCCTGGCGCAGCCGATGGCCATCGCCGTCCACGCCGTCGCCCGCAGTGGACTGTCGGCGGGTCAGAATGCCGTGATCCTCGGCATCGGCGGCATCGGGGCCTTCTTGACCGTCGCGGCCGCGGCCGTCGGCGCACGCGTCATGGCGGTGGACCGTTCCGAGGCGCGGCTCGCCCTCGCGCGCGACCTCGGCGCCGAGCGGACGTTCGTGGCGGGGGAGAGCACCGTCGTCGCCGAGCTCGCCGCGGCAGGGTGGGAGGCCGACGTGCTGTTCGAGGTCAGCGGATCGCGCGCCGGCTGGGACGAGATCGTGGCGGCGGCCCTGCCCGGTGCGGTCCTGGTGCCGGTCGGCATCCAACGCGAAGACGTCCCCGTTCCGCTGGGATCGTGGACGCTGCGCGAGTACACGATCGTCGGGACCGTCGCCCACGCGATGGCCGCCGATCTTCCGCGGGCGGTCGAACTGCTCGCGGCTCGGGAGGACTGGACGGATGTCGCCGACGAAGTGCTCCCGCTCGACGACGTGGCCGAGGGTGCTCTCGGTCCGCTCACCCACGGCGGCGCACGGCAGATCAAGACGATCATCGACCCCACCGCGACGCGGCGTCGGTCCGCGCGTCACGGCGTGACGCGCTGAGCGCGGTCAGCGGTCGAGGTCGTCCATCGCCCGGAGGACGTCGACCGCTGACTCGATCGTCTCGCGCGGGGCGCCGAGCTGCTGC
The DNA here is from genome assembly GCF_058214835.1 of Microbacterium sp. SCPM-O-B-15248 (M128). Lineage (NCBI taxonomy): Bacteria > Bacillati > Actinomycetota > Actinomycetes > Micrococcales > Microbacteriaceae > Microbacterium > Microbacterium sp. SCPM-O-B-15248 (M128). The sequence continues at coordinate 91,009 of NZ_JBYQLI010000003.1, forward strand.
CCCGCCGACGGCATGGCCTGGTTCTGTTCGCGGCGACCGACGACGAACCAGATGCCGCGCGCGATCGCGTCGCTCTGGTTGACGTACAGGTGCGGCCGCACCGAGTCGAAGTGCAGGCTGTCGCCGGGCCGCAGGGTGAACGTGTCGAACTCCAAGCGCAGGGTCAGCTCGCCCTCGAGCAGATAGGCGTACTCCATGCCCGCGTGGCGCATCATCTTGCCCTCGACGGAGCTGGACGCGCCGGGCTGGTACGTCACCAGCAGCGCGTCGGCCGGGCCGACGCCGGCGGCCAGGCGCTCCCACCGCACCCCGTTCTCCATGTCGAGCACGGCGTTGTCGGCGGCAGGCTGCACCGTCGGGTCGGCGAGCGCGGGTTCGGGCGCGGGGGCCGCGGCACCGGCCGCGGGGCTCGCGGAGACCCCGAGGAGCTCGTCGATCGAGATGCCGAGATGAGTGACGATGGCGTACAGCGTCGACACCGACGGTTGGGTCTTGCCCGTCTCCACCTGGGAGATGAGACTGGCCGAGACGCCGAGTGAACTCGCCACGCTTCGCAGGCTCAGCCCCCGCTGCAGCCGCGCGTCCCGCAGTCTGCCACCGATGTCGTCGGTCATGTCGGCGCCTCCTCTTCCGAAGGCGGCGACTCCGATCATCGGGGTCCCGCCTCTTGGAGCACCACGCTACCCGCCGCTCTGCACACAGCGTGTGCGCCGCGCCTGAACACGGCGGGGCCTCACCCGATCCCGGGGACGTCCAGCAGGACGTCGACGTTGGCGGCGGAGCGCGTCATCCGGCCCGCCTCGATCTCGCGGGCGAGGCGGACCGTATGCGCGTTGTAGGGGGCTGCCTGCCCGGCGGCGGCGAGCACCGACACCACGAGGCCGTTCACTTCGTCGTACTCGGCGTGCCGGTCCTTCATCCAGTCCTGCAGCACCGTGGTCTTGGTGTCGGGAAGCGAGAAGCTGTCGAGCACCTCGCCCAACAGGTCGGAGGCGTAGCGATCGGGGTCGGTCACGGCCTCGTCGGAGAGGCCGAAGATCGGCACCAGTCGGCTCCCGTCGGCGAGGGCCGCGCGTGCCGCTTCCTTTCCGCACTCGATCATGAAGTCGTGGACGCCGGGGAGGGCGACGGCGGACGCGAGCGGGAGGTCGAGGATCGCGGAGGGGACGAGCTCCCCGGCATTGGCGACGAGCTTCATCCATTTGGAGGAGCGGATGTCGGGGGACACGTCGACGCGACCCGTGTGCGAGAGGACCGCTTGCACCTCGTGCTCCCGGCCGCGGGCGGCATCGTCGTACGCGCCGACGGCGAACCACGAGCCCGAGACCGGGGTCTGCCGGTTCACGATGCCGGGCTCGAACATGTTCGAAGCCACCTCGATGACGGCGCCCATGGTCCGGTGCGCGCCGACGGCGGCGGCGATGGCATCCTGGGTCATCCCGTTCTGCAGCCCGACCACGAGTCCGTCGTCGGCGACGTGGGGGGCGATGAGCTCGGCTACCCAGCGAGTGTCGTAGGCCTTCACGACGATGAAGACGATGTCGAACGGCTCCCGCAACGTCGCGACCTCGCACAGGTGCAGGGGGTGGACGGGGGTCACGTGCGTCTCGTCGGGGAGACGCACCTCGATCCCGTGGGCACGCATCGCCTCGACGTGGGCGGGCCACTGCTCGATGTACGTCACGTCGAGCCCGGCGCGCAGGAGATCCGCGCCGATGCTCGCTCCCTGTGCGCCCGTGCCCAGCACGGCGATACGGGGGGTCGTTGTGTTCATGGGTCCTCCTCGACGCCATTAAAACGTTCGCTGCTGCTTTACAAATTTGGGAGCGACTGTACATTCGTGTGTAGTTCAGCACAACGTCGGGTCGAGGAAGACCCGAACGGATCGCGAGGGAGCGAGCAAGAATGCGCACACTCATCCGCAACGTGGCGGCGGCCACGGTCGATGACGACCTGGGGGACCTGACCCGCACCGACATCCTCATCGAGGACGGGGTCATCCGGGAGATCCGCCCCGACATCGCGGTCGCCGACGCCGAGATCGTGGACGGGCGCGACAAGATCGCGATCCCCGGCATGGTGGACACGCACCGGCACACCTGGCAGACCGCTCTGCGCGGCATCCTGGCCGACGGCAACATCCCCGATTACCTGCGCGGCATCCGGTTGCACATGGCTCCGCTCTACCGTGCCCAGGACATGTACGCGGGCAACTACGTGGGCGCCCTCGACGCGCTCAACTCCGGCATCACCACGATCGTCGACTACTGCCACAACATCCTCGACCCCGACGGCGCCCACGCCGCTGTGACGGGGCTCCGGGATGCCGGCATCCGGGCGCTCTACGGACACGGGCTCACCCCGATCACCACGAACACGTGGAGTCAGTCGCGGGGTGGGTCGGAGGCCGGATCGGATCCGGCAGCCCTGGCCACGCGGGCGCGGCTCGCGCGCGAGATCCGGGACCAGTACTTCGCGAGCGACGACCAGCTGCTGCGGTTCGGGATCGCGCCCCAGGAGCTGGCGATCGCCCCCGTGGCCGACGTGGCCGCCGAGTTCCGCCTTGCGCGGGACCTGGGGGCCCGCGTCACGATGCACGCCAATCAGGTCATGGTGCGTCAGCTGTTCCAGGACGTCGAAGTGCTGCACGCCCACGACCTGCTCGCCGACGATCTGCTCCTCGTGCACTGCACCTTCAACACCCCCCGCGAGTGGGAGCTGTTGAAGGACAGCGGCGTGACGGTGTCGGTGTGCGCCGAGACCGAGATGCAGATGGGCATGGGGTATCCGGCGATCAGCGAGGCCACCGCCTTCACTCCCGGGCCGACTCTCGGCATCGACTGCGTGTCGGGCAACGGCGGCGACATGGTCTCGCACAGCCGGCTGGTCCTGCAGGCCTCGCGCTATCGCGCCGATGAGCCGGGGTACGCGGAGATGCGGGCACCGCAGGAGATGTCGTGGACGACGCAGGACGCGCTGCGATGGGCGACGCTGAACGGCGCGCGGGCCGCGGGGGTGGACCATCTCGTCGGTTCGCTCACCCCGGGCAAACGCGCGGACATCGTTCTGGTGGATATGTCGGGCATCAGCCAGGTGGGGTGGAACCGGGCCGACCCGACCGGGGCGGTCATCTCGCAGGCGCACGCCGGCTGCATCGACACGGTGTTCGTGGATGGCCGGATCGTCAAGCGCGGCGGCACACTGTCTCACGTCGACCTGTCGGCCGCGACGGCGACCCTCGAGCGCTCCCACGAGTACCTGTACGAGCGAATGGGCGGCGCGGGCTCCTTCATCCCGCAGCCGCCGATCGACATCCCGCTGTACCGCGAGCGCGCCTGAATTCAGTCCTGCTGGACGAACTGCACATAGTGATAACAAATACTTGACATGTTCAGTCTGGCTTTTTAGCATCCAATCAACGCACACCACCGGAGCGAGGACGCTCCGGTTCGACGAGGGAGTCACCACCACATGAGCGAGCGCACGCTGCTGCGGGGAGGGACCGTCATCACGGCCGTCCGCCCCGGCGAGGTCCTCACCGACACCGACATCCTGATCGGCGCCGACGGGACGATCGAGGCCATCGGACAGGGTCTGGATGCCGCGGGTGCCGAGGTCATCGACGTGCGCGGACGCATCGTGCACCCGGGCTTCGTCGACACCCACCGGCACACGTGGCAGTCGGTCGTCCGCAACCTCGCGTCGGACTGGTCGCTCACGGAGTACCTGGTGGGACTGCACTCCGGGCTCAGCAAGCACTTCCGCCCCGAGGACACCTACACCGGCAACTACCTCGGCGCCCTCGAGGCCCTCGACTCCGGCATCACGACCCTCGTGGACTGGTCGCACAACCTCGCGACCCCCGAGCACGCCGACGCCGCCGTCGCCGCCCTGAAGGACACCGGAATGCGCGCCGTGTTCGCGCACGGCGGCGGCGCCGACCAGTGGGGGAGCCTCCCATCGGCCAACCCGCACCCCGAGGACGCCCGCCGCGTCCGCGACGAGCACTTCGCCTCGAGCGACGGGCTGGTCACGATGGCGCTCGCGCTGCGCGGTCCGCAGTTCGTCACCCCCGAGGTCAACGTCCTGGACTTCCGGCTCGCGGCCGACCTCGACCTGCGCGTCACGATGCACGCCGGTGACGGCTACTGGGGCAAGTCCGGCCCGATCCACAAGCTCGCCGCCGACGGACTCCTGTCGGACCGCACCACGTACGTGCACTGCTGCACCCTCAGCGACGACGAGCTGCGGCTCATCGCCGACAGCGGCGGCACCGCCTCGGTCGCGCCCGACGTCGAGATGCAGATGGGTCACGGCTTCCCGGCCACCGGCCGTCTGCTGCGCGCCGGCATCCGCCCGACTTTCTCGATCGACGTGTGCAGCTCGAACGGCGGCGACATGTTCGCCACGATGCGCACCGCCATCGGGATGCAGCGCGCCCTCGACAACGCCCCCTCGGTCGACACCGGCGAGGTCCTCGAACGCATCAGCCTCACGTGCGCCGACGTCGTGCAGTTCGCCACGATCGACGGCGCGCACGCCGCGGGCCTGGCCGAGACCACGGGTTCGATCGCCGTGGGCAAGGCCGCCGACATCGTGGTCCTCGACGACCGTTCGCTCGCACTGACGCCGCTGAACAACCCGATCGGCAGCCTCGTGTACTCCGCCCACCCCGGTCTCGTGCGCGACGTTTTCGTGCAGGGGCGCCGGGTGAAGAAGGACGGCGAGCTCGTGGGGGTGGACCTCGGCCGCCTGAAGGCGGATGCCGAGGCCTCCCGCAGCTACCTGCTGGGCGAGATGCCCGAGGCGCGCCTGGACGGCACCTGGCACCCCACACTGGTGACGGCATGACCGACCTCGCCGCTCCCGCCCGCATCGCGCCGAAGGACCACGGTCCCACGGCGCGGATGGTCCTGGCCTGGCCGGGGACCCGCGCGCTCATCGCCGTGGCGGCGCTGTTCCTGATCAGCCCGGTGATCGCGCCGGGGAGCGTGGGGCCGACGGCGATCGTCTCGATGCTGCCGTTCGCGGCTCTCATCGCGATCGTGGCGGTCGGGCAGACGCTCGTCATCCAGCAGGGCGGACTCGACCTCTCCATCCCCGGCGCCGTCACGCTCGGAGCCCTCATCGTCGCCCGCTTCGGTGCGGACGACGCTCTGGGGCTGCCGGGGGCCATCGCCGCCGCGATCATCGCCACCGCCGCCTTCGGCCTGGCCAGCGGCCTCGTCATCACGCTGTTCGGTCTGCCGCCGCTCGTCGTCACGATCGCGGTGAACGCCCTGATGATCGGCACCGTGCAGGCGCTTTCGGGGGGCTTCGCCACCCAGAGCCCGGACGCCTTGAACCAGTTCGCACTCAGTCGGTGGGGCGGCATCCCGGTCCTGGTGTTCTTCGCGCTCGCGCTGACCCTGATCGTCCACGTCGTGCTCAAACTCACCCGCGTCGGTCGCCGGTTCGAGCTCGTCGGGGAGAACCCCCGCAGTGCCGCGAACCTCGGGATCGGCACGCGCGGATACACGATCGTCGCCTATGTGCTCTCGTCCGCGCTCGCCGCGGCCGGCGGAGTTCTGCTGGCGGGGCTCTTGCGCACGCCGACCCTCACCGCCGGCGACGACTACCTGCTGCCCTCGATCGCCGCGGTGGTCCTGGGCGGCACCGCGCTGACCGGCGGGCGCGGCAGCGTCGTGGGCACCGCCCTCGGCGCGCTCTTCCTGGCGCAGCTCACCCAGCTCGTCCAGACGTTCACGCAGGCCACCGCCGTGCAGAACATCGTCCAGGCGCTGATCATCGGCGTCGGCATCGTCGCCCAACTGCAACTGGGCGGCACCACCTCCCGCATCCGGAATCTCATGCGACGGCGTCCCGGAGCCTGACCGCGGCTCACCCCACCACCGCGACCCGCCCGGGTCGACGGGCGATCCGTCGCGCCCCCACACGTTCCTGCACACCCGATCACCCACTCGAAGAGGAGTACCCCCATGATCACCACAGCACCCGCACGGCGAGCAGGTCTCGCCGTCATCGCCCTCGGCGCGCTCGTGCTCGCCGGCTGTTCGTCCACCAACAGCGCCGGCGGCGGCACCGAGGGCGCGAACAACCTCACCGCCGACATCGCCGCCGGCAGCGTCGGGACGATGGACCAGTTCGCCAGCATCGCCGACATCTGCCCCGCCGACGGAGAGAAGGTGTCGGTGGGCGTCGTCGACGGCTACGGCACCAACACGTGGTCCAAGACCGTGCTCGCCGAGATCGAGAGCGAAGCGGCCAAGTGCGACGCCATCTCGGGCGTCGAGTTCATCGCGGGCCGCGGCGACCTCGAGGCGACCACGTCGGGCATCACGAGCCTGGCCGCCAAGGGCACCGACATCATCCTCGTCATCCCCGATGCCGGTCCCGGTGAGGCGCACCTCCCCGCCATCCGGCAGGCCACCCAGGCCGGGTCGATCGTGGTCAACTTCGCCTCCGACCCGCAGGGCACCGCCGGCACCGACTACCTCGACTACACCGACCAGATCCCGACGTTCGTCGGCAAGTCCAAGGCCCAGTGGATCGTCGATCAGCTCGGCAGCGCGGGCGGAAACGTCGTCTTCTTCGGTGGCCCCTCGGGCGCCCTGGTCTCGACGCAGGAGTTCGCCGGCGCCAAAGAGGTCTTCGACGCCAACCCGCAGATCACGCTCGTGAACACCGAGCCGATCTGGACGAACTGGGACCCCGCTCAGGCCCAGCAGGCGATGGCCGGCGTGCTCTCGCAGGGCCAGCCCATCAACGCGATCATCGCCGACTACGGCGCATCGGCCTCGGGTGTCATCCGTGCGTACGAGGCCGCGGGCCAGCCTCTGCCGATCCTCACCTCGACGGACGACAACTCCCTCAGCTGCGGCTTCGCCGACCTCAAGGCCAAGAACCCGGGCTACGAGCTCGCCACGGTCTCGTCGCGCACCTGGATCGGCCGCGTCGCCCTGCGCAAGGCTCTCGCCGCGAAGTTCGGTGGGAAGGATGCCGAGCCCTCGCTGTACGAACTCGCCCTGTTCGAGGACTCCACCGGCACGACTCCCGGCGCCGTGACCCCCGACAAGGCGTGCCTGTCCTCGGCGCCCTCCGACGCGACGCCGTCGACGCTGCTGACCGCTGACGAGATCACGAAGCTCTTCGGCTGATGAACGAGACCCCCACGACCGTGGCATCCGCACTCACTCTCTCGGGCATCACCAAGACCTACCCCGGTGTCACCGCGCTGGACGCGGTCTCGGTCGACATCGCCGCCGGTCGCGTGCACGCCGTGCTCGGCGAGAACGGCGCCGGAAAGTCCACCCTCGTGGGGATCGCGGCGGGGTCGGTGGTGCCGGATTCCGGCACCATCGGCCTCGCCGGCCGCGAGTTCGACCGCATCCGGCCCGCCGAGGCGCGCGAGGCCGGACTCGCCATCGTGTACCAGATCCCCGCGCTGGCGCCTTCTCTGAGCGTGGTGGATGCCGTGCTCCTCCTGCTCCCGGCGAGCAAGCGCCCCTCGCGCCGGACCGCCGCCGCGTGGGTCACGGCCCACTTCCAACGGCTGTCGCTGAAGATCGACCCGCACGCGTTGGTGTCGTCGCTGTCGTTGCGCGAGGCGCACCTGGTCGAGATCGCCGCCGCCCTGGCATCCGATCCCCGTGTGCTCGTGCTGGACGAGCCGACCGAGGCCCTCGGTCCCGAGGAGACGGCCTGGCTGTTCGCGCAGGTCCGGGGCCTGCTCGAGAAGGGCGTCGCGATCGTCTACATCACCCACCGCATCCCCGAGGTGATGGAGATCGGCAACGACCTCACGGTGCTCCGCGACGGCCGCGTCGTCGGCCGGGGCCTGGTCGCCGACTTCACCGCCGACGAGGTGGTCGAGCTCATCGTCGGTCGGTCGCTGGAGACGACCTTCCCCGACAAGCCCGCCGCCCCCGCCGCGTCCGTGGCGCCGGCGCTCGAGGTGCTGGAGCTCAGCGGCCCCGGCTACGACAACGTCTCGTTCTCGGTCTTCCCCGGGCAGATCATCGGCTTGGCCGGCGTCGAGGGCAACGGCCAGCGCCGGGTCCTCCGGGGGATCGCCGGTGGCGGCTCGACCGGGGGCCGTGTGCTCGTCGGCGGGCACGAGATCTCGACCCGCTCGCGCCGCTCGGCGGCCGCTGCCGGCGTGGTGTTCCTCCCCGGGGACCGCATCGGCGAAGCGATGTTCGGCAAGATGTCGATCCGCGAGAACGCCGTCGCCGGAGCCCTGCGCGCGGCGATGCCGGGCGGGTTCGTCCGCCGCAGCCGCGAGTACGAGTTGACCCGCGACGGTGTGGCCGGCCTGGCCGTCAAGACGCCCCACTTCGAAGTCCCGGTCTCGGCGCTCTCGGGCGGCAATCAGCAGAAGGTGCTGCTCGCCCGCGGACGCCTGGGAAACCCCAAGGTGCTCCTCGTCGAGGACCCCACGCAGGGCGTGGACGCCGGTGCCCGCGTGGACATCTACGCGTTCCTGCGCGAACTCGCGGCGTCGGGCGTCGCCGTCGTCGTGCTGTCGACGGATGCCGTCGAGCTCGAGGGTCTGTGCGACCGGGTCGTGGTGTTCTCGCGCGGTCGCGTGCAGACCACCCTGATCGGTGACGACGTCGACGAGCGCGCGATCACGGGGGCGGCGGTGCTGTCGTCCGAGACCGCGTCCGTGGAGGTCGCCGTGACCGCACGTCGTCCGCGTTCGCGCAGCATCCTCGCGGGAGAGACGCAAGCGGTGGTCCTGCTGGGGCTCGCTGTCGCGCTCTCGGTGGTGACGTCGTTCGTGTCGTCGGCGTTCCTCAGTCCCCTGAGCATCAGTCAGCTGCTGGCGGCCGCAAGCGTGCTCATCCTCGTCGGTCTCGCGCAGCTGGTCGTGGTCATGACCGGCGGCATCGACCTGAGCATCGGATCGGTGGTCGCGCTGTCGGCGGTGATCCTGTCGTTCTTCGCGCAACAGGGGATCGGGTTCTTCCTCATCGGCGTCGTCCTCGCCCTCGCCGCGGGAGCCGCGGTCGGGTGGGTCAACGGTCTGCTGGTGACGCGCCTCTCGCTGCCCCCGGTCATCGCCACACTCGTGAGCTCGATCGCCGTCCTCGGCCTCGCGCAGGTGCTCCGGCCCAGCCCCGGGGGAGCCGCCCGCGCGGACGTGCTCACGACCCTCGGCCTCGCGGTGGCCGGTGTGCCGATGATCCTGGCGTTGGCCGTCGCGATCGCGGTGGTCATGTGGTTCGTGATCCAGCGCACCCGCGGCGGACGCGCGCTGCGCGCCGCCGGCTCCGACCCCGTCAAGGCCAACCGCATGGGCGTCCGCGTTCCGCGCACCCGGCTGCTGGCCTCGGTCGCGGCGGGCGGGCTCGCCGCCCTCGCGGGGTTGGCCGTGTACTCGCGCTCCGGCATCGGCGACGCCAATGCCGCGCAAGCCCTCACCCTCACCTCGGTGACCGCGGTGGTCATCGCCGGCGCAAGCATCTTCGGCGGCTCGGGTTCCGCGCTCGCCGTGGCCGCGGCCGGGTTGTTGCTGCAGACCGTGACGAGCGCGCTGGCGTTCCTCTCGCTCGGCCTGTCGTGGCAGTACTGGATCCAGGGCGCTTTCGTCCTGTTCGCCGCCGTCGTCCCCCTCGTCATGGTGCTCGTGCGCCGCGGTCGCTCATCGAGGGTGCGGGCCGGCTGAGCGTCTCGGTCGCCCCGCATCCCATCGGAATCCCTCAGGCATCAGGAAGGCCATCATGAAGAACACCGGAACCACGGGCACCAACGGCGTCGACTGGGAGGCGCGCGTCGACTTCGACCGCCTCCGCGACGACCGCCTCGCGCGAGTGAAGGCGGAGCTGGAGCGCTCGGACCTCGGCGCGGTTCTCGCGTTCGACTTCTCCAACATCCGTTACATGACCGCCACCCACATCGGCACGTGGGCTATGGACAAGCTGATCCGCTTCAGCCTGCTCACTCGCAACACAGATCCGATCTCGTGGGACTTCGGCTCGGCGGCCAAGCACCACGCGCTGTACAACCCGTGGCTCGACGTCACCTCGTCGGAGATGGATGCCGATCCGCACGCGCCGCACGAGGGCACCACGCGCCCGCGGCTCGAGTCGGGGGCCCGGGCGGGCATCTCGACCCTGCGCGGTGCGTTCCCGCCGGATGCCGGGATCGCCGAGGAGGTCGCCCGAAAGATCAAGCGCGAACTGGAGAAGTTCGGCGTCGCCGATCAGCCCCTCGGTGTCGACGTCATCGAACTGCCGATCCTGTTCGCCCTCCAGAAGGTCGGCATCCAGGTCGTGGATGGCCAGCAGGTGTTCATGGAGGCGCGGCGCATCAAGACCGGCGACGAGATCCGGCTCCTGACCCAGGCGGCCTCGATGGTCGATGCGGCGTACGAGGAGCTGTACCGGTTCCTGCGCCCGGGCGTCCGGGAGAACGAGGCGGTCGGGCTCGTCGCCAAGACGCTGTACGACCTCGGCTCGGAGTACGTCGAGGGTGTCAATGCCATCTCCGGAGAACGCTGCTCTCCGCACCCGCACGTGTTCTCGGACCGTCTGATCCGTCCCGGTGACCCCGCGTTCTTCGACATCCTGCACAGCTGGAACGGCTACCGCACGTGCTACTACCGCACGTTCGCGGTGGGGTCGGCGAGCACGAAGCAGAGGGACGCGTACACCCGGGCCCGGGAGTACATGGATCGGGCGATCGCGCTCGTGCGTCCCGGCGCGACGACCGCCGACATCGTCTCGGTGTGGCCGACGGCCCAGGAGTTCGGCTTCGCCGACGAAGAGGCGGCGTTCGCCCTCCAGTACGGGCACGGCGTGGGCCTGTCGATCTGGGAGAAGCCGATCTTCTCGCGGCTGGTCTCCTTCGATCACCCCGAGGAGCTCAAGGAGGGCATGGTCTTCGCCCTCGAGACGTACTGGCCCTCCGCCGACGGGTGGGGCGCTGCGCGCATCGAAGAAGAGGTCGTCGTCACCGCCACCGGGTGCGAAGTGATCACGAAGTTCCCGGCGGAGGAGCTGCTGATCGCCGGTCCCCGGTACATCGCCGTCGGCGGTCCGCTGAACAACCAGCGCGACTCGCAGTCGCACCTGAACACGACCTGGGGTCGCGGGGAGGCGTGATGTCGTCGGTCGGCTTCCTCGGCCTCGGTTCGATGGGCGCCGCGCTCGCGCGGCGCCTCGTCGACGCCGGGCACCGCGTCCACGTCTGGAACCGCTCGCGCGGGCCGGTCGACGACCTCGTCGCGGCCGGAGCCGTCCCGTGCGCGACGCCCGGCGAGGCGCTCGCGCACGACGTGTCGTTCTCGATGCTCGCGGATGACACCGCCGCCCTGGCCGTGCTGGATGCCGAGGCCGTGGCATCCACGACCGGCGGTGTCCATGTGAACCTGGCGTCGATCAGTCCGGCCGCCGCGGTCGAGTTGCAGCGCAGGTTCGCGGGGGCGGGTGCGCGCTACGTCGCCGCCCCGGTGCTCGGGCGGCCCGCGGTGGCCGCCGAGGGGCGGCTGAACATCCTCGTGGCGGGGGAGTCCGCGGTCGTCGCCGAGGTCGAGCCCTACCTGCAGCTGTTCGCCGCGCGCCTGTGGCCCCTGGGCGAGGAGCCGTCGACGGCGAACGCGGTCAAGATCGCCGTGAACTACGACATCATCCACGCCATCCAGGCGATGGGCGAATCGGTCGCGCTCGTGGAGGCGCGGGGCGTCGACCCCACACTGTTCATCGAGATCCTGACCTCGACGCTGTTCGCCGGTGTCGTCTACAGCGGCTACGGCGGAATGATCGCGCGGCAGTCCTACGACCCGCCCGGGTTCGACGTCGCCCTCGGCGCCAAGGACCTGCGGCTGAGCGCCGAGATCGCGGCCGAGTCCGGCGTGTACTTGCCCGCGCTCTCGGCGCTGACGGCGGTGTTCGATCGCGCACTCGCCGAACCGGACCTCGCACGCCTCGATTGGGGAGCGGCGGCCGAAGTCACCCGGCGGGGGCTCCTGTCGGCATCCGAGAACGAACGAGAAGGAGGTGCGGCATGAGCCGCAGGTATCTGGTGGTGGGTGGCACGTCCGGGATCGGACGCGAGATCGTCGCGTCGCTCGCCGCGGACGGCCACGAGGTGACGCTCACGGGTCGCGATCCGATCGCCGCCCAGGCGATTGCCGAAGAGATCGGACCGAACGTCCGCGGGATCGCGGTCGACATCTCGGAGCCGGAGGACATCGCCCCCGCGCTCGCCGGCGTCGGCGAACTCGACGGCCTCGTGCTCGCCGCGATCGAGCGCGACGCGAACACCGTGCGCGACTACGACATCGCCCGCGCCCGGCGCCTGGTGACTCTCAAGCTCGTGGGGTACACCGAGACCGTGCACACGCTGCTGGACCGGCTCGTGCCCGCGCGCTCGACCGGCATCGTGCTCTTCGGCGGCCGGGCGAAGGACGCTCCGTACCCCGGCTCGGTCACGGTCTCGACCATCAACGGCGGCGTCGAGGGGCTCACGACGGCCCTCGCGCTCGAACTCGCCCCGCTGCGCGTCAACGCGCTGCACCCGGGCATCATCGGTGACAGTCCGTTCTGGGCCGGGAAGCCCGCGGGGGTCCTCGAGGGCTACTCGTCCCGCACGCCTGGCGGCGAGCTTGCGACGATGAGGGACGTGGTGGATGCCACCCGCTTCCTCCTGCACAACGAGGGCATCTCCGCGACCAACCTCTACGTCGACCGCGGGTGGCGCATCACCTGACGATCGCCGCGTTGTCAAAGATCTCGGGATGCCGCTCGAGCTCGATGCGCGTGCGGCGGATGTGCCGTTCCAGCACGTGCGCGGCCTCTTCGGCGTCGCCGCGGCGGAGTGCCGCGACGAGAAGTCGGTGGTCATGGTGCGCGGAGCCATCGTGTCGCACGTGCGCCGCGCCCACGAACGCCCTCCGGTAGTGGTGCGTGCGGTTCCACAGGCCCCGGACCGTGTCGCCGAGCATGACCGTCTGCGTGGGGGCGTACGTGGCGAAGTGGAACTCCCGATCCAGCCGCAAGAAGTCCTCGGCATCCGCCCGCTCCATGTGCGTGGCGAGGTCGTCGAGCAGGTCGAGATCGTTCGGGGTCAGCAGCGGCGCGCTCATCACGAGCAGCACCGGCTCGATGCGCTCGCGGACGAGGTAGAGCTCCTCGCATTCGGCGAGGGTCAGCCGCGACACCCACGCACCGGAGTTCGCGACGAGCGTGACGAGTCCCTCGGCCTCGAGGATGCGCAGGGCCTCGCGCACGGGGATGCGGCTCGTGGTGTGCCGTGCCGCGAGGTCCTCCTGGCGGATGCGGGTGCCCGGGGGATGGATGCCGCGCAGGATCTCCCCGCGGAGAGTGTCGGCGATCCCGGACCCGGCGCGGCCGTGGTCGCGGGCGACGGGGAGCACGCCGGTCATTCGGCGGGCCTTGCCGGATGCCACAGCAGTGTCGTCGCGTCGCGCTCGTACGCCTTGCCGTCGGGGTAGCTGACGAGTTCGAACTGCATTCCCCACGGGGCGCGGAAGTAGATCCAGCGCTGCCCTGCCGAGGCGGCGCCGCTGACGACGGGTTCGCCCATGACATCGACGCCATGGGCGTGCAGGTGGGCGACCGCGGCATCCAGGTCGTCGACGTAGAGCGCGAGGTGGTGCCCGCCGATGTCGCTGTTGCGCGGGGGCGGGGCCTGTCCGTCGGCGGCGTCGTACGCGAAGACCTCGAGGTTGGTGCCCATCCCCAGTCGATAGAAGCGGATCTCGCGGATGCGCGTACGCGGGTGCACGCCCAGCTGCCGCGTCATCCAGTCGCCTTCGCCCGCGCGGCCCGGGAGGGTGTACACCGGCTCGGCGCCCAGGACGCCCACCAGGAACGCTTCGGCCTCGTCGAGGTCGGGGACGGTGACGCCGATGTGATCGCTGCCGCGCAGACCGGGAAGTGCCATGGCCGTTCCTCCATTGGATCCATTGGCGCCTCTAGAGGTGCCCGTTACCAGTATCTCGCCACAAGGATGCCTTGTATTGGAGACAATCCGATCGTACAGTGATGATGAACATCCTGTATAGGTAGACGCAACGACGCGTGAGGAGCGACATGGCCAAGCGGAAACGGCTGAACACCGGTGTCGAGTGGGTGCAGCTGGAGACGACCGCCGCGGACTGGAAGGCCGCCGACCCGGAACTGCTCGGGACGATGCTCGGTCAGCTGCATCTCATCCGGGCCTTCGAGGAGGCGGTGCTCGACCTCGCGGGCGCGGGTCTCGTCCACGGTCCCGCGCACTCCAGCATCGGCCAGGAGGGCGGCGCCGTCGGGTCCATCGTCGGGTTGCGGGCCACCGACGCCGTCAACGGCTCCCACCGCGGGCACCACCAGTTCCTCGCCAAGACGCTCGAGTACGCCTCGGGCGGCGTGCTGGACCCGAACGCCCTCGTCACCCCCGACGTGCAGACGCTCCTCGACCTGACGCTGTCCGAGATCCTGGGCCTGGCGTCAGGCTTCTCCGGTGGCCGCGGCGGATCCATGCACCTGCAGTGGCTCGAGGCCGGAGCACTGGGCACGAACGCGATCGTCGGCGGCGGGGCGCCGCTGGCCACCGGCCACGCGTGGGCGCAGAAGCACGCCGGCACCTCGGACGTCTCGATCAACTACTTCGGTGACGGGTCCAGCCAGATCGGCTCGGTCCTGGAGTCGATGAATCTCGCGTCGACGTGGAAGCTGCCGGTGGCGTTCTTCATCGAGAACAACCTCTACGCGGTGTCGACCCGCGCCGACGAGGCGAGCGCCGACACCCGCTTCTCGGTGCGCGGTCAGGGCTTCTCGATCCCCGCCTGGCGGGTCGACGGCATGGACCCGCTCGCGGTGCACCTCGCGATGGGCGAGGCGCTGGAGCGGATGCGGGCCGGCGACGGTCCCGCGATCGTCGAAGCCGAGGTCTATCGCTTCTTCCACCAGAACGGCCCGTACCCGGGAAGCGCGTTCGGCTACCGGACCAAGGACGAAGAGGGGCAGTGGCGGGCGCGCGATCCGCTCGAGCGGATGGCCTCCGAGATGCGCCGCCTTGGGCTCCTCGACGACGCCGAGGCGCAGGCCGTGCGCGCGCAGGCCGTCGCCGCCGTCGCGACATCGGTCGCGGCCGTCGTGGAGCCCGACCCCGAGCGCCCCGGACGTCGTCGCATCCGTCCCGAGCTGTGGCCCGACCCGGCCGTCGTCGACACCGGCATCCGGGGCGACGCGTCCGAACTGGCCGCGCTCTCGGCCGCGGAACCGGCGCGGTGGACCGGCCCGTGGCGCGACGTGAAGTTCGTCGATGCCGTCGCGCAGACCATGGACCGGCGCATGGAGACCGACCCGCGCATCGTCGTGCTCGGTGAGGACGTGCATCGCCTGGGCGGCGGAACCAACGGCGCGACGAAGGGCCTGGTCGAGAAGTACGGCCCGGAGCGCGTCATCGGCACCCCCATCAGCGAGAACGGCTTCTTCGGTGCGGCGGGCGGCATGGCGATGGACGGGCGCTTCCGCCCCGTCGTGGAGTTCATGTACCCCGACTTCATGTGGGTGGCCGCCGACCAGGTGTTCAACCAGGTCGGCAAGGCCCGGCACATGTTCGGCGACAACAACACCGTGCCGCTCGTGCTGCGCACGAAGATCGCCATGGGTTCGGGGTACGGCTCGCAGCACCTCATGGATCCGGCGGGCATCTTCGCCACCCAGGCGGGCTGGCGCATCGTGGCCGCCTCGAACGCGGCGGACTACGTCGGTCTCATGAACGCCGCCCTGGCGCTCGAGGACCCCGTGCTGGTGATCGAGCACGTCGACCTGTACGGCACGCCCGACCGCGTGCCCGACACCGACCTCGACTACGTCATCCCGCCGGGCAGCGCCGCGATCCGCCGCGAGGGCAACGACGTCACGGTGCTGACCTACCTGTCGATGGTCGGACACACCCTCGAAGCCGTCGAGCAGACCGGGACGGATGCCGAGGTGATCGACCTGCGGTGGTTGGACCGGGCCTCGCTGGACTGGGACACCATCGGCGAGAGCATCCGCAAGACCAACGCCGTCCTCATCGTCGAACAGGGCTCGCGCGGTCCGTCCTACGGGGGCTGGCTCGCGGACGAGATCCAGCGCCGGTTCTTCGACTGGCTGGACCAGCCGGTCGAGCGCGTCACGGGCGGCGAGGCGAGTCCGAGCATCTCGAAGGTCCTCGAGCGGGCGGCCATCGCCCGCACCGAAGAGGTCGTCGCGGGACTGGAGCGCGTGCGCGCCGCGGGAGGGATGAACTGATGGCCGTCGTCGTGCGGATGCCCGAGATCGCCACGGGAGCGGCAGAAGCCGCCATCCAGAGCTGGCTGGTCGAGGTCGGCAGCCCCGTGAAGGCGGGGCAGGCGATCGTCGAGATCGAGACCGAGAAGGCCGTCGTCGAGTACGAAGCCGAACGCGCCGGCGTCCTCGCCGGCATCCTGCTCCCCGCCGGGGATGCCGCCGCCGTCGGC
Organism: Microbacterium sp. SCPM-O-B-15248 (M128); assembly: GCF_058214835.1. Classification (NCBI taxonomy): domain Bacteria; kingdom Bacillati; phylum Actinomycetota; class Actinomycetes; order Micrococcales; family Microbacteriaceae; genus Microbacterium; species Microbacterium sp. SCPM-O-B-15248 (M128). Next base: position 107,468 of record NZ_JBYQLI010000003.1, read on the forward strand.
GTGCCGATCGCGGTCCTCGCCGAAGAGGGGGAGAGCCTCGAGTCGGCGCTCGCCTCCGCCGGCGGAGGCTCCGGGGCACAGGAGGCCGCGATCGCCGCCGCTCCCGAGGAGGCCGCGGACGCCGCCGCCGCGCCCGCCGCCGCGGTGGCCGGACCCGCTGCCGCGCCTGCGGCCGCGGACGCGGAGCAGCGCCTCTTCGCCTCACCCCTGGTGCGGCGTCTCGCGCGCGAGCGCGGGGTCGACCTCGCGGACGTTCCCGGGTCGGGGCCGCGCGGTCGCGTCGTCCGCCGCGACCTGGACGCGTGGACGCAAGCGCGCGACGAGCGGCATCCGGATGCCGAGACGCCCACCGTCGCCCCGGCTCCGGTCGCGCCCGCCGAGGCCGCACCCGCTCCGACTGCTCCCGTCCCGGCCGGTGCCGCGTACGAGGACGTGCCGCACACCGGTATGCGCCGCGCGATCGCCCGACGGCTCACCGAGTCCAAGGCGACCGTCCCGCACTTCTACCTGCAGGCCGACTGCCGCGTCGATGCCCTGCTGGAACTGCGCGCGCGGATCAACGAGGGGCGCGAGCAGCGCATCTCCGTCAACGACCTCGTCGTCAAGGCGGTCGCCGGCGCGATGCGGGACGTTCCCGAGGCGAACGCCATCTGGACTGCGGATGCCACCCGGCGCTTCGCGAACGCTGACATCGCCGTGGCCGTCTCGGTTCCCGGCGGGCTGCTCACCCCCGTGGTGCGGCAGGCCGATCGTCTCTCGATCGGCGAGCTCGCCACCACCGTCCGCGATCTCGCCGAGCGGGCGCGGGAGGGGCGTCTGAAGCAGAACGAGCTCGAGGGCGGCTCGTTCGCAGTGTCGAACCTCGGGATGTACGGCACGACGTCGTTCTCGGCGATCATCAACCCGCCGCACGCCGGCATCCTCGCCGTGGGTGCCGCGACCCGGCGGCCGGTCGTCGATGCCGACGGCTCGCTCGCCGCCGCGACGGTGATGTCGGTGACGCTGTCGGCCGACCACCGCGTCCTGGACGGCGCGCTGGCGGCGCAGTGGCTGGCGGCGTTCGTGGCGAGGATCGAGAATCCGCTGCAGATCCTGCTATGAGTCACCCCGGATCTGGACGCACCGTTTCGCAACGGTGCGGGGAACCGGCACGCTGGGAGGATACGTCCGCGACCGTCCGCGGACCGGAGGAGAGGAACGCCCGTGCCCCGTATCGCCGTCATCGGAGGAACCGGCTACGCCGGTAGCCACATCGTCGCCGAAGCCGTCCAGCGCGGCCACACCGTCGTCTCGGTCGCCCGCTCGGTGCCCGCGGAGCGCGTGGAGGGGGCCACCTACATCGAGGGCACCGTCCTGGACATCCCCGGTCTGGTCGCCGAGCTCGAGGGTGTCGACGTCGTGGTGTCGGCCGTGGCTCCGCGCGGCGACATGCTCGGACAGCTCCGTCCCGCGATCGCCGACCTGGCATCCGTCCTGCCCGAGAACGTGCGACTGGGAGTCGTCGGCGGTGCGGGCGGATCGCTCGTCGCCGAGGGCGGGCCGCGCGTGATCGACACCGAGGGCTTCACCGAGGAGTACAAGCCCGAGGCGCGGGAAGCCATCGGCATCCTCGAGGACCTGCAGGCCGACACCTCGGGCCGCGACTGGTTCTACGTGCACCCCGCCGGTGGGTTCGGCGCCTGGGCGCCGGGCGAGCGCACCGGCTCCTACCGCGACGGCGGGCACGTGCTCGTCGTCGACGACCAGGGCGACTCGTTCATCTCGGGCGCCGATTTCGCCGTCGCCGTGCTCGACGAGATCGAGAACCCGCGCCACTCGCGCGACAACTTCGCCGTCGGCTACTGACACCACGCACGGAGGCGCCGCTTCCGGGTTCCGGGGCGGCGCCTTCGTCGTTCGTTCAGACCAGGTCGCGCCAGTCGACGACGTCGGTGTCGGTCGTGGGCACTTCTCCCGTCGCCGGGGCCGCGGCATCCGAGATCGTCGCGAGCGACATCGTGTCGGTCGGCGGGCCCATGACCGTCGCCTCGTCGCGGCGGTGGCTGAGCACATCGTCGATGTACGAGGTGACGACCTCGGCCAGGGGGACGGACCGGCCGCGCGCTTGCGACATGTACCAGCGGTGTTCGAGCACCTGGTGGAAGACCTCGGCGGGTTCGAGCTTGGCGCGGAGGTCGAAGGGGATCGCCATGACGATGGGTTCGAACACGCGCGTCAGCCACTCGTGCGCGACCATCTCCTCGTCGGCGCCGAGGCGGGACACGCGCGCGCGGAATTCGTCGAGGTCGTTCAGCAGACGGCGGGCCTGGTTCTCCTCGACGTCGAGTCCGGTCAGACGGAGCAGGCGACGCTGGTGATGGCCGGCGTCGACGACCTTGGGCTGGATGGAGACGCGCGTTCCGTCGCCGGTGGTCTGGATCGACATCTCACCGATGTCGAATCCCAGGGCGTTCAAGCGGTGCACCCGCTCGGTGATGCGCCACGACTCGTCGACGCCGAACGTCTCCTTGTCGGTGAGGGCGCCCCACAGCGAGTGGTACGACGACACCAGGCCGTCGGCGATCGCCACGGCATCCACCCCGCCCTCGAGGCGTCCACCGGCCTCGAGGTCCATGATCTCGCCGGCGATGTTGGTGCGCGCGATGTCGAGGTCGTGCGCGCGCTGCCCCGGGGTCAGACGGTTGCCGTGCAGCTCACCGGTCTCGGCATCCACGAGGTAGGCGGCGAACTCGCCCGCATCGCGACGGAAAAGGGTGTTGGACAGCGACACGTCGCCCCAGTAGAACCCCACGTTGTGCAGGCGCACGAGGAGCACTGCCAGCGCGTCGACCAGGCGCGTGGCCGTGTGCGGACGCAGCACCTGGGTGAACAGTGCGCGATAGGGGAGCGAGAAGCGCAAGTGGGCGGTGACCAGGGCCGCGGGCAAGGGGCGGCCCGAGGCATCCGTGCGTCCCGCGATCACGGCGACGCGGTCGACGCACGGGGCGTCCAGACGGTCGAGGTTGCCGAGCATGTCGTACTCGCGACGCGCCATCTCTTCGGTGGTCTCTTTGATGGCGACCACGCGTCCGGACAGGTTCGCGAAACGCACGAGGTGGCGGGAGATGCCCTTGGGGAGGGCCACGATGTGCGAGCTCGGCCACTCGGCGAGACCGGTCGACCACGGCAGTTGCAGAAGCCCCGGGTCTACGGTGCTGGCGGTGATGCTGAGGGATTCGGCCACGGTTCCTCCGGGAAAACGGGTGCGGCGCGGGGAGTCGTCGAAGACTCCCCGCGCCGCGACGGTGCGTTGGATCAGGCCGAAGCGATGGCCTTGTCGGTGAGGCGCTCGCCCGACTCGAGGTCGAACACGTGCACGTGACCGGGGACCGGTGCCAGCACGACCGTCTCGCCCGCGTTCGGGTGACGGCGGCCGTCGACGCGCGCGACGATGTCGGTGCGCTTGCCGTTGATCTCGGTGTGGCCGTAGAGGTAGCCGTCGGCGCCGAGCTCCTCGACGAGGTCGACGACGACCGACAGGCCGCGGCCGTCGGCCGGGGCGACCTGGATGTCCTCGGGGCGGACACCGATGGTGACCTCGCTGCCGTGCGCCTTTCCGATGACGTCGGCCTCGACGGGGACGACGAGGTCGCCGAAGCGCACGCCGCCCTCGGCCAGGTCGACCGTGAAGAGGTTCATCGCGGGCGAGCCGATGAAGCCGGCGACGAAGACGTTCTTCGGCTTCTCGTACAGGTCGCGCGGGGTGCCGACCTGCTGGAGCAGACCGTCCTTGAGCACCGCGATGCGGTCGCCCATGGTGAGGGCCTCGGTCTGGTCGTGCGTGACGTAGACCGTGGTGACACCGAGGCGGCGCTGCAGCGACGCGATCTGGGTGCGGGTCTGGACGCGGAGCTTGGCGTCGAGGTTCGACAGCGGCTCGTCCATGAGGAACACCTGGGGCTGACGCACGATCGCGCGACCCATGGCGACGCGCTGACGCTGACCACCCGAGAGGGCCTTCGGCTTACGGGTCAGGTACTCCTCGAGGTCGAGGAGCTTGGCGGCCTCGAGCACACGGGCAGCGCGCTCTTCCTTGCCGACACCGGCGATCTTCAGGGCGAAGCCCATGTTCTCGGCGACGGTCATGTGGGGGTACAGCGCGTAGTTCTGGAAGACCATCGCGATGTCGCGGTCCTTCGGCGGCACGTCGGTGACGTCACGGTCACCGATGAGGATGCGGCCGGAGTTGACCTCTTCGAGGCCGGCGAGCATGCGCAGCGACGTGGACTTACCGCAGCCCGAGGGGCCGACGAGAACGAGGAACTCGCCGTCGGCGACTTCGAGGTTCAGCTTGTCGACCGCGGCACGAGTGCCACCGGGGTACAGGCGGGTTGCGTTGTCAAAGGTGACGGACGCCATTTCTTCTTCTCCTTCACCGGCAGGTACGTGCCGGACGATCCGTAGTGAATGGAATGAACGGGGGCGACCCCGAGCGCGCACGACGTTGGGCGCAGGGTCAGTATGCCATGCGTCTGGGCATTTCTCAGCCAGGCTTACTACCATCGGTGCTCGTTCGCCTACCCGTGCGTTCCCATCATCGTCAGCGGTTTCCGTCCGCGCCCGAGAGGTCCCATGTCCAACGACCAGACGCCGAATCTGCCCGCCGAAAGCGCTCGCCGTGAGGCTGTGCGCGAGAAGGCGCAGCAGGTGAAGGCCCGGCAAACGCGGGCGCGCATCGTCCGCCGGTCGCTGGTGGCGATCGGCGCGGTCGCGGTCGTCGCGGTCGGTGCCGCGGGCGTCGGCTACGCCCTGTCGTCGCGGGACACGCGGTCGCAGGCGCTCCCGGATGCCGCCTCCAACGACGGTTTCGTCGTCACCGCCGCGACCGGCATCGCCGACCCGCTGGCCGACCAGACCGTCGACGGCAACGCCTCCGCCATGGCCGCCGAGGCCACTCCCACCGCGACCCCCACGCCGGCGCCCACGACGACGGCGGCTCCCGTCGACATCCGCGTGTACGTCGACTACCTCTCCACCGAGGCGCGCGAGTTCCAGCTGGCCAACGCCGAGCAGCTCTCCAAGTGGGTGTCGCAGGATGCCGCATCCCTGACGTACTACCCGGTGGCGATGCTCACCTCGAAGTCGAACGGCACGAAGTACAGCCTCCGCGCCGCCGGTGCCGCCGCCTGTGTCGCGACTCACGCGTCCGACAAGTTCTTCGTGTTCAATCACGAACTGCTCGTGAACCAGCCCGCGCTGGACTCCGACGGCTACAGCGACGAGAAGCTCGCCGACATGGCGCAGGGCGCCGGCGTCGGCGACCCCGACACGGTGCGCTCGTGCATCGAGGATGAGACGTTCACGTCGTGGGCGAAGGCGGCCACCGACCGCGCGATCAAGGGGCTGCCCGACACCAAGGGTCAGGCGCTCACCGCGACTCCGACCGTGCTGGTCAACGGCACCCCTTACGTGGGACGGATGGACGACCCCAAGGAGTTCGCCCAGTTCGTGCTCACCGTCGACAGCAACGCCTACTACTCCACGGCTACGCCCACCCCGACGCCGACCGCGACACCCGCGGGCTGACCGCTCCGAACGACGCCCCGAGCGTCGATAGACTGGCGGTCCCGCCGGCTTGGCGCAATTGGTAGCGCACCGTACTTGTAATACGGGGGTTGCAGGTTCAAGTCCTGTAGCCGGCACTTCGGGCGAGTGATCCTGGTGGATCAGCGCATTCCCACCCGCAACCACAACACCCCGTGCGGGGGGAGCGTCAGCCCGCCGGCCAGCGCGACGGGCCGTCCGGCGATGAGGTCGACGGCATCCGGGTCGAGGCCCGACAGGGTCAGGGCGTCGATCTCGACCGCGTGATCGGCGACGTTCGCCAGCACGAGCACCGCCGCGCCCGCGTCACCGGGGCGCAGGAACGCCACGACCGCGTCGATGTGCGCGTCGAACGCGACGAGCTCGTTGCCGGCGAGTTCGGGCGTCGACCGGCGCACGTCGATGAGCCGTGTGAGCCGGGAGAACACGCGGCCAGCGGGGGTCGTGGCATCCGTCCGGTCGGCGTAGTTCTGCTCGGGGCGGTGCGGGCGGTGCACCCACCGGCTGTCGCCGGCCTCGGCGGGATCATCGCGGTACGAGTAGTCGTTGAGCTGCGCGACCTCGTCGCCCAGGTAGAGCAGGGGGATGCCGCCGGTGGACAGGGCCAGGGCGTGCGCGAGGATCATGCGGTCCTCGCCACCCGCATCTCCGGCCTCGATCCCCGCGAGGGACGCCGTGGTTCCGGTGATGCGGGCGTCGCCGGTGCGCGCGTTCTCCTGGAACGGCACGCCGCGCGAGAACGACCCTTCGACGCGACCGACGTAGAAGTCGTTGAGGAAGCGCCGGTGCGGGTACCCCTGGATGCCGAGCTCGGCGGCATCCTCGTCGGCGAACGTCCAGCCGATGTCGTCGTGACTGCGGACGTAGGTGACCCACGCCGTCCCCTCGGGGAGCGCGTGGCGCCGTTCGAGCGCCTGCTGAAGGAGTCGCCCGTCGCGCGTCGCGAGCGCTTCCCACGTCAGCGCCATCTGCAGCGGGTTGTACGACAGCTGGCATTCCTCGGGTGAGATGTACGAGATCACCTCGTCGGGGTGAACGATCGCCTCCGACTTGAACAGCAGGCTCGGCGCCGCCATGCGCAGCACCGCGTTGAACGCCTGCAGGAGGAGGTGCGCCTCGGGCAGCGACTCGCACGCCGTGCCCAGGCGCTTCCAGATGAACGCCACGGCATCCATGCGCAGGATCTCGACGCCCTGATTGGCGAGGAAGAGCATCTCGCCGGCCATGGCCTCGAACACCGCGGGGTTGGCGTAGTTGAGGTCCCACTGGAAGTGGTAGAACGTAGCCCAGATCCAGCGCCCGTCGGGCAGCTGCACGAACGAGCCGGAGTGGTCGTCGGGGAAGATCTCGCGGGTGGTCTGCTCGTACGCGTCGGGCATTTCGCGGTCGGGGTAGATGAGGTAGAAGTCTTCGTACCCCGCCTCGCCGACGACGGCCTTGCGGGCCCACTCGTGCTCATTGCTGGTGTGGTTGAAGATGAAGTCGACGACGAGCGAGATCCCCGCGTGACGGAGTTCTCCGGCCAGCTCGGCGAGCTCCTCCATCGTGCCGAGAGCCGCGTTCACCCGGCGGTAGCTCGACACCGCGTAGCCGCCGTCGCTGTTGCCCTCGGGGCTCTCGAAGAGCGGCATGAGGTGCAGGTACGTCAGCCCGAGCTCGCGGAAGTACGGGATGGAGTCCCGGATGCCGCTGAGCCCGCCGGCGTACCGATCGACATAGCAGACACCGCCCAGCATCCCCTCGCCCTCGAACCAGTCGGGTGCGCTCGCCCGTTCACGGTCGACCGCCTTGAGCTCCTCGGGGCGTTCGGTCCACGACCGACGGGCGAGATCGACGACGGATGCCAAGCGCTCGAGGCCGTCGGGCCGGTCGCCGTAGAGGCGGCGGAAGAGGTCGTGCAGTCGGGGGAGGTGCACCTCGACGCCGGCGAGGAACTCGCGGTCGGCGTGCGACGCGGTGAGCTGGGCGAGGATTCCGGTCACGTCGTCGGAGCCGGCGTTGAGGTGAGGCACGGGGAAAGCCTCGCGCATCGGGCTCAGTCGGTCCGTACGGCGCGCGGAGCCGTACGATCGACGACGGCCCCGTCTCCCCGCGGTGCCGAGGAAGAGGAACCATGACTCAGCGCCGATCACCGGGGATCGCCGTCGTCGGAGCCGTGCTGATCGGGTCGCTGACAGCGTTGCAGGCCCGCATCAACGGTTCTCTCGGTGCCGAGATCGGCGACGGTATTCTCGCCGGCGCGATCTCGTTCGGCTCGGGCCTGGTCATCATGATCGTGCTCACCGCGGTGCTACCGGCTGGGCGGGCCGGGTTCCGTCGCCTGATCGCCGGCCTGGGAGACCGCACGGTCCCGGTGTGGATGGTGCTCGGCGGCGCTGCCGGAGCGTTCACCGTCGCCAGCCAGGGTCTCGCCGTCGCGACGGTCGGCGTCGCCCTGTTCACCGTGGGTTTCGTCGCCGGGCAGACGACGGGCGGTCTGCTGCTCGACAGGTTCGGCTACGGACCCGGGGGAGTGGTGCCCGTCACCATCCGTCGAGTCGTCGGGGCGCTTCTGGCGCTCGCCGGTGTGGCCGTGTGCCTGGCGGGGGTGCGGGTCGGCGGCATCCCTCTGTGGATGCTCATCGTCCCGGTCATCGCCGGCGCGGGCGTCGCGTGGCAGCAGGGCACCAACGGCCGCTTGCGCGTGCGGGTGCAGAGCCCGCTGGCTGCGACCCTTGTGAACTTCGCGGGAGGGACGGCCGTGCTCGTCGTCGCGGTGGCCGTGCACATCGCCCTCGTCGGCGCGCCGCGCGCGGCCCCGACCGATCCGTGGCTGTACCTCGGCGGCGCTCTGGGTGTCGTCTACATCTTCTTGTCGTCCGTCATCGTGCAGCGCACGGGCGTCCTCGTACTGGGACTCGGGTCGGTGGTCGGGCTGCTCAGCACGTCCGTGCTCCTCGACGCCCTGTGGCCCGCGCCCGCGGCCCCCTCAACCGGCGTCGCCGTCCTCGCCGCCTCGGTCGCCATCGCGGGTGTCGTCGTTGCGGCGGTCCCGTGGCGCCGTTCGCGCCGAGCCTGAACCGCATACACGACGAAGCGCCGCCGCGGTGCGAACCGGCGGCGGCGCTTCGGACGGGATCAGAGGCGCGCTTCGTCGGCCTTGCGACGCTTCTTGCCTCCCGGCATCCGCGAGATGTGCTTCGCGGCATCCACGGTCTTGCGTCGGGTGGGGCGGGACCGCACGGGCTTGCCCCCGACGTACAGCCAGCCGAGCAGGACCTCGCCCTTGCTCAGGCCGTGCGCCTTGGCGAGGGCCTTGCTGCGCGTGTTGTCGTCGGTGCGCCAGAACACGCCGAACCCGGCCTCGTCGAGCGCGAGGCTCAGCATATGAGCGACGCCCGAGGCCACCGCCTCCTGCTCCCACGCGGGGATCTTCTTCGACGAGACATCGGCGACGACGGCGATGATGAGCGGCGCGCGACGCGGCTTGGACGACAGGCCCTTCTTGCCGTCCGCCTTGTTCAGGGCGCGGGCGAGCACGTCGCGATCGGCACCGCGGATCTCGATGATCCGCCACGGCCGGAGCGACTTGTGGTCGGCGACGCGTCCTGCCGCGGCGACGAAGGCCTCGAGCTCGGGCCCCGTGGGGGCCTCGTCGGTGACTTTCGACCACGACCGGCGGTCGCGCATCGCTTCGAGCGCGCTCATGCCTCGTCGACGGGGGTGAAGCTCAGCGAGAGCGAGTTCATGCAGTACCGGTCGCCGGTGGGCGTGCCGAAGCCGTCGGGGAACACGTGGCCGAGGTGGGAGCCGCAGTTGGCGCACCGCACCTCGGTGCGCTGCATGCCGTGGCTGTTGTCCTCGATCAGCTCGACCGCCTCGGGGCGCACCGACTCGTAGAAGCTCGGCCACCCGCAGTGCGAGTCGAACTTGGTGCCGCTCTGGAACAGCTCGGAGCCGCAGGCGGCGCAGGTGTAGAGGCCGGCGCGGCTTTCGTCGAGCAGCTCACCGGTCCAGGCGCGCTCGGTGCCGGCCTGTCGCAGGACGGCGTACTGCTCGGGGCTGAGTTCGGCCCGCCACTGGTCGTCGGACTTTTCGACGGCGTAGGTCATGGATGGTCTCCTTCGTCCCGTCCATTCTCTCCCGTCCAGGCTCGGCGATGCCCGTCGCGGCATAATCACCGGGGTGGACCAGGATGCCGTGACCGCCGTCGTCGACCGCTACACCCGCTTCGCCCGCGACGAGGCGCCCGGTCGCTCGCGGGTCTACGAGGAGTGGGCTCTGCGGGTCGCCGCGGATGGGGCCGTGGCATCCGTCCTCGCGCGCATCCCGGACACGCACCGCCAACCGCCGCTGGTGTTCGCGGTCCTCCGCCTGCTCGGAGCGCCGATGCAGACGGGGGACGTTTGGGCGGGATGGGTCGTCGCGAACGCGGACGCGATCGTCGCCGAGTGCGGGCGGCGGAGCATTCAGACCAACGAGCCGCTGCGCTGCGCGGCCTTGCTCCCGGCGCTGTCGCTCATCGACGGGCCGATCGCCCTCCTCGAGATCGGCGCGAGCGCCGGGTTGTGCCTCTACCCCGACCGGTACTCGTACCGGTTCCGCTCGGCCGACGGCGCGGCGACGCACCTCGACCCCGGGGACGGACGCCGTGCCGTGGTGCTCGACTGCGACGTCGAGGGGGAGCCGCCGCTGCGCCTGCCCGAGGTCGTGTGGCGCGCCGGCATCGACCTGCAACCGCTCGACGCCCGCGACCCCGAGGACCGTGCGTGGCTCACCGGCCTGGTCTGGCCGGGGGAGCAGGGGCGTCTGGAGCGCATCTCGGCGGCCCTCGACATCGCCGCCGCCGATCCTCCGGTGCTCGTCGCCGGCGACGGAGCCGAGGCCCTGCCCGCGCTGGCCGCGCGGGCGCCGCGCGATGCCACGCTCGTGGTGACCACCCCGGGCGTCCTCGCCCACGTCCCCCGCCGCCACCGCGGGGCGGTGATCTCTGCCGCGCGCTCCGCCGGCCGGTGGGTGACCTTGGATGCCGCGGGCCTCCACGACGCGTGGAACCGCCCTCCGGTTCTGCGGTCCGGCGGCTTCGCCCTCGCGCTCGACGGCGACGTCCTCGCGAGCGTCGATCCTCTCGGGGCCTGGGTGGCGTGGCATCCCGCATCGGCGCAACGCGCGCAGTAGCGTGACGACGTGCCTCTTTCGGACCGTGACCGCGCCTTCCTCGCCTTCGAGGCCGAGTGGCGCCGGCACGGCGGGGCCAAGGAAGAGGCGATCCGGGCCGAGTTCGACCTCGCTCCCGCCCGGTACTACCAGTTGCTGGGGCGTCTGCTCGACGACCCCGAGGCGCTGGCCCACGACCCGATGCTCGTCCGGCGGCTCCGTCGGCGCCGTGACGACGCCGCGCAGCAGCACCGCGCCCGGCTCGGCCGCGCCGCCGCCCGGTGACGGGCGTTCGGATACCGACCGGTAGCATCGTCCAATGGCCAGATCGACCTTCCCTCGGGATCGCTTCGACGACCTTCCGGCCGATGCGGGCCGTGTCGGTGCCCATCGGGCCGAACGTCCCCGTTCCCGCGGATGGGTCGTGTTCCTCTGGGCCGCGCTGGCCACCCTCGTGCTCGTCATCGTCGGGATCTTCGGCGTGCTCGTGGCTTCGGGGCGCATCTCGCTGAGCTCCGATCCCGCGCCGACGCCGACGGTGGAAGAGACCACCCCCGCGGTGATCGACACCGCCTACTCCGTCGTCGTGCTCAACGGCACGGCCGACGAGGGACTGTCCGGCAACCTCCGCGATCGCATCGTCGAGCTCGGCTGGCCGGGGGATGCCGTGCAGACCGGCGATTCCGACACGACCGACTTCGCCACCACGACGGTGTATTACCTGCGTCCCGACGACGAACAGGCCGCGCGCGGGCTGGCCGATGCGATCGGGGGCGCGGAGATCTCGCAGAGCGACTTCCTGCAGCCCACGGACGACCCGAACACCCCCGACGACGAGAGCGCCGAGAAGCGGCTGGTCGTGGTCATCGGGCTCGATCGGGCCGCCGGCCAGCCCACTCCCTGAGCCCCGCCGCGCCGCGTGTTTCCGCGGCGTAAAAAGTTGGATGCCGCTGTGTCAACAATGGTCTCCGGGGCCGGAACGACGAGGGTCCGCGTGCTTACGATGACCTCGTCGTTCAGCAACAGGAGAGTTCGCATGGCCCAGGGCACCGTCAAATGGTTCAACGCCGAGAAGGGTTACGGCTTCATCACCGTGACGGACGGCCAAGACGTCTTCGTCCACTACTCGAACATCGAGATGACCGGATTCCGAGTCCTCGAGGAGGGTCAGGCCGTGGAGTTCACGGTCGGATCCGGGCAGAAGGGTCCGCAGGCGGAGTCCGTTCGCCTCATGGCCTGAGCCCCTCGCTCCCCGCCGCCGTGGCATCCCTCACCGGATGCCACGGCGGCGTCGTTCGTGCGGGGTCGGGGCGGCTTGCACTCCCCAGGGGCGAGTGCCAGAATGAGTTAGCACTCGCTTTCGTCGAGTGCCAAATTTGGAAGTCACCCGTCCGGGAGGGACGACACACTTATGGCAAAGATCATCGCTTTCGACGAAGAGGCCCGGCGCGGTCTCGAGCGCGGCCTCAACACTCTTGCCGACGCCGTCAAGGTGACCCTGGGCCCGCGCGGTCGCAACGTCGTGCTCGAGAAGAAGTGGGGCGCTCCCACCATCACGAACGACGGTGTCTCGATCGCCAAGGAGATCGAGCTCGACGACCCGTTCGAGAAGATCGGCGCCGAGCTGGTCAAGGAAGTCGCCAAGAAGACCGACGACGTGGCCGGTGACGGAACCACCACCGCGACCGTCCTCGCCCAGGCGCTCGTTCGCGAGGGCCTGCGCAACGTCGCCGCCGGCGCCGACCCCATCTCGCTCAAGAAGGGCATCGAGAAGGCCGTCAAGGCCGTCACCGACGAGCTGCTCGCCTCGGCCAAAGAGGTCGAGTCCAAGGAGCAGATCGCTGCGACCGCGTCCATCTCGGCCGCTGACCCCGCGATCGGCGAGCTCATCGCCGAGGCGATCGACAAGGTCGGCAAGGAAGGTGTGGTCACCGTCGAGGAGTCCAACACCTTCGGCACCGAGCTCGAGCTCACCGAGGGCATGCGCTTCGACAAGGGGTACATCAACCCGTACTTCGTCACCGACCCCGAGCGCCAGGAAGCGGTCTTCGAAGACCCCTACATCCTGATCGCGAACCAGAAGATCTCCAACATCAAGGACCTTCTGCCCATCGTCGACAAGGTGATCCAGGAGGGCAAGGAGCTCCTCATCATCGCCGAGGACGTCGAGGGCGAGGCTCTCGCGACGCTCGTGCTCAACAAGATCCGCGGCATCTTCAAGTCGGTCGCCGTCAAGGCTCCCGGCTTCGGCGACCGTCGCAAGGCGCAGCTGCAGGACATCGCGATCCTCACCGGCGGTCAGGTCATCACCGAAGAGGTCGGCCTCAAGCTCGAGAACGCCACCGTCGACCTGCTCGGCCGCGCCCGCAAGGTGATCATCACCAAGGACGAGACCACGATCGTCGAGGGTGCCGGTGACTCCGCGCTGATCGAGGGTCGCGTGACCCAGATCCGTCGCGAGATCGAGAACACCGACAGCGACTACGACCGCGAGAAGCTTCAGGAGCGCCTCGCCAAGCTCGCGGGTGGCGTCGCCGTCATCAAGGCGGGCGCGGCCACCGAGGTCGAGCTGAAGGAGCGCAAGCACCGCATCGAGGACGCCGTGCGCAACGCCAAGGCTGCCGTCGAAGAGGGTGTCGTCGCCGGTGGTGGCGTCGCCCTGATCCAGGCGGGCAAGACCGCGTTCGAGACGCTCGAGCTCGCCGGTGACGAGGCCACCGGGGCGAACATCGTCAAGGTCGCCATCGAGGCCCCGCTCAAGCAGATCGCGCTGAACGCCGGTCTCGAGCCCGGTGTCGTCGCCAACAAGGTCGCCGAGCTGCCCGTCGGACACGGCCTGAACGCCGCGACCGGCGAGTACGGTGACCTGTTCGCACAGGGCATCATCGACCCGGCCAAGGTGACCCGCTCGGCTCTGCAGAACGCCGCGTCGATCGCCGGTCTGTTCCTCACGACCGAGGCCGTCGTCGCCGACAAGCCCGAGAAGAACCCGGCTCCGGCCGGCGACCCCACGGGTGGCATGGACTTCTGATCCACGCTTCGGCAGTAAGGAAGGCCCCCTCCTCCGGGAGGGGGCCTTCCTCGTTCCTCGGTGCGGCGCGTCGGTGACGCACGCCCGACGTCCCTGGACGAGGTGCGGGAGCGCGTGGCACGCTTCGCGGGCGCGGGGAACCTGGGACCCGACGCTTCGCGGGCGCGGGGAACCTGGGACCCGACGCAGCGCGGGCTCGGGGCCAGCGCGGGAGCGCGAGGAGCGCGGGCGCGGGCCGGCGAGGGCGCAGGGGCAGCGAGCGTCTGGCAGAGAAGCCGACGGCGTCAGGCGGTGGCGTCGGGGAGAGGGACGTCGCTGAGGCGCTCGAGCGGTTGCGTCTCGATGAGCGCGTGCTCGCTCGCATCGCGACGTGCGGCGAGCGGAAGGGAGACGCGGAATGTCGCCCCGCCACCGGGGGTGTCGAAGACCTCGACGGTGCCGTGCAGGAGATCCACGATGGATGCCACGATCGACAGTCCGAGCCCCGAGCCGCCGGTCTCGCGGGTGCGCGACGTGTCGGCGCGCCAGAAGCGCTGGAAGATCTGCTCACGGATCTGTTCGGGGATGCCCTCGCCGTGGTCGATCACTTCGATCCAGCCCATGTCGGCCTCGGCATCCACCCCCACCCGCAGGCCGATCGGGGAGTCTTCGGGAGCGAAGCGGCGGGCGTTGCCGAGCAGGTTCGCCACGACCTGGCGCACGCGGTTCTCGTCGCCCAGGACGATCGGGGCCAGCCGCGGCACGGTGTGCGCTCCGGTGGTGACGGCGGAGGCACGAGAGGCCGACGCCGGCTCGCCGGGCTGCGCGGTCTCCGCGGCGTCGCGGGAACGTCTCCGCAGGCGCGAGAGAGTGGCCCCGGCGATCGCCATCGCGGACGTCGTGGGGGCCGTGCGACGCTTGGCCGAAGACCCCGTCGCGTCGTTGTCGGCTTCCTGTGCCGGCTCGAGCGACATCACCGGCAGCACGATCGCGTCCCGGCTCGTGGTGTCGTCGACTGTGACCTCGCGCTGCGGCGACGTGACGCGCAGGTCGAGGGCGGCATCGCGGGCGATCGGGCGCAGATCGAGCGTCGTGATCGCCACGTCCCGTCGCTCGTCCAGGCGCGCGAGGGCGAGGAGGTCCTCGACCAGCGCGCCCATGCGGATGGCTTCCTTCTCGATGCGCTCCATCGCCTGGGCGACGTCCTCGTCGGAGCGGATCGCGCCCATCCGGTACAGCTCGGCATATCCGCGCATCGTGACCAGCGGCGTGCGCAGCTCGTGGCTCGCGTCGCCGATGAATCGACGCATCTGTCGCACCGTGGCATCCCGCTGGTTGAGGGCACCGTCGATGCGGCCGAGCATCGCGTTGATCGCCGCCTTCAATCGGCCCACCTCGGTGTCGGGCACGATGTCGGTCAGACGCTGACTGAAATCGCCCGCCGCGATGTCCATCGCCGTCGTCTCGACCTGGCCGAGGCTGCGGAAGGTCAGCGTGACCAGCGCGCGGGTCAACAGGGCGCTCGCGATGAGGATCAGCAGGGCGACGAAACCGTAGATGCCGAGGTACGCGGCGACGATGCGGTCGGTGGGGGCCAGCGGTTGAATGACCATCTGGGTGTAGACGCCGTTGTAGCCGGGCACGACGAGCTGACCCACGCGTGCGAGGAAGTGCTGACCCGAGACCGGGTCCTGGAGTTCGATACGGCGATCGACCTGGCTGTAGGTCTGCTCGACGGTGAAGGTCTCGGGCAGTTCCGGCACCGTCTTCATCGCCGTGCCGTTGAAGAACGCCACGCGCTGGCCGTCCGGGCTGTACACCACGACCATCGAACCGATCTGCGGCGCGTTGTCGACCTCCGTGAACCGCACCTGGCCGTCGACCTCGTCGGTCACGAAGATGCTGTTCGCGATGTTTCCGGCCGCCTGCTGCGCCAGCTGCTCATCGAGGTTGTTGATCAGCGTGGTGCGCAGGAACACCATGGTCCCGATGCCCGCGGCGAACAGCCCCACGGCCAAGAGAGTGACCGTGACGCCGGTCACCTTCGTGCGAAGGCTCAGCCGGCGCCACCAGTGGGCCAGCGCGTCGTCGGAGTTCTCCAGGATGGGGCCCCGCTCAGGCGGTCTTGCCCGACTTCAGCATGTAGCCGAAGCCGCGCTTGGTCTGGATGAGCGGCTCCGAGGAGTGCGGATCGATCTTGCGGCGCAGGTAGGAGATGTAGCTCTCGACGATGCCGGCGTCGCCGTTGAAGTCGTACTCCCACACGTGGTCGAGGATCTGCGCCTTGGAGAGCACCCGGTTCGGGTTGAGCATGAGGTAGCGCAGCAGCTTGAACTCGGTCGGGCTGAGGTCGATCGAGACGTCGCCGACGTTGACATCGTGGGTGTCCTGGTCCATCGTCAGCTCGCCCGTGCGGATGACGGATTCCTCATCGGCCTGCATCGTGCGGCGGAGGATCGCCTGGATGCGGGCGACGATCTCGTCGAGGCTGAACGGCTTCGTGACGTAGTCGTCGCCGCCGGCGTTCAGGCCCATGATCTTGTCCTCGGTCTCGTCCTTCGCGGTGAGGAAGAGGATCGGGGCGGTGTAGCCGGCGCCGCGGAGGCGCTTCGTGACGCTGAACCCGTTCATGTCGGGCAGCATCACGTCGAGCACGATGAGGTCGGGTTCCTCTTCGAGGACCGCGGAGATGGTCTGGGCGCCGTTGGCGACGGCCCGGACCTGGAATCCGGCGAAACGCAGGCTCGTGATGAGCAGGTCGCGGATGTTCGGTTCGTCGTCCACGACGAGGATGCGCGGTGCTGTCATGCGCCCATTATCGTGACTTCACTCATGGAAGCGCTGGATATCGCGAGAAACGCCGCGCGCTGATATGGCTCACGCGGCCGCGGCGTCGATTCCGTCGGCATCCAGGATCGTGTACGCGTAGCCCTGTTCGGCCAGGAATCGCTGGCGGTTCTGGGCGAAATCCTGGTCGACGGTGTCGCGGGCGATGAGCGTGTAGAAGCTCGCCGTGTGCCCGGACTGCTTGGGGCGCAGGAGGCGGCCGAGGCGCTGGGCCTCTTCCTGACGGGAGCCGAACGACCCCGAGACCTGCACGGCCACGGATGCCTCGGGCAGGTCCACCGAGAAGTTCGCGACCTTCGACACCACCAGCAGCGAGATCTCTCCCTCGCGGAAGGCCTGGAACAGCTCTTCTCGCTCGGAGACCGGGGTCGAGCCGGTGATCTTGGGAGCGTCCAGGGCGTCGGCGAGCTCGTCGATCTGGTCGAGGTACTGGCCGATCACGAGCACCCGCTCGCCGGGGTGACGGTCGATGAGTCGCTTGACGACGTCGATCTTGGCGGGCGCGGTCGCCGCGAGGCGATAGCGGTCCTCGTCGGCGGCGGCGGCGTACTCCAGACGCTCGTCGGCCGGAAGGTCGATGCGCACCTCGTAGCAGGCCGCGGGGGAGATGAAGCCCTGCGCCTCGATCTCCTTCCACGGCGCGTCGAACCGCTTGGGGCCGATGAGGCTGAACACGTCGCCCTCGCGGCCGTCCTCGCGTACGAGGGTCGCGGTGAGGCCCAGACGGCGCCGGGCCTGCAGGTCGGCGGTGAGCTTGAAGACCGGTGCCGGCAGCAGGTGCACCTCGTCGTACAGGACCAGGCCCCAGTCCAGCGCGTCGAGCAGAGCGAGGTGGGCGTACTTGCCGCCGCGCTTGGCGGTGAGGATCTGGTACGTCGCGATCGTGACCGGCTTGATCTCTTTGGACTGACCGGAGTACTCGCCGATCTCCTCGGGGGTCAGGCTCGTCCGACGCAGCAGCTCGTCGCGCCACTGCCGGGCGCTGACGGTGTTGGTGACGAGGATGAGAGTGGTCGTTCGGGTCTCGGCCATCGCTCCGGCGCCGACGAGCGTCTTGCCCGCGCCGCACGGCAGCACCACGACCCCGGAGCCGCCCTCCGAGAAGGACTCGACGGCCTGTCGCTGATAGGGCCGCAGCTTCCAGCCGTCCTCGTCGAGGTCGATCGGATGCGGCGTGCCGGGCGTGTACCCGGCGAGGTCTTCGGCGGGCCAGCCGATCTTCAGCAGCTCCTGCTTGATGTGCCCACGGGCCCACGCGTCGACGGTGAAGCTGTCGGGGGTGGGGTGGCCGATGAGCAGCGGAGCGATGCGCTTGTTGCGCGAGACCTCGCCGAGCACGGCGGGATCGGTCGAACGCAGCACGAGAGCGCCGTCGGCGTCGCGCTCGATGACGAGGCGCCCGTAGCGGCCCACGGTCTCGCGGATGTCGGTGCTCACCGAGGCCGGCACCGGGAAGCGCGTCCAGCGGTCGAGCGTCTGCAGCATCGCATCGGCGTCGTGTCCGGCCGCCCGCGCGTTCCACAGGCCCAACCGGGTGATGCGATACGTGTGGATGTGCTCGGGGGCGCGCTCGAGCTCGGCGAACACCGCGAGTTCGTGTCGCGCCGTCTCCGCATCGGGATGCGCGACTTCCAGGAGCACCGTGCGGTCGCTCTGAACGATGAGGGGACCGTCAGCCATAGCGTTCGATTCTACCCGTGCCCTGTGTGCGAGGTCGCCGGTGGGGCGACTCGTTCAGACGACCGGGCTGACTGCGTCGATGTGCGACAGGGGCAGGGTGCGTTCGACGTCCGCGGCGCGATCGCGGCCCCGGAGCCGTCCACCGCCCAGACCGGTCGCCTCGAGCCGGAATACCCGCGCCGATCCGTCGGGGAGCCGCACGGTGACGTCGACGATCGCGCGAGCGCGCACCGCCTGGTCGAGTTCGCGCTCGAGCCACGCGGCATCCGAATCCTCTCCGCCGGCCCGCAGACGCGAGATCAGGGGGCCATAGACGTCAGCCGGGTCTTCGGGTGTCGCGGTCGTGGCCATCTTCGCCCGCTCCACCGCCCGCGGGCGCCCCTCGTCGTCCACCGCCACGGCCGGGTAACGGGCGTCACTCAGGGCCCAGAAGACCACATCGGCCGCGACGTGCGTGATCAGTTCGTCGCCCGAGCGGGCGAGGGCGACCGAGCGCAGCCCGGTGTCGACCTCCATCGCACGAAGGAACGTCTCGTCGTCGGTCTGGACGGTGGTGAGACCGGATGCCGTGTCGGCGGCGACACGCACGCGTCCATGCTCAGCGGAGGTGCGTTCGATGACATACGCCAGCGGTTGGGGCAGGCCGGTCAGGGAGATTCCGGTCAGGAACTCCCGCAGACTCTCGGCGGTCTCGCCGCTCGTGATGGCCGCACCGATCGTCGCCGCGCTGAAGCGGTAGCTGGACGCCTGCGCCCGCGACTCGCGCGCCGCCATGCCGCGCAGCCGCACGTCGAGGTGCGGGGCCAGGGGGCCCGGGGCGATCGCGGTGAGGTCGTTCTGCAGGTACACGCGATCCACTTCGGGCGGAAGCAGGTCCCGCAGGGCCGAGACGTCGACATCGCCGCCGTCGGCGAGTCCTCGTCCCCACGGCGGGACCGCGCCGTCGTCGTCGAGCAGGCCCCAGGCGCGGAGCCGGTGCGTCCACCGTGCGGCCCGCTCGGGCCCGGCGGGATCGAACGGCGTCGCCCCCGCCCAGGTGGTCGGCGGCCTCCATCCGCCCGTGGGCGTTCGATATGCCCGGGGGAGTGCGTCGCGCAGCGCGCGGGCGGTGCTCGCCCAGCGCTCCAGGGTTGGCAGACGCAGCCATGCCCGCCCCGCGGCGGTGACGAGCCACGCGCGGCCGTTCGAGCCCAGCAGGCCCACGCGGGCTGCCGTCCCGACGAGGAGGTCGGCCTCTTCGGCCGAGCCTGCGGCTCCGGCATCGACGAGGCGTCGGCGTTCGCTCGCGCCGAGGGATCCCGAGCCGATCCGGCCCAGGGGAGCGTCCAGCGTCAGCATCAGGACATCGGCCAGCGCGGCGCTGTGGGTGAAGGCGGACTCGGCTGCGGCGTCGTCGTTCGAGACCGCACGAGCCGACGGTCCGGGAGGGACGTCGGCGAGACCTTCGGGTGCGGCCTCGCGCACAGCCGAGGCGACCGCGGCGTAGGGGACGCCGGAATCGTCGACGAGCGCCCGCTGCTGCAGCGCCCGCCGGGTGTCATGCTGCGCCGGGGTGCCGCCGATGACGGCGGCGACGAGCGCCTCCGCCTCCGCGCGGTCCAGCGTGGGCAGGGCGCGCGCCACCGAGCCGGCATCCAGGAGCGCGTCGGCGGCGTCGAACATGTCGCGCCACGTCGCGGATGCCGCGACATGGCGATCAGCGAGGAGCTGCGCGAGATCTTCGTCGCCGAAGGCGCTCAACGAGACCGCCAGTGCACGTTGGTCGGAGGTCTCGGGCACGTCAGCGTCCCTTGTTCGCGCGTGCCCTTCGCACGAAGCTCATGATGAGCACCGCCACGAGGCACGCGAAGGCCACGGGAGGTGCGACGTAGATCAGGACGCCGACGGTGGGCCAGACCCCCGAACTCATGTCGGCCCCGGCGGTGGAGCCGATGATCACGGCGAAGAAGCAGGCGATCGACAGGACGAGCAGACCCAGCGACATGAATGCCAGGATTCGGTCGACGCGACGGATCGGGACATCGCCGTCGGGGGTGCGTGTGCTCATCGTCGTCAGCCTACTGCCTGGCGGGCGTGGCGTAGGCTGAGGGGCCGGGATCCGATCGGGTCCCGTGTTCCGCCGCGCGATCGCGCACACATTCAGCGAGGTGTCCATGCCCACCGGCAAGGTCAGGTTCTACGACGACGAGAAGGGCTTCGGCTTCATCACCACCGATGACGGCCAGGACGTGTTCCTGCACGCCACCGCCCTGCCCGCCGGGACCCCCGGACCCAAGGCCGGCACCCGTCTGGAGTTCGGTGTGGCCGACGGCAAGCGCGGTCTCCAGGCCCTCTCGGTGCGGGTGCTCGATGCCCCCGTGAGCTTGGCCAAGCGGTCTCGCAAGCCCGCCGACGACATGGCGATCATCGTCGAGGACCTCGTGAAGCTCCTCGACGGCATCGGCGGCGACCTGCGTCGCGGCCGTTACCCGAGTGGCGCTCACGCGAACAAGATCGCCGCGGTCCTGCGTAAGGTCGCCGATGACTTCGAAGCCTGAGCCCGCCGCCGACGAGCGCCTGCTCGCCGCCCACGATCTGGCACTGGCGGCTCTCCGCGAGATCACCCCGGCCGATACCATCGGCCCGGCCGCCGGATACACCGTCGAAGAGGGCGGGGCCGTCTCCCTGCGATTCCACACGCGCCTCGCCGGCTACCCGGGGTGGTACTGGACCGTGAGCGTCGCCGTGGTCGATGATTCCGAGCCGACGGTGCTCGAGGCCGAGCTCCTGCCCGGTGAGGGCGCGCTGCTCGCTCCGGACTGGGTGCCGTGGGCGACCCGTCTCGCCGAATACCAGGCGGCGCAGGCGGCAGCGGCCGTCGCGGACGACGACGCGGATGACGACGACCTCGACGACTCCGATGACGACGACGCGGATGACGACGACGATTCGGACGACTCCGACGACGACGACGATGACGATGATGACGAGGAGCCCCAGGCGCGGTTGCACGCGGGCGACCTCGACGGTGTCGACATCGACGAGTTGGACGAGACCGCCGACGACTCCGACGACTCGGATCCCGACGACTCGGACGACGACGACGACTCCGACAGCTCGGACGACGACGAGCGCGAACGCAGCTACTGACGCGCGTCGGGGCGGCGCGCGGTGGACGTGTCGCCGGCCCGGACGACGGAAGCCGCCTCGCGGGGCGAGACGGCTTCCTGTGCGCGACGGGACTCAGCCGCGGGGCAGGTGCTCGATCGTGTAGTCGATTGCCCCGATGAGCCGACGCACGTCGTCCGGGTCGATCGAGACGAAGGTCGCGATACGGAGCTGGTTGCGCCCCAGCTTTCGATAGGGCTCGGTGTCGACGATGCCGTTCGCGCGCAGGCTCTTGGCCACCGCGGACGCGTCGACGGACTCGTCGAAGTCGATCGTGACGACGACCGGCGACCGGTCGACCGGGTCGGCGACGAACGGTGTCGCGACGGAGCTGGCCTCCGCCCACTCGTACAGCGCGGACGAGGACTCCGCCGTGCGGGCGCCGGCCCAGGACAAACCGCCGTTGTCGAGGATCCAGCCCAACTGCTCGTCGAGCAGAAGGAGGGTCGCGAGGGCGGGGGTGTTGAGGGTCTGCTGCAGCCGCGAGTTGTCGACGGCGTTCTTCAGGCTCAGGAACTCGGGGATGTAGCGCCCGGATGCCGCGATCCGCTCGATCCGCTCGATCGCGGCGGGCGACACGGCGGCGTACCAGAGTCCGCCGTCCGAGCCGAGGTTCTTCTGCGGGGCGAAGTAATAGACGTCGGCCTGGGTCGCGTCGAAGTCGATGCCGCCGGCGGCGCTGGTGGCATCGATGACGGTGAGGGCGCCCGCGTCGGCCGTGACGCGGGTGATCGGCGCCGAGACGCCCGTCGACGTCTCGTTGTGCGGCCAGGCGTAGACGTCCACCCCTTCGACGGCCTCGAACGCCGTGCGTGTTCCGGGCTCCGCGCGGCGCACGTCGGGCGCCTGCAGCCACGGGGCGGCGGCGGCCGCGGCGAACTTGCCACCGAACTCACCGAAGACGAGGTTCTGGCTGCGGTTCTCGATGAGACCGAAGGCGGCGGCATCCCAGAAGGCGGTCGACCCGCCGTTGCCGAGGATGATCTCGTACCCGTCGGGCAGACGGAACAGCTGCGCGAGCCGCTCGCGGGTGCTGGCGACGAGGTTCTTCACCGGCGCCTGGCGGTGCGAGGTGCCCAGGATCGTGGCGCCGCGCGTGACGAGCGCCTCGAGCTGCGCACCGCGCACCTTGGAGGGGCCGCACCCGAAGCGACCGTCGGCGGGCAGGAGTTCGGTGGGGAGGTCCACGTGCGGCATGCGTCGATTCTAGGGCGGGGTTCGCACCCGCCCGCGCGTGTGTCGGAGGGGGTCGGTAGGCTGGGAGAACCGCCGCGAAGCCGAGGAATCCTCAATGACCGATCTCATCGATACCACCGAGATGTACCTGCGTACGATCCTCGAACTGGAGGAAGAGAACATCGTTCCCCTGCGCGCCCGCATCTCCGAACGGCTGGGGCACTCCGGTCCGACCGTCTCGCAGACGGTGGGGCGTATGGAGCGCGACGGCCTCGTCGTCGTCTCCGAGGACCGACGCCTCGAGCTCACCGACGACGGGCGGCAGAAGGCGGTCGACGTCATGCGCAAGCACCGTCTCGCCGAGCGTCTGCTCAGCGACGTCATCGGGTTGGACTGGGCCTACGTCCACGATGAGGCCTGCCGCTGGGAGCACGTCATGAGCGAGCAGGTCGAGCGTCGCCTCGTCGAACTCCTCGGACACCCGACCGAATCGCCGTACGGCAACCCCATCCCCGGCCTCGACCAGTTGGGCGACACGGCCAGTTCCACATTCGAAGAGGGTGTGGTGGGTCTGGTGCGCAAGCTGACGGATGCCGGTGCACCGATCTCCGGAACCGTCCGGCGTCTCGCCGAGCCGGCGCAGGTCGATCCCGAGTTGCTGCAGCAACTCAAAGCGGCGGGTGTTCTGCCGGGCAAGCGCGGGAACTACCGCTTCAACGAGGGTTACGTGCTCGTCGAGATGGACGGCGTCGATGACGGGCTGGAGTTGCCCGTCGAGGTCGCGTCGCACATCTTCCTCGTCGACGAGGCCTGAATCCCGTTGTCCGCCCGACCTGCGTCTGCCGGTCGGGCGGTGTGCGCATCCCGGACATCGTCTATACACCTCTGCCTCAGGCGTGACAGTTTCGTTATCTTCGGGTAGCCTCGGAAAGTCCACAGGCGAGAAGCCCGCCGTCGGACCCCTCGCGGTTTGCCTCACCGGCTCGTCGTCCGCAGAGGGTGAAGCCCGCACATCGTGCCCCATCGAGTGCTGACGAGCCAGCGTCCTGGACGCAGAGGCGCCGGAGGAAATTTGGCTGAACACATCGATCCCGCTGCGGACCTGCCCGAGGTTCCTGCGACGGGTCAGACTCGTAAGAGCGCGCGCGCCGCGGTCTCCCGACCCTCTCGTCGTCCCTCGCGGACGCCGGTCGTGACCTCCGCTGCCGTCGCTCGTCCCGCTCCCGCGCCGCGCGCGTCCTCGCCGTTCCGGCGGGGTACGAAGCCGCTGCGCAGTGCCGTCATCCTGTCGATGGTCGCCGGACTCGTCGCGACCGTCGCCATCCCCGCGTATGCGGCCACGATCCCGGCCGCCGAGACGATGACGCTGCAAGAGATGTCGGCCCCCGACAACCAGTCGCTCGTGGTCGCTTCCGGCGTGACGGCCGGCACGCTCGACCGCAGCAGCTATTCGGCGACCACCGCCGAAGAGATCCAGAAGAAGAAGGATCAGGAGGCCGCCGCAGCGGCCGCCGCCGAACGGGCACGGCAGCTCGCCGCGAACGCGAACGTCGCCGTCTCGTCGGTCAACCTCAACATGACCGCCCCCGGCTCGGGTGAAGTGCGCTGGCCGCTGACCGGTTACACGCTCGGTCGCGGTCTCTGGGACTCCGGCTACCACCAGGGTGTCGACCTGCTCGCCCCCGGCGGGCAGCCCATCTTCGCCGCGGCCGCCGGTGTCGTGAGCACGTCGTCCGAGAGCTTCGGCGGCTATGGCGTCGGCATCGTCATCGAGCACGTCATCAACGGACAGAAGGTCTCCACGACCTACGGCCACATGACCTACGGCAGCCGCCAGGTGCAGGCGGGGCAGACCGTCGCCGCCGGCCAGCTCATCGGCCTGGTCGGCTCGACCGGCAGCTCGACCGCGAACCACCTGCACTTCGAGGTGCACATCAACGGTTCCGTGGTCGACCCGTACGCCTGGCTGCAGCAGAACGCCGGCTGATTTTCACAGCGACAGACGGCGTGCCGGAGACGATCGTTCTCCGACACGCCGTCTGTCGTTTCCCGGTGCAGCCGACCCCGGGCGTGTCGCCGTGGGTTAGCCTGTTCGCGACGTCGGGAGAACCGGAGGGAAAGCCGATGGACGCCATGCCTCGCATCCGCACCATGGATGCGCTCGGGCTGCTCGTTCTTCGGCATCGCATGAGCGGATGCCGCGGTCTCGCCGCGACCTCCGAGGCGCTGTCTGAATAGACAGCGCCTTTTTTCGTGCCCCTGCGCCTCTTCCGCCGCCGCGAGTCGAACATCCGAGAAGCCGTCTCGGCCATTCGAGAGGAAACGGAATGCGCACACTTGTGCTGAACGCGGGCTACGAGCCGCTCGCCGTCGTGTCGTTCAAGCGGGCCCTCGTGCTCGTGATGAACGAGAAGGCCACCGTCGTCGAATGCGTCGACGAAGATCCGGTCTGGGCGGCGGCGGGGACCTACGACCGTCCCGCGGTGATCATCCTGACGCGCTATGTGCGCGTGCCCGGGGCCCGTCGCGTGCCGGTGACCCGTCGCGGGGTCCTGCGCCGTGACGCGCACCGCTGTGGATACTGCGGGAAGGCGGCCTCGACGATCGATCATGTGCTTCCCCGCTCGCGCGGTGGCAAGGACACGTGGGAGAACCTCGTGGCGTGCTGCCTGCGCTGCAACAACGTCAAGGGTGATCGCACGCCCCAGGAGATGATGTGGGAACTGCGCCTGATCCCCGGTCCGCCACGCGGATCGTCGTGGACGGTGCGCGGGGTCGACAAGTCCGATCCGCGCTGGGAGCCGTATCTGGCACTGGCCGCGTGAGACCTCGCGATCATCGGCTCCTCCGGGCCGTGGCATCCGGAGCGGTGGTGTGAGGGAGGCATGACTCGTGCCCTGCTCGTCATCGACGTCCAGCGCGAGGATGCGACGTGACGGTCGTCCTGGATGCCACGCGCACCTTCGACCTGTCGGCGGAGGTCGTGGGGCTCGGGGTCGTCAAGCGTTCGGCCGCCGAGCTGATGACCGCGACCGCCCTGGTGCTGCAGCAGGGAGGATTCGCCCGCATCGCGCGGACCGCCGACCTGGTCTGAGGTCGCGGAGGCGATGTCGGAGGGTGATCGTATCTTCGAACCACAGGGATTGAGAGTGTAGAACACATGTTCTAACCTGTGGGAGTGAGGGCGATCGTGCGAGACCAGGTGCAGGCCGTACCCGACATCCACGCGCTCCGCGATCGTCTCGAGCGCATGCAGGGTCGCCGCATGGACGCGCCGGTTCTGCCGACGCATCCCGCTTTCTCCTCGCTGCTGCCGGGCGGCGGTCTTCGTTCGGGCTCGGCGTACGCGATCGCCCGCTCGATGTCACTGCTGCTGGCGCTCATGGCGCGGCCCTCGCAGGACGGGGCGTGGTGCGGGGTCATCGGCATGCCAGAGCTGGGAGCCGAAGCCGCCGAGAAGTACGGTCTCGATCTCGATCGACTGGTCTTCATCCCCGACCCCGGACCCCGCTGGCTGGCGGTGACGGCCACGATCGCCGAGGTCCTGCCCGTCGTGGCGGTGCGTCCCCCGGCGGGGTCGACCACCGCGCGCGGTGGCACCGAGGTAACGAGACTCACGGCCCGGTTGCGCGATCGCGGCACGGTCCTGCTGGTGCAGGGCGCATGGCCGCAGGCGGAGGCCGTGATCGACGTCGCCGACCCCCGGTGGGCGGGCGTGGGGCAGGGGCACGGCTATCTCGCCGGACGTGAGCTGACGGTGTCGGTCAGCAGCAAGCGCACGCCCACGGCCCGTCGCGCCCGCATGCTCCTCCCCGCCGCCGACGGATCGATCGAGATGCTCGGCGCACCGACCGAGAGGCTCGTCGCGCGCGAGCACGGGGGCTACCGGCAGAGGGCGGCGGGCTGATGCGCGAACCGACGCGCAGCCTCGTGATGTGGCTCCCCGACTGGCCGGTGCTGGCGTACCGCCGCGAGGCCGCACGGCCCCCGCGCGCCGACACCCCCGTCGCGGTGTTCGAGAACAACACGGTCGTGGCCTGCTCCGCCGCGGCGCGCGCCCAGGGGGTACGCCGGGGGCAACGTCGTCGGGATGCCCAGGCGCTGTGCCCCTCGCTCGTCGTCATCGCCGCCGATCCGGTGCGCGACGCGCGTGTCTTCGCCCCGGTCGTGGCATTGATCGAGGAGCGCGCCCCGGGGGTCCAGATCGTCCGTCCGGGGCTCTGCGCCCTCCGCGCGCGCGGACCGGCGCGCTACTACGGCGGAGAAGACGAGGCCGCGCGCACCCTCGTGCGGCTGCTCGTGGCCGAGGGGTTCACCGACGCTCGCGCGAGCGTCGCCGACGGTGTCTTCACCGCAGAGCACGCCGCCCGCGTCACCCGCGCCGACGAGCCCGTGCGCGTGGTGCCCGGGGGGCAGGCGGCCGCTTTCCTCGCCCCGCTTCCGGTGACCGCGCTCGAAGACCCCGACCTGGCGAGCCTGCTGGCGCGCTTGGGGGTCCATACGCTGGGGGAGTTCGCCGCCATGCCGGTCGAGCGGGTCCGGGAACGGTTCGCCGAGCGCGGAGCGCGACTGCACGCCCTCGCTTCGGGGCGTGACTCCCAGCCGGTGCAGCCGCGCACCCCACCGCCCGAGCTCCGCCGTGAGGTCGCCTTCGAGCCACCGCTCGAGCTCGCCGACCAGATCGCATTCGGTATGCGGGTAGCGGCCGAGGAGTTCATCGCGCGCCTGGGCGAGCAGAACCTGGTGTGCACCGAGGTGCGCGTCGTGCTTTCGGGCGAGCGCGGCGAACGCAGCGAACGCGTGTGGCTGCACCCCGGGTCCTTCGACGCCGGGGCCGTGGTCGATCGCGTGCGATGGCAGCTCGCCGAGGACGGTCGCGGCATCTTCGGCAGCGGTGTCGCCGGGGTCTCCATCGAGCCCGAGGCGGTGGACGAGGCATCCCACCATGTCAAGGGACTCTTCGGAGCCGGGCCTGACGAGAGGGTGCATCACGCGCTCTCCCGAGTGCAGGCCATGCTCGGCCACCGCGCCGTCGTCACCCCGGTCGTCGGCGGGGGGCGGTGGTTGGCGGAGCGTCAGGTCTTGGTGCCGTGGGGCGACCGCGCAGTGACGGCGAAGGACCGCGCCCGGCCCTGGCCGGGGAGCCTTCCCGATCCCCTTCCGGCGACGGTATATCCCGAACCCCGGCTCGTGGAGGTCACCGACGTCGCGGGGGCGTCGGTGACGGTGGGGGACCGCGATGCGTTGAGCGCGCCGCCGGCGATCCTCGACGCGGGCGGCCGACGCATGCGCATCCGGGAGTGGGCGGGCCCCTGGCCGATCAGCGAGCGCGGGTGGGATCCGCTGCGTCGACGGCGGGCCCACCGCTTCCAAGTGGTCGATGACGACGGGGGCGCGTGGCTGCTCGTCGTCGAAGAAGGCGAATGGCGGGCGGAGGGGCGCTATGACTGAGCGCCAGCGTGTGCCGGCGCCCGTTCTGCTCCTCGGCCCGGTGATCGCTACGGCACCGCGGTCGACACCCCGGGTGGGGCGCGCCTGATGGGCTTCCACAACCCCCCGGTGAAGTGGTCCGAGCTGGAGCGCGCGCTGAGCGACACGCGACGCCCCGTTTCGACCCCGCCGAACGGCGACGGCGGTGACAGTCCCGCGTGGTCGCACAAGCGTGGTCCGTACGTTCCCCCCACGATCGCGCGACCCGACGACGCCGTTCCGTACGCCGAACTGCACGCGCATTCGTCGTACTCATTCCTTGACGGGGCGTCCTCGCCCGAAGAACTCGTAGAAGAGGCCGAGCGGCTCGGACTCCACGCGCTCGCGCTCACCGACCATGACGGCTTCTACGGCATCGTGCGCTTCGCCGAAGCGGCGGAGGCCCGCACGGTGCGCACCGTCTTCGGCGCCGAACTGTCGCTCGGACTCGACGGTCCGCAGAACGGTCGGGCCGATCCCGCCGGTTCCCATCTGCTGGTGCTCGCTCGGGGCGAAGAGGGGTACCACCGACTCGCCGGCGCACTGACCCACGCCCAACTCTCCGGCGGCGAGAAGGGGCGACCCGTCTATGACCTCGCCGACCTGGCTCAACGCGCCGGCGGCCCGGACGATCCGCAGTGGGCGGTGCTCACCGGATGCCGCAAGGGGAGCGTCCGTCAGGCCCTGGCATCCGAGGGACCGGCGGGAGCCGCTCGTGCGCTCGACCTCCTCGTCGAGCTGTTCGGGCCCCAGGCCGTGTACGTCGAACTCATCGACCACGGCGGTCCGCTCGACTCGGCTCACAACGACCTGCTGGCCGCGCTCGCGGCCGACCGCGGACTCCCCGTTCTCGCCACGAACAACGTCCACTACTCCGCCCCGTCGAAAGAGCTGCTGGCCGCGGCGGTCGCCGCCGTGCGTGCCAACCGCAGTCTCGACGAGCTCGACGGGTGGTTGCCCGCGCACGCCGGTGCGCATCTGCGCTCGGGGGTCGAGATGGCGGCACGTTTCGCCCGCTACCCGGGGGCGGTCGCGCGCACGGTCACTCTCGCCGACGAGCTGGCCTTCCCCCTGCGTCGGGCCAAGCCGGCCCTCCCGAAGCAGGCCGTTCCCGAGGGGCACACCCCGATGTCATGGTTGCGGCATCTGGTGTGGGATGCCGTTCCCCGGAAGTACCCGACCCTCTCCGGCGAGGACCGCGACCGCATCGAGCGGGAGCTCGCCGTCATCGAGATGAAGGACTTCCCGGGCTACTTCCTCATCGTCCACGGCATCGTCGCCGAAGCCCGACGGCGCGGCATCCTGTGCCAGGGGCGCGGATCGGCGGCCAACAGCGCCGTGTGCTACCTGCTCGACATCACCGCGGTCGACTCGATCTTCTACCGCCTGCCGTTCGAGCGGTTCCTGTCGAGCCTGCGCGATGAAGAGCCCGACATCGACGTCGACTTCGACTCCGATCGCCGGGAAGAGATCATCCAGTGGGTCTACGAGACCTATGGGCGCGACCGCGCGGCACAGGTGGCCAACGTCATCCAGTACCGTCCCAAGAACGCCGTGCGTGACATGGCCCGCGCCCTGGGGCATTCGCCGGGGCAGCAGGACGCCTGGTCGAAGCAGGTCGAGCGGTGGGGCGCGACGCTCGAGACGGGTGCCGACCACGACATCCCCGACGAGGTCATCGAGTTCGCGTCCGAGCTTCTGAAGGCGCCCCGGCATCTCGGCATCCACTCCGGGGGCATGGTGCTCACCGATCGTCCCGTCGGTGAGGTCGTGCCGATCGAGCACGCCCGCATGGAGAACCGCACGGTGATCCAGTGGGACAAAGACGACGCCGCCTGGATGGGGCTGGTGAAGTTCGACCTGCTGGGCCTGGGGATGCTCGCTGCGCTGCAGTACTGCTTCGACCTGATCCGGGATGCCACGGGCGAGGCGTGGGAGCTGTCGACGCTGCCGAAGGAAGAGAAGGCCGTGTACGACATGCTGTGCCGCGCCGACTCGATCGGGGTGTTCCAGGTGGAGTCGCGTGCCCAGATGGGGTTGCTGCCGCGTCTGCAACCCCGGCGTTTCTACGACCTGGTGGTGCAGATCGCGCTCATCCGGCCGGGGCCCATCCAGGGTGGGGCCGTGCATCCTTTCGTGCGGCGAAAGCTCGGACAGGAGCCGATCACGTACGTGCACGAGAAGCTGCGCCCCGTGCTCGAGCGCACGATGGGGGTGCCCGTCTTCCAGGAGCAGCTCATGCAGATGGCCGTCGCCATCGGCAACTGCACCGCCGAGGATGCCGACCTGCTCCGACGGGCGATGGGCTCCAAGCGCGGGCTCGAGCGCATCGACTCGTTGCGCGAGAAGCTCTACGCAGGCATGGCCGAGAACGGTCTGGTGGGGCAGGTGGCCGACCAGCTGTACGCCAAGATCCAGGCGTTCGCGAACTTCGGGTTCGCCGAGTCGCACTCGCTTTCGTTCGGGCTGCTCGTCTACGCCAGTTCGTGGATCAAGCTGCACTACCCGGCGGCGTTCCTCGCGGGGCTCCTGCGCGCGCAGCCGATGGGGTTCTATTCGCCCGCGACGCTCACCGCCGACGCGCGCCGACACGGCGTGCAGGTGCGGCGGCCCGACCTGCGGCGGTCGGGTGTCGAAGCGGGACTCGAGCCCCTCGACGACGCGACGGGGGGAACGGATGCCACTCATCGCCGCCCCACCACGGGCAGAGAGGCTTGCGCGCACGCCGATCAGCCGCCGACGGGTGATTTCGACCGTTCGGCCCCCGACGAGTCGGAGGCCCACCGCCGTGACGGGGCGTTCGCCGTGCGGATGGGACTCGCCAACGTGACGGGTATCGGGGCGAAAGTCGCCGAACGCATCGTCGCCGAACGCGAGAGCGGCGGCGCCTACCGCGATCTGCGCGACCTGGTGCGCCGCACCGGGCTCGTGACCGCGCAGCTCGAAGCCCTGGCCACCGCCGGCGCATTCGAGTGCCTCGGGCATTCGCGACGCGAGGCGATCTGGCTCTCGGGTCCGGCGGCGCTGGATCGGCCCGAGTTCCTGCCCGACTCGGTGGCCTTCGTGCAGCCCCCGCTGTTCACCGATCCCTCGAGCTACGAGGTGCTCGCTGCCGACCTGTGGGCGACGGGACTCTCCACCGACGACCACCCGCTCACGCACTTCCGGTCCGCCCTCGACGCGCGGGGCGTGCTCACTTCGCGCGAGTTGCGCACGGCCGAGACCGATCGGCGCGTCGAGGTCGCGGGGCTGGTCACACATCGGCAACGCCCGGCGACGGCATCCGGGATCACGTTCCTCAATCTCGAGGACGAGCACGGCCTCATGAACATCGTGTGCTCGGTCGGGGTGTGGAACCGCTACCGGCGGATCGCGCGGGAGTCTCCGGCACTCATCGTGCGCGGAATGCTCGAGAGATCGGTGGAAGGGGTCACCAACGTGGTCGCCGATGGGTTCACCGACCTGCGGGTGGGGGTTCTGCACACCTCGAGGGACTTCCGATGACCACGGCAGGCGTTACTAGACTCGGAGGACGCGCAGGCCGCACCGACGCCACCACAGGGGGAACGACATGACCGACACGCCTCTCACGCCCGACGGCTGGTACCCCGACCCCGCCGGAGGCGGCGGGCTGCGCCGCTGGAACGGCAGCGCGTGGACCGACGAGGTGCGCCCGCCTGCAGACGCTCCGGCCGCTGCCGAGGCGCCGGCCGCTGCCGAGGCGCCGGCCGCTGCGGAGGCGTCTGCCGCGGAGTCCCCGGCCGCGGAGTCGTCGGCCGCTCCCGAAGCGCCCTCGACGACCGGGGCCGAGCCCGTGGTCGCGCCCGCCGCGGAGCCCGTGGCCTCGCCGGCCGCGCCGTCCGCGGAGCCCGTGGCCTCGCCGGTCGCACCCGCCGGTGCTCCCGCGTACCCCGCCGCCCCCGCGTACCCCGGGGTCGCCGCCCCCGCAGCCCCCGCGTACTCCGGTGCCCCCGCCTACCCGGGCGCCCCGCAGGCTGCGCCCGCCGCCGCGGCCCCCGCGCGTCGGGACATCCCGACGAACACCGTGTGGATCTGGCTCGTCGTCGCGTTGCCGCTCGTGTCGCTGCTGACGCTGTTCCTGTTCGACTGGTCGACGTTCATCCAGGAGTCGATCTACGCCTCGGCCTTCCCGGAGCAGGCTCCCTACGCTGCGTCGTCGTCGTTGCTGGTGACGGCCGGAACCTCGGTGTTCGGCTTCGTCCTGGCCGGCCTCACGGTGCTGTTCTCGTTCCTCGACTGGCGCCAGCTGCGCGCCCGCGGCATCCAGAAGCCGTTCCACTGGGCGTGGAGCCTCTTCGTCCTGGCGATCTCCAGCGGCGGCGTCTACATCATCGGACGTGCCGTGATCCTGCGTCGCCAGACCGGCAAGGGTCTCGCGCCGGTGTGGGGCTGGATCGCGGTGACGGTGATCTCGATCGTCGCGGTCTCGATCTGGTTCTTTGTGATCTTCAGCCAGGTGTTCGCGATCATCGAGCAGCTGCAGTACTACGGCTACTGAGCCGGCGACGACACGTCAGCTCGAGCGGGCCACCAGGACCGCGTCGAGCAGGGCGTGCGCGGTCTCGTCCTTCGAACCGGATGCCGTGGCCACGACGTCCCCGTCGCGCCCGACGATCGTGAGGGCGTTGTCGGCCGTCTCGAATCCGCGGGTCCACCCCACGGCGTTCGCGGCGAGGAGGTCCACGCCCTTACGCGCGACTTTGGCCCGTGCCCGCTCGACGAGCTCCTCCTCGCCGTCGACGGTCTCGGCGGCGAACGCGACGATCGTCTGGTGCGGGCGACGTGCGGCGACGAGTCCCGCGACGACATCGCGGTTCTCCACCAGCTCCAGCGTCAGCGCGCCGGGGGAGTCCTGCTTGCGCAGCTTGTGCTCCGACACCGCGGCGACGGAGTAGTCGGCGACCGCAGCGGCCATGACGATGACGTCGGCGTCCGGGGCGGTGGCATCCATCGCCCGCCCCAGCTCATCGGCCGTGCCCACCGCGATCACCTCGACGCGCGGGTCGGGCCGCACATCGGCGTCGAGGTGCGCGGCGACGAGCGTGACCTGCGCACCGCGGTCGGCGGCGGCGCGGGCGATCGCGACGCCCTGGCGGCCGCTCGAGCGATTGCCCAGGAAGCGGACCGGATCGATCGGCTCGCGGGTGCCGCCGGCGCTGACGAGCACCCGCAGACCCACGAGGTCTTTCGGGCGCGCGACGAGGGCGAGCGCGGCGGAGACGATCTCCTCGGGCTCCGACATGCGACCGGGGCCGCTGTCGCCGCCGGTGAGCGCCCCGTCGTCCGGCCCGACGACGTGCACGCCGCGCGCGCGGAGCACCTCGATGTTGTGGACGGTGGCGGGATGCCGCCACATCTCGGTGTGCATCGCGGGCGCCACGACCACGGGCGCGGTCGTGGCCAACAGCGTGGTGCCGAGCAGATCGGAGGCCAGACCCGCCGTCATCGATGCCAGCGTGTTGGCCGTGGCCGGTGCGACGATCACGAGATCGGCGGACTGGCCGAGCGACACGTGCCGCACTCGCGCGACGTCGTCGTGCACCGAGGTGGTGACGGGATTACGGCTGATGGCCTCCCACGTGGGCAGGCCCACGAAGCGCAGCGCGTCCTCGGTGGGGACGACGTGGACGTCGTGGCCCTCCTTCACGAGGAGCCGCACCAGGCCGACGGTCTTGTAGGCGGCAATGCCCCCGGTCACTCCCACGACGACGAACATGGCCCCAGTCTCCCAGGTAGATGCCGCCGGGGGTCGAAGCGATGACGAAAGACGGGGATGCCGCGGGCCCCGAGCCGCGATGAGAACAGGGGATGACGCCGGTCGCGCGTGCGATGCGGCTCGCCCCGCCATACCCGCGCGCGCGGGTACCGTGGGAGCAATGTGCACCGTCGTCGTCGAGGTCCCGCGCGAGAGCGGTCAGCCGGTCCGCGTGCTCGCCGTCCGCGACGAAGACCGGAATCGTCCGTGGCGGGGACTCGGGCGATGGTGGCCCGATCAGCCCGGGGTCGACGGCGTGCGCGATGACCGCGCCGGCGGTGCCTGGCTCGCCGTCGACACCGGCGCACGACGTCTTGCGGTGCTGCTCAACCGCGAGGACCTGTCGCAGCGTTCGGACGACGACGTCGTCAGCCGGGGCGGCATCCCTCTGCGGTCCGTCGCGGGGGTGCTTCCGCCGGAGCCGGCGACCCGCGGGTTCAACCTCGTCGAGGTGGATGCCGACGGCGCCACCGTCGTGCAATGGGATGGACTCGCGGCGGAGCGCACCCGCCTCGCGCCCGGAACGCACATGATCGCCCACCACAGCCCGGACGACCCGGCCACGCCGCGGATCGGACGGTGGCTCGAGGATTTCCGTCGTGCGGGGGTCGCAGAGGGCGAGGCCTGGTGGGAGCCGTGGCTTGCCGTCGTTGCGGCGTCGACGGCCGACCCCGCCACGTCGGTGCTGCGTCGTGACGCGCACGACGGTCTCGTGCTCGAATCGCTGCTCGTGTGCGCGGCGTCGGTGGGCGCGGACGGTGTCGATATCCGCGAGGCCGCCCTGGCCGAGCCGGGGGAGTGGGACGACTCTCTCGTCGAGCGCCTGCGCACCGGCATCCCGGTTCGGCCGCAGTAGGCTGGAATGCAGCCCCGCCTCCGTAGCTCAGGGGATAGAGCGCCGCACTCCTAACGCGGGCGTCGCAGGTTCGAATCCTGTCGGGGGCACCACGATCCCGTCGTTCCCGCTCTGCCACACTGGCATCGTGAGCAGCAGACCCGCGCCGTCCCGTCGCCGCAGCGTCCTGTGGTCCGTCGTCTCCGTCGTGATCTTCGCCGCGCTCTACGCCACCGTCGTCGGCCTCTATGCCGGCAGCGGCGACGTCGTCGCCAGCGGCGAAGGCGAGACCACCGGAGATACCGTCGCGCTGGCGCTCACTCCCGAGAAGATGGATGCCACGACCAACCGCTTCTCGATGTCGGTCGTGCCCACGCAGGGAGACGACGGCACCGTGACGAACGGTCTGGTCGCGCTCCGCTCGTTCGGGGTGCTCCTCTCGGCGGTCGCGGGCTCGAAAGCCACCCCCTTCGAGGACGGCGGCGTCATCGCGCCGATCGAGACCTCCCTGGTCATGGACGGCGAGATCGAGAACTGGCCGTTCGACCGCTACACGGTGCGGACGGTGATGACGGCGATCGAGGAGGAAGCAGACGGCGAGTCCGTGCCCCTCCCGACCACGGTTCAGCCGGCCAAACGCGGCATCCCGGGCTGGGACATCGCCGTCGCCGAGACTCCTCTCGGGGGCGGCATCCTCGCCGTCGACATCACGGTCACCCGATCGGGTTCGACGATCGCCTTCGGCATCGTCCTGCTCACGCTCATGGTGATCATCCCGATCCTCGTGGTGACGGTGGCGGTGATCGTGCTGCGCGGCAAGCGCAAGGTCGAGGTGACGGCGCTGGGCTGGATGGGCGCGATGCTGTTCGCGACGATTCCGCTACGCAACTTTTTGCCGGGCTCGCCCCCGATCGGGTCGTGGATCGACTACCTCATCGTGCTGTGGGTGCTCGCCGCACTCGTCGCCGGTCTCGTGCTGTTCGTCGTCGCGTGGGTGCGACGCGGCCCCGCGTGAGGCGCGGGACCTGCGCCCGGACACGACGATGCCCCGGCACGCGGCCGGGGCATCGTCGCATGGCGTCACGCCTGGGTGGTGACGGCGAACTGCACCGATCCCTGCCCGTCGACCTGCGCGTCCAGTACGCGGTCGTCGAGCACCTGAGCGGCGTCGGCGTCGAGGAAGACGCGGGCGCCGGAGTCCTCCACGACGGCGTCTTCGGGCTCGGGGCCGTCGACGACCGACAGGCGGAACTGCGACTCGGGGGAACCGGCGCCTTCGATGCGCACACCCCCCTGGGCAGCTTCCGGCAGCTGGGCGGTGATGGTCTTGACGGCGGTGGTGGCCTCGTGAGTGAGCGTCAGCATGTGGCTCTCCTTCTGTGTCGACGTCAGGGGCCAGCCACGATTCCGAGAATCGACGGCGGTCTCAACCTCACGGCGCCATTGCCAGGGGATTCTCACGGAGCGCTCAGCGCGTCCGGGACGTGTTCAGGGCAGCAGTCCCACCCGCCGCGCCCGAGCGACCGCGGCGTGCCGGGTCGAGGCATCCAGCTTGGACATCGCCGACGCCAGGTAGGACTTCACCGTCGTCTCGCGCAGGTTCAGGGATTCCGCGATCTCGCCGTTCGTGGAGCCGACGGCCGCGCACGCGAGCACGTCCAGTTCGCGACGGGACAGATGGATGCCGGCTCCCTCGGGTTCGGTCGGAGCGTCGCCCGAGAGTGCGGCCAGACGTGACTCGAGATCTTCCAAGCGACGACGGACCCCGTCGTCGCCGACGGTTGCGGCGATGCTGCGCAGCTGGGCATAGCTCTGCCGGATCTCTTCGCGCGCTCCGGTGCTGAGGCCGTCGTCGCCTGACGTCGCCGCGGCCAGACGCCGGTCGACCTCGTCGCGCACGCGCAGCTCGGTGCCGAGCTCTCCGGCGATGTCGAACGCGGGGCGCGCCTCACGCTCTCCGAGCGTGGCCTGCCCCCACGAGCCGCAGTAGAGCACGCCCCGGGCGCTGCCGCGGACCAGGACCGGCACGGCGAACAGCGTGGCGATGCCTTCCCCCAGGATCGCGCGATCGTAGTCGTGCGTGATCGAGCGGGCCGTGCGGTAGTCCAGCGCGAGGCGGGGGCGCCGTTCCACGAGAGCGCGCCCGCCGAGGCCGCGCTCGGCGTGCACGACGAGTCCCTCGATACTGCGGGTGCGCGCGCCCACGATCGTGGAGACGTGTACGGCGCCGTCGCGTTCGAGGCCGCCGAAGGCGACGGGGAAGTGCGTGCGGCGGGCGAGTTCGGTCACCGCGTGCGACACGAGCGACGCGTCGTCACGGAGTGCGGCCGGTGCTCCCACGAACTACCTACTTCCGGGGGTGACGGCCTCGTCGCCGCCTTTCGTAGCGTCGACCCTACCATCGGGATCGCTCGCCGATCCGGTGTTTTTCCCCTTCCGATGCTGCGTGGCATCGGTCTCATGAGGCAAGGAGGCCACATGACGGATAGCAGGATCGACGGCGCCTCGAGCGGCGTCGACTACATCGCGGTCGAGGAGTCCGCCCCGTTCCGGGAACTGAAGAGGCGCCAGCGCAGCTTCGTGTTCCCCATGGCCGTGGCGTTCCTCGTCTGGTACTTCGTCTACGTGTTGCTGTCCTCGTTCGCTCCGGCCTTCATGGCGCAGCCGGTGTTCGGGGCCATCACGGTCGGGCTCGTCTTCGGGCTCGGGCAGTTCGTCACGACGTTCGCCCTCACGATGGGCTACGTCGCGTACGCCAATCGTCGTCTCGACCCGGGTGCGGAACGTCTTCGTGTCGAACTCGAACGGGCTGAGCGGGGTGAGGCGTGAACGAGCTCTTCGGTACCGTGCACGCGGCCGTGCAGACGGTGGAGAACAACCCCGTCCTGAACATCTCGATCTTCGGGGCGTTCGTCGCGGTGACGCTGTTCATCGTCATCCGCGCCAGCCGCAACAGCAAGACCGCCGCTGACTACTACGCCGCGGGACGGTCGTTCACCGGGCCGCAGAACGGCTTCGCGATCGCCGGTGACTACCTCTCGGCGGCGTCGTTCCTCGGCATCGTCGGTGCGATCGCCATCAACGGGTACGACGGATTCCTGTATTCCATCGGATTCCTCGTGGCCTGGCTCGTGGCGCTGCTCCTCGTCGCGGAGCTCATGCGCAATACGGGCAAGTTCACGATGGCGGACGTCCTTTCGTTCCGCCTGAAGGAGCGGCCGGTCCGCATGGCCGCGGCGATCACGACGCTCGCGGTGTGCTTCTTCTATCTCTTGGCGCAGATGGCGGGAGCCGGCGGTCTGGTGTCGCTGCTCCTGGGCATCACCGAGCGCGTCGGGCAGTCGATCGTGGTGGCCGTGGTCGGCGTGCTCATGATCGTGTATGTGCTCATCGGTGGCATGAAGGGCACCACGTGGGTGCAGATCGTGAAGGCGTTCCTGCTCATCGGCGGTGCCGTGGTCATGACGATCTGGGTGCTCGCGATCAACGGATTCAGCCTCAACACGCTCCTGGAGAGCGCCGTGGCCGCCTCTCCGAAGGGGGAAGCGATCCTCGGACCGGGACTGCAGTACGGCGCCAACCCGTGGGACTTCATCTCGCTGGCTCTGGCCCTGGTCCTGGGAACCGCGGGGCTGCCGCACGTCCTGATGCGCTTCTACACGGTGCCCACGGCCAAGGAGGCGCGACGGTCGGTGGTGTGGGCGATCTGGCTCATCGGCCTGTTCTACATCCTGACGCTCGTCCTCGGGTACGGGGCCACGGCACTCGTCGGCTCGGAAGCGATCCTGGCCGCCCCGGGTGGCGTCAACGCCGCTGCACCCCTGCTTGCCCTCGCCCTGGGCGGACCGATCCTGCTCGGGTTCATCTCGGCCGTGGCCTTCGCGACGATCCTCGCGGTCGTGGCGGGGCTCACGATCACCGCGGCCGCATCGTTCGCTCACGACATCTACGCCAACGTCGTCAAGAAGGGCAATGTGCCGCCCGACGGCGAGGTCAAGGTCGCGCGGCGCACGGTCGTCGTCATCGGCGTGCTCGCGATCGCGGGCGGCATCGGCGTGCAGGGCCAGAACGTCGCGTTCCTGGTGGCGCTGGCGTTCGCGGTCGCCGCGTCGGCGAACCTGCCGACGATTCTGTACTCGCTCTTCTGGCGTCGCTTCAGCACGCGCGGTGCGGTGTGGAGCATGTACGGCGGACTCGGGTCGGCCCTCGTCCTGATCCTGCTCTCCCCGGTGTTCTGGGGCGGACCCACGAGCGTGTTCGCGAACACGGGCGTGGCGATCTGGCCGTTGAACAACCCCGGCATCGTGTCGATCCCGCTGGGCTTCCTGCTCGGATGGTTGGGGTCGATCACGTCGAGTCGCAAGGAGGACCCGCGCAAGGCCGCCGAGATGGACGTGCGATCCCTCACCGGGTTCGGCGCCGAGAAGGCCTCGAGTCACTGATCCGCGCAGCGTCGCCCGGTCCGGCTTCCGCCCGGGCCGGGCGACGGGCGCGTTGCCGACCCGGAGCCCACGCGCGCGCCGGGTCGTGGCTCACGCGGGGGCGCGCAGCCGATCCGCCCCGGCGACGCCGTTCTCGAGGTCGAGCAGGAAGTGCTTGACCTCGGGATGGCCGCCGTACTCCCCGATCGAGCCGTCGGCGCGCACGACCCGATGCACCGGCACGACGATCGAGAACGGCGTCCGGGCGCACGCCGTCCCCACCGCGCGGGCGGCACCGGGGGAGCCGGCCATGATCGCCACCTCTCCGTACGAGGCGACTTCGCCGTAGGGGATGCGTCTCGTGGCCTCGAGGGCCGCCCGCGGGAAACCGTCCACGAATCGCCAGTCCAACGGGATCTCGAAGGTCCGCCGGTGCCCGGCGAAGTACTCGTCCAATTGTGCGAGCGCTCCGTGGGGCGCGCCGGTGTCGGGCTCGGGCATCACCCCCAGGCGTTGCGCGATCGTCGCGCGTGCGATGTCGAGCCCGTCGTGGGCCACGTCGACGTGCACGAGGGCGTCGTCGACGAAGGTCAGCAGGATCGGGGCGAAGGGGCCGTCGTACACGGTGCTGGTCGCTGTGCTCATCCCGTCATCCTCTTCACGCGCGTTGTGCCCCGCTCGGCGCCAGAGCCGATCTGTGGACGCCCGACGAGATTCGCCCGCTCGGGAGGAAGAGCCGATCGGCGCGGCGTGTCGTGCAATACCGCGAAACTCGGGCTCACTGCATGCCTTCCCAGGGTGCCCCGCTTAGTCTGGCAGGTGTGTGGCGAGCTGAGGACGGCGTCGTGACGGGCGCCGAAGGCGACGTTCCGACGTCGATCGATCCGGGCGAGCTGCGACTGTCGGAGCCCGGCATCGTGGTTCGTCACGTCGCCGACCCCGAACGCGATCGCATCCGTTCCGAGGCGGCGGCGCTCGGCGGGCGCTCGACGCTCCTGCGTTTCGACGATGCCCTCGACGCCGGCATCGACATCACCAAGGCCCACCCGGGCTCGCTCCCGCAGTTCATCACCGGCCGGGCGACTCTCCTCTCCAACCTCTTCCGCGACGAGGTGGCACTGCGCACCGCACGGATCGCGGCCGAGCGCATCACCGCCAAGAACGTCGAACTGCGCACCGCGCGGGGGCTCGAGCCGGTGCACCTGGCGGTCGGGCTGGCGGCGTGGAAGATCGGGGGAGTCGAGTGGTCGGCTCCGGTGCTGCTGCGCCCGCTCGCCATCCGACGCCACAACGGCGACTTCGAACTCAAGCTCCACGGCGCGTTCATCATGAACCCCGAACTGGCCCGCGCGTTCCGAACGCACCTCGGCATCCCGATCGACAGCACCGCTCTCGCGGGCCTGGCGTACGACCAGGGCGTGTTCAAGCCGCAGCCGGTGATCGACCACCTGCGCCGACTCACCACGCACGTGCCCACCTTCGTGGTGCACCCGCGCCTGATCATCTCGTCGTTCGCCGACGTCGGATCGGGCATGGCGCGCGACACGCAGCACCTCGACGATCCGCTGCTGAACGCGCTCGCCGGGCACCCCGACGACCGCGCCCGCATCACCGTCCGCCGCGCCGACCCGGTCGTCTCGAGCCCGGACGAGCGCGCGCCCGCCGCCGACACCCTGCTTCTGGACGCCGACGCCGAGCAGGAGCGCGTCCTGGCCCGCATCTCCGCCGGGCACTCCCTCGCCGTGCACACCCTCCCCGGCACGGGCGGCACGCAGACGGTGATCAACGCGATCGGGCAGAGCGTCCATGCGGGCAAGCGCGTCCTCGTCGTGAGTGCGCGGCGGTCCACCCTCGACGGCATCCGTCATCGCCTGGCCGGCGTCGGTCTGACCGGGCTCGCCGTCTCACCGACTCACGTCCGTCGCGACCTCATCCGCGCGATCGGCCGGAACGAGAAGACCGAACAGCCCAAGGTCTCCGAGATCGACGATGCGCTCGTGCGGCTGCGGACCGTCCTGCGCGATTACCGTTCGGCCGTCACCGAGCCGCATCTCGCGCTGGGGGTCTCGGCTCTCGACGTCCTGCGGGCACTGACGGCGCTGGCATCCGTCTCCCCGGCGCCCTCGACGTCGGCGCGATTCGATCTCGCGACGCTGGAGCGCCTCGCCGGGCGTCGCGACGCGGCGGCCAAGGCACTGGCGACAGCCGCGCGTCTGGGCGAATTCCGTTTCGGTCCCGACGACTCGCCCTGGTACGGCGTGAGCTTCACCCGCACCGAGGACGCCCGTGCGGCGCACGACCTGGCGGGGAAGCTCCATGCCCAGGACGTTCCGCGACTGCTCGAGCGCGGCTACGAGCTCATCGCCCAGACGCGCATGCGCCCGTTCCAGACGGTGTCCGAGCTGGGCGCGTACCTGAAGCTCCTGCAGGGCATCCGCGAGTCGCTCGACCGCTTCAGCCCCACGGTGTTCGAGCGTCCGCTCGGCGAACTCATCGACGCGCATTCACCGCGCCGGGACTCGTCGGCGATGAGCGGTCCGAACCGTCGGCGTCTGCGTCGGCTGTCGAAGGAATACGTACGGCCCGGCGTGCACGTCCCCGACATGTACGAAGCGCTCGTCCGCATCCAGCAGCAGCGCACCGAATGGCAGCGTGTGGTGGAGGCGGGCGTCACCCCCGAGGTTCCGCTCGGGCTCGCCGACGTCCACGTCGCCTGGCAGCGGACCGATGCTCTGCTGGGGGAGCTCGACCACATCCTCGGCCGTCAGGGCTCGGAGCGGTTGGCGACCTTGCCGGTCCAGGTGCTCGTGCGCACTCTCGCGGGGCTGGCCGCCGAGTCGACGTTCTTCGACAACCTCGTCGAGCGCGCGCAGTTGCGCGGCGAGCTCGCGCGCCTCGGGCTCGAACAGCTCCTGGTCGAGCTGTCGGTGCGGCACGTCCCCGAGGACCGCGTGGGCGACGAGCTGGAGTTCGCCTGGTGGCAGTCCGCCCTCGAGCATCTGCTGCGCACCGACCGGGCGCTCCTCGGAGCCAACACCAGCGTCGTGGACCGTCTCGAACGGGACTTCCGCCTCGTCGACGAGGCGCACGCCGCCGCCGCGGGTCCGCTGCTCGCGGCCCAGCTCGCCACGCAGTGGCGCATCGGCATCGTGGACCACCCCGACGAAGCTGCGGCGCTGAAGACCGCGCTGAAGGACGGCCTGCACACCGCGCAAGAGATCTCGGATGCCGCGCCCACGCTGTTGCGCACCCTCGCGCCGGTGTGGCTGGCCTCGCCGTACGAAGTGCCCGACGTCCCGAGCGATCTCGCGTTCGATGTCGTCGTCATCGCCGACGCCGCAGCGCTGTGCCTGGCCGAAGCGGCGCCTGCTCTCCGCCGAGCACGCCAGGTCGTGCTGTTCGGCGACCCGGTGGTTCAGAAGCCGACGCCGTTCCGGGTGAGCGCGACCCTGAGGCCGCTCGCCGACGACGAAGCCGATGACGTCCCCTTCGACGAGGTGTCGGTGTTCGAGCGCATCGCCGAACTCCTCCCGGTCGAGACGCTCACCCGCAGCT
This sequence comes from Microbacterium sp. SCPM-O-B-15248 (M128), assembly GCF_058214835.1. NCBI lineage: Bacteria > Bacillati > Actinomycetota > Actinomycetes > Micrococcales > Microbacteriaceae > Microbacterium > Microbacterium sp. SCPM-O-B-15248 (M128). The sequence goes on from NZ_JBYQLI010000003.1 coordinate 150,103, forward strand.
ACCGCGCCGGCGGCGAGGACCTCGCGCAGCTCGTGAACGACGCGTTCTACGGCGGCGAGATCGTGTCGCTGCCCTGGGCCGGGTCGTACCTCGGCCGCGGCAGCCTGAGTGTCGATTACGTCGAGAACGGCGTCGGCGCCCCCGATCCGGTCAGCGGTGCCGTCGAGAGTCCGGATGCCGAGGTGGCGCGCGTGGTCACCCTCGTCGTCGAGCACGCCGTGAACCGCGCCGCCGAGTCGCTCATGGTCGTCACGGCCAGCCGCAAGCACGCCGAGCGCGTGCGGGCCGCCGTCGAGGCCGCACTCGCGGGCCGCTCCGACGTGGCGGCGTTCGTCGCGCGGGATGCCGCGGAGCCCTTCGCCGTCCTCACCCTCGAGGAGTCCGTGGCCGAGAGCCGCGACCGCGTGGTCTTCTCGCTCGGGTTCGGGCTCACCCGCCACGGGCGCGTGCTCAGCGACTTCGGCGATCTTTCGACCCCCGACGGCGAGCGTCTGCTCACGGTCGGCATGACCCGCGCGCGACGTTCGATGGTGATCGTGTCGTCGATCCGCCCGTCGGCCTTCGACGACGGCCGTCTCGAACACGGCGCGGCGACCCTCATGGGCATCCTCGGCAACCTCGCCGGCCGGGGCCGCGACTCGCGGCTCGAAGAACTCGCCGACCCGCTGACCCGCGCTCTGGCGCGGGAGCTGCGCCGGTTGGGAGTCGAGGTCGACCTCGACTACCGCGGACTCCTCCCGCTCGTGGCCCGGTCGGGCGGCAAGGCGGTCGTGGCCGAGAGCGACCCCGAGACGATCGGCGAGTCGTTGCGCGAGACGCTGCGCCTTCGGCCGCAGATCCTGCGCCGCCTGGGCTGGCACTACGTGCGCGTGCACGCCTTCGATCTCTACAGCGACCCCGCGGGCGTGGCATCCCGGATCGCGGAGCTGCTCGGCGTCGCGCCCGACGACGCGGCGACCCCCGGCACCACCACCGAGCCCCTCGACCTCCCCGGGTGAGCGGCGTGGCGGAGGATGCCGAGGCGTCAGCCCACGCCGACGAGGTGCGGCAACCCATCGTCCGGATGCCGGGAGCCCGGCGTGCACGCTTGCTCGCGGCGCCCGGGACCAGCGCGGAGCCCGCGCCGGCGGACGACCCCTCGCGGGGGGAAACGGCCGGGCCCGTGGCATCCGGGCCGAATGACGCGCAACTGCTGCGCGACGTCCCGCCGCACTACTGAGCCGGGGTCTGGCTTTCGAGCCCGCGGCGCCGTCGCTCCGGGCGCCACGAGAAACGCGATCCGTGTCGAGAAACGCGAAGAGAGAGCGTTTCTGGACACGGATCGCGTTTATGGATGCCGTGCGGCCCGTGCAGGCCGTGGTCAGGCGCGGGGCTGACGCTCCAGCAGATCGCGGATCTGCACGAGCAGCTCCTGCTCGGTGGGGAGCTTCGGCTCCTCGGTCTGCTCGACGACGCCGGCGCGGGCCGCGGCGCGGGCCTTCCACCGGTTCATCGGGAAGACGAAGACGAAGTAGACCACCAGGGCGACCGCGAGGAAGCTGATGACCGCGCTCAGGAGCGTCCCGAGCGGGAACGTGACCGTCTGGCCGTAGATCCCCGTGATGCTCGGACCGAACTCGCCGTTCTCGTTGGCCACATAGAACACTTCGATCAGCGGATTGATGACCGCGCTGACGATGGCGTTGACCACCGCGGTGAAGGCCGCTCCGATGACCACCGCGACCGCGAGATCGATGACATTGCCGCGGAGGATGAACTCCTTGAAACCTTGGATCATGACGTGGCTCCCGTTCTGCCGCGTCGCGCGAGAGTCAGGATGCGGGGGCGGACGCGGTCTTCGTCGATTCCGAAGTCGATGATGTCGAAGATCCGCCGGTCGACTCGGATGCCGCGCCGGAGGACGCCCCATTCGATCCGCGAGAGTCGGTGCGGTAGAACCCCGAGCCGTTGAAGGTCACACCGATGGAGCCGTACTGCTTGCGGAGCTCGCCGCCGCACTCGGGGCACTCGGTGAGGGCGGCGTCCGAGAAGGACTGCACCGCGTCGAAACGGTGACCGCACTGCTTGCAGGCGTAGGCGTAGGTGGGCATTCGGGTTCCTTCGGGTGTTCAGGCGGCTGAGCCGTCGATGGCGACGGTGCGCGTGGGGGTCACGATGCCCGAGACGGGCTGGTCGTGCACGTCGCGCGGGACCTCGTCGACGAACTCGGAGTCGAAGATGACGGCGTAGACGGGCGGGCATTTCTCCATCGATCCGATGGTCTTGTCGAAGTAGCCGCGGCCCCAGCCCAGTCGCATCCCGCGGCGGTCGACGGCGGCCGCGGGGATGACGAGCAGGTCCACGTCGTTGACGGCGATCGGGCCGAGCACGTCGCCCACGGGCTCGGGGAGTCCGAAGAGGCCTTCAGCGATCTCGGCATCCGGTGTCGCGACCGTCCAGTCCAGCAGGCCGTCGTCGCGCGTGATGGGAAGGAGGACCCGGATGCCGCGAGCCACCGCGTCTTCGACGAAGGTGTGCGTGCCGGGCTCGGTGGTCGTGGAGAGGAAGCAGGAGATGCTTCGGGCACCGAGGCGATCGACGAGCGCGTCGAGCTGGGCCTTCACACCGGCCTCGGCGACCTCGCGCCCGGGCGCCGAGACGTTCTGGCGTCGTTCGCGCAGGTCGGCGCGTAGCGCGCGTTTGGCCTGCTCGATGCTGTCGGGCATGCAGTCAGTGTACGTGGGCGAATGATCGCGACGTGCGCAATCGGTAACAGCGGGGTTGCATGACACCAGTAGGGTATGCGCATGCCTCATAAGCCCTTCAAGGCCGTCATTCCGGCCGCAGGACTCGGTACTCGCTTCCTTCCGGCCACCAAGGCCATGCCCAAAGAGATGCTGCCGGTCGTCGACAAGCCCGCGATCCAGTACGTCGTCGAGGAGGCGACCGCGGCCGGGATCCAGGACGTCCTGATCATCATCGGCCGCAACAAGAACAACATCGCGAACCATTTCGACTCGATGCCCGAGCTCGAGACGAAGCTGCGTGAGAAGGGCGACCACGACAAGCTCGCCAAGGTCGAGCACTCGTCCGACCTCGCCGACGTGCACATGGTCCGCCAGGGCGAGCCGAAGGGTCTCGGTCACGCAGTGCTCCGCGCGCGCAGCCACGTCGGCGACCACCCCTTCGCCGTGCTCCTCGGCGACGACCTCATCGACGAGCGCGACCCGCTCCTCACCCGGATGATGGACGAGTACGACAAGCGCAGCGCCACGATCATCGCCCTCATGGAGGTCGACCCCGAGCACATCCACCTCTACGGTGTCGCTGCGGTCGAGCCGACCGAAGACGAGGGCGTGGTCAAGGTCACGAAGCTCGTCGAGAAGCCCAAGGCCGAGGACGCGCCCTCGAACCTCGCCATCATCGGCCGCTACGTGCTGGGTCCCGACGTGTTCGGCATCCTGGAGCACACCGAACCCGGCAAGGGCGGCGAGATCCAGCTGACCGACGCGCTCGAGGAGCTCGCGAACGGCGGCGGCGACGGTGGCGGTGTGTACGGCGTCGTGTTCCGCGGACGTCGCTACGACACCGGTGACCGGGTGGACTACATCAAGGCCATCGTGCAGCTCGCGTCCGACCGCGAAGATCTCGGCCCCGCGCTCCGCCCCTGGTTCAAGGAGTTCGCGGCGGGTCTGTGACCCGACGGGATGCCATGGATCTCTCCGTCCCACGACGGCACGGTGAGGTGTCGATCCGACTCATCCGCAATCGTGACGCGCGCGTTCTCCAGCAGCAGCTGATCGACAACCGGTCATGGTTGCGGCCGTGGGAGGCGACGAGCCCCGACGGCCCCGTGTCCTTCGACATGCGCCTGGGGATCCGGCGTCTGCTCCAGCAGTACCGCGACGGCGTCGGCGTCCCCTTCGTCATGGAGTGGGCCGACGAGGTCGCCGGGCAGTTGAACGTCTGGGGTGTCTCGCGCGGGTCGCTGGCGTCCGCGACGATCGGGTACTGGGTCGCCGAGGGCTTCGCCGGTCGGAACATCACGACGATCGGCGTCGCGATGGCCACCGACGTCTGCTTCACCGCGCTGAACCTGCACCGCGTCGAGATCTGCATCAGGCCCGAGAACCATGCCAGCCTGCGAGTGGTCGAGAAGCTGGGCTTCCGCTACGAGGGTCTGCGTCGCCGCTACATCCACATCGACGGCGACTGGCGTGACCACTACGCGTTCGCGCTCGTGCGCGAAGAGGTGCCGTACGGCGTCCTCGACCGCTGGGAGCGGGGTCAGGTCCCTCCGGATGCCGCGCGCGTGCCGCCGGCCGACCGGTTGTAGCGCGGGCGCGCCCCGGCGTTGCGGGTGTTCTGCGGGCGAGGGTTACGCCGAGACTGCATCCCGCTGACGTGTCGGCTGCAGGCTGCGGGCGAATCGTCGGCTGAATGACGTCTCGCGACCTCCATATCAGAGGGCGCGACACGCGGGGGGATGCCGAGGTGTGACCTCGGCGTGACCTACCGTGGTGCCATGGGTGGACAGGTTCTCGGCGGCGGGGTGATCGTCTTCGTCGCGGTCGCGCTGTGGTTGGTGTACTTGCTGCCCTCGTGGCAGAGCCGTCACCGCTTCACCTCCGCCGAGCGCAACGCCGTGCGGCTCAACCAGGCGCTGCGCGTCCTGGCCGAGACCGCCGAGACCCCCCGCGAAGTGCGTCTGGAACTCACGGCGCGTACGGCGCACCAGCAGCAGAAGATCGCGCGTCAGGTGCAGGCGCACCAGGCCCAGACCGAATTGGCCGAAGCCAAGGCCCGTCTCGACGTGGCTCGCCTGGAAGCCGCCCGCGACCGCGACCTTGTCAAGGAGCAGCGCGCCGCCGCCCTCGAGCTCGCTCGCGCAGAGCGTGCTGCCGCCGTCGAGGTGGCCAAGGCCGAGAGGGCCGCGGCGCTGGAGAAGGCGCGCGCCGAACGGGCCGCCGCTGTCGAACGCGCGCACGCCGAACGTGCGGTCGCCGTGGCTCGGCCCGAACTGCGCCGTGCGCGTGCGCGGCGTCGGTTCCGTCTGGCGACGACGTCGTTCGCGGCCCTCGGTCTGGTGGCGGCCGTAGCGGGTGGCATCCAGGTGTTCTTCGGTGCCGCGCCCGTGCTGCTTGCGATCGGGGGCGTGGCCGTCCTTCTCTCTCTCACCGTGCTGCAGCGCCTGTCGCGCGTCGCGGCTCGCGCCGTCGCGCGTCCGATCGAGGCGGATGCCGTCCGCCCGGCCGCCGAGGTGCAGGACTTCGTGGCTGCGGCCCCCGCGCCTCGACCGACCTGGACTCCGCGCGAGCTCCCGCGCCCGCTGGTCGCCTCGGCCGGTTCCCGCGCCGCCGCAGTCGTCGACGAGCAGCTGGCCCGCGAGGCGTTGCGCGCCGCGGCACGCGAACAGGTCGCCCGCGACATCGCAGCCACCGAGGCTCCCACGCCGATCGAGACCGCGCGCCCGGCGGCATCCCGTCCCGCACCGTCGCCCTACGCCGCGATGGGCTACGTCGACGACACCGAGATCGAAGACCACGTGCGCCGTCTGCTCGAGCGCCGCGCGTCGGGGCAGTAACGCTCGTCCGCACGGCACGCCCGGGTGTCCGCCCAGGTCAGGAGCGGCGAACGTTGCGTGATAGTGTTGTCGAGGTTTCCGGGCCTGTGGCGCAGTTGGTAGCGCGCCTCGTTCGCATCGAGGAGGTCAGGGGTTCGAATCCCCTCAGGTCCACCATTACAACGAAGCGGCGCACCCACACGGGGTGCGCCGCTTCGTCGTTCCCGGCCGCCGATCGCCCGGGTCACGCTCCCTTGAACGAGCGCAGCTGTGCCAGTAGCGCGGGCGCGCCGGCGTCGAAGCGCCGGCCACCCACGAGCACCCCGGCCGTGAAGACGAGAACGCCCCACAGCGGGCCGATCGCCAGCGCAAGCCATCCGGCCACGCTCGATCCGCCGAACGCGGCCATGGCTGCCGGGATGACGGCAGGCACGGCGATGATCGCGGCGAGGATCCAGCACAGGAAGAACAACAGTGTCATCACGAAGGACGTCCCCGGAACCCGCTTGAACGGTGAGTCGCCCGGCGCGGGCGTCGGGATGACGAGGATGGCCGAGCTGACCGCGCTCACGCCGTAGCCCACCAGCACGACGCCCAGCGAGGCCCCGAGGACGGCGGGGAACAGATCCCAGCGTCCGGCGATCGCGATCGTCACGGCGTCGGCGAGCACGACCAGCGGGATGCCGATGCTCGCGGCGCCGACCATCCTGCCCAGGCGATCGGCGCGCCCCCGGATGCCGGTCTGCATCACGGTCGCGAAGGCGGTGCCGTCGTACGAGACGTCGGTGTAGGGGAGCGTCCCGGCGAAGAAGGCCGCCAGCAGACCCGAGAGCGCGAAGAACGGCCCGGTGGTGTCGCCGCCCGAGTAGATGAGCACGATCACCGGGGCGAACGGGAGCAGGATCAACTGCCGCAGATAGCGCATGTCACGCGTCCACGAGGTCAGCGAGCGCGCCCACGTTGCGCCGGCGGGGGTGGACGGCATCCGACCGAACCAGCCGAGCGAGCCGGCGCTGCGGCGAGCGCGGGAGCGGGCCGGGGGAGCGACGACCGAGGCCGCGAGGCTCCGCTGCCACAGCACCCACAGCGCCGCGAACGTGGCGACGGCGATGGCGAACTTCGCGAGCGCGGGGAGCCACGATCCGGTGGCGAGGTCGCCCGGCACCGCCCACACTGCGCCGATCGGGGTCCACGAGATGGCGGTGGTGATGGTCTGCAGCTGCGCGCCCTGGCCACTCATGGCGATCACGCCGTTCGTGATCCCGATGAACAACGGGCTGGCGAAGATCAGCAGCGTGAAGCCGACGAGTCCGATGACCTCGCGTGTGCGTCGCCCGCCGCCGAATCCGCCGGCGAGTGCTGCGACGGCGCGCGAGGCGACGACGCAGATGAGCACGCCGAGGGGCACGCACACGACCGCGGCGATCGCGGCGACGGGTTCGCGAGCCCACACGAGGAACGTCGCGAGCGCTCCGAGCGTCGTGGCGATACCGGGGACACCCGTGAGTCCACCGGCGGTGATGGCGATCATCATCTGGCGCGTCGTCATCGGGAATGGCGCGAGCTTGGCCGGATCGAGGGTCGTGTCGATGCCGGCGGCGAACACCGGCCCCACGACCCATCCGAGGGTCAAGACGGCGCCCGCCGCGGTCACGGCGGCGCGCGCGATGTCGAAGTCGAGCGCGCCGACGAAGAACAGCGCCACCCCGGCCAGCACCAGCATCCACACCGCACCGAGGAGACCGAAGATGAAGCCGACGAGCTGCATCGGGCTCCGCGCGAGGGCGTTGCCCAGGACGCGGAACCGGATCTTCAGGACTGTCGCAACCACTGCGGCCCCTCCGAGTGGTGCCGGCCGCCGACGAGATCCACGAACCGGTCCTGCAGCGTCTGGGGGCCGCGCACCTCGTCGACGGTCCCGGATGCCAGAAGGCGGCCCTGCGCGATGATCGCGACGTGGTCGCACATGCGCTGGACCAGGTCCATCGAATGGCTCGAGACGATGACCGTGCCGCCCGAGGCGGTGTAGCCGCGGAGGATGTCCTCGATGTTGGCGGCGGAGACCGGGTCGACCGACTCGAACGGCTCGTCGAGGACGAGGAGGCGCGGCGCGTGGACGAGAGCGCACGCGAGGGCGACCTTCTTCGTCATCCCCGCGGAGTAGTCGACGACGGGCGTTCCTGCGGCCTCGCCGAGATCCATGATGCGCAGGAGATCTCCGGTTCGTGCGGCGACCTCGTCGCGCGGGAGTCCGAACATCATGCCGGTGTACGTGACGAGCTGCTCGCCCGTGAGCCGATCGAACAGGCGTACCCCGTCGGCGAGGTTGCCGATGAGCTTCTTCGCCTCGACCGGGTGGGCCCACACGTCGACCCCGTGGATCTGCGCCGTGCCGGCATCCGGACGCAGGAGCCCGGTCGCCATCGACAGGGTCGTCGTCTTGCCCGCGCCGTTCGGCCCGACGAGACCGTAGAACGATCCCGCAGGGACGGTCAGATCGAGGCCGGCCACGGCCGTCTTCTCGCCGAAGCGTTTGACGAGACCGTCCAGCTGCATCGCGGGCAGCGAATCGGCCGCTGTCGGTGGGGCGACGGCTTCGGGCAACACGGACGTCGGTGGTACCTCGCGCGAATTGTCGGTCACTTTTCGAACCTATCCAGCGATCGAGGGTGATCCCAGCCCCGGATCGGATATTGCGTTCTCGGGACAGGACCCGGCCGATTCGTCAGCGCACCGACAGCGCACCCCGAAAGACGGAGGGGAACCGCGGCATTCGGTCCGGTAGGGCGGACTCAGGGGCGCGATGGTACCGGTGGCACGAGGTTCTCGCTCGCCCACGCTCCGAGCTGATCCAGGAGGGGCAAGAGTCGGTGCCCGGCATCCGTGAGTTCGTAGGACACCGATACGGGCGGCCCGGCGTCCACCGTGCGGACCGCGAGCCCCGCCCCGGCCAGTTCGGCCAGGCGGTCCGAGAGGACGGCGTCGCTGATGCCGGTCACCGCCCTCCGGAGTCCGACGAAGGTCGTGGCGCCGGCGCCGAGCGACGACAGGATCATGCCGTTCCAGCGTTTGCCGAGCACCGAGAAGGCGAGCGTCACCGCGGCGTCGCAGGCGCCATGCTCGGCATCCGGATTCGTCTCGGGCATCACTCCATGGTACGCGTGCTACAGTCGCGCTAGTCGCTCTTATTTACAGAGCGACTCTCGTTTCCTGATTGGAGCCGCATGTCCCTGTTCCGCCTGGATGCCAGCATCCTCCCCGCCTCGAGCGCCAGCCGGTCGCTCGCCGACCTCGTCGAGCAGGAGTGGGTCGCCGCCCACCCCGACTCCACCGTCACTCGGCGCGACCTCGCGGTCGAGCCGGTGCCCGCCACCGCGTGGGCGGATGCCGTCACGGCGAACTTCGTGGGGGAGGGTGAGCGCACCGACCGTCAGCGCGAGGCCCAGGCGCTCGCGACGACGTTCGCCGACGAACTCACCGTCGCCGACGCGCTGCTGTTCGCGGTTCCGCTGTACAACTACGGCGTCTCTCAGCACTTCAAGACGTGGTTCGATCTGGCGTACACCGACCCTCGCATCGACCCGCAGGGCACGGCGCTGCGCGGAAAGCCCGCGACGCTGGTCACGGTGCTCGGTGGCAACTACGCGCCCGGGACGCCGAAGGAGGGCTGGGATCACTCCACCGGGTGGCTCCGTCGGGTGCTCGAAGACGTCTGGGGGCTGGACCTGCGCGTCGTCGAGCGTCCGTTCACGCTCGTCGGTGTGAACCCGGCGCTGGATGCGTTCTCGGATGCCGCTGCGGCGCTCAAGCTCAAGGCCGAAGGCGAGGCCGTGATCTACGGCCGCGAGGTCGCGGCCATGCGGGGGAGCTCGGCGGTCTGAAACCGATCGTGGACCCGGCGCGCGTGAGGACACCACCGCGCCGGGTCCCGAGCGAAGACGCCGCGCCGCGGGCGGGTCTCACGCCCGGCCGCGCAGGCCGTCGCCCATCTCGGCCAGCTGCGCGACGATCTCGCCGGGAGTGCGCTCGCCCACCTGCTTCTGCAGCAGCGGCGTGTGGTCGAGCACGAAGTCCCGAAGCGGGCGGAGCGGTGCCGGGGCGTGGTGGAACACCTGTCCGAGAACGTACGCCTGCTGCACCTGGGCGGTGGTGTGCGCGACACGGCGGTCGTCGTAGCGAGAAAGCGCCGCGTGCACGCCGGCGGTGTCGGTGAGGTCGAGGCCGGCGAGTTCTTGACCGATCGTGTAGCCGTCGCCGATCGACATCCCGGCGCCGTATGCCGCGTAGGGCGACGTCGCGTGGGCGGCATCACCCGCGAGAGTGATGCGGCCGAGCGACCAGCGGGGGATCGGCTTGCGATCGCGGATCATCCACCGCTGGCACGCGTCGTCGGCGGTCGCCTCGACGAGGCCGGCGAGCGGTCCGGGGAAGCGCCGCGCGAGTCCGAGCGCGTGCGCGCGGAGGTCGGCCGGCGCAGGGGCCTTCGGGTCCCACGCTTGCAGCACCCACCACTGGAACCCGTCGCGTCCGCCGTCTCGGATCGACGAATAGGTTCCCTGGACCGTCCGGTCGTGGCGGAGCACGACCTCGTTGCGCTCGGCGCCGGGCACGTCGGCGAACGTGTAGCCGCCGACGATCTGCAGCCGGTGCTCGCGCTTGTCGCTCGCGCCCCACAGGTGCGTGCGCACCATGGAGTCGATGCCGTCGGCACCCACGACGACGCCGGCATCGATGACCTCGCCGTCCCCGAGAGTCACGCGCACGTCGTCCCCGCGGTCTTCGAGCGAGACGACCGTCGTGCCGAACCGGATCACGTCGGCGGGCATGGCCGCGAGCATGCGGCGGTAGAGCTCGGGCCGCAGCAGGCCGATGAAGCCGCCGCCGTAGTCGCGCACGACATCGTCGGGGATTCGGACGTCCGCCCGGACGTTGCCGTGGACACCCCGGAACGTGGTGTGGCAGGGAGCCCCGAGGTCGGTGATGTCGACGCCCATCTCACGCAGCGCCTTGATGGGCGGCGGCCACAGGTTCAAGATGTTGCCCGCGGGGCGCGCCTCGCGATACCGCTCCAGCACGATGGGCGTGTGCCCGACCTTGTGCAGGGCGAGGGCCGTCGCCATTCCGGCTGGCCCGGATCCGATGACGACGACCGGCGAACGGCCTTCGGAGGTGGATGACATTGCGGTGTTCTCCTGTCTTCGTTGACGGCGAGAGAGAAAGGGGATCAGGCGGGCACGGCGGACGGGACGTCGACCCACTCGCCCGCGGCGGCGGAATCGAGCACGAGGTCGGTCAGGAGCGCGGCGCGAGCTCCGTCCGCGAAGGTCGGCACCTCGGGGCGCAGGGAGCCGGTGATCACTCCGTCGTACGTGTCGCGGACGAATGCCGTGAAGGCATCTTGATAGCCCATGGGGTGCCCGGCCGGCACGATCGAGAGGCGGGCCGCATCCGCGCTCAGCGCAGCCGGGTCGCGCGAGACGACGGCCGTGTGCGCGCGTCGGCCGAGCAGGAGCCGGTCGGGGTGCTCCTGATCGAAGCCGATGCTCGCGTCGCTGCCGTACAGTTCCAGGCGCAGGGCGTTCTTCCGTCCCGCCGCGACCTGCGATACGGTCAGCGACCCGTGGCATCCGGATGCCAGACGCACGAGCACGTGCACCATGTCCTCGGTCGCGACGGGGCGCCCACCTCGGGCGGCGTGGGCCACCGAGGTGATCGCGGTCAGCGCCACGATGCGGTCGCCCGTGACGAACTCGAGCAGATCGACCACGTGTGATCCGATGTCGGCGAAGGCCCGCGAGCGTCCACCCGCACTCGCGTCGACGCGCCAGTCGACGTCGTCGGCTCCCAGGAGCCAGTCCTGGAGGTAGCGACCGTCGACGTGCAGCACGCGTCCGATCGATCCGGATGCCGTGAGCGCCCGCGCTTCGCGGACCATCGGGTGGAAGCGGTACACGAAGGGCACGGTGGCCACGCGGCCCGCAGATGCGGCGCGGGCCGCCAGGCCGGCGGCGGCGGGGCCGGAGAGCGCGAGGGGCTTCTCGCACACGACGTGCTTCCCGGCATCCAGAGCACGGAGGGCGAGCCTCTCGTGCGAGTCGTTCGGCGTGCAGATGTGGACGACGTCGATTTCGGGATCGGCGATGAGCGCATCCGCGTCGTCGACCGGCCGGCGGGCACCCAGCGCTGTCGCGGCGGCGCGTCCGCGTTCGGGGGAGGAGGACGCCACGGCTACGAGATCGGCCCCGGCGGCCCGTGCCGCACGGCTGTGCACCGCGGCCATGAAGCCGCCGCCGATGATCCCGACGCGCACCGCTCTGTCCTCAGCCACGGATCCGAGCTTCGGCGCGGCGCAGGAGCGCGTGCTGGCGTCTCACCTGCTCGATCGACCGGTAGGGGCTGCGTTCGCCCTCGTACTCGCTGGAAAGGTATCCGCTCCAGCCGTTCTCGATGAGGGTTCGGAGGATCTCCTCCCACGGGATCTGCTGGTCTACGAGCGCATCGTCGATGTCGAAGAACTTCGTCTGGATGAAGTGCGTGTAGGGCAGAACCTCCACGAGGTCGCTCATCGGCAGGGCGAGGGGTTTGCGCCATCCCTCTTCTTGCGCCTCGTCGCTCAGTCCGTCCTGATGGGCGGTCGAGACGGCGCGTTGGAAGATCCCCGTGTCGATCAGCAGGCGGAAGTGCGCGCTCCCGGTGTGCTGGATGAACCGCACGTACTCCTCCACGACGGGGTGGCGGATCGGGGTCGGCGCGTGGATCTCGGGGCAGATGACGATGTCGAGCTCTGCGGCGAGGTCGAGATTGCGCTCGATGACCCCGGTCCAGATCGGGTGCGGGGTCAGATCCATCGCCACGACGCCGATCTTGGGGCGCACCGAGGTGAACCCGAGCGTGGATGCCAGGCGCAGATCGCGCGCGAGCATGTCGGTCCCCTCGTCGACGGTGAGGTCGCGGTGGCGCCACATCCGGGAGTCGATCCACGAGCCGTAGTTCGTCGGCTCGAGGCCGTACTGCGCACACAGAGCGTGCCAGCGGTCTATCCACGCGGTCTCGGGCGTCGGGTAGTGCGAGATGTTCCCCTCACCGAGGATCTCGATGCCTGTCGCACCGAGATCGGCGATCTCGGCGAACGCGTCCTCGAGGGTCAGCACCGTGTTCATGTCGCCGGTGTAGCTGTAGAGGGAGACACCGTACTCGAGCGTGCTCATGAGACGACCGTGACCTTTCGTTCTGCGTGGAAGAGCGAGGGCTGGAACTCTGCCGGGATGTAGGGGGCGTGGAGCGCGATGTCCACGGCGAGGGTGTGCACGCCGACGGCGAGACCTCCGGAATGAGGGACGGTGATGATCGCCGCCTCGTCGAGCTGCCAGCGGACATCGGTCGACATCCGCAGCTCGGCGATGGTGAAGTCTCGGCCCTGCAGGGTCCATCGCGGCACCTCGCGGTCCCACGACAGGCTGCCGACGCTCACGTCGACTCCGTCGATGAGGCTGCCCCAGACGCCGCGGTAGTTCGGCATCCGGAGCCGGAACTGGAAGCCGGTCGTGACGCCGTTCTCGGTGACGTTGCGCACGCCGATGGATTGGATGAGATCTCTTTCGAGCATGGTCGGGTCCTTTACTTCGAGGTGAGCGCGTCGAGGGTGAACGCGATGCGCCGTGCGCCGGCGACGGCCAGCGCGACCCCGGTGAGCGTGGGGTTGCAGGCGGTCGCGGTGGGGATGACGCCGTTGCCGGCGACGAAGAGCCCCCGGGTTCCCCACACTTCGCTGTGGGGGTCGCACACGCTCGTCCCGTCGTCGACCGCGCCCATCCGGACCGTGCCCTGGTAGTGCAGTGACGCGCCCGGGGGGAACGTGATCGGGTCGCCTCCGACGGGGTCGCCCAAGAGCTCGCCCGCGGCGATGATCGCCTCGGCGGCGTCGGCGAGAGTGCGGTGATCACGCTCGGTGAGCGTGTAGTGGATGCGCATCGCGGGCATGCCGTACTCGTCGACATCGTCGGGGGAGAACTCGACGCGATCGCTCTCTTGCAGGTCCTTGGCGCAGAACCACCCCAATCCGACGATCGAGCCGGGGATGACATCGCCCTCCAGTGGAACGGGTGAGGCGTCCAGCTGCATCACCTGACCGTGGTAGGGGTAGTCGTCGGTGAACGGTACCCACGACACTCCGCTTTGAGCGGTGATGGCGCTGTCCCCGGCCGATCCGGTGGGGGCGTCCTCGACATCCCGCAGGCGCACGGCGTGCACGATCTGCGGCTGGTCGTTGAGATACCGCCCCAGCGCGGGAGGAGTGACTCCCGAGGCGAAGAGGAGCTGAGGCGTCCGCAGGCTGTCGGCCGCGACCACGACCACGGGGGAGGAGAGGCGGTGGATCTCGCCGGAGCGGCGGTCCTCGACGTCGATACCGCGGACGACGCCGTCCTCGACGATCACCCGTCGGCCGAGAGCCTCCGGAACAAGAGTGAAGAGGGGGTTCGCCCGGGTCTCTTCGCCGAAGACGACATCCGCGCCCGACCACACCAGGTTCCCCTCGGCGGCGCGGTGGACCGCCAGCGGCATCGGCTGCACGTGACGGTCGGCGGGACGATCGGCGTCGAAACCGCGGGCGAGGCGCGCCTGCACCTCGTCGGCGAGCGGAGCGCCGGCGAGCGCGGTCGCGCTGACACCGAGCAGCCGCTCGCCCTCGTCCAGCAGCTCGTCGAGATCGGGGAGGAAGTCGATGCGCTCGCTCTGCCCGGGGCGCGGGCACGCGCCGGTCCAGTGCGCCGCCATGCCACCGACGTTGCTCGAGAAGGCCGCGGCGGGCAGACCGTCCTCGCCCGGCTGTCGGTATCCGGATGCCAGGAGGTACGTGCCCGGTCGCCACAGCCGCGCCGCGTCGCTGGCGTAGCCGTCCATCGTGTTCGTGGACGCGGCGTCGTCCTGGGGTCGCGGGCCCTCCGAGGCCCGCTGTGCGCGGGCCCGTTCGGCGTTGTCGGCGATGTTCTTCACATGGGATCCGGGAGGGTCGCTGACGATCGGACCGACCTCGATCATGACGATCCGGGCGGCCGGGGAGGTCTCGCTGAGGATCCGCGCGTAGGCGGCCCCCGCGGGACCGCTGCCGACGATGACGACATCCGCGGAGTCGGGGAGACGGCGTTCGGGCGCGGCATCCGAGAGGGACGACATGAAACCTCCATGGGTTCGAGACGTGACGGCCACTTAAGCGCGGCAAGTACAAAAGTAACGCCCGGGGTGGAAATTCCCGCATAGGCGTCGCTAATGCGCTCCATCAGCCCAGAGAGCGTTGACTTGTGTTCTTAGGGATCACAAGATGCTCACGTCTACGATGACCATTTGACCGAAGGACTCGACGATGAGTGATAGGCAAGGCCCCACGCTGGCTTCGACCGCCGCTGTGCGCACGAGCATTCCCCGATCCGTGACGGACCGGAGCGATCCCGACAACCCGCGGGCCGTGCGCACGCGTGAGAAGGCCGCGTTCGCGTTGGGCGACATCGCGTCCAACCTCACCTGGACCACGATCTCCAGCTACCTGCTCTTCTTCTACACGGACGTCGCCCTGATCAGCGCCGGCATCGCCGGTGTCATCCTCTTGGTCGCGCGAGTGCTGGACGCGTTCTTCGATCCGATGGTCGGCATCCTGCTCGACCGCACCACGACCCGCTGGGGTCGGGCGCGTCCCTACCTGATCTTCGGCGCCCCGGCACTGGCGGCGCTGACATTCCTCACCTTCCTCACCCCGGGCGGGGGCGACGATGTGCCCACCATCGCGTGGGCTGCCGTGACCTTCCTGCTGGTCGGACTCGCCTACTCGGTGGTGAATGTGCCCTACGGGGCGCTGATGGCCATGACCACACGCGACTCCGGCGCCCGCATGAAGCTCGCCGGATGGCGTTCGTTCGGCGTGGGCATCGGGATCATCATCGTGTCCAGCTTCACGCAGCCCCTGATCATCGCGTTCGGCGGCTCGCCCACATCGCCCGTGGGTTTCGGGATCACGGTGGGTCTCTACGCGATCGTCGGAATGCTGCTGTTCTGGGTCGTCGTGGCCTCGGTGAAAGAGCGGGTACCGCTCACGCCCGTTCTTCGGGCCCGAGGCAACCTCGGCCGCTCCCTCAAGGCGCTCGCGGGCAACGGCCCGTGGATCTCGGTCTTCGTGTTCTCGGTCCTGGCGTTCACCCGTCTGGGTGTCATCACCGGCGGCACGATCTACTACGCCATCTACGTGTTGGGGAACCCCGGGGCGATCCCCATCATCCTCCTCGCCTTCTCGCTGTCGGCCGTCGTGGGCTCGTTGCTGACGGCACCCTTCCTCCGTCTGCTCGGTCAGCGGCGTGGCATCCTCGTGGGTCTGCTCATCGCGATCGCCATGACGACCGTGCTGTTCTTCGTGCAGGACAACGTCTGGGTGTTCTCGATCGTGTTCTTCGTTCTGAACGTCTTCGGCGGCTTCGGTTTCGTCGCCGCGCCCGCGTTGACGGCCGACACGGTGGAACAGCAGGAGTGGCGCAGTGGCCGTCGCGACGAAGGCCTGCTCTTCGCCGGGTACAGCATGAGCACCAAGATCGGCGCCGCGCTCGGCGGTGCGGCCCTCGCGTGGGGTCTCGCCGCTATCGCGTACGACCCGGCGAACCCCACCCCCGAGGTCGTCAACGGCATCATGTGGATCTACTTGCTGCTGCCCGCCGTCATCGCGGCCCTGCAGGTCATCGCCATCGCGACGTACGGCCTCGAGAAGCGACTGCCCCAGATCAAGGAGGACATCCGCCTCCGCCGGGAAGAGACCTCCGCACGCTGAGTCGTGAGATCATGGCCACCCGTCACCGAGTCGAGGGAGCGCGCGAGTGAGCATCACGGTGCCGTTCTCCGCGACCGGGGCGGGTGGCCCGGGTCTGCCGCGCCAGCGCCCGCCAGGGGGCCCCGAGATCGCCGTCGCGCCCCTGGTGAGCGTGGTCAGTGCGATCCGTGAGGGCACCGCGCGGACGCGACCCGAACTCCTGGATGCCACGGGTCTCAGCCGCAAGATCGTCACCCAGCGCGTCGACCAGGCGATCGACCTCGGTCTTCTCGAAGAGGGGGAGCTCGCTCCCTCTGGAGGGGGACGGCAGGCGCGGATCGTGCGTTTCCGCGCCCGGTCCGGTGTCGTGGCCGCGGCGCTGCTGGGTGCGTCCGAGTTCACCGTCGGTCTCGCTGATCTGAACGGACGGTTGCTGGACAGCTCCCACGAGGACTGGGCGATCGACGCCGGTCCGCACGCCACGTTGGATCGCGTTCGCGCGCACATCGACGCCCTCCTCCGTCGCCACCGCGTGACGCGTCCGTGGGGCATTGCGCTGGGGCTCCCCGGGCCGGTCGAGTTCGCCACGGGAACCGTGACGTTGCCGCCGATCATGCCGGGGTGGGACGGATTCGCGCCGCGCCACTGGCTCCGCGAACACTTCGACGCCCCCGTCTGGGTCGACAACGACGTCAACCTCATGGCATTGGGCGAGTGGACCCGCGGCGACGACGTTCGCGGGCGTGACCTGCTGTTCATCAAGGTCGGTACCGGCATCGGCGCGGGGCAGATCGCGCACGGCCGCCTGATCCACGGTCAGACGGGCGCGGCGGGCGACATCGGCCACATCCACGTGAGCGATCGCTCCCGCGCCTGCCGATGCGGCAGGACGGGATGCCTCGAGGCCGTCGCGGGAGGGTGGGCGCTCCTTCTGGATGCCGCTGAGCGTCGGGCCGAGAGCCCCTTCCTCGCGGAGCGCTATGCGCGACGGGGACACCTCGTGCTCGGTGACATCGGCGAGGCCGTCACGGCCGGGGATCCGGTGGCCACCGCGCTGACCACACGCAGCGCAGACCACGTGGCGGACGTGGTGGCCAACCTCGTCAACTTCACGAACCCGGGCATCGTCGTGCTCGGCGGCGGGGTCTTGCGGGCCGGTGATGTGCTCGTGGATCGCGTGCGTGCGATCGTGGCCGAACGGTGCACCGAGCCGGTCCTGCGGAGCCTCGAGATCCGCTCCGCCTCACTGGATCATCAGGAGGGCGTGATCGGTGCCGCGCTGATGGCGGCCGAGAACCTCTTCTCATCCTCTGCACTGTTGCGCTGGGTCGAGGGCGGGACGCCCTTCGGGCGGGCGACGGAGATCCAGCGCGCCGCCGACGCCTTCGTCTGAGCACCGCCTTCGTCTGAGCGGTGGCGCGATCCGCGCGTCGGCCGACGCCGCTGTGCCGACTGCGGTCGCCCACGTCGCCGGCCTCCGGTTCCGGCCGGACGGTCCGCCCTCAGTACCGGATCGCGTCGATCACCTTCACCCGCACCGCGACCAGCGCCGGCAGGAGTCCCGCGAGCGCGCCGACGGCCGTGGCCGCGGCAAGGCCGGTGAGGGCGGCATCGACGGGGAACGGGGGGAAGTCGCTCACCATGCCCTGGCCGATGAGCTCGCGCAGCCACGGCGACTGGACGATGAGGATGGATGCCATCACCCCGGCGGCGCCCGCGACGACCGTCGCGACGACGCTCTCCATCATCACGGCGAAGAACACCCGGCTCGCCGTCGCTCCGAAGCTGCGTCGGATGCCGATCTCGCGGACCCGCTGCTTCACCGTGACCAGGGCGATGTTGACCAGGCCCAGGGCACCGAGCATCAGCACGAGCACAGCGATCCCGATCACCACCATCTTCGTCACCAGGAACGGATCGTCGCCCCACGCCGCCCAGTCCTGCCGGTTGACGTTCACTTGCGCTCCGTCGCCGAGCGCGGCGGTGAGGTCGCGCGTGACGAGGGTCGTCAGCTGCTCGGCCAGCTCGGGCGGAACCCACATCTCGTACTGGGACTGCGGCGCACCGCCGTAGGGGGAGTCGGCCGCGGCGGCGGTGCCGCTCCGGCCGATCGCGGCATCCTGAACGGCCTGAGCCTGTGCGGCGAGCATGAACATCGACGGCTCGGTCTCCCACGTCGAGGACGGGGTGACGCCCACGACGACCGCCCGGGTGCCGCCGGGGGCGATCCCCGAGGCGGCACCGGGCACGGCCTGCCCGCCCAGTGCCACGACCGGATGGGTCGACAGCGCCGGCCGCCCCATGCGGTCCCAGAACACCTCGTTGACGATGAGCCGCGGCGCGAGCTGCTCGGCATCCGCCGCGGTGAACCACTCGCCCTCGAGCATCCGCACGCGGTGCATCTCGCCGTACGGCTGGTCCACCGCCTGCGTGCCGACCTGGACCGTCCCACTGGCGAAGGGCACCAGCTGCGTCGTCTGCTGGGCACGCGTGGCGTACGAGATGCCGTAGCGCTTCACGACCTCGGCCCACGCGGTATCCATCCGTGCCGGGTCGATCTCGCCGTCGGTGCCGAACGCCGAGACGCTGAGGCTCGCGGGACGACCGCTGGAGCGCTCGCTCATCTCTTGATTCGCCTGCTGCACGATCGCACCCAGGGCGACGACGGTCGTGAGCGAACAGACGGCGACCGCCACGCCGATGAGGGACAGCAGTACCCGCGTGCGGTGGACCCGCACTTCTTGCCACGCTTCGACCAGCGAGCCCACGAGGCTCGACAGCGCGCGCATCAGCGCGTCTCCTCGACGGCGGTGGCCGGATCGGGAGCAGCCCACGCGCCGTCCGCATCGGAGCCCGGTGCCATCTCGCGCACCTCGCGACGAGTGCGCGGTTCGAACGTCGGATCGTCGACCGGGGTCAGGATGCCGCGATCCAGACGGAAATGCCGGCGGGCGCGGCGGGCGATCATCGGGTCGTGCGTGATGATCACCTGCGCGGCACCGGTGCGCTCGGCGACCTCGTCGATGAGCTCCATCACGCTCTGTCCGGTGTCGAGGTCGAGGGCCCCGGTCGGCTCGTCCGCGAGGATCAGTCGCGGTCCGCGCACGAGTGAGCGGGCGATCGCGACCCGCTGCTGTTCGCCGCCGGAGAGCCGGTCGGGCATGCTGTGCAGCCGGTGCCCGAGCCCGACGAGATCGAGCATCTCGGCCGCGATCCTCGTGCGGCGCCAGAAGGTCGTCCCGCTGGAGTACAGCAGCGGCATGGTGACGTTCTCGAGAGCCGTGCGGCCCTGCAGCAGGTTGAACTGCTGGAACACGAAGCCGATCGCCGCCCCGCGCAGGCGATCTCGTCGTGCCGCTGACAGCCCGCGCACGGGATCGCCGTCGAAGGTGATCTCGCCGCTCGTGGGCAGATCGAGCAGTCCCAGGAGATTCAGGAGGGTGGACTTGCCCGAGCCGGAACGCCCGACGATCGAGACGTGATCGCGCGGTTCGATCACGATGTCGACACCCGACAGGATCGTCAGCGCGGGCTGATCGGGAGGGATGACCGTGCGAGTGACATCGCGCAGCTCGAGCAGACTCACGACTGCGCGGCCGGTTCGCAGAACATCGAGCCGTCGGGATACGTCGTGCATCCATCGGGCGACCCGGCCATCGCCCCGGGAGCGAATTCGAGGATCTCCTCGCCCTCGGTGAGACCCTCGGTGATCTGCACCTGCGTGCCGTCGGTGAGGCCGAGGGCGACCGGCCGCTCCTCGGTGGCGCCGTCCGCCGTCGACACCCACACGGTGCCGCTCTGCGCCGCACCGCGCACCGCCGTCGTGGGGACCACGATCACGTTCTCGGCACGCCCTCCGGCGATCGTCATCTCGGCGGCGAGTCCGGCGAAGACGGTGACGTCGCCCGGCACCGCGCACGTGGCCGTCGTCCCCGATCCCGACGTGCCGGCGGAGCCCGCGGACCCGGCGGCACCGGTGGTCGCGTCGTCGGGCGAGCTCCCGGACAGGGGAGTGGTGATCCGGAGGTTCGTGCACGTGAATCCGGCCGGCCCGCCCGTAATAGTCACGGTGGCGTCTCCGGGGCGGTTGAGCAGGCGGTACTGCTGCGCGGGCTCCAGCGTTCCCGACACCGAGAACGTCGGGGGCGCGACGTTGCCCGCGGTCGCTCCGACCGCCAGCTCCTGACCCGCGATGACCGACAGTGCGCTGAGCGTGCCGGCGGCGGGCGCCGTGACGTCTTCGTACCGGAAGATCGCGGGCTTGGGCTTGCCCTCGGCATCCACGCTGTCGGCGGGGTCGCGCTCGATCGGCACCTTGACGTTGAAGACGACATCGCCCTCGGCGACGGGCGAGCCCTGGGTGACGAAGATCTTGTTGACCGTGCCGGCGGCCGTCGACCGCAACGGCGCCGCCGGGTCCGCCGACACGGTCGCCTTGATCACGACGTCGTTCGTGATGGTCCCCGCTGTCGCGATCACGCGCGGCTCGGACACCGTCCCCGTCGGCTGCGCCGGATCGGCATCGAGTGGTCTGTCCGGAAAGAACGCCAGTTTGATCAGGGCGGCGGCGATGATCGTCACCAGTAACGTGCGCAGAATCGGAAAGACCCACGTGCGTGCGATCCCCATGAAACCCCCCGGAGAGGTGATCGTCGTCGTCGAAACGCGACCAGCCTAGGGGATGCCTCGGACACGGCCCCCGGGCGGAGGGCGGTGGATGCCGACATCCCCGGGGTGAAGTGCCGGCGCATCGCTCATTCCCCCGGCGTGCCGACCACGAGCGGCTTCGACGGGTCGAGCATCGCTCCCGTGCTCACCCGGGCGTGCCGCCGGGAGTAGGCGAAGTAGACGGCGAAGCCCAGGGCCAGCCAGACGAGAAACCGCAGCCACGTCTCGACCGAGAGGTTCAGCATCAGGGAGGTGCAGATGAGCGCCGACAGGATCGGCAGCACCGGCGGGACGCGGAAGCCGCGCGCGAGGTCGGGGCGCGTGCGGCGCAGAACGATCACGACGGGGGTCAGACCTGCCACGGCGCCGGCGGAGATGACCGTGGCCATCCAGCCCTGACCGTGATCGGTATCGTCGATGGATTGCTCCACCGACTTCGTGCGGAAAAGACTCACACGCTACTTCCTCCGTCCGGGGCGTTCCGGGGGTGAACGCCACCTCGGGAGGATAGTGCCTTCCTCGGCGCATTCCTATCGCGGGCTCTCATACAGGTCCCGCGTCAGCACCTCCGAAGAGGCGGAAGCAAAAGGGCATCGGGTGTATTCTTATTCCACCATGGCAATCAAACACATCACGCATCTGGTCGACGATCTTGACGGGACCGTCCTCGAAGAGGGCGACGGAAAGCAGATCACTTTCTCGATCGAGGGGCGTTCCTACGAGATCGATCTCTCCGACCGGAATGCCGACAAGTTCTATGCCGCCGTCGCGCCGTTCGTGGATGCCGCGCGTCCGGTCGGTCGTTCCACCTCGGCGTCGCGTCGCACGCGTTCGTCGCGCCGATCGAGCGATATCGATCTCGCCGCGGTGCGTGAATGGGCGCGTGCCAACGGGCACACCGTGAGCGACCGGGGCCGTGTTCCGGCTTCCGTGCTCGAGGCATACGGCGCCGCAAACTCCTGAGCCGATGACTCCGCTGTCGAGCGACGGCAGAAAGACCGTGAATTCCGGCGCGGTGACGCAGTTCGCCGTCCTCGACGCCCTTATGGGCGGAATGTACACCGCCGGAATCCCGGTTTCCGAGGTTCACGGCTGGGGTGACACCGGAATCGGGTGCTGCGATCGTCTCGGTGGGGAGGTCCTCTTCGTCGACGGTGAGGCATTCGAATGCTCCGTGGATGCCGCGCCGCGGCTTCTGCGCGAGGACGAGACTTTGCCGTTCGTCGACGTCTGCTCTTTCGGTAAGAGCGAGGGCGAGCATCTCGAAGGGCTGGATCTCGGCGGGTTCACCGCTGCTGTCGAGGACCGGCTCGTCAGCCGCAACCTGTTCCATGCGGTTCGGGTCGACGGTGTCGTGCGTCGCGTGCGCACGCGCGTCACCGCGCGCCAAGAGGCCCCTTTCCCTCCCTTGGCCGACGTCGCCGCCGAGCAGGTGGAGACCGTGACTCGTGATCGGTCCGGGGTCATCGTCGGCTTTTGGATGCCCCGGATCTATCAGGGCATATCGGTGGCGGGATTGCACGTGCACTTCCTCAGCGAGGATCGTCTGATCGGCGGGCACGTTCTCGATGTGGACATCGACCGGGCCGTCCTGCGCGTCTCGGCCTTCGCGCAGTTCTCATTACGGCTTCCGCTCGATGAAGAGTTTTTGGCGACGGAACTCACCCACGGTGAGGATCATCGCATCACGGCGATCGAAGGCGGCGCGCCTGGTTCCCCCCAGAATGATTGATGACGGCTCGGTGGGGTTATATCCCGGGTGAACTCGCGTGCTTCTCACTGAATTCATCCAAGGTGGGGTCATAGGATCAGCCACATGGCGAAAAAGCAGATTACGCAGCTCATCGACGATCTCGACGGCGCTGTCATCGACGGGGGGACGACGATTCACTTCTCGCTCGAGGGGCGCGCATACGAGATCGACCTTTCCGACGAGAACGCGAAGAAGCTCCGCGACGCGTTCGAACCCTTCATCTCTTCGGCACGGCCGCTCGGTTCCGTGCCGGCGAATGCGCGTCGCGCGACCAAGTCGCGCACCGGTTCGTCGCGCGATCTCGGCGACGTGCGCGCATGGGCGGAAGAGAACGGTTACTCCATCAATTCCCGCGGGCGAATCTCGGCGAACGTGCTCGAAGCGTACGACGCCGCTCACTGACGCACGAAAAGAACCCCGGATGCCATTCACCTGGCATCCGGGGTTCTTCGTCGTTCAGACGAGGGCGGTCGATTCCGCGCCCACCCGCAGACGGTCCGCGGCGAGTCCCTCGGCGGCGGCGAGGGGAGTGACGCCGCGCGTCTCCGCCTCGTCGAACACGCGGCGAACGGTGTCGCCGATTCCGGCGACGCGACTCATGATCGTCTCGCGCGAACCGATCTGCTTGGCCTCGAGGTCGAGGTAGATCACACCACCGGCATTCACCACGAAGTCGGGCGCGTAGAGCACGCCGCGTGCGGCGAGACGGTCGGCGCCGGAGCGGTCGGCGAGAGGGTTGTTCGCCGGCCCGCACACGGCGCGGGCGTCGAGGGCGTCGATGACCTCGTCGGTGAGCACGCCGCCGATACCGGCCGGAACGAAAAGGTCGGCCGGGATCAGGTGCGCTTCGCCCGGCTCGACCCACGCGGCGCCCAGAGTGGCGGCGAGACCGCGCTTGGCGGGGTTGACGTCGGTGACGGTGAGAATGGCGCCTTCGGAGGTGAGACGTTCGGCCAGGCGACCGCCCACTTGTCCCAGGCCGGCGACGGTGATGCGGCGTCCGCGGACGTCGCCCGAACCGACGGCCCGCTCGAGCGTGGCCACGAGCGACGCGTAGACGCCCAGGCTCGTGGGGCCGGCCGGCTCGCCCGAGCCGCCCACGGCGCCGGGGAGGCCGACGACGTGGGCCGTCCGCTCGCTCACCACGAGCATGTCGTCGGTGGTGGAACCCACATCCTCGGCCGTCCGGTAGAGGCCGCCGAGGCTCTCGACCGCGTCACCGAGGTCGAGGAACGCGGCGCGGCGACGATCGGGTTCGAGGACCGTGCCCTCGGGGAGGCCGATGACCGACTTGCCGCCGCCGGCGTCGAGCCCCGCGGCGGCGTTCTTGAGGGTCATCGCCGCAGACAGCCGCAGGGCATCGCCGAGGGCGTCGCTCCAGTGCGGGTAGGTCCACAGGCGCGCGCCGCCGAGGGCGGAGCCCAGCACCGAGGAGTGCAGGGCGACGGCGATGAACAGGCCGCTCCGCCGTCCCGTCACCACCTCCACGCGTTCGTGGGCGAAATCGGGCAGGGGGAGGGCGTGGGTCATCGCGGTCCTTTTCGTCGGCCGCCTTGTGGGCGGCACTGTCGCGGATGCCGCGGCTGTGCGGCATCCATCTTCCATTCTGACGCGTCGAGCGACGCGGGGCGAACGCTTAGGCTGGCGCGATGAGCGAGTCCCTTCCCGCCCGCAGCCGTCTCGTCGCCGCCGCGCTGGAGCGCGCGGGGATCGCGGGCGAGATCGTCGTGCTCCCCGACGCGGCGCACACGGCGGCCCTCGCTGCCGCGGCGCTGGGGATCGAGGTCGGGGCGATCGCGAACAGTCTGGTCTTCTGGAGCGACGACGAACCGCTCCTGGTGATGACCAGCGGCGCGCACCGGGTCGACACGGCGGCGCTGGCCGCCCGGCTGGGGCGGGGCGGCATCCGGCGGGCCACGCCCCATCAGGTGCTCGCGGCGACGGGGCAGCCCATCGGCGGTGTCGCGCCGACGGGGCACCCGGCGCCGCTGGCGACCATCGTCGACGAGGACCTCGCGGGGTTCGACGAGATCTGGGCCGCCGGTGGGACGCCGCACACGGTCTTCCCCCTGACCTTCGACGAACTGGTTCGCCTCACCGGCGGCACGGTGGCGAAGGTCGACTGAGCGTCCCGACACGCGACCGGGCGGTGCGGGCCCGCCGCCTCAGGACTGGGCCGTGAGGCACACGACCGCCGCAGCGGCGGACCACGCCTGGGGGCGGCACGCCGCGGGATACGGCGTGGGTACCGAGGATGCCGCGCGCGGGTCGCCGGAGTGCAGTTCGGGCACGCGATATGCGAAGCCCTCGGTGGCGTCGAGGAGCTCGGCCACGACGGCGCGGGCGTCCTCGGTCAGGCCCGCCCGCAGCATCCCGTGCACGGCGATCGCGGTGTCGTGCACCCAGACGCTGCCCCCGTGGTACGACAGCGGCCAATAGCCGGCGGCGCCGGTGGACATCGTGCGGATGCCGTAGCCGCTCGACATCGACTCCCCGCGCAGCAGGGCCGCGACGTGCGCTTCGTCCGCGGCATCCAGGATGCCCGTGCCCAGAAGATGCCCGATGTTGCTCGTGAGGGTGTCGACCGGTCGCTTCTCGCGGTCGAGGGCCACGGCGGGGTACCGCCCCTCGGGCGTCTCGATCCAGTACGCGTCTGCGAAGCGCGCCTTGAGGTCGGCCGCCCATTCGCGCCAGAACGTCGCGTCCGCGGCATCCCGGTCGTCGCCGAACGCGTCCAGCAGGTCGGCCCCGGCGAGGGCGGCCTCGTACGCGTACCCCTGCACCTCGCACAGCGCGATCGGTCCGTCGGCGAGGGTGCCGTCGCGCCACTGGATGGAGTCGCCGGAGTCCTTCCAGCCCTGGTTCGCCAGGCCGGTACCGAGCCGGTCGATGTAGTCGAGGAAGCCGTCGCCGTCGCTGTCGCCGCTCTCGCGGATCCAGCCGAGCGCCGCGCGCAGCGCCGGCAGCAGCGCGCGCACCTCGTCGGCGGGGAGGCCTGCGCGGTGGGCGTCGGCGAGCAGGCAGATCCACAGGGGAGTGGAGTCGACGCTGCCGTAGTACCGCGGCGGGAGCGAGATCCCTTCACCGGGGATCTCCAGCGCCGACGAGCGGAGCTCGTGCAGGATCTTGCCCGGCTCCTGCGCGGTCTCGGGGTCGTCGACCGTGCCCTGCAGGCGCGCCAGGACCCGGAGGGTGGATGCCGCGATGTCGCCGTCCAGGGGGAGGGCGAGCCGTGCGGCCCAGAGCGAGTCGCGACCGAAGAGGGTGAAGAACCACGGGGCCCCCGCGGCGAAGAACTCGTCGTCGGGGTCGTCGGGCAGGACGAGTCGCAGTGCGTCGAGGTCGCCGAGCGCCGTGGTCAGCCACCGGGCCAGCCGCGGATCGGTCGCCCGAGCCGCCACCGCGGCAGCGTCCCAGCGCGCGGGTGCGTCGGCCCCACCGACGACGAGGGTGTCGTCCCGCAGCGTGAGCGACCACGACACGACCGTCTCGCCGAGAGGGGGCACCTCGATGTCCCACGACGCCTCGACCCCCTCGGGCCCGGATGCCGCCTGCGCCCCGGGGCTGTGCAGCTCGAGGCCCTGCGGGCCCGCCGAGATCCGCACGAAGCCGTCGCCGGTCTCGACCTCGACGTCGCGGGCGTGCGCGTGCCCCGACTTCACCTCGTGCAGAAGCGCGAATTCGGGCTGCAGGCGGAGACGGAGCGTCGTGCGGATCGGTGCGTCGACGCGGGAACGGACCGTCCACGTCTCGGACACGTGTCCATCGGCGACCGTGCGCTCGCGCAGCAGGCGCACCTTCGGGTCGGGGGTGGTGTCGTCCAGGCCCCGCAGGATCGCGCCGAACACGATCCGCGACGGGCCGTCGGGGGCCGTCGAGATCGCCTCGATCTTCGACTGGTCACACGAGACGGTCAGCGTGCGCACGTGCCGGACGTCGCCGTGGTAGATCCCGTGCACGGCCGCCGTGCCCACGGTGCCGTCGCGGTCCGACCACGCCTGCGTCGGGGCCCGCAGCACGATCAGGGCGTCGCTGAGCAGGGGCTGCAGGGGCGCGGTGTCGTGCGGGGCGGCGGCGAGAGGTGCCGCGGGCGAGGCGGCGGGGGCGGTGGTCATTCTTTGACGGCTCCTTCACTGGCGTTCATGATGCGGCGCTGGAACACGAAGAACACCACGGCGACCGGAATCGTCATGATGGCCGCGGCCGCGAGTTTGAGCGGGAATTGGCTTCCCTGACTGAGCTGCCCGCTCGCGAGCGAGGCGACGCCCTTGGTCAGGGTGGTGAGCTCGGGGGACTGGGTGGAGATGACGAAGTGACTGAGCTCGTTCCACGATCCCTGGAACGACAGGATCACGATCGTGATGAGCGCCGGCCTCGCCATGGGGAGCACGACGGACCAGAAGATGCGGAACGTGCTCGCTCCGTCGATGCGGGCCTGCTCCTCGACGGACGGCGGGATCGACTCGAAGAAGTTCTTCATGATGAAGACACCGGCGGCATCCACCAGCAGCGGGAGGATCATGCCCGCGTACGAGTCGTACATGCCGAGCTGGTTGATCACGAGGAACTTCGGGATGAGCAGCACCACGGCCGGGACCGCCATCACCGCGACGAGCGCGGCGAACACGATTCCGCGGCCACGGAACTGCAGCCGCGCGAGCGCGTAGCCGGCGAGGGAGTTGAAGAACACCCGGCCGAGGGTCACGAACACCGTGACGACCGCGGAGTTGGCGAACCAGACGGGGAAGTCGGAGCGGAGGAAGAGCCTCTCGTACGCGGCCCACGTGAAGGGCTGCGGCACGAGCGAGATCGGATCGGCAGCCGCGACGGCATCCGTCTTGAACGACGTCGCCACCTGGACGAGGAACGGATAGATGTAGATCAGGGCCAGCACGCACAGCAGGGCGTACAGGGCGATCTGCCACCGCAGGGCCTTGCCCGACATGCGGTGCTTCGCCGTCTTCCGGCGAGGGCCGCCGACGACCTGCTCGGCCAGGACGTTGCTCTCGGGGGATGCCGTGGCGGTCATCGCGTTCCTCCCTTCGGTGCGCGCACCTCGTACTGCCGTGCGCGGCGGCGCGAGACGGGACGCTCGCGCAGGACCCATCGCTGCAGGATCGTGAGGACGACGATGATGACGAAGAGGACGAACGCGATCGCCGCACCCTGACCCCACTGCTGCGACAAAAAGGCCGAGGAGTAGCTCAGGTAGGCGGGGGTCAGCGTGGTCTTTCCGGGGCCGCCCTGGGTGCCGGTGTAGATCTGGTCGAACACCTGCCAGGTGCCGATGAGCCCGAGGGTCAGCACGGTGAACAGCACCGGCCGCAGCTGGGGGAGCGTGACGCGCCAGAATCGCTGCCAGCCGTTCGCGCCGTCCATCATGGCGGCCTCCTGCACGTCGCCGCCGATGTTCTGCAGGCCCGCGATGAACAGGAGCATGAAGGTGCCCGAGGTCGTGAAGACGGCCATGAGGATGAACGCCGACATCGCCACCGACGGGCCGGCCAGCCAGTCCCACCATGAGACGCCGAGGAAGGTGCTGCCGGTGAGGGCGGCGGGACCGCTCGTCACGCCGATTGCGGCCAGGGCGTTGTGCACGATGCCGGACGGGTCGCTGAACCAGTTGGGGCCGTTGATCCCCAGCCACGACAGCACCTCGTTGATCGCGCCCGAGGTCGAGAACAGGAACAGCCACAGCACGGTGATCGCGACGGAACTCGTGACGGAGGGGAAGTAGAAGGCCGTGCGGAAGAACCCGCGGCCGCGCAGCACCGCGCGGTTGACGAGGACGGCGAGGAAGAGCGAGAGCGCGGTCTGCAGCGGCACGACGAGCAGCACGTACCAGGCGTTGTTGCGGAGGGCCGTTCCGAAGTCGCGCTCGGCGAGACCGCCGCCGGTGGTGACCGCGGCGTAGTTGTCGAGCCCGACGAAGTTCACGTTCGACGAGAAGGGGCTGCCGCGCCCGCTCCAGTCCGAGAAGCTCACCCACAGCGCCATGAGCACCGGGACGAGCAGGAAGACGCCGAGGATGATCAGCACCGGGGCGGTGAAGAGCCAGCCGGCGGCGGCCTCGCCGCGCCGGATCCCCGAGGAGGAGGACCCGGCGCGACGAGGCGCGGTGGTGAGAGCGGTCATGGACTGGCGCCTACTTGGCGATCGCCTCGAGGTTGCCCTGGACCGTCCCGAGGATCGCCTGCGGGTCGCCGGTCTTCAGCGACTCCAGCTGCGCGTTGAAGTCGGTGATCACGTCGGCGGCTCCGGCGATGTTCGGCGGGAACTGGGCGTACTCGGCTCCGGCGAGGAACGCCGTCAGGTCCGGGTTCGCGCTCGACCACGCGTCGGCGGCGGACTGGATGGAGGGCATCGGGCCGAACGCCTTCGAGAACGCCAGCTGCTGGTCGGTTCCTGTGAGGTACTCGGCGAGGGCGCGCGCGTTGTCCTGGTTCTTGCTGTCGGCGGCCATGCCCCAGCAGTTGGTGAACTGCAGCGTGCCCTTGCCTCCGGGGCCCGCGGGGAGCTCGGCGACGGTGTACTTCACGGCGGGGTAGTCGGCGGTGAGGGCACCGGTGATCCAGTTGCCCTCGATGGTCATCGCGGCCTTCTGCGTGCCGAAGGCCTCGCCGCCCCAGCCGGCGCCCACGTCGGAGGCGAACGCGAAGGAGCCGTCGTTGAGGTGGGTCTTGACGTACTGCAGTGCTTCGACGTTCGCGCTGCTGTCGGCGTCGGCCTTGCCGTCGGTGAGCAGGCCGCCGCCGGCTTGCGCCATGAAGGCGCCGACGCGCTGGTACTCGGCTCCGAAGGCGAGACCGACCCGGCCGTCGACCGTGAGCTTCTGGGCGACGGATGCCAACTGGTCCCAGGTCTGGGGGATGTCCGTGTCGGTGAGGCCCGCTGCGGTCCACAGGTCGGTGTTGATGACGAGAGCGAGGGTCGAGAAGTCCTTCGGGGCGCAGGAGAACTTGCCGTCGACGGTGAAGTTCTCCACGAGCGAGGGATAGAAGTCGGCCTTGTTCGCCAGGTCGTCGCCGTACGCGGCGATCGATCCGTTCGCGGCGTAACCGGCGAGGGCGTCGGGTGCGAGGTAGAAGAGGTCCGGCGGCGATCCTGCCGCGAAACCCTGGGACAGCTGCTGGGGGAGGTCGTTGGCGACCTGCACCTGCGCGTCGACGCCGGACTCCTTCGACCAGGCGGCGACGGCGGACTCGACGGCCTGGGTCTCGGCGTCGCCCGAGGAGCCGATGAGGATCGACAGCGAGCCGCCGGAGGACTGCTCGGCGCTGCCGGAATCGTTGAAGCCCGAACCGCAGGCGGTGAGCGTCAGGGCCCCGGTGGCCAGGAGCGCTCCTGCTCCGAGCCAGGTGCGGGCGATGTGCCGTGTCATGTGTCTCTCTCCTTCGATGAGGCATGCGACCCCTCCGTGTGGGACCGGAGGGCCCGAAAGTTTGAACGTTCAAACTCTGGTGCGACTAACGTACGGAGCGGCGGGCCGTGCTGTCAAGCGCTCCGGCTCGCCCTACGATGACCGTCTACCCGGGGAGGGAAGGGATGACGAAAGCCCCTACCGTCGAAGACGTGGCTCGTGTGGCCGGGGTGTCGCGACAGACGGTCTCGAACGTCGTCAACACCCCCGGGATCGTGCGCGATTCCACGCGCCTGCGCGTCGAGGCGGCCATCGCCGAGCTGGGTTACCGTCCGCACGCGGCCGCGCGGCGCCTGCGCACCCGACGCAGCTCGACGATCGGCATCCATCTGGATCCCTACGCCGGCGGCATCGCGGGCGTCGTGCTCGACCGGTTCGTCCACGCCCTGACCGAACGCGCGAGCGAGCGCGACATGCGCGTGCTGCTGTACGCCGCGCGCACGGCCGAGGAGGAGATCGAGCGGCTCGGCGACCTGCTCGAGGGGGGAGAGGTGGATGCCGTCGTGGTCACCGGGACCTTCTACGGCGACCCCCGCACCGGATGGCTCAGTGAGCGCGGACTGCCCTTCGTCTCGTTCGGGCGCCCGTGGGGGAAGGATGACGTCGAGGCTCCCGCCCACCTGTGGGTCGACGTCGACGGGGCCGCCGGGACCCGTGCCGCGACCGAACACCTGCTCGACGGCGGTGCGGGTCGCATCGCGTTTCTCGGCTGGCCAGCCGGCTCGGGCACCGGGGACGAACGCGAGCGCGGCTGGCGAGAGAGCGTCGGATCCGCCGCCGGACCGCGGTGGGTGGTGGAGGACAGCGTGGCCCTCGCGCGCGACGTCGTTGCCGAGGGGCTCGCCGCCGATCCGGGTGTGACCGGCATCGTGTGCGCGAGCGACTCGCTCGCCATCGGCGCCCACCTGGCCACTACCCTGGCCGGTCACCCCGAGATCACCGTGATCGGCTTCGACAACACCCCCGCCGCCGAGGCGCTCGGACTCTCCAGCGTCGAGCAGCTCCCCGAGCGGGTGGCATCCGGTGCCCTCGACCTGCTGATGGGGGAGGAGGGCACCGTGGTGGCGCCCCGCCCCGCGACCGCCGGTGCCGCGCACGTGCTGGTGAAGCCACGGCTCGTCGTTCGCTGAGCGCCGCCCCCGCGATTCAAGCCCCGGGGCGGATGCGCCGCGCGAGCTCACGGGCGCAGGCGCGTGCCGCGTCCGCGAGCTCAGCGGCCTCCCGCTCCGTCTCAGCGGGCCACGTGACGGCCACCGCGGCGATCGGCCAGTCCGCGTGGTCGAGGACCGCGGATGCCACCGAGCGGAAGCCGGGAGTGACCTCGCCGTCTTCGCGGGCGAAGCCGTCGGTTCGCACACGCCGCAGCGCATCGCGCAGGTCGGCGCGCGTGCG
The DNA here is from genome assembly GCF_058214835.1 of Microbacterium sp. SCPM-O-B-15248 (M128). Classification (NCBI taxonomy): domain Bacteria; kingdom Bacillati; phylum Actinomycetota; class Actinomycetes; order Micrococcales; family Microbacteriaceae; genus Microbacterium; species Microbacterium sp. SCPM-O-B-15248 (M128). The sequence continues at coordinate 181,664 of NZ_JBYQLI010000003.1, forward strand.
CGGACCGCGCGCCGTGCGCTGCGTCAGCGCCGCGGCATCCGGGTACAGCGCGCGCACCTGCGCGGGCGGGAGCGCGGCGAGCATCGCCTGACCGCTCGCCGCCAGGTGCGCCGGGAGGCGCACGCCGACGTCGGTCACGAGCGTCGGTCGACGCGGCGCGCGCTCCTCGACGATGTACAGCACGTCGCGCCCGACGAGGACGCCGAGGTGCGTGCTCTCGCCGAGCCGGTCGGTGAGTGCGGCCAGAAGAGGGCGTCCGAGCCGGGCGAGCGGCTGCTGACGGGCGTATCCGCCGCCGAGTTCGAAGGCCGCGGTGCCGAGCCCCCAGCGGTGGTCGTCCGCCAGGTGGACGACGTAGCCGTGCTGCGCGAGCGTCGTCAGCAGGTGATAGGTCGTGGAACGGGGGAGGCCGAGTGCGGTCGCGATCGACTGCGCCGCCATCGGCGCGGGCTGGCGGGCCAACAGCGACAGGATCCGCAGCGTCTGATCGGCCGCGGGGACCTGCGGACGCGAAGTGTCTGGAATCACAGACACAGGATGCCAGAACGGTGGCGTGGGCGGGAGGCGGAAGCGGTGGGATCGAGGCATGAGCATCACCGTCACCGTCGGATCCATCCCCCTCGCCCCGCGCGACGTCGTCGCCGTCGCGCGCCACGGCGCGCCGGTCGCGCTCGATCCCGCGGCGCTGTCCCGCGTCGCCGAGACGCGCGCGCTGATCGAGGGGCTGGCCGACGACCCGCAGCCGCACTACGGGATCTCCACGGGATTCGGCGCGCTGGCCACGACCTTCATCGCCCCCGATCGTCGCGCGCAGCTGCAGGAGAGCCTCATCCGGTCCCACGCCGCCGGGACGGGTGCCGAGGTCGAACGCGAGGTCACGCGCGCCCTGATGCTGCTGCGGCTGCAGACGCTCGCCACGGCGCGCACGGGCGTCCGGCCCGTGGTCGTCGAGACGTACGCCGCCCTGCTGAACGCCGGGATCACCCCGATCGTGCGCGAGTACGGGTCCCTCGGCTGCTCCGGCGACCTCGCGCCGCTCTCGCACGTCGCGCTGGCGGTCATGGGTGAGGGCGACGTCCGCGATGCGGAGGACCGCGCGATGCCCGCCGCCGAAGCGCTCGCGGCCGCCGGGATCTCGCCCGTCGTGCTGCGCGAGAAGGAGGGGCTGGCGCTCATCAACGGCACCGACGGCATGCTCGGGATGCTGCTGCTGGCCCTGCACGACCTGGAGATGCTGTGGACCACGGCCGACGTCGCCGCCGCCCTGTCGGTGGAGTCGCAGCTCGGCAGCGACGCCGTGTTCGCGGCCGACCTGATGGCGCTGCGTCCCCAGGCCGGCCAGGCGACGTCGGCCGCTCACCTGCGGGCCTTCCTCGCGGGCTCGCCGATCGTGGCGAGCCACCGGGGGCCGGAATGCACCCGCGTGCAGGACGCGTACTCGCTGCGCTGCGCGCCACAGGTCCACGGCGCGGCGCGCGACACGGCCGCGCACGCGCGGACCGTCGCCGAGCGCGAGCTCGGATCCGCCGTCGACAATCCCGTCGTCACGCTCGACGGTCGGGTGGAGTCCAACGGGAACTTCCACGGTGCGCCGGTGGCGTACGTGCTCGACTTCCTCGCGATCGCCGTGGCGGACGTGGCATCCATGTCGGAGCGGCGAACGGATCGGGCGCTCGACGTCGCCCGCAGCCACGGGCTTCCGCCGTTCCTCGCCGCGGAGGCGGGCGTCGACTCGGGTCTCATGATCGCCCAGTACGCCGCGGCCGGGATCGTGTCCGAGCTGAAGCGGCTCGCGGTTCCTGCCTCGGTCGACTCGATCCCCTCGAGCGCGATGCAGGAGGATCACGTGTCGATGGGATGGGCCGCCGGCCGCAAGCTCCGCCGGGCGGTCGACGGTCTCGCCCGGGTGCTCGCGATCGAGGTGCTCACCGGATGCCGCGCGCTCGACCTGCGCGCCCCGCTCCCGCCCGCGCCGGCGACCGGGGCTGTGCGCGACCTCGTCCGCACGCGCGTCGACGGCCCGGGGCGCGACCGCTTCGTCTCGCCCGAGATCGAGGCGGTCACCGAACTGGTGCTCTCGGGGGCGGTGGCGCGCGCCGCCGTCGAGCACTCGGGCCTGGCGGCGTAGGTCCGCACGGCCGGCCCGTTCGGGCGGCGGCTCAGGGAGCGAGCAGCTCGAACTCGTCGGGTGGGACGACGCCGACGTCGGGCCACTCGCCCTCGTGCCACGTGAAGATCGCCACGGCGGCGGTGACCATCCGCACGTCGCTGTCGGCCAGACGCGACACGAGCGCGCTCAAGCCCGGATCGTGTGCGACGACCATGACCTCGGCCGCCCCGCTCGTGCGGGCCGCCTCCAGCAGCGTGTCGGGCGCGGCGAGGTACAGCTCGGCGCGTTCGGTCACCTCGACCTCGAACTCGTCTCCGAAGGCCTCGGCGGTCGTCCGGGCGCGCAGTGCCGTGCTCGACAGCAGCACCTCGGGGCGCACGCCACGTCGGAGAACCGAACGCGCCATGGCGGGGGCGTCGCGACGGCCTCGATCGTTGAGCGGTCGATCGTGGTCGTCGAGACTCTCGTCGACCCAGTCCGATTTGGCATGCCGGGCCAGGACAAGTTGGATCATCGTCTCTCCGCTTCACGGACCCGGCGCGCGCGCTGCGCTGGTCGATCCGGCATCCGAGTCGAGGATAGCGGCGGTGATCCAGCGCTGACGAGCCTGGCGCGACCGGAGTGTTCTGTGGCAGGGCGTGTCTCAGTGGCCGACGTACACCCACGCGCGGATGCCGCTGGCCAGCCGCACCGAGACCCGTCGGTACAGCGAGACCTCGTACTCGTCCGCGGCATCCAGCTCTTCGGGCGTGAGCTCGAGCACGCGCCCGAAGACGCGGTCGCGCGGATCATCGGTCCGACGCAGGATCGGGTGCGCGTCGAGTCCCGAGAGCTGGGCCACCCGCTCGTCGTCGATGTCCGTCCACTCGAGCCGGTATCCGGGCAGCACGTCGTCCTCGCCGGGGATGAGCCGACCGAAGGTGTCCAGCTGGACGTCCGGCAGCTGCAGCGTTCCGTAGGTGAAGAGGGGCTCTGCCCCCGAACCGAAGCTCACGCGCTCAGGCTACTCACCGTCGTGTGCCCCGGGTGAGGCGTGTCCGCGCGAGTCCTCCGGTCACGACCCCCAGGCGAGGTGGGCGACCGTGAAGATCGCGAGGCCCGCGAGGGCCCCCACGATCGTGCCGTTCAGACGGATGTACTGGAGATCGCGCCCCACCATGAGCTCGATCTTCTCGGTGGTCTCTTCGGCATCCCAGCGTTCCACCGTGTCGGTGATGATCGAGGCGATGTCGTGGCGGTACCGCTCGACGAGGAAGACGGCTGCATCGGTGACCCAGCCGTCGACGCGACGCTGCAGGGACTCCTCGCTCTGCAGTCGCCGCCCCACGTCCGCCAGCGCCGCCGACGCGCGGCGGCGCAGAGCGCTGTCGGGATCGGCGAGCGAGGCCAGCAGCCCCGTCTTGGCGGTGTTCCACGCGTCGGCGGCCAGGCCGCGTACGCGGGGGCTGTCGAAGATCGAGGCCTTGGCCTCTTCGAGGCGCACCATCGTCGCCGGGTCGTGCTGCAGGTTGTCGGCCAGGCGTCCCAGGTACTGGTCGATCGCGGCCCGCGCCTGGTGGCGCGGATCGGCGCGGACGGCATCGACGAAGCCCACGGCTTCGCGGTACACCGTGTCGTCGACGAACCGGTGCGCCAGACTCGGCACCCACGACGGCAGCCGTCGCGACACCAGGCCCTGGAACATCTCGTGGTTGTTCGCCAGCCACACCGCGATGTTGTCGAGGGCGAGGTCGACCGCGCCGTGATGGGCGCCGGATCCGACGACGCGTTCGAGCCAACCGCCCACGGAGGGGCCCCAGTCGGGTGCGAGCAGATGATCGCGGGCCAGGTCTTCGATGAGACCCTGCACGTCGTCGTCGCTGAGCGCGCGCAGCACGCTCGTCGCGATGGTCGCGCCCTCGGCGGCGAGCCGATCGGCGTGCGCGGGTTCGGCCAGCCAGGCGCCGGCGCGGGCCGCGAGCGGCGTCCCCTCGAGCTTGGTGCGCACGACGTGTCCCTCGAGGAAGTTGGTCTCGACGAACTCCCCGAGCTGCTGCCCGATCTCGTCCTTGCGGCGGGGGATGATCGCGGTGTGGGGGATGGGGAGCCCCAGCGGATGCCGGAACAGCGCCGTCACCGCGAACCAGTCGGCCAGCGCTCCGACCATGCCGCCCTCGGCGGCCGCGCGGACGTACTGCAGCCACTCGACGTCGCGTTGCAGCGCGAAGGCGACCGCGAAGACCACCGCCATCCCGAGCAGGGCACCGAGGGCGACGCCCTTCATTCGACGCAGGTCGCGGCGGCGCTGCTGATCGGCGGGGCTCAGCAGGGCCGTGGGCGTGCGGGCCATCACGCGTCGACCGGTCCGAGCCAGGCCGTGGCCAGCGCCGAGTGCGCCGATTCGGGGTCGGACGGGTGGAACTGCCCCGCCAGCACGTCGCGGTAGAGGCGGCTGAGCTCGGTGTGCGCGAAGTAGGAAGAGCCGCCGCCGACGAGCATCGCATCGTCGACGACCGCTTTGGCCGCCGTCACGGCGCGGTGCTTGAGACCGGCGAGCAGCGAGAACCAGCGTCCGCCGTGGTCGACCCGGGCATCGACGTCGGCGCTGAGCGCCGCGATCTGCGGCGGCAGGGCGTCGTAGGCGAGGGCCATGTCCGCGATGCGCCACCGGATGTCGGGGTCGGCCGCGTAGCTGGCGCCCGTCTTCTTCGACCGCCGCGACCGCGCCGCCTCGATCGACAGATCGAGCGCGCGCCGGGCAATACCGGTGTAGACCGACGCCAGCAGGATCTCGAAGACCGCGAAAATGCCGAACACCAACGGGTCGGGCTGCGGTCCCGGATCGAGCCGACGCACCACGCGCTCGGCCGGCGCGTGGGCACCGTGCAGTTCTGTCGTGCGGCTCTGCGTGCCGCGCATGCCCAGGGTGTTCCAGTCGTCACGGCTCACGACGTCCTCGTCGCGGTCGAGGAACGCGAACACCATCTTGGGCGCGTCGGGGGACGTCGTGTCGAGCCCGTGGACGCCGAGGTGGTCCCACACCGGCGAGAGGGAGGTGAAGATCTTCGTCCCGGTGAAGCGGTACCCGCCCTCCCCGTCGGGCGCGGCCCGGGTGTCGCTGCCGAAGAGCACGAGATCGTTCCCGGCCTCGCTGATGCCGAAGGCGAAGACCTCGCCGGCTGCGGCGCCGCGCAGCACGAAGGCCAGATCGTCGAGGCCGCGGTCGTGCAGGACCTTCGCCACGCCGGTCCACACGAGATGCATGTTCACCGCGAGCGCGGTGGCCGGGGCGGCCCCGGCGAGACGCTGCTGGAGTTCGGCGGCCTCGCCGAGCGAGAGACCCGCTCCGCCGAGCGCGGTCGGTACCAGGATGCCGAGGTAACCGGCCGCTCGCAGATCGTCGAGATCGTCCTGCGGGAAGGTGTTCTCGCGGTCGTGCACCGGTGCGCGTTCGCGCAACCGCGCGAGCAGGTCGTCGGAGAGGAACCGAGCGGGATCGAACGCGGAGGCCATGGCATCCATTCTGGTCCTCGCTCCCGACATCGCGGCCGCGGAGACGCTGCCGTCGCTCAGTCGAGCGCCGCGAGCAGCGCCGCCACTGTCTCGTCAGGACGATCGCGGTGCGGCGAGTGCCCGGCGTCGGACACCACTGACATCGTGACGAGGGGGTTCTGGAGCACCTCGTCGGCCAGCGCCCCCGTGAAGATCGAGTACACGGCGGGGTCGGCGCCGATGACGTGGGTCGGGACGGAGAGCGCGGCGGCCTCGGCGCGGACATCCCACACCGTGTTCTGAGCGCTGGTCTGCTCCACCGCCCATCGGCTCGCGCGCTGCGTGGCTCGTGCCTTCAACTCCACATCGACCGGATGCCAGTCCGGGTGGGCGGCGCGCACCGCGGCGATGCTCGGGTCGGCGAACGACTGCTCCTGGCTCGCGCGGACCGTGTCGCGATCGCGGTCGGACAGGTGGATCGCGGGGTCCACGAGCACGAGGCGGCGGGTCCAGGCGGAATCCGCGGCGGCGGCGATCGTCGCGGCGGCACCCCCGAGCGAGTGACCCACGACCGCGTCCCACGCGCCCCCGCCGTCCGGTCGCGTCGCGGCGAGGTCGGCGGCGTACGCGGCGAGGGAGTAGTCGAGCGTCCGAGGGGCATCGCCGTGTCCGCGGAGATCCACGGCGACGGCATGCCATCCCGCGTCGGCCAACGCCGTACCGAGGCGCCACATCAGGGCGGCGTCGGAGCCGAGACCGTGCGCGAGCAGCACGGCCGGTCCGCGGGCGTCGCCCCACGAGAGGCGGGGGAGAGTCACGGGAGCAGACATGTCTCCATTGTGTCCCGTCCCGTCCCGGCCCCGCGGCCCCGCGCCGCCCTCCCGCCCGCAGAATGGATGCCATGATCTCGACCGAGATGGCCCTGGCCCTGCGCGAGGCGGGGCTCGTGTGGCATCCGCGCTCGGGCGACCGGTTCCAGCTGAACGAACCCGAGTTCGAGGCCGACGTGTTCACCGTCAGTGAAATGACGGTGGAGCCGCGGGAGTACCCGACCGGGCGGATCCTCGCGTTCAACGGAACCACCGAGTGGGCGCTGGATTCCGTCGCGACCGAGGACGCGCTCTGGCTGCCGTCGGAGGCGCACCTGCGGGAGATGCTGCGGTCGTCGTTCCGGTCGTTGCGTCGACTGTCGGACACGTACGAGGTCGAGATCTCGATCACGGGCACCACACTGGTCTTCGATCACCCCGAACCCGCCGACGCCTACGCGCTCGCCGTGCTGGAGATGCTCCGTCGGCTGCGCTGAGCGCCGCGTCGCCGTACCCCGTGCGGGGGTGGGGCCGGCGTGTGGGCACCGGTCGCGCGTCAGGTGATCGTGGGCACCGGTTCGGTGTCGGGGATGGGGCTCGCGTCGCGGTGGCGCAGGTCGGGGAAGCCCCGGACGAACAGTGCGGCGACCCCCAGTCCGAGGACGGCGAACGCCGCGGCGGCGACGTACGCCCCCTGCGGCCCGACACCGTCGACGAGGAAGCCGGCGACCGCGGATCCCGCCGCCGCACCGATGAGCTGGCCGGTTCCGATCCAGCCGTACGCCTCGGCGGTCTCGCTGAACCGGACGCTCGCGGAGGTCATCGCGAACATGACGGCCAGAGCGGGGGCGATGCCCGCGCCGGCGACGAGCAGCGTCGCCCCGAGCCACCAGGCGTTGAGCGAGACGATCGTGAGGCTGAGGCCGACGGCGACGATCGCGAAGCGACGCGCCATGGCCCACGGGCCGATGGGGATGTGCCCGAACGCGAGGCCGCCCGTGAGGCTGCCGACGGCGAACACGGCCAGGACGAGACCGGCTTCGAGGCCGCCGTGGTCGAACGTCGCCACCACGCCGGCCTCGACGGCCGCGCACGCGCCGATGAGCAGGAACCCGGTCGCGGTCGCGAGGATGACCGGCGGTTTGCGCAGCACCGTGCCCAGCGCCCGACGGCTGCGGGGGATGCGCACGCGCCCGACCTCGGGGCTGAGGATGAACCACGCGCCCCCGCCGAGGAGGATCACGACGATGAGCAGCAGGGCCGGGACGGTGCCCACCTGTGTTCCGACCAGTGTGATGAGCACGGGCGCGAGCACCCAGATGATCTCTTGCAGCGACGCGTCCAGCGAATACAGCGGCGTCAGCTGGGAGGAGTTGACCATCTTGGGGTAGATGGTGCGCACGGCCGACTGGACCGGGGGAGTGGAGAGACCGCCGATGAGGCCCAAGACCATGTAGACCGGCAGCGGCACGACCAGGAGGGCGATGGAGGCGATCGCGGCCGCGCAGATGAGGAGGGTGACCGTCAAGACGCGCCGCATGCCCCAGAGACCCATCCAGCGGCTGGTCACGGGCCCGGCGATGGCCTGGCCGACGCTGGTGGCGGCCAGGACGAGGCCCGCCGCGCCGTATGAGCCGGTGACGTGCTCGATGTGCAGGAGCACCGCGAGGCTGATCATGCCGTTGGGGAACCGCGCCGTCAGCTGAGCGGCGATGATGCGCCCCACGCCCGGGGTTCTGAGAAGTACGCGGTAGCCGGCCACCGCACCACGCTATCCCCTGCCTCCGACACGGGTGACGTCGCCGTCCACGACCGCCGAGTCCGACACGCCGCGACACGCCGGGCGGAGATATCCACCGCCTGTGCGATGTCGGAGCCCCCGTCTAGCGTCCGAGCTGTGGATGGATCGTGGGAGAAGGCACGAGATCCGCGGAACGGCGGGTCTTGATGACATCCAAATGAGGGCTCCGCCTGTGGATGAAATCGTGGACAACCTGTGTTGTACATGGGGAGAGCGGTGGAAAATCACACTCGTGTAACTACTACCCCTTGTGGTTCCCCCCGATGTCCGTCCCCATATGTAGTATTGAGCTCCCGGCCCGCTCCAAGCGGTCGGATGACGATTTTCCAGGGGAGAGAGAGAACGAAATGGCGATCACGGTCTACACCAAGCCGTCTTGCGTCCAGTGCAACGCGACGTACCGCGCACTCGACTCGAAGGGCATCGAGTACAACGTGCTCGACGTCACCGAGGACCCCGCGGCCCTCGAGCAGGTCAAGTCGCTCGGGTACCTGCAGGCCCCCGTCGTCATCACCGACGAGGACCACTGGTCGGGCTTCCGCCCCGACAAGATCGACGAGCTGGCCTCGCGCCTGGCCTGATCCCGGACGGGCTCAGAGGGTTCTCGTGAGCGCTGTCATGTCGGAGACCGAGGCTCCGCTGCTCGTCTACTTCTCGAGCGTGTCGGGCAACACCGCACGTTTCATCGAGAAGCTCGGCAAGCGGGCCGTCCGCATCCCCCTGCGACCGACCGACCCGCCGCTTCACGTCGACGAACCCTTCGTGCTGGTCACCCCCACCTATGGCGGGGGTGTCGGCCGGGGCGTCGAGAAGGGCGCCGTCCCCAAGCAAGTCATCCGCTTCCTGAACGAGGAAAGCAACCGACGGCATATCCGCGGAGTGATCTCCGCAGGCAACACCAACTTCGGCGACGCCTTCTGTCTCGCCGGAGACATCATCAGCCGCAAGTGCTCTGTGCCGCACTTGTATCGCATCGAGGTATTCGGCACACCAGAAGACGTCGAGCGCGTCACCGAAGGATTGGAACAGTGGTGGAAGTAGGGCTGAGCGACGTGGACTTCAAGACCGAGGCGCGGTTCGAAGGGCTGGATTACCACGCCCTGAACGCGATGCTGAACCTGTACGACGCGGACGGCAAGATCCAGTTCGACGCCGACAAGCGGGCGGCGCGGGAGTACTTCCTGCAGCACGTCAACCAGAACACGGTGTTCTTCCACTCCCTGAAGGAGCGTCTCGACTACCTCGTCGAGAAGGAGTACTACGAGCCCAAGGTGCTCGACAAGTACTCGCTGGAGTTCATCCAGGAGCTCAACGACCGTGCCTACGGCAAGAAGTTCCGCTTCGAGACCTTCCTCGGCGCGTTCAAGTACTACACGAGCTACACGCTGAAGACCTTCGACGGCAAGCGCTACCTCGAGCGTTTCGAGGACCGCGTCGTCATGACCGCCCTCGCCCTCGCCGACGGCGACCCCCGCCTCGCGGTGCAGCTCGTCGACGAGATCATCTCCGGTCGCTTCCAGCCCGCCACCCCGACGTTCCTCAACGCCGGCAAGGCGCAGCGCGGCGAGCTCGTGTCCTGCTTCCTGCTGCGTATCGAAGACAACATGGAGTCGATCGCCCGCGGCATCAACTCCGCCCTGCAGCTGTCCAAGCGCGGCGGTGGCGTGGCCCTGCTGCTGTCGAACATCCGCGAGTCGGGCGCCCCGATCAAGCAGATCGAGAACCAGTCCTCGGGCATCATCCCCGTGATGAAGCTCCTCGAAGACAGCTTCAGCTACGCCAACCAGCTCGGAGCCCGCCAGGGTGCCGGTGCGGTGTATCTCAACGCGCACCACCCCGACATCCTGCGCTTCCTCGACACCAAGCGTGAGAACGCCGACGAGAAGATCCGCATCAAGACGCTGTCGCTGGGTGTCGTCATCCCCGACATCACGTTCGAGCTGGCGAAGAACGGCGAGGACATGTACCTCTTCTCGCCGTACGACGTCGAGCGCGTCTACGGCGTGCCCTTCGGCGACGTCTCGGTCACCGAGAAGTACCGCGAGATGGTCGACGACCCGCGCATCAAGAAGACGAAGATCAACGCGCGCGAGTTCTTCCAGACCCTCGCCGAGATCCAGTTCGAGTCGGGCTACCCGTACATCATGTTCGAGGACACGGTGAACAAGGCCAACCCGATCAAGGGTCGGATCAACATGTCCAACCTGTGCTCGGAGATCCTCCAGGTCAACACCCCGACTTCGTACAACGAGGACCTCTCGTACGCCGAGATCGGCAAGGACATCTCCTGCAACCTCGGTTCGATGAACATCGCCCTGGCGATGGACGGCCGCGACCTCGGCCTCACGGTCGAGACCGCGATCCGCGCCCTCACCGCGGTGAGCGACCAGAGCCACATCGCCTCGGTCCGTTCCATCGAAGACGGCAACGACCGGTCGCACGCGATCGGCCTCGGGCAGATGAACCTTCACGGCTACCTCGCTCGCGAGCACGTGCACTACGGCTCCGAAGAGGGCATCGACTTCACGAACATCTACTTCTACACGGTGCTGTTCCACGCCCTCCGGGCCTCGAACCGCCTCGCGATGGAGCGCGGTGTCGCCTTCGACGGGTTCGCCGACTCGACCTACGCGTCGGGGGAGTTCTTCGACAAGTACACCGACCAGGTGTGGGAGCCGCAGACCGCCAAGGTCGCCGAGCTCTTCGCCGGCATCCCCGTGCCCACCCAGGACGACTGGCGCGAGCTCAAGGCATCCGTCCAGCAGCACGGTATCTACAACCAGAACCTGCAGGCCGTCCCGCCGACCGGTTCGATCTCGTACATCAACAACTCCACGAGCTCGATCCACCCGATCGCCTCGAAGATCGAGATCCGCAAGGAAGGCAAGCTCGGCCGCGTCTACTACCCGGCGCCGTTCATGACGAACGAGAACCTGGAGTACTACCAGGACGCGTACGAGATCGGCTACGAGAAGGTCATCGACACGTACGCCGCGGCCACGCAGCACGTCGACCAGGGCCTGTCGCTGACGCTGTTCTTCAAGGACACCGTCACCACGCGCGACATCAACAAGGCCCAGATCTATGCCTGGAAGAAGGGCATCAAGACGATCTACTACATCCGCCTCCGTCAGCTGGCGCTCGAGGGCACCGACATGACCGAGTGCGTCTCGTGCATGCTTTGATCCGCTGATCACGAATTCTTATTGAGGACACCATGGCTGAGAAGCTGCAGTTGCTGAACCACGTTCAGGCCATCAACTGGAACCGCATCCAGGACGACAAGGACCTCGAGGTCTGGAACCGTCTCGTCAACAACTTCTGGCTGCCCGAGAAGGTGCCGCTGTCCAACGACATCCAGTCGTGGAACACGCTGACGCCCGACGAGCAGACGCTGACGATGCGCGTCTTCACGGGTCTGACGCTGCTCGACACGATCCAGGGCACCGTCGGGGCGGTCTCGCTCATCCCCGACGCGATCACCCCGCACGAGGAGGCGGTGTACACCAACATCGCGTTCATGGAGTCGGTGCACGCCAAGAGCTACTCGTCGATCTTCTCGACGCTGTGCTCGACGAAGGAGATCGACGAGGCGTTCCGCTGGTCGACCGAGAACGAGTTCCTTCAGAAGAAGGCGCACATCGTCATGGACTACTACCGTGGCGACGACCCGCTCAAGCGCAAGGTCGCTTCCACGCTGCTGGAGTCGTTCCTGTTCTACTCGGGCTTCTACCTGCCGATGCACTGGTCGAGCCGCGCCAAGCTCACCAACACGGCAGACCTGATCCGCCTGATCATTCGCGACGAGGCCGTGCACGGCTACTACATCGGCTACAAGTTCCAGCGCGGACTGGAGCAGGTCGACCAGGCCCGCCGCGACGAGATCAAGGACTACACGTTCTCGCTGCTGTACGAACTGTACGACAACGAGGTGCAGTACACGCAGAGCCTGTACGACTCGGTAGGCCTGAGCGAGGACGTCAAGAAGTTCCTCCACTACAACGCCAACAAGGCTCTGATGAACCTCGGCTACGAGGCGATGTTCCCCGCGTCGGTGACGAACGTGAACCCGGCGATCCTGTCGGCCCTGTCGCCCAACGCCGACGAGAACCACGACTTCTTCTCGGGGTCGGGTTCGTCGTACGTCATCGGCAAGGCCGAGGCGACCGAGGACGACGACTGGGACTTCTGATCCGGTGGTGACGAGGGCCCCGCGCGAGAGATCGCGCGGGGCCCCTTCGTCTGTGATGCGGCCAGCGACCGCTGGTGCCCAATGGACGCCGCACCTCTGTGGTGGCCGGGTCGTGCGCAATCCTTCGTGCGCGACCCGAATACCTCTCCGCGCATGGTCGAGGCGACCGGCCTCCTGGGCCGGGATCGCCAGCGGGATGCGGGTCAGGATCAGGTCAGATCGTCGGTGTCGGAATCCGCGTTCGCCTTCACCGAGGCGATCCCGTTCAGAGCGGATGCCTTCGACTCGTAGGCCTCGCTCGACGCGATGACCTGACCGTTGCCCGCCTTGAGTCGGAACCGGAACTTGCCGGCCTTGTCGCTGTACAGCTCGTACTTTCCTGCCATGATTTCTCCCCCATTGGAGTGCCGTCGGACGAGGCCATCATGTCGTCGGGGAGCGGTGTGCGCAACGGGGCATTCAGTCCGGCCACTCCCGCGACTCGAGCCGGTCGATCAACAGCTCGACGGCCGACCCCTCCATGCCGCGCACCCACCGCTGCGTGGACGACGCGCGCGACGACACCGTGCGCCCGCGCTCCCCGCCGGAAAGCCGCACCTCGATCTGACCGCTGGCGACGCTGAGTCCTCGCAGTGCCCCCGCGGCGACCATCGCGGCCAGCGGATCGTGCAGCGCGCAGCGGCGGTCGGGGAAGACGCGGTTCTCGTAGAAGTCCAGATACGCGGGCAGCATCCCGGCCAGCGCCTGCGGCACGGCACCCGGGATCGCTTCGAGGCGCACGAGGTCGGTGGCATCCAGGGTCTGCGTCATCGTGACGTCGAGCGGAACGGCGGTGATGTCCCAGTCCTGCGCGAAGACGACCGCGGCGGACTCGGGGTCGTTGTGGATGTTCGCTTCGGCCCACGCGGTGACGTTGCCGGAGTGGGCGAACGCGCCGCCCATGACGACGAGCCGATCGAACGCGGTGACGCCGGGAGCCTCGGCGTAGGCGGCGAGATTGGTGAGCGGGCCGAGGGCGAGCACCGTGAGATCCGGATTTCGGGAGGCGAGGTGATCGATGAGCTCGACGGCCGGCCGGGCGTCGTGGGCCCGGGCGGCGGCGGTCAGGGCGATCCCGCCGACCCCGTCGTGGCCGTGCACGTGCGGAGCGCCGCCGGCGTAGGCGCGGCCGCGGAAGTCCTGCGCGCCCACGGAGACGGAGATGTCGTGGACACCGGCGAGCTCGAACAGCGACAGGGTGTTGGCGGCGGCGCGGGCGGCATCCGTGTTCCCGGAGACGGTCGTGACACCCACGATCTCGACGGTGGGCTCTGCGAGCAGGTACGCGAGGGCGAGCGCGTCGTCGATGCCGGTGTCGCAGTCGACGAGGATCGGGCGGCGGGTCATCGGGTCACCCCGTAGGTGTCGAGCGGCTCGAGCGCGGGCTGCGAGGCGTCGTCGGCGACGGCGGCGGCACCCACGGCGCACGCGCGGGCCAGCGCCGCGGTCTCGTCGTCTCCGCGGAGAAGGCCCACCACCAGCGCGGCGCAGAACGCGTCGCCGGCGCCCACGGTGTTGCGCACCGTCGTGGTCACCCCCGGCGCTTCGGCGACGAGCGTGCCGTGGCGGTACAGCCGCGCCCCCACGGCGCCGAGAGTGACGCACAGCAGCGGAGCATCGTGCACTTCGGGGAGCTGCGCGTACTCGGTCTCGTTCACGATGACGAGGTCGCAGCGATCGATCACGCCGTGGGGGAGCGGGCGGGCGGGCGCGGCGTTGAGCGCGAAGAAGCCCGCCGCGCGCGAGGCCGCGTCGACCACGGCATCCGACACCTCCAACTGCATCAGCACGGCGGCGCCCTGCGCGATGCCGAGGCTGTCGGCGTCGATGTCGGCGTTCGCGCCCGCGCAGACGACGATCGAGTTCTCACCGAAGGCATCGACGACGATCAGCGCCGTCCCGGTGGCCTCGGCCGAGGTCTGCACCCCCGACGCGTCGATGCCGAGACCGCGGAGCCGCTGCCGGATGCCGTGCCCGTCGGGGTCGTCTCCCACGGCACCGATCAGGCGGACGTCAGCGCCCAGTCGCGCCGCGGCAACGGCTTGATTCGCACCCTTGCCGCCCGGGCCCCGCTGCAGCTCGCCGTCGGCGACGGTCTCGCCGGGTCCCGGTGCCCGCCGCACGCGGGCGGTCAGGTCGACGTTGATGGCGCCGACGACCGTGAGTTTCGGTGCGGCGGTCATCGCTCGGTCTCCGTGGCGACGACGCGCGAGGAGGGGAGAAGTTCGGTGCTCACCGGACCAAGCCTGTCACCTTCAGTGCAGCAGCAGCTTCGCCACGATGAGAAGCGCCGCCACGATCGCGGCCCCCACCGCCGTCAGCACCACGGTGAGCGGGGAATAGCCGCGCAGGCGTGCGCCGGTGGTCGCGACGACGACGAGGTAGATCATCGCCACTCCGACACCCCACAGCAATGCCGTCGGCAGTGTCACCCCCAGGGCCGTGAGCGCCACGACGACGAGCAGCGGCGCGAAGGTCACCGACACCATCGGCGCGCTCACCCGCAGGTGGTGCGCGATGATCCGCGACGGGCGGTCGGTCGAGACATCACCGAGCGAGTACGCGAAGACGTGGGTGGCGAAGTACACGATGTTCGTCAGCGCGACCACGGCGATGACCACGCCCACATCGGAGTCGCCGAGACCGAAGAGGGTGGATGCCGAGACGAGAGCGCCGTAGCAGCCCGCGCTGATCCGCTCGGCGGCGTCGTGGCCGAGGCGCGGCGGGGACGCGGGCGCTGCGTCGGGGGAAGTCGTCATGTCGGAGTCACCCTCGCGAGGGTCGCCGACGCAACGCTGCCGACACGATCGCGACGACCGTGCCGACCGCGACACCGATCACGGTCTCGAGGACTCGGTCGCGCAACAGCATGTCGGGCGTGGCGGGGGAGGCGAGCGAGATCATCAGCAGCGCCAGCGGCGTGATGAAGACCATCGCGATGCCGTAGTTGCGTCCGACGAAGAGTTCGGCGCCGGCCTGCAGGGTGATCGCGACCACGAGCACCGCCCACGGCGGGAGCGACAGCGCGAGCAGGCCCGCGGCGATGAGGACTCCGAGGAGGGTGCCGACGAGGCGCTGAACTCCGCGGATCAGACGCGCGGTGACGTGCGCCCCGCCCACGGCCGCGACGGCCCCGACCATCGCCCAGTACCAGTGCGTGCCGATCAGCAGGGCCCCGGTGATACCGGCGAGGAGCGCCGCGGCCCCGACCGTCGCTGTCATCTCCCACGCGACGGCTCCGATCGGAGGGCGCGGGCGCGTCGGCAGCCGCCATGAGCCGCGTCGCGCGAGTACGAACACGACGGTCACGAGGAGGCTCCAGATCACGCTGCTCGCCCCCACCAGGAGCACGAGCCCGAAGGTCGCCGCCGTCGCGGGGAAGCTCGCGCACGCGCCGGCCGCGAAGACGGTGAACAGCGCGCCGGGCGGATGCCATTGCGACCGGTACGCGAACAGCGTCACTGCCGCGGCGAGAGCCGCCACGACCGCCACGCTCGCCAGCGGCGGTGCCGCGAGCGCGGACAGCGCGGTGCCCAGCAGCATCGCCAGGACCAGGATGCCGCCCGCCGTGGCTTGCATCCGGACCCGACGACGGGGGACGTCGAGGCGCCCGTACAGCGCCGCGAAAGCACCGAACGACGCGTAGACGCTGAGATCCAGGCGACCGATCAGCAGCAGGATCAGCAGCGGGACACCGACGCTCAGCGCCGCCCGCGCGGCGACACGATGATCGCCCTGATGGGGTCCGACGCGGATGACCCCGGTCCACACACGTCCCCGGGATTCCGCCACCTCTCCAGCCTACGTCGGGCGGAGCGGCGCGCTTGCAGCGGCGGTGGGGTGTGGCATCCGGGAATCTCGCCGGCGGCGACGTGCGACGTCCGCGTCCGAGCGGGTGGGGTGCGGGACGGCGGCGGCCCTCGTGTGATGGGGTGGAGGCATGGATACCGACCGCGAGAAGCCCCCGATCGAGCCCGGTCCCGAGCCCGACACGTCGACAGCGGCGCAGGGGGAGAAGTCCGACCCGACGCTCGACGGCGACGACGAACCCGTCGAGTGACGCGGGGCTGCTTCGACATCGAAGGGTGCGGAGGGTGACGTCCACCCGCGTTCCGTAGGCTGGAAGACCCCGACCCGTACGAGGAGAGACGTGTTCCGCACGCCGCTGACCCTGTTCCGCACGCTCGCGATCGCCGAGGCGGTGTCGTGGACGCTGCTCATCACCGGGCTCATCCTGCGGGCCGCCGCCGACCTGCCGATCGCGGTGACGATCGGGGGCGGCATCCACGGATTCCTGTTCCTCGCCTACGGCGCCACCGCGGTGCTCGTGGCCCTGAATCAGCGGTGGGGCTTCGGGCCCGCCGCGGTGGCGATCGTCAGCGCGATCATCCCGTACGCGACGGTGCCCACCGAGCTGTGGCTGCACCGCACCGGGCGGCTGCGCGGAGGCTGGCGCCTCGAGGCCGGGGACGACCCGCGCGACCGCCGGCCCCTGGACCGGTTGCTGCGGTTCTTCCTGCGGCGGCCGTGGGTGCTCGGCATCCTGATCGCGGCGGTCGTAGCGCTGATCTTCGTGGTGCTGCTGGTCGTCGGTCCGCCGGGCGGCAAGGGCTGACGCTCAGCGACGCGTCGACACCGTGACCGTGAACTTGCGGTCGCGGGCGACCTGACGCGTCGGTCCGACGATCCGCTCGAGCGCGGGACGGTACTGCAGGGCCGAGTTCCACACCGTCCACAGCTCACCGCCGGGCGCGAGGGCGCGCGCGGCGTCGGCGAAGAAGCGCGGCGCGATGCCCTCGTTGATCGCCGGGCCGGAATGGAACGGCGGATTCAGCGCGATGAAGCGTGCGCTGCCGTCGGGCTGGGAGCCGAGCATGTCGTCGCGGACGACCTCGATCCGTTCGGCGACACCGTTGGCCTCGGCGGTCGCCCGCGCGGAGGCCACGGCCGCGGCCGACTGATCGCACGCGATGACGCGGAGGGTGGGATGCCGCGTCGCCAAAGCCGCGGCCACGACCCCGCTCCCGCACGCGTAGTCGATCGCCTCGGGGCTCGTCGGCTCCGGCAGGTGGGCCAGGAGCAGACGCGTGCCGATGTCGATCGAGGCGCCGGCGAACACGCCGCCGAGCGCGCGGATCTCGAGCCCGTCGACCGTGGCCGCCTCTGGCTGCGGATCCGCGCCGCCGTGCGGGCCACGCGAGACGAGGACACGCGACTTCTGTCGGGCGTGAGTGACGTCGACGCGAGCGAACCGCGTCCGCAGCACGTCGTTCATCGTCGGCGTCATGTGCTTGATGCGGCCGCCGGCGAAGACCACGACGTCGGGGTGGGCGTGCGCGGCGATGAAGCTCGCGACGTCGTCGAGCGCGCGCAGCGACCGGGGCAGGCGCAGCAGGACGACCCGCGCGTCCCGCACCAGGTCGGCATCCAGGCCGTGCGACGAGAACGTGTCGTCGAGCCCGAGGCGGGACGCGTTGGACGCGAGGGCCCGTTCGCCGGTGAAGGCATCCTGGTGCACGCGGATGCCGCGCGCTCCGTCGGAGGCAGCGCCCAGGGTCAGCGCGCCGTACGCATCGTCGATGACGACGAGCCCGCCGTCGGGGACGTCGTCCCGCGCGGCGGCGGATTCATCGAGGAGGAGGCGGTCGGCGGCATCCACCGCGACGAGGTCGGGACCCTCGAGGTCCGGCCAGCGGCGGAGGTCGTCCAGGGAGAAGGTCACCCTTCCACGCTACCCGGGGGCGGGGCGGTCACTCGGACCGAGGTCGGAAGACGCAGCGCGTGCGCGCGACGATGCCGACACGGACGCGGGCTTACCGCGTGCCGAAGTGGAAGGGCAGAGCCAGCGACGCGGCGACGAGGATGATGCCGAGCGCGAAGAACAGCGCCGGTGCGGCCAGCGAGAACGACAGGCCGGTGAGCAGCATGCCGCCGACGAACAGGAGGAGCGAGACGATGAACATAGGGGATCCCTTCGGTCGCTCCAGGCTATCGTGCGGCGTCGGCGTCGAGGTTCCGCCCCGCCCGTTCACCGAGGGCCGCGTGCGTCCAGAGCGTGCTGCCGGCGACGGCGGCAGGCATGACGGCCACGGCACCGAGCGGGATGAGGAAGCACAGCTGCGTCGCCACCCCGAAGCCGAGTGCCCGGGCACGGTTCTCCCGCAGCACCGCTCGGCGGGCGCGGCGGTCGAGGCCGCGCGCCGCGAGGGAGCGGGACGTGAGTTCGTCGGCGAGCAGCCAGCCGGTGAGGAGCAACCCGGCCGTGAACCCGAGCACTCCGCCGACCACGGGGATGAGACCGAGCAGCCATGCGGCGAGCGCGGTGAGGGCGCCGCGGGCGATCAGCCGCACAGCGTCGGCGATCGAACGCCAGAACCCATAGTCGCTGTCCGGGACGCGGCCGAGCGCGGTCAGCTCGGTGGCACGCCAGATCCGGTCGTAGAACGGCTCGCCCACGGTCAGGGTCACGGCGGTGAACGACACGATCGCAAGGAACGCGGCCGCGCCGAACGAGGCCACCCCGATCGCGGTGCGCAGCACGGTCGCCCACAGCGGGTCCCAGTCGTCGGCGAACGGCGTCCAGTCGTCGACGACGTTGCCCAGCAGGACGGCCCAGGCCACGAGCGCGGCGCCGAACACGAGACCGACGAGGAATCCGGGGATGAGTCCGAGAGCCATGGCGCCGGGGGAGCGGCGCCACTGACCGAGTCCGCGGAGGAGCAGGCGGGCGCCCTGGAGGAACTCATGCATGTCAGAAGTCTCGCAGGGCGTCGCGGGGGCCGCGTCGGAGGTCGCTGACAGGATGTGGACATGCGCATCCGCACCACCTCCACGCAACGCACCTACCGGTACGTGCGGCTGACGATCCTCGGCGCCACGCTGTTGCTCGGCGTCGCGATCGGTGTGCAGGGGGTCGTCGGGGGTGGGCTGCCGTCGGTGAGCGCGTCGTACTACACCCCAGCCGGCCCGATGTTCGTCGCGTCGCTGTTCGTGGTCGCCGCGGCGTTCCTCGCCCTGTCCGGTCGCAGCGTCGAGCAGGGGCTGCTCGACATCGCCGCCGTGCTCGCCCTCGTCGTGGCCGTGGTGCCCACGACGGTGTCGTCGCCGGTGTGCGGCTCGGCGACGTCGTGCGTCCTCCCGGCGGTGCTGCCAACGGTCGCGAACAACGGCATCGCCGTGGCGTCCGTCGTCCTCCTCGGTGTCGTCGCGGCGATCGTCCTCGCCGTCGTGCAGGGCACGTTCTCGCGCGGAGTCGCGGCGACCGCGAGCGTCGTCGCCGCGCTCACGGTCGGGCTCGCCGTGTGGGCGGGCGTCGACCCGGCGTCGTTCCTCGCGCTCGCGCACAACGCCGCGGCCGTGGCGTTCTTCGTCGTCATCGGGGCGGTCGCCGTGGTCGCCGCCTGGCGCCCGCAACGGGCGCCGCGGCGGTTCCGCCGGGCGTATGCGGTGGTGGCCGGCGGCATCCTCCTCACCCTCGTCGGGCTCGGCGTGGTGCTGGTCGCGGCCGTCGCGGGTGCCGAGGTGTCCGCCCCGGTGCCGTGGGTGCTCATCGGCGAAGCGGCCGCTCTCGTGTTCTTCGCGGCGTTCTGGGCGGTGCAGACCGTGGAGCTGTGGAACGATCCCGATCCCCGACTGCGGCTCTGAGCGTGCGACCGGCGGCGGGGAACGCACCCGGGAATATCCTCGGAGCCTCGCCGTTGAACTTGATACGCGGTCGCTCAAGTATCAAACTTGAGCCGACTCCACTCACGTATCACAGGAGACGGAATTGCCCGAAGATGTCACCCCCGGCGCCGGGGACAACGGCGCTCAGTCGTTCGACGAGTTCCTCGCGCGCTACCTCGCGGGGGAACGCGCTCGTGCCGAACGTTCCATCGACCTGAGCCGGTTCCTCAGTTCGCGGACGCAGGAAGCCCTGCAGCAGGCCGGCCGCTACGCCCTCGGTCGCGGACAGCGCGAACTCGACGCGCTGCACGTGCTGCACGTCCTCGTCGGGCAGTCGCCCGCGCGTGAGGCCGTCACCCGGCTCGGCGCCGACCCGGCCGCGATCGCGCGCGCCGCCGAGAGCCGCCTCCCGGCCGCGGGTCCCGCCGCCGACGTCGACGGCGCGGTGGTCGCCGGTTCGGTGCAGCGCGCGCTGTTCCACGCCTTCCAGGTCGCCCGCGCCGCGGGCTCGACCTACGTCGACCCCGACCACCTGTTCTTCGCGCTGGTCCTCGCGCAGGACGCCCCCGCCGGGCAGATCCTCGCGCAGGCGGGTGTCACCGCCGAGGCGCTGACCCAGGGCGTGCGCGAGACCGTCGTGGGCGGCGACGAGGTCACGGGTTCTGCCCCGACGGCATCCGAGACCCCGAACCTCGACCGCTTCGGCACGGATCTCACGGCCCTCGCCCGCGAGGGACGCCTCGACCCCGTCATCGGCCGTGCCGACGAGATCGAGCAGACGATCGAGATCCTCAGCCGCCGTACGAAGAACAACCCCGTGCTCATCGGCGAGGCCGGCGTCGGCAAGACCGCCGTCGTCGAGGGACTCGCCCGCGCGATCGTCGAGGGCGGGGTGCCCGAGCAGCTGCGCGACACCCGGGTCGTCTCGATCGACCTCGCGGCGATGCTCTCCGGCGCCCGCTACCGCGGCGACTTCGAGGAACGCTTGACCCAGACGATGGACGAGATCGCCGCGCAGTCCGGAAAGCTCGTCGTGTTCATCGACGAGGTGCACACGATCGTCGGCGCCGGAGCCGGCGGCGAGGGGGCCATGGACGCCGGGAACATCTTGAAGCCGCGCCTGGCCCGCGGTGAGCTGCACCTCGTCGGCGCTACCACGCTCAAGGAGTACCGCACGATCGAGAAGGACCCCGCCCTGGAGCGGCGTCTGCAGCCCGTTCGTGTGGGTGAGCCTTCCCTCCCCGACGCGGTCGAGATCCTGCGCGGCCTGCGCTCGGCCTACGAGGAGCACCACGCCGTGACCTACACCGACGACGCCCTGCGCGCCGCGGTCGAGCTCGGCGACCGGTACCTGCCCGACCGCGTGCTGCCCGACAAGGCGATCGACCTCATCGACCAGGCGGGGGCGCGGCTGCGTCTCAAGCTCGGGGTGACGGTGGACACGTCCGCCCTCGTCGAGCGTCTCGCGAGCCTCGAGGCCGACAAGAACGCCGCCGTCTCGGCCGAGCACTACGAAGAGGCGTCGCGACTGCGCGACGAGATCGCCGCGGTGCAGACGCGCCTCGACGAGGCCACGAGCGCCCCGCGCGCGGCAGCCGTCGTCGATGAGCCCGAGATCGCCGCGGTCATCAGCCGGGCCACCGGCATCCCGGTCTCTCGCCTGACCGCGTCCGAGCGCGGACGCCTCGCGCACCTCGAGACCGAGCTCCACGCCCGCGTCATCGGACAGGATGCCGCGGTCACGGCGGTCGCGAAGGCCGTGCGCCGGAACCGCACGGGCATGGGCGACGAGCACCGGCCCGTCGGCTCGTTCCTGTTCCTCGGGCCCACCGGCGTCGGCAAGACCGAGCTGGCCAAGGCCCTCGCCGGCTCGCTGTTCGACGACGACTCCGCCGTGATCCGCTTCGACATGAGCGAGTTCGGGGAGCGGCACACCGTCTCGCGCCTCATCGGTGCCCCTCCGGGATACGTCGGGTACGACGAGGCCGGCCAGCTCACCGAGCGGGTGCGCCGGAACCCGTACTCCGTCGTGCTGTTCGACGAGATCGAGAAGGCCCACCCCGACGTCTTCACCCTGCTGCTGCAGGTGCTCGACGACGGACGCCTGACCGACGGCCAGGGGCGCACGGTCGACTTCCGCAACACCGTCATCGTGATGACCTCGAACCTCGGCAGCGAGGTGCTGGCATCCCGGTCGGGAGCGATCGGCTTCACCACGACCGGCCACGAGTTCGCCGACGACGACCTGCGCGACCGCGTGATGGGCAAGCTGCGCGAGGCCATGCGGCCGGAGTTCCTCAACCGGATCGACGACATCGTGATGTTCCGCAAGCTCGAGAAGGAGCAGTTGCGCGACATCGTCCGTCTGCTGCTGGACCGCACGTCGAAGCGGCTCGCGTCGCGCGACGTGGCGATCGAGGTGACGGATGCCGCGGTCGACCGCCTCGCCGAGGTCGGCCACGAGCCCGAGTACGGTGCGCGCCCGCTGCGCCGGGTGATCCAGCGCGAGATCGACGACCGGATCGCCGACTTGTTCGTCTCCGGCGACCTCGTCGACGGGGGAGCGGTGACGGTGGATGCCACGGCATCCGGGTTCGTCGTCCGGGCCACCGTCGAGGCGCTCGCCGCGTAAGGCCCTGGGCCCCCGGAACCTTCGGGTTCCGGGGGCCCGACCCTGTCTGCGCCCGGCGGGTTCGCTGGCACAACTCCTGCAGGTCACGGCGTTCTGGGTCCTGGCCGCGGGTCCGGACGCATGCTGCAGGAGTTGTGACGGATGCCGTGGCGCCCCTGCCGTGATGTCGGAGGTTCACGGCAGAGTAGGGGGATGAGTCGTATCGGCACGATCTTCAGCCCGTACCCGCATCCGCCCGAAGAGCTGCGCGAGGCCGCGCGCGTCGCCGAGGGCGAGGGCGTGCCCGAGCTCTGGCTGTGGGAGGACTGCTTCCGCTCCTCGGCGTGGGCTGCGGCTACGGCCGCGCTCGCCGTGACCGACCACCTGCGCGTCGGGGTGGGCATCGCGCCCTTCCCGCTGCGCAACGTCGCGGCCTCGGCGATGGAGGTCGCCACGATCGAGCGGATGTTCCCGGGGCGGCTGCTCCCGGGCTTCGGGCACGGTGTGCAGGACTGGATGCGGCAGATCGGCGCCAAGGCCGCCTCGCCGCTCACGCTCATGCAGGAGCAGCTGCCGGCCCTGCGCGGACTCCTCGCCGGAGGCACGGTCAGCGCCGAGGGCCGTTACGTGCGGTTGCGCGAGGTCACGCTCGACTGGCCGCCGGTCGTCGCCCCGCGCGTATACGCGGCGGCCGAAGGGCCGAAGACCCTCCACCTCGCCGGCGCGGTGGCGGACGGTGTCATCCTCGACAGCCGACACACGGTCGCCGAGATCGCCGAGGCGGTCTCCACGGTGCGGGCGGGATGGGCCGAGGCTGGGCGCGAGGGCAGCCCCGACGTCGTCGCGTACGTCCTGACGGCCTTCGGTCCGGGGGCGTCCGAGCGGGTCGCGGCGGTACTGAAGGACCTCCCGGATGCCGCCGACCGCGCCCTGGCGGGATCTGTCGGAGAGGTCGCCGAGGGCGTCGCGCGGTTCCAGGCGGCCGGAGTGGACGACGTCGTGCTGCTCCCCACCGACGACGTCGACCTGCACACGTTCCTCGCCGGCGTCGGTCAGGTCGCCGTCGCGCTCCCCGCCGCCGGAGGCGTCTCGTGAGCGACGGGGTGCTCTCGCTGGGGGTCGCGGGGTCCCTCGGCCCCGAGGCGATCGCCGCCATCGCCCCGGCGGTCGAAGAGGCCCGGTTCCACACGCTCTGGGTGAACGACACCCCCGACGGTGACGCGCTCGCAGCTCTCGCGGCGGCCGCCCGCGTGACGGATCGCCTGCGGCTTGCGACCGGCGTCATCCCGGTCGATCGCCGCCCCGCCGACGAGATCGCCGCGCATGCGGCATCCCTCGACCTGCCGTTCGACCGCCTGACGATCGGCATCGGCTCGGGAATCGCCCGCGAGGGGGCGCTCGCGCGCGTCCGCGACGCCGTCGCGGTGCTGCACGGCGCCGGGCTGCCGCGCGTGCTGGTCGGGGCCCTCGGGCCGAAGATGCGGCGGACCGGCGCCGAGCACGCCGAGGGGGTGCTGCTCAACTGGGTGCCGCCCACCGAGGCACACACGCAGGCCGAGGCCCTCCACGCGCTCGTCCCCGCGACGCACGTCGCCGTCTACGTCCGCACCGCGATCGCGGCAGCCGCGCGCGAGCGCCTCGACGCCGAGACCGCGCGCTACGCCGCGTTCCCGAACTACGCCGCGAACTTCGCGCGGATGGGGGTGGATGCCGCCGACACCACGATCCGCGACGTCACCGCACTGGACGGCGCGGTCGCGGCCTATCGGGCGGCGGCCGACGAGGTCGTGCTGCGCGCGATCGTCGCGGAGGACACGGTCGAGGCCTACCTCGAGTTCGTGCGGCGGACGGGGCCGGGGCGGGGCTGACGACGGCCCGAGCCCTCTGCGGCGGATGACAGACTGACCGGATGCCACGACGTCGAGGTCTCACCGTCCGTTTCGTCGCGCGCAGCGTGCTCGCCCTTCTCCTGATCGGGGCCGGTGTCAGCCATCTGACCTGGGGACGCCGCGGATACCGCATCGTCGTGCCGGACTGGGCCACGCGGGCGCTGCACACCGACAAGGACGCCATCGTCGTGGCATCCGGAGCCGCCGAAGTGCTGCTCGGGGTCGGCCTCGTCGCTCTGCCGCGCGAACGCCGCCGCGTCGGTGCGGTCGTGGCGGCGTTCTTCGTGGCGGTGTTCCCGGGGAACGTGCACCAGTGGCGCACGGGACGTTCGGCGCCGGGCCTGAGCACAGACCGGGCGCGCTTCGTGCGGCTGTTCCTGCAATTGCCGCTCGTCGTCTGGGCCTGGTGGGCGACGCGCGAGCGCTGATCCGCGGCGCCCACGACCGCCCGGGCTACGCGGCGTCGCCGAGCTCGAGGATGCCGCGGTCGAAAGCCGCCCGGGCGAGCACCTTGTAGCCGTGGTCGGGGAAGAACACCGTGAGCCGATCGGCCTCGACGGCCATGACGGTGCCCGTGCCCCACTCGTCGTGCTCGACGACGGAGTCCACGCGCACCGTCTCCACATCGGGGTCGATGGCCGTCACGGCAGCGGGCTCTGCCTCCGTCGGGGCCGCGTCGCACCGGTCGCACCTTCCGCAGCGCTCCTCCGCCGCGACCCCGAAGTACTCCAGCAGCGCGCGGCGACGGCAGCGCACCGTCTCGGCGTAGCCCCGCATGATCTCGATGCGCGACGCGCGGATGCGCTCCTCGGCCGCGTCGCGCTCGCGCACCGCGGCGACGGCGTCGCCGGCTGTGGCATCCGTGTCCGCCAAGATCCCCTCGGGGCCTGACACCGCCAGTCCACTCGCGACGAGCTGAGTGAGGACACGGCCGATCGCCCGGGTCGAGCGTCCGCTCTCCTCCGCGATCTCCTTGGCCCGCATCGGTGCGTCGGCGCGCCGCAGGACGTCCCAGACGCCGGCGATGTCCGGACGTGCGCTGTGCCCGCCGGCGAAGAACGAACGGAGCGAGAAGTCCTCGGTGCGATAGTGCAGCACGGCCCGAGCCGGCTCTCCATCGCGGGCGGCGCGTCCGATCTCCTGCGCGTACGAGTCCAGCGACTCGGTGACGTCGGCGTGCACGACGAGCCGGACGTCGGCCTTGTCGACGCCCATCCCGAACGCCGAGGTCGCCACGACGACGTCCAGCTCTCCGCCCCGCCACGCGGAGTGCACGTCGTCGCGCTTCTTCTGCGCCATGCCGCCGTGGTACGCCGCGGACCGGAGTCCCCGGTCGGCGAGCTCGGCGGCGTACGCGTCGGTCTCCTTACGGGTGGCCACGTACAGCAACGTCGGGCCGTCGGCATCCCCCACGTCGTCCAGGACGGCGCGGCGCTTGTCGGCGTCGTGTTCGTGGCGTCGCACGGCCAGACGGATCTCGGGGCGGTCCATTCCGCGCACCTCGAGGTGCGGGTCGCGCATGCCGAGGCTCGCGACGATGTCGTCGCGGACGGGACTCGAGGCTGTCGCCGTCAACGCCAGCACCGGGGGATGACCGAGAGCCTCGACGGCGTCGCCGATGCGCGCGTACTCGGGACGGAAGTCGAACCCCCACGCCGACACGCAGTGTGCCTCATCGATGACGACGAGCCGCACGTCGGACCGCTGCAACCGACCGAACACCTCGGGGTTCGCCAGTTGCTCCGGCGCGAGGAAGACGTATACCGGGTCGCCGCTCTCGATCGCGGCCCAGGCGGCGCGGCGGGCCCGCGCCCCGGTCCGCGAGTTGAGCGCGACGGCCGCGGGGGCGTCCGGAGCCGCGTCGATCGAGTCGATCTGGTCGCGCTGCAGCGCCAGCAGCGGAGAGACGACCACGGTGACTCCGCCCAACTCGCATCCGGCGATCTGGTACACCGCGGATTTACCCGCTCCGGTGGGGAAGACGACGAGCGTGTCGCGACCGCTCACGACGGCGTCGATCGCCTCCGCCTGGCCCGGGAGGAGCGCGTCCCACCCGAACACCTCACGGGCGGTGCGAGCGGACTGATCGGCGGTGGCGGGAGCGTTCACGGGACCTCGTTCGTCGGTTTCTGGAGATCCAGCACACTCCAGCGGGTCGGCCGCAGACCGGGGCTTGCGGAGCTGAGGCGCGTGTGTTCTCGACCGGGCGTTCCACGCGGCGGACGGAGTGGCATCCCCGGCGCGCGAGCGCAAGCCACCGGCGATGTCGGAGGGGGATGCCAGGATGCCGACATGCTCTTCGGCGATCTGCAGGCCGCGCTCGCGGCGGTGACGGCCACGCGCTCGCGCCTCGCCAAGGTCGAGGTCCTCGCCGAGGCCCTCGGCCGACTCGCCCCCGACGAGATCGTGCCGGCGGTGGGCCTGCTCACCGCCGCGCCCCGCCAGGGACGTCTCGGCGTCGGTTGGCGCACGCTGGCAGCGCGCGCCGGCGAGCACGCCGACTCGTCCCGGCTGACGATCGGCGACATCGACGCGGCGTTCGCGCGGCTGGTCGCGATCTCGGGCGGCGGGTCGGCCGCGGCGCGCACGGCTCTTCTCGACGACCTGGCCGCACAGGCGACGGCGGACGAGTGGGACCTGCTGGTCCGGATCATGACGGGTGAGCTGCGCACCGGTGCACTCGAGGGCGTGCTCCTCGACGCCGTCGCGCGCGCCGCCGACCGAGATCCGCTCCTCGTGCGTCGGGCCGCGATGCTGTCCGGCGACCTCGGCGAGACGGCCGCGGTGGCTCTGACGGGGACGCCGGAGGATCTGGCATCCATCGGTCTCGTGGTGGGCCGCGGCGTGCAGCCGATGCTGGCCTCGACCGCCGCGTCGGTGGCCGACGCGCTCGCGATCGCCGGTCGAGCGTCGGTGGAGTACAAGCTCGACGGTGCGCGCGTGCAGGTCCACCGTCACGCCGACGAGGTGCACGTGTACACGCGCACGCTGGCCGACGTGACCCACCGCGTGCCCGAGATCGTCGCGCTCGTCCGCGAGCTCCCGGTGACCGACGTGATCCTCGACGGCGAGACGCTCTCGCTCGACGACGACGGGGCGCCGCGCCCGTTCCAAGAGACGATGGCGCGGTTCGGCGCCGAGACGGCGCGCGAGATCGCGCTGCAGCCTTGGTTCTTCGACGTCCTGCACATCGACGGGCGCGATCTCGTCGACGAGCCCCTCGTGGTCCGCCGGGCGGAACTCGACCGCATCGCCCCCGACGCGCGGATCCCGGCGATCGTGACCGACGATCCCACCGAGGCCGACGCGTTCGCCCGTGCGGCTCTGCAGGCCGGTCACGAGGGTGTCATGGTGAAGGGCCTCGATGCCCCCTACACCGCGGGACGCCGTGGCAAGAGCTGGCTCAAGGTCAAGCCGGTGCACACGTTCGATCTCGTCGTGCTCGGCGTCGAACGCGGATCCGGGCGGCGCGCGGGCTGGCTGTCCAATCTGCACCTCGGGGCTCGGGATCCGGGCGGGGCGTTCGGGGATCCCGGTGGTTTCGTCATGGTCGGGAAGACCTTCAAGGGCCTCACCGACGAGCTCCTGCGGTGGCAGACGGCCCACTTCGCCGAGCGCGAGATCGGTGCCGCTCCCGGCGGGATCCGCGTCGCCCCCGACACGGTCGTCGAGATCGCGATCGACGGTGTCCAGCGGTCCTCGCGCTACCCGGGCGGTGTGGCGCTGCGGTTCGCGCGCGTCAAGGCCTACCGGCCCGACAAGCCGGCGGCCGAGGCTGACACGATCGACACGCTCCGCGCACTTCTGCCGGGCGCCGGTGCCCCCATCGGGCCGGAGACGGACGAGGCGGATGCCGCCGACGATGCGGGCGCCAGGCCCGGGGAAGGGTGAGGCGATGAGTCGTGCTCCGTGGCTGGATGGAGAACTCGAGTACCGCAGCTTCGGCACACCGGGCGCGCCCCGCGCGGTGCTCGTGCTGCGCACGGGCGACGTCTCGACGATCGATCCTGACGTCCGCATCACGTCGGGGTTCGACGTCCGGATCGTCGCGGTGGGTCTGGACGCCCCCGAGCTCGAGGACCCGCCGGCGTTCGGCGGACAGACGCCCGCGGGTCTGACCGTCGACGCCCTGCGGACACTGCTCGAGCGCGAAGCGCTCGGCACAACGGTGGGGGTGGTGGGCGAACGGTCCGCCGGGCCGATCGCCATTCACCTGGCAGCCGCGATGGGTGATGTCGTCGACCGACTGGCGATCGTCGGCGTCGAGAGCCCGTCCGACCCGCTCAGTCGCGACGTGCATGCGCCGCTGCTCGACGGGGTCGCCGCTGAGACCCTGATCGTCGTCGGGGGCTCCGGGCCGGCGGACGCGGGCGACGCCGAGTGGTACAGGAGCCGTCTGCCGTCCGCCCGCATCGAGGAGATCCACCCCGACGATCTCGACACGATCAACGGCCACGTGACGCTGTCGGAGGTGTGGGGGAGTGTGCTCGCGCACGTCGCCCCGGGCGCCCAGCGGCGCTGACGCCGGGCCTCAGCTTGCCCGCGCGACCGCGCGCACCTGCACGACGTTGGATTCCTCGTCGACCTCGACGTGGTCGGTCTGCGCCTTCAGGAAGTCCGAGAAACTGCGGAAGCCGAGCGCCTTCTCGCTGAACGACGGGTCGAGCCGCTTCATCAGGTCCTTGACCGCCGACGCGTGCAGCCATTCTCCGTCGGCGCGCTCGCCCTCCAGCTGCATGGCGCGTTCGAGCAAATTGACCGCCGGATCCTGAGACCGCTTGCGAGCGCGCGGCCGCGAGGGTGCGGCATCCTTCTTCGTCTCGGCGAGCTTGGGGATGCCGGGAAGACCGTCGTAGTTGTCGAATCGGTCGCACGCGGAGGCCAGCGACTTCGCCGTGGAGCCGGCCACACCGATGCCGACGACGTAGCGCCCGAGACGCTTGCACCGCTGCGCGAGGGGGACGTAGTCGCTGTCACCCGCCACGATCACCACGTGCGAGAGGTCCGGAAGACGGAACATGTCCTCGACGGCATCCACCGCGAGACGGATGTCTGCCCCGTTCTTGGCGTATGCCGCTGCGGGAAACAACTGCACGAGGTCGACGGCGCGGGCCACGAGCTGCGAGCGGTACTCGGCGTTCACCGGGGCCGACCAGTCGGCGTAGGCGCGCGTCAGAACCAGGGTGCCGAACGACGCCGCGTAGTCGATGATCGCTCCGACGTCGATCGTCGCCTTCGTCAGCCGCTCGGCGATCTCGGGTTCGATCGGGTTCTCGGCGATCTTCTGCCGGTCGCGGGAGTACGCGTTGCGCCCGTGCACGCGGTCGTACCAGGACATCACGATGTTGTCGAAGTCGAGGTAGACGGCGACACGGGCGCTCTGGGTATCCGGCATGGCTCCAGTCTCCCCCGTAGGAGCGTGAGACGGGTAGCCCGCTCAGCGCTCCCCGGGGTAGACCACACCGATCTGTCGGCGGATCTCATCCAGAACACCCATGATCGCGACGGTGTCGTCGATGGAGAGCACGTCGCTCGAGGTCGCCCCCGCCGCGACCAGGCGCTCGGCCGCCAGAGCCTGGAACTGCATTCCGCGTCCCTCGACGGCGCCGTCGAATTCCTCGATCACGCCGCCGTCGGGACCGACCACGCGGAACGTCGTCGGCGTGTACCAGACGCGGTCGATCTCGATCCGGGCCTCGGTGCCCACGATCTGCGCGATGTTCATGCCCGCACCGCGCGAGGACGACACGGTCGTCGAGACGGCGCCGCCGGGGTGGGCGAACACCGTCGCGACCTCGGCGTCGCTCCCGGCATCCGACAGGCGGGCGATCGCGGTGATGCGCTCGGGGAGGCCGAGCACGGAGACCACGAACGAGATGGGGTAGATGCCCAGGTCCAGCAGCGCTCCACCACCCAGGTCGAGGGAGTTCAAACGGTGCTGCGGGTCGGTCGAGATCTTCTGCGTGTGATCGGCGGACACCACACGGATTTCCCCCAGGGTGCCGGCGGCGAGGATCTCGCGGATGCGTTCCATGTGCGGCAGGTACCGCGTCCACATGGCCTCCATCGCCAAGAGACCCTTCTCGGCGGCGCGGTCGCGGATCGCCGCGGCCTCGGTGCCGTTGAGGGTGAACGGCTTCTCGACGAGGACGTGCTTGCCGTGGTCGAGCGCGAGAAGGGCGTTGTCGAGGTGGCCCGGGTGCGGTGTCGCGATGTAGATGATGTCGACGTCGGGATCGGAGACGAGCTCCTCGTACGAGCCGTGCGCGTGGGGGATGTCGTACTGCTCGGCGAACGCGCGCGCGTTCTCGATCGATCGGGAACCGACGGCGGCGACGTCGAGTCCCGCAGTGCGGAGGTCGGAGGTGAAGGCGTGCGCAATGCCGCCGGTGGCGAGGATGCCCCAGTGCAGTCCGGTCATGGCTCCACCGTATCGGCGCGAACGGGACATCAGGCCGCGTCGGGACGGCGCGCGAAGGAGCGAGGACGGATGCCGCCCGCGTAGGCTCGCGTCATGACGCCCGTCGAGCGCTTCCGCGAGCTGCTGGCCATCCCGACCGTGTCGCACGTCGACGTGACGCGGACCGACACGGCGCGCTTCGAGGAGTTCCGCGCCGCGCTGGAACGGCTCTACCCGCTCGTCCATGCGCACCTCGAGCGCGAGGTCGTCGCCGGGCATTCGCTGCTGTACCGCTGGCGGGGGCGGTCGACCGGCGAGCCCCTGCTGCTCCTGGCCCACCAGGACGTCGTCGACACGGCGGGGCAACCGTGGACCCGGGACCCTTTCGCCGCCGGGATCGAAGGCGAGGGGGCTGAGGCCACGCTGTACGCCCGCGGCGCGATCGACGACAAGGGCGCCCTCGTGGCGATCTTCGAGGCCGTCGAAGAGGCGCTGTCGGAGGGGCTCGTTCCGCGTACCGATGTGTGGCTGGCGTTCGGCCACGATGAGGAGACGCTGGGCACGGGCGCTCACGCGATGGCCGCGCTGCTCGCGGAGCGGGGTGTCCGCCCCGCGCTCGTGCTGGACGAGGGCGGGGCCGTCGTCGAGGACGCGGTGCCCGGTGTCGCGGCGCCGACGGCGATGATCGGGGTCGCGGAGCGCGGCACTGCGACCTTCGACCTCGTCGCGCGGGAAGCGGGCGGACACGCGTCCACGCCGCCCGCCCTCCCCGCCACCGCGCGCCTCGCGCGTGCCATCGATCGCTTGCGTCGTCGCCCCTTCCCGCGCCGGCTCGTCCCCCCGGTCCGGGCGATGCTCGCGACCGCCGCCGCGCACGCGCCCGCGCCGGTGCGCACGGCATTCCGCCGTACCGAGCTGACGGCGCCGGTGCTGACCGCAGCCTTCGCCCTGCTCGGGCCCGAGACCAACGCGCTCGTCCGCACGACCGCGGTGGTGACCCGGTTGGAGGGATCGGCGGGCGACAACGTCCTCGCCACCGTTGCACGCGCGACGGTGAACGTGCGACTGCTCACCGGCGACACGGTGTCGGATGCCGCCATCCACGTGCGCCGCGCCATCGCCGACCCGCACATCGACATCGAGCTGCGCCATGGGGGCGATCCCTCTCCGGTGTCCCCGTGGCAGGGCGCGGCCTGGCGGCGGCTCGCCACGGCGGTGGGGGAGACGCTCGGTGACGACGTCGTGCCGCTGCCGTACCTGCAGCTCGGGGCGAGCGACAGCCGGTTCTACACCGGGCTCACCGACAACGTGTACCGCTTCGCTCCGTTCCACCTCACGCGCGCCGAACGCGACGCCCTGCACGCTCCCGACGAGCGCATCCGCGTCGACGTGTGGCTCCGCGGCATCCGCTTCTACCGCGCCCTCCTGGCATCCTGACGCGCCCGGCGGGGCCGGCGCGCCCGGCGGGGCCGGCGGGGCCGGCGGGGCCGGCGCGCCCGCGCCGCTCCTCTTTCGACCGCGAGACTGCATCCGACTGACATCTCCATTGCAGGCTGCAGTGGGTTTGTCAGGCGGTTGCAGTCTCGCGGGTTGCGGCGCGGTGATGTGCCCCGACCCCGCGCGGGTCCCGCCGCCCGCTCCGCCCGCCCGGCATCCTGACCCGCCCGCCCGGCCCTCCCCGCCCGCCCGGCGTGCCGCGCCCGCGCGAGCCCGCCCCTCCTCGACCGCAAGACTGCATCCGACTGACATCTCCATTGCAGGCTGCAGTGGGTTTGTCAGGCGGGTGCAGTCTCGCGGGTTGCGGCGCACCCGCCGCCCGCCCCGGCCCCACCGCGCCCGCCGCAGCCCCGCCCGCCCCGGCCCCATCCCCACCGCCCCCTCCCGGCGCGGAGGGGGAGCAGCGCGTCGGTTATCCTCGTGTGACCGGTCACGAATCGATCGGCGACGCAAAGAGGCGAAATCGATGACCGACACCGACATCCCGGATGCCGCGGCCAAGGCCCCGAGCATCCGCGACGTGGCGCGTCTGGCTGGGGTGTCCTACCAGACCGTCTCACGGGTGATCAACAACAGCCCTCAGCTGCGCCCCGAGACCGCGGCGCGCGTGCGCTCGGCGATCGCGGAGCTGAAATTCGTCCCGAACCAGGCCGCGCGCGCCCTGGCTACCAGTCGGACGCGGCTCATCGGCGTCCTGGGGCCGCGCACGACCACGCACGGCGTCTCGGCGATGGTGCAGGCGGTGGAATCGGCGGCGCGCCGGGCGGGGTACCGGATGACGCTGACCAACCTCGGCACGAGCGCCCCGGACGACGTGCGGGCCTCGATCGACCACCTCGTCCAGCAGTCCATCGAAGGGCTCATCGCGGTGGCCCCGCAGACCCGCGTCGTGCCCATCCTCGACGAGATGCAGTTGCCGGTACCGGTGCGCATCGTCTCGTCGACGGGCCCGGCGACCCCGGCCGCGACGTTCAACGACCAGGTCGCCGGTGCGCGCGCGGCGGTGCGGCATCTCGTCGAGCTCGGGCATTCCCGCATCCTGCACATCGCCGGTCCCCGTGACTGGCTGGAGGCCGACCATCGCATGCGGGGGTACCTGGCCGAGATGGACGCGCAGGATCTGACGCCGCGCCCCCCGATCCTGGGTGATTGGACCGCGCAGTTCGGCTTCGAGGCCGGGCTCGAGCTGCTCCGCACCGAGGATGCCACGGCGGTGTTCGCCGGCAACGACCACATGGCGCTGGGGTTCATGCACGCCGTCCGCGCGATCGGCAGATCCGTCCCCGAGGACGTGTCGGTGGTCGGATTCGACGACGTCCCGGAGGCGGCGCACCTGTGGCCGCCGCTGACGACGGTGCGCCAGGACTTCACCGGCATCGGGCAGCGTGCCGTCTGGGATCTGCTCGGTGACCTGGGAGTCTCTCGCGACGGTGAGACCATGCCCGAGCCCGACCACCTGCGCCTCATCGTGCGGTCGTCGACCGCTCCGCCGAGTCGCTGATCACGTCACGGTTTGGCAACGCCTGGTCTGCGAACGCAGCGGGACTTGACAGCGGCGGCGATGCGCGGGGTAGCATCACACACACAATGTGAACGGTCACATGACTGCCACACCACGCCGACGGGACTCGCTGCGGAGCGACTCCGTCGAGACGAAGACGTTTCGAACGACGCGTAACCGCGCCGCCGACCGGCCTCGTTTCGCCCCATCGGACGCGTGTCGGCGTGCCGTCCGCGCTGCAGCGGTGGGCTCCGCGCGGAGAGACCGTGACATCAAACCCAACGAAGGGAACCAGAGTGAACAAGCACAGCATGCTCAAGGCGGTCGCGGGAGCGGGCGTCCTCGCGCTCGGCATCGGCCTCGCGGGCTGCGCGGGCGACCGCACCGGCAGCGGCAGCGGCGACTCGGCGGAGGCCGGTGGCATCATCGGTGTCGCGATGCCGACGCAGCAGTCGGAGCGGTGGATCGCCGACGGCAACAACGTCAAGTCGCAGCTCGAGGACCTCGGCTACCAGGTCGACCTGCAGTACGCCAACGACGACATCCCCACCCAGGTCTCGCAGATCGAGAACATGATCACCTCGGGCGCCAAGGCCCTGATCGTCGCCTCGATCGACGGCACCACGCTCACCGACGTGCTCCAGCAGGCCGCTGACGCGAAGATCCCGGTCATCGCGTACGACCGTCTCATCAACGGCACGCCGAACGTGGACTACTACACGACGTTCGACAACTACAAGGTCGGCGTCCAGCAGGCCACCTCGCTCCTGACCGGCCTCGGTGTCCTCGACGCCTCGGGCAAGGAGACCGGCGCAGCCGGCCCGTTCAACGTCGAGCTGTTCGCCGGAAGCCCCGACGACAACAACGCCACCTTCTTCTGGAAGGGCGCGATGGACACCCTCCAGCCCTACATGGACAAGGGTGTGCTGGCGGTTCCGTCCGGTCAGACCGAGTTCGGCCAGGCCGCGATCCTGCGCTGGCTGCCCGAGACCGCGCAGAAGCGCATGGAGAACATCCTCACGGTCATCGGCGGCACCAAGCTCGACGGCGTCCTCTCGCCCTACGACGGTCTCTCGATCGGCATCATCTCGGCCCTGACCTCGGGCGGCTACGCGGCCAACGCGCTGCCGGTCATCACGGGTCAGGACGCCGAGGTCGGCTCGATCAAGTCGATCATCGCGGGCGAGCAGTACTCGACGATCTTCAAGGACACGCGCGAGCTCGCCAAGCAGGCCGTGACCATGGTCGACGACATCCGCAAGGGCGAGACCCCCGAGGTCAACGACGACACCACGTACGACAACGGCGAGAAGGTCGTTCCGTCGTACCTGCTCGAGTCGACGATCGTCACGAAGGACAACTACGAGAAGGTTCTCGTCGACAGCGGCTACTACACCGCCGACGACCTGAAGTGACCTCCGCGGGAGGGCTGCGGCCCTCCCGGACCGCCTCCGCCGCGACCGATCCGCTCGGTCGCGGTGGAGGCACCCCTCTTCCCTCACCCCCACCGGCTGCGAGCCGGTCCTGCAAGGAGGACCTCGTGAGCACCATCCTCGAGATGCGCTCGATCACCAAGGAGTTCCCCGGCGTCATCGCCTTGGCCGACGTGTCCCTGACCGTCGAGCGCGGAACCGTGCACGCCATCTGCGGCGAGAACGGCGCCGGAAAGTCCACTCTCATGAAGGTGCTCAGCGGTGTCTACCCCGCGGGCGACTATCGCGGCGAGATCGTCTTCGACGGTCAGACCGTGGAGTTCAAGGACATCCGCGACAGCGAAGCAGCCGGCATCGTCATCATCCATCAGGAGCTGGCGCTCAGCCCGTACCTGTCCATCGCCGAGAACATCTTCCTCGGCAACGAGATCACCCACCGCGGCCTGATCGACTGGGATGCCACCAACCGCGAGGCGGCGAAGCTCCTGGCCCGCGTGGGTCTGGGCGACAGCCCGGACGTGCCGGTCAACGAGATCGGCGTCGGCAAGCAGCAGCTCGTCGAGATCGCCAAGGCCCTGTCGAAGGACGTCAAGCTCCTCATCCTCGACGAGCCCACGGCCGCCCTCAACGACGACGACTCCGAGCACCTGCTCGATCTGATCCGGCACCTGCGCGGACAGAACATCACGTGCATCATCATCAGCCACAAGCTCAACGAGATCCGGGCGATCGCCGACGAGGTCACGATCATCCGTGACGGTCGCACGATCGAGACCCTCGACGTCGCCACGGGCGGCACGAGCGAGGACCGCATCATCCGCGGCATGGTCGGACGCGAGCTCGAGAACCGCTACCCCGACCGCGACGTCGAGATCGGCGACGAGGTGCTGCGCATCGCGGATTGGACCGTCCACCACCCGACGGATGCCAACCGCGTGGTCATCCACGACGCGAACCTGACCGTCCGTGCCGGCGAGGTCGTCGGCATCGCCGGACTCATGGGCGCGGGCCGCACCGAGCTGGCCATGAGCGTGTTCGGCAAGAGCTTCGGCTCGCGCATCACGGGCGACGTCTACATCCGCGGCGAGAAGGCCGACACCTCCACGGTGCCCGCCGCCATCCGCAGCGGACTGGCGTACGTCACCGAGGACCGCAAGGGTGCCGGGCTCAACCTCATCGACACGATCAAGCGCAACATCTCGCTCGCGGGCATGCGCAAGCTGGCCAAGCGCGGCTGGGTCGACGGCGACGAGGAGTACCTGGTCGCCAACCGCTACCGCAAGTCGATGAACATCAAGGCCCCGACGGTGGATGTCGTAGTCGGCAAGCTCTCGGGCGGCAACCAGCAGAAGGTCGTGCTGTCGCAGTGGCTGTTCTCCGACCCTGAGGTGCTCATCCTCGACGAGCCGACCCGCGGCATCGACGTGGGCGCCAAGTACGAGATCTACACGATCATCAATTCCCTCGCGGCGCAGGGCAAGGGGGTGCTCGTGATCTCGTCGGAGCTTCCCGAGCTCCTCGGCATCTGCGACCGCATCTACACCCTCAGCGAAGGCCACATCACCGGCCAGCTGCCCATCGAAGAGGCCACACCCGAGGCCCTCATGGTGCTCATGACGAAGGAGAAGGAAGCCGACCATGTCAGCGCTTAACAACACGGCGACCCAGGCGGGTCCGGCCACGCCCAAGGGCCCGGTCGGCGGCGGCGCCGGGGGAGTCGGCAGCATCGTGCAGTTCTTCACCTCCCGGCTGCGCGAGATCGGCATCTTCATCGCGCTCATCGTGATCGTGCTGCTGTTCCAGGCCCTCACCGGCGGGCGTCTGCTCACCGCGGGCAACGTGTCGAACATCATCGTCCAGAACAGCTACATCCTGATCCTGGCGATCGGCATGGTGATGATCATCATCGCCGGCCACATCGACCTGTCCGTCGGTTCGGTCGCCGCTTTCGTCGGTGCCGTCTCGGGCGTGCTCATCGTGCAGTGGGGCATGCCCTGGTGGCTCGGCATCCTGCTCTCGCTCGTGCTGGGCGCGGTGGTCGGAATGTGGCAGGGGTTCTGGGTGGCCTACGTGGGCATCCCGGCGTTCATCGTGACGCTGGCGGGCATGCTCTTGTTCCGCGGTCTCACGCAGATGACGCTGGGCAACACGCAGATCACGCCGTTCCCCACGGAGTACCGCCAGCTCGGCGGCGGCTACCTGTTCCCCGACCTGTTCCCGGCGGCGACGTCGCCCGCCGAGTGGATCACCGTGGCGCTGGGTGCCCTGACCCTCGTGCTGTTCGTGTTCTCGCAGGTCCGTCAGCGCGCCAAGCGCGCGGCGCTCGAGCTGCAGACCGAGCCGCGGGTGTGGTTCCTGTTCAAGATCATCGGCGGCGGCGCACTCATCGCGTACCTGACCTACCTGCTGGGCGTCGCGCCCGGTTCGCGCGGCACGCCGATCGTTCTCGTCGTGCTCGCGATCCTGATCATCGGGTACTCGACCGTCATGAGCCGGAGCGTCTTCGGCCGTCACATCTACGCGATCGGTGGCAACCGCACCGCCGCGAAGCTGTCGGGCATCAACACCCGTCGCGTCGACTTCCTGCTCTTCGTCAACATGGGCGTGCTGGCCGCTCTCGCGGGCATCGTCTTCACGGGCCGACTGAACTCGGCCGGTCCGGGTGCGGGAAACCTGTTCGAGCTGGATGCCATCGCGGCGTCGTTCATCGGTGGCGCCGCCGTCCAGGGTGGTGTCGGCCGCGTGGTCGGTGCGATCGCCGGTGGTCTTGTCATGGGTGTGCTCAACAACGGCATGTCGCTCATGGGCATCTCGACCGACGTGCAGCAGTTCATCAAGGGTCTCGTGCTGCTGCTGGCCGTGGCCTTCGACGTGTGGAACAAGAACCGCACGCGCGGTTGATCCGTCCCGTCCCTCGGACGCCCCGTCGCCTCGTGCGGCGGGGCGTCCGTCGTGTCTGGGGCAGGATGGAGCGGGTGACCCTCGGCTCGATTCCCCGTTCGTTCGGTGCGGCGGCCCTCGTCGCCGTTCTGGCGCTGACGGGCTGCAGCGCGAGCACCGCCCGCACCACCGGAACGAGCGACGGAGCCGGAGTCGTCGGCGTGACGCTTCCGAGTGCCGACGACCTGGCCTGGGTGCGCGCGGGTGACGCGCTGTCCGCGGAGCTGCGCGAGCGGGGGTACCGCGTCGACCTGCAGTTCGCCGCCGCCGACACCCGGACGCAGGTGTCGCAGGCGCAGAACATGATCACCAAGGGCGAGGATGCCGTGGTCCTCGTCCCCGTCTCCCTCGATGCGCTGGCCGCTGCCCGCGAGGCCGCGGCGGCCGAGGACGTCCCGGTCGTGGCGGTCGCCCGCGATCTCGACGGCGCGGGAGCGTTCGTCGCCGTCGACCCCGCCGAGGTCGGACGCGCGCAGGCCGAGGCGCTCCTCGACGACCTGGGGACGGCGCCCGCGACGGTCGCGGTGCTCGCCGGCGCGACCGAGGATCCGGATGCCGCCGCGCGCCACGCCGCGGCGATCGAGGCGCTGGCGCCCGCGGTCGCCGCCGGCACCGTCACCCTGCTCACCGGGGCGGATTTCGCCGATGCCGCCGTCGCCGACGAGGCTGCGGGCGTCGAGTCCGCTGCCGAGGACCGTGCGCGGGAGATGGTGGGGGAGGAGGAGCGCCCCACGGCGATACTGGCCCTCGGCGACGCGGTGACCCGTGGCGTGGTCACCGCGCTCACCACGCCCGATCCGGACGCCTCGCCCTCGCCGAGCCCGTCCCCGGATGCGGACGACGCCGTCCCGGCACCGGTCGTCATCGGGTCCGGGGGCGACACCGCGACGGTGCGGGCCCTGCGCGACGGTGTCGTGGAGGCGACCGTGTTCGTCGACACACGTCTCGTCGCCCCGACGGTGGCGGACGCGGTCGCGGCGGCGTTGACGGGTCAAGCCTCCTCCGCCGGGCCGGCGCTGGAGGCCGCGGTGGTGCGGCGGCCGGAGGTCCAGGCGGTGTTCCTCGGGAGCGGCTGGCTGGACGCGGGCGAGCTGTGAGCCGCCCGATTCGGGAAAACCCGAATCACGGCGAGGGTTGCCCGGGCTGACCGGCGCGCGGCCCGGTCCTACCGTGGAACACATGACCACGGCATCCGTCCTTCCTCCTCCGCCGCCCGCGCTCCCGTCGCCCCCGGGCGCGACCGCTCCCGCGCCCGCGAAGGCGCGCGTCACGTCTCCCGGCCAGGTCTGGGGCGCCGCCGCCCAGCTGGCGGCGCTCGGGCTCATCGGTCCCGGCATCTTCGGCGTGCTCTTCGGCATGCTCGGCGCCGGCGTCGGCCTGCTCTTCGCGCTGCTGATCGGAGCGGTCGTGCTCGTCGGTCTCGTCTACGCGCTCTTCGGCGTGGCGTGGTTCGAGCAGGCACGGCTCGAGGGGCTGTACGGCTTCGACCTCCCGCCCGTGCGGATCCGCCGCAGCGACCGCACCGGTTTCGTCGGCGTCCTCCACACGATCTGGTTGCAGGCCATCGAGCCGCGCCAGTGGCGCGCGGTGGCATCCTTCAGCGTGTCGACCGTGCTCGGCCTGATCGTGCTGTTCCTCGTCGGGGTCGTGTCGTGGGGCATCGCGCTCGCGTTCAGCCCCCTGTTCGGGTGGTCGCACACCGGCTTCTTCGGTGCCGCTCTGCTCAGCGGCGCCGGCGCCCCGATCCTCGGTGCTGTCGGCGCGCTCCTCGCGGTCGCGGGTGTCTTCGGGCTCGCGCTGTTGCACGGCGTCCTCACCCGGGCCATTCTCGTGCCCTCCCGCGAAGCGCAGCTCGAGGAGCAGGCGCGCACGTCGGATACCCGCCGAGCCGGCGCCGTCCGCGCCGCCGAGGTGGAGCGCACCCGGATCGAACGCGACCTGCACGACGGCGTCCAGCCGCGGCTCGTGTCGATCGGGATGACCCTGGGTCTCGCGCAGACCAAGATCGACGACGACCCCGAGGCCGCGAAGGCGCTCGTGGCCGAGGCGCACGCCTCGACCAAGTCGGCCATCACCGAGTTGCGCCAGCTGGCGCGCGGCATCCACGCCTCGGTGCTCGAGGACCGGGGTCTGGATGCCGCCCTCTCAGCGCTCGCGTCGCGGTCGCACATCCCCGTGACCCTCGACGTGCGGCTGCCGCGCCGGTGCAGCAGACCCGCCGAGGCGGCGGTGTACTTCTCGATCGCCGAAGCGTTGACCAACGCCGCCAAGCATTCGCGGGCATCGACGTGCCGCGTGGACGTGCGGGTGCGCGACGACGGCGCGCTGTGGGCGCGGGTGGAGGACGACGGTCTCGGCGGTGCCCGCGTGGTCCCCGGCGGCGGGCTCGACGGCATCGTCAATCGCGTCACGGCCGCCGGCGGCACCGTTCGCCTGGAGAGCCCGCAGGGCGGGCCCACGTCGGTGGAGGTGACGGTCCCGTGCGCATCCTGATCTGCGAGGACTCGGTCCTGCTGCGCGAGGGGCTCGTGCGCCTGCTCGCGGACGACGGACACGAGGTCGTCGCGGCATTGTCCGACACCACAGGGCTCGACGAGGCCGTCGCCGACGGCGCGCCCGACCTGTGCGTCCTGGACGTGCGGCTCCCGCCGACGTGGACCGACGAGGGCATCCGCGCCGCGATCGCGTTGCGTTCTCGGCATCCCGGTCTCGCCGTCCTCGTGCTGTCGCAGTACGTCGAGGAGCGGTACGCGAGCGACTTGATCGCCGACGGGCAGGGCTCGCTCGGCTATCTCCTCAAGGACCGCGTCGCCGACGTGCGCGAGTTCCTCGAGGCGGTCGCGCGGATCGCCGACGGCGCGACGATCCTCGACCCCGAAGTGGTGGGCCAGCTGCTGGCCCGCCGGCGACGCGACGATCGGCTGCAGTCCCTCACCGAGCGGGAGCGGGCCGTTCTCGCGCTGATCGCCGAGGGACGCTCCAATCAGGCCATCGCCCAGTCGCTGTTCGTCTCGGCCGCGAGCGTCGAGAAGTACATCACCGCTATCTTCACCAAGCTCGGCCTCGAGCAGGACGAGACGGGCAATCGCCGCGTCATCGCCGCCCTGGTCCACTTGGGACACGACACCACCGGAGCGTCCTCATGACCGTTCAGACCCCCCTCGACCCGACTCCGCCGCCCGCCCCGGCGCCCACTCCGCGCCGCCGGTCGACGGCCGCCCTCGCCGTCTCGATCGTCACGATCGTCATCGGCGGATGCGCGATCCTGGGCACGCTCGGATCGAGCGGGCTGTCCGCGATCGGCGTGATGCGCGACAACGCGAGCGGAGCCTCTGTGCAGCAGAGCGAGACGCGCGGCGTCCGCGACCTCGATATCGACGTGACCGGCGGCGCGCTGAGCGTCGAGTACGGCGACGTGAGCGAGGCGCAGCTCGACGGCGACGGCGCGGGGGTCTGGACCCTCGAACGGCGCGGAGACACCCTGCACGTCAGCTCTCCCGATCGCGGGTTCCGGAGCTGGAGCGGCGGAGCCTCGGCGACGCTCACTCTCCCGCAGTCGCTCGTCCGCTCGGGTGTGGATGCTCGCATCGACGTGACCGGCGGCAGCCTCGACGCGACGGGTGACTTCGGCGCCGTGTCGGTGAAGCTCAGCGGCGGCACGGCGACACTGTCGGGGCATGCTCGCTCGCTCGACCTGTCCGTCGCGGGCGGTTCCGCGTCGGCAGACGTCTCCGACGTGGATACCGCGGCGTTCGAGCTCGCCGGCGGCGACCTCACGGCCACGCTGACCGGCTCGACCCCGACCCGCACGACGATCGACGTGACCGCCGGGTCGGTGGACCTCACTCTGCCGGAGGACACCTACCGCGTGATCCACGACGGCCCCGGGTCGCTCGACAGCGCACTCGAGACCTCGTCGACGGCGACCCCGCGCGTCGACGTGCAGACCGCTCTCGGATCGGTCACCCTGCGCGCGTCCTGACCGCAAGCGAGACGAGGGCCGGGGCGGAGTGCGCCGCGGCCCTCGTCATTCCTCCGCGGCGCGGATCCGCCCCGGTCACGTCGCCGGGGCCTGTATCCGCCCCGGTCGTGACACCGCGATCGCGGCGAGCACCGCGACGATGCCGACGAGCTGCCCGATCGCGAGGGACTCGCCCCCGACGGCGAGGCCGAGCAGTACCCCGGTCACGGGGTTGAGCAGCCCGATGAGGCCGACGGCCCCCGCGGGCAAGTGCCGGAGGCCCATGAACCAGCACACGAACGCCAGCGCCGTCGCCACCACGGCGATGCCGGCGTAGGCGATCAGGCCCGTGGCATCCACCGACGGGGGAGGCCCCTCGACGCTCGCCGCGACGGCGGTGAGCGCGAGTCCGCCGGCGGTGAGCTGCCACGCCGTCGTGGCCAGGAGGGGGGTGTCGTCGCGCCAGCGCGTCGTGAGGATCGCCCCGAGCGACGACGAGACGAGGGCGATCCCGGATGCCACGACACCCGCGGGTGAGATCCCCGCGGCCCCGAGTCCCACGACGAGTGCGACGCCGACGAAGCCGAGCACGGCACCGAGCGCCCAGCGCACCGTCGGCCGCTGGCCCAGGAGCGGCCACGCGAGGCCGGCGAGTGCCAGCGGGGCGAGTGCCATGATCGACGCCGCGACCGACGAGGGCAGCAGCTGGGCGGCGACGTAGATCAGCACGAAGAACCCGCCGAAGTTCAGCGCGCCGAGCACCAGCGCCTTTCCCCACCACGCGCCTCGCGGCCGTCGGCGGGCGAGAGCCCACAGCAGCAGCCCCGCGGGGAGCGCACGGAGAGCTCCGCCCCACAGTGGAGCGTCCGCGGGCAGCAGGTGCCGGGTGACGACGTACGTGGCGCCCCACGCGACGGGGGCGACCGCGG
This sequence comes from Microbacterium sp. SCPM-O-B-15248 (M128), assembly GCF_058214835.1. NCBI lineage: Bacteria > Bacillati > Actinomycetota > Actinomycetes > Micrococcales > Microbacteriaceae > Microbacterium > Microbacterium sp. SCPM-O-B-15248 (M128). The sequence goes on from NZ_JBYQLI010000003.1 coordinate 224,912, forward strand.
TGACGGCGACGATCCGCCAATTACCTTCCATGGAAGACATAATAGCTTCCGTGGAAGGTAAAGTGGCGGGATGGCAGACACCGACCGCGTGGACCACATCGTCGGGCAGTGGCGCGCCGAGCGCCCCGACCTCGACGTCTCTCCGCTGCAGGTCATCGGGCGCCTCCATCGCGTCGCCGACCGACTCCGCGAGGAGCTTCTCGTCGTCTACCGGCAGCACGGGCTCGGCGAGGGCGAATTCGACATCCTCGCGGCGCTCCGCCGCGCGGGGGAGCCGTTCGCCGCCGCTCCCGGCGAGCTCGCGCGCACGACGATGGTGACCACCGGTGCGGTGACCAAGCGCGTCGACCGGCTCGTGGCATCCGGGCTCGTCGTCCGGCGTGAGAGCGATGACGACGGGCGCGGACGCACCATCGCGCTCACCCCCGCCGGCCGACGCGTCATCGACGAGGCCTTCGCCGCCCACGTCCGCAACGAGGCACGGCTGCTCGCGGGCCTGAGCCCCGCCCAGCGCGGCGACGTCGAGCGTCTCCTGCGCGCCTGGGGCACCGCGCTCGGGGTCTAGCCCCGCGCGCGAGTCGCCAGATTCTGTCGCTTCCGCGTGGTCGTCGGCGACAGTTCTTGGCGACTCACGCGCCCTTGAGGGCCTTCGCGATCCGCTGGATCGAGACGGGCTCGGCCGTGCCGAGGCGCTGGGCGAAGAGGCTGACGCGGTACTCCTCCAGCAGCCAGCGCGTCTGCACGAGGTTCGCGGGAGCGGTCGCGGGGAGCGGGACCGTGCCGCCGGCCTCGACGAAGCCCGCGGAGGCGCGCTCGTACTCGGTCATGCGCTGACGGTCGCGGCCGGGGTTGTCGGGAAGCGTTTTCAGGCGATCGAGCGCGCCGGCGAGGTAGCGCGGCAGGTGCTGCAGCCGGGCGAGACCGGTGCTCGAGAGGAAGCCCGAGAAGATCAGGCCCTGGAGCTGCCCGCGCACGTCGTTGAGCGCGCCGAGCAGCGTGATCGACGAGGCGTCCTTGATCGCGCGTTCGACCTCGCGCTGCGCCAGCAGGATCTTGGCCGCGACCGAGACGGTCTGGAACGTCCGATCGACCGACGCGACCGAGAACGCATCGCGCACCCGCTCGAACTCCGCCTTCGTCCGCACGACACCGCTCGGCGCTTCGCGCAGCAGCACGTCGTCGGCGAGGGCCACCCGGGCGTCCTCGATCAGGGCCTTCGCGTTCTGATACGGGGATGCCGCGAGCGCGAGCTTCTCGTTCGCGGTCAGGTGGTCGAGCACGTACGTGGCGGGGGAGGGGACGGCCAGGAGCAGAAGGCGACGGATGCCGGCGCGCGTATGCCGCGCGGCATCCTCGGGTGTGGCCTCGACGCGCAGCGCCACGCTGTCGCCGTCGTCCACGAGCGCCGGGTAGCCGCGGACGACGCCGCCGGCGACCGGAGTGTCCACGACCTCGGTGAGCTCGTCGAGATCCCACGTGGTGAGCTTCGTGCGCGAGGCGAAGGCCGGCGAGGCCTCGGCGACGCGCGCAGCGGCGCGGGGTGCGGGGCGCTCGCGGGTCACCGCCGACTCGACGCTCGAGCGGGCGCGGTCCGCGAGGCGGCGCTGCAGCGCAGCGAGGTCGCGGTCGGATCCGACGGCGCGGCCGCGCGCATCGACCGCCCGGAACGACGGCAGCAGGTGTCCGGGCACCCGCTCGAGCTCGAAGTCGGCGGCGCCCACCCGCTGGTTCGCGACGCGCTGCACGAGCGCGGCGAGGGCGTCGACGAGCGTCGACTTCGGCAGGCCGTTCGCGTGTTCGGGGCCCTTCTCGGCGAGCTCGGCCGAGAATTTCTCGGCCCAGTCCGCGGCGGGAACGACGTTGCGGCGGATCGTCTTCGGCAGCGCCCGCAGCAGGGCCGTCACCAGCTCGTCGCGCATCCCCGGCACCTGCCAGTCGAAGCCGTCGGGGCGCAGCTGTGCCAGGAGCGGCAGCGGGACGACGACCGTGACGCCGTCGTCGTCGGCGCCCGGCTCGAAGCGGTACGCGAGGTTCAGCGTCTGGTCGCCCTGCCGCCAGCGCGCGGGGAACGCCCGATCATCGCCCTGGGCGCGGTCGCCGGTGAGGTCGGACTCGCGGAGGTCGAGTAAATGGGGCGTGCGGTTCGCGGCATCCTTCCACCACGTCTCGAAGGAGCGCACGTCGGTGACGTCGGCGGGGATGCGCGCGTCGTAGAACGCGAACACGGCCTCGTCGCCGACGAGGATGTCGCGGCGGCGCTCGCGCTCCTCGATCTTCTCGAGCAGGCGGCGCTGCTCCTGGTTACGGCGCAGGAACGCGGTGAGGCGCTTGTCGAGGACCGACGGGTCCCACTCGCCCTCGACGAGCGCGTGCCGCACGAACATCTCGCGCGCGAGCGGTCGGTCGAAGCGGGCGAGCTGCACCCGGCGACGGCCGACGAGCTCGACCCCGAACAGCGTGACCTTCTCGTAGGCGGAGGCGGCTCCGGCATCCTTCGACCAGTGCGGTTCGCTCAGCGAGCGCTTCACCAGGTCGGGGGCGAGATCCTCGGCCCACGCGGGGTCGACGGCGGCGACCGTGCGGGCGAACAGCCTCGACGTCTCGACGAGTTCGGCGGCCATGACCGCCGACGGCCGCTTCTTCTTCAGCCCCGACCCCGGGAAGATCGCGAACCGCGCCCCGCGCGCCCCGATGTACTCGCCCTTCGTGGGCCGGGCGTCGCCGGGTGCTTTGCGGTCCTTGGCTTGCGCCACCGTGCGCGGATCCAGGATGCCGATGTGCGACAGCAGCCCCGACAGGACGGCGCGGTGGATCGCGTCGCCCTGCGCGTGGCCCTGCGGTTCGGCGTCTGCGCGCGTCCCCCGTCCCCTTTCTGGCGGAGCATGTCCCGAACGGTGCTGCCCGGAGCGGCTCGGAGCAGCAGAATTCGGGACATCGTTCTTCGTGGGAACGCCGCCGCGCTCGCTCCCGAGCACGGAACGCAATTGCCGGTGCACGTCGACCCACTCCCGCACGCGCACGTAGTTCAGGTGCTCGCTCCGGCACAGGCGACGGAACGCGCTCGAGCCGAGCTCGGCCTGCTTCTCCTGCAGGTAATCCCACAGATTCAGCAGCGACAGGAAGTCGCTCGTGGGGTCGATGAAGCGCGCGTGGAAGCGGTCGGCCTCTTCGCGTCGCTCCTCGGGCCGTTCGCGCACGTCCTGGATCGACATCCCGGCGACGATCGCGAGCACCTCGGTCAGCACGCCCGAGCCGCGGGCCTCGAGGAGCATGCGCGCGAAGCGCGGGTCGATGGGCAGGCGCGCGATCTCGCGGCCGATGCCGGTCAGGCGCGGGCCGCGGTCGTCGCCGCGGGCCGGCAGCTTCACGGCGCCCAGCTCGACGAGCAGGTCGAGCGCCGCCTTCACTCCGCGCGAATCCGGCGGCGTCAGGAACGGGAAGGCCTGGATGTCGCCGAACCCCAGCGAGAGCATCTGCAGGATGACGGATGCCAGCGACGTCCGCAGGATCTCGGGTTCGGTGTACTCCGGTCGGCGGAGGAAGTCGTCCTCGGAGTACAGCCGGATCGCGATGCCCGCCGACGTGCGGCCCGCGCGGCCCGACCGCTGCTGCGCCGAGGCTTGCGACACGGCCTCGATCGGCAGCCGCTGGATCTTCGAGCGATTGCTGTAGCGCGAGATGCGCGCCGTCCCCGTGTCGATGACGTACCGGATGCCGGGGACCGTGAGGCTCGTCTCGGCGACGTTGGTCGCGAGGATGACGCGGCGGCGCACGCCGGCGACGGTGGAACGCTCGAACACCCGGTGCTGTTCGGCGGCGGAGAGGCGCCCGTAGAGGGGCAGGACCTCGGTGGGCGCGGCATCCTTCTGGTACGCCCCGCGGATGGCATCCGCGGCATCCCGGATCTCGGCTTCGCCGGGGAAGAACACCAGCACGTCGCCCGCGGCCTCGCGATCGAGTTCGCGCAGGGCGGCGACCACGGCCCCGACCTCGTCGACCTCGTCGCTCTCGACGGCCGAACTCCTGACTTTCCGTGTCGCTCGGGTGGCTGGGCCGCGAGACGACGGGGCATCGGCCGCGACGGCATCCGGAATCTCAGGAGTTTCGCCCGCGTCGCCGTCGCCACCCGGCGGCCGATACCGGATCTCGACCGGATACGTGCGCCCCGACACCTCGATCACCGGTGCGGGCACCGGCTCGCCGCCGAGTGCCGTGGGCGGGGCGGCGAAGTGGCGCGCGAAGCTCTCGGGATCGATGGTCGCCGAGGTGACGATGACCTTGAGGTCGGGCCGCTGTGGCAGGAGCCGCCGCAGGTACCCCAGCAGGAAGTCGATGTTGAGCGACCGCTCGTGCGCCTCGTCGACGATGATCGTGTCGTAGCGACGGAGCAGGCGGTCGCGGTGGATCTCGTTGAGCAGGATGCCGTCGGTGACGAGCGCCACGCGGGTGTCGGCCGACACCTTGTCGGTGAAGCGCACCTTGTACCCCACGGTCGAGCCGAGGGGGACCTGCATCTCTTCCGCGATGCGCTCGGCGATCGTGCGCGCGGCGATGCGGCGCGGCTGCGTGTGCGCGATGGACGTGCGCCCGAGCTCGAGGCAGATCTTCGGCAGCTGCGTCGTCTTGCCCGAACCGGTCGCGCCGGCGACGATCACGACCTGGTGGTCGCGGATGGCGCGCGCGATCTCGTCCCGCGCGGCGCTGACGGGCAGCTCGGGCGGGTAGACGATGACGGGTTCGACGGACACAGCCTTTCAGCCTATCCCGGGACGGCGGGGCCGAGCGGTACCGATGAACGCTGTTGCTCCCGAAACACGCAGCGCCGCAGCGTTTCTACGAAGGAACGGCGTTCATCGCGAGCGGGGACGTCAGGGCATCGCGGTCTTCGCGGCGAGGATGCGGGTGGCGGCGGCATCCACCTTCGCGGCGAAGGCGGCGTCGCTCTGCGCGCGAGCGAGGACGGCATGCCGCATCTCGGGGTACACCGAAGGATCGGCCGACACCAGCAGCAGGTCGATGCCGGCGTCGACGGCGAGCACCGCGCGATCGGCGGGGGACCAGGGCTGCACCTGCCGCGCGGCCGAGAGGTCGTCGACCGTGACGACGCCGTCGAACCCGACCGTGTCGCGCAGGACCTCCACCACGGTCGGCGAGAACGCCGCCGGGGCGCTCGGGTCGATGCGGGCGTAGATCGCGGTCGAGAGCATCACGATCGCCGGCCCCTGCGGCAGCACCGCCGAATACACGCCCACGTCCGGGCCGTCGGCGCTGACGACGTCGTCCGTGACATCGCTGCGCGTGTCGGTGTTCTCGGTCACGCGACCGAGTCCCGGGAAGTGCTTGAACGTGGGCAGGATCCCGCCGTCGCGCATTCCCTGCGCGAACGCGCCGGCCTTCGCCGCGACGGTCGGCCCGTCGTAGCCGTACTGGCGGTTGAACTGACCGATCGGCGGATTGTCGCCCGCGGCCTCGGGACTGTCCACGATGTCGGCGACGGGCGCGAGGTTCATGTTCACTCCGGCATCAGCGAGCTGCCGGCCCCACGTGGCGGCGTTCGCGCGCAGCGTCGCGTCATCCCACGCGCCCTGATCGCGGGCGAAGGGGATGCCGTCGACCCCCGGCCCCGACAGCACCTGGACGTCTCCGCCCTCCTGGTCGGTCGCGACCCACAGTTCGGGGCCGCCCGGCGCGACGACCGAGGTGAAGCCGCTCACGAGATCGGCGGTGGGCTGCACGCCCGCGTCGGAGCGGCCGTGCAGGAAGATCCCGCCGACGTGGTCGTCGCGGACCGCGGCCAGCGTGATCGGGTCGGCGCCGTCCACCGACGTCCCGACCATGAACATCTGCCCGACCCGGTCCTCGAGGCTGAGCCCCGCGAGCGGATCCGGGGTGGACGTGGGAGTGGGGGTGGGCGTCGGGGTGGCGCTCACCGCGGGCGTCGGTGTCGTCGCGGGCTCGGGGACGCACCCGGTCAGGGCGAGGGCCGCGAGCGCGAGCAGGAGAGTGGAGCGCGTGAGGATCTTCACTCGTCGATCGTCTCGCATGCGCCGCGCGTCCGTGGCGAAGCGGTCCGGGGTTGACGCCCTCGCGAGGCGGGATGCCGGGTCAGCCGTTGCCGGCCGAGCAGGTGGCCTGGGTGGCCTTCGAGCCGTTGACGTTGCTCGGCAGCTCGACGACGTCCGGCCCGGCCGTCGCGTCCGTGGCATCCGGGGCCGGGGTGGTCTCGACGGGCGCCGGCTCGGTCGGGGCGGGTGCCGACGGGTCGGCGATCACGCCGCCGTTGGAGCCGGCCTCACCGGTGAGCGCGAGCGGCGCGTTGCGCGCGAGCGCATCCCACAGCACGGCGGCGGAGGCCTCGTCGGGCACGACGCGGTTGGGGTCGTCGGGGTCGTCGAGGACGGGGAACTGCACGAACGTGATGTCGTCGAACGGGACGTCCTTCAGCGTGTAGGCCAGCTGCGCGATGCGGATCGGGTCGGCCAGGCTCTCGCTGGGTGTGATGTTGTTCACCGCGGTGTTGGCCAAGCCGATGAGCGTGCCGGGGTTGGAGAGCACCTCGTCGCTGCGGAGCTTGTTCACCAAGCGCGACAGGTACTGCTGCTGGTTGCCGATGCGGGCGAGGTCGCTGCCGTCGCCGATGCCCTTGCGCGTGCGCAGGAACGCGAGGGCGTCGTAGCCGGTCACCACGCGCGGACCCGGTTCCCAGTCGATGCCCGCGTCGGGGTCGTCGATGCCCTCGCCGCCGATGCACACTTCGACGCCACCGATCGCGTCGGTGATGTTCACGACGTTGCCGAAGCTGACCTTCGCGGCGAAGGGGATGCTCTGCCCGCTGAGCTCGGACACGGTATCGGCCACGCACGTCAGGCCGCCGTACTCGTACGCTCTGTTGATCGGGGCCTTGAACGTGCCGCCGAACACCGATCCGTCCGGGGCGGTGCACTCGGGGATCGTCAGCTGAAGATCGCGGGGGAAGGACACGACCGTGACCCGGCGGGGGTTGGTCGAGACGTGGACGAGCATGTTGACGTCGTTGCGCGTGCCCTCGTTCTCGGGGTCGGAGCAGCGGGCCCCGAAGGCCTCTCGCACTTGGTCGTCGCACTCGTCGGTGCCGACGACCAGCACCGCGAAGGAATCCGCGTAGGCGCTCAGCGCCGGTGGCTGCGCCGGGGCGTCCTTGAGGGGCACGGCCGCCTCCTGCAGCCGCTGCGTCAGCGACCAGGCGTAGAAGCCGCCGACGGCGACGGTGGCCACGACGACGACCGTCACGACGATGGCGAGCGCCTTCGCTCCGCGACGCCAGCCCGAGGTCGGCTGACGGCGCGCGTGCTGGGCCGGGGGCTGCGTCATCCGGGTAGTCAACCACGCCCTCCCGGGAACGGACGGCGACACGGGGCGGTCCAGATGAGCTTGTGGACCTCGTTCATCTGCCACAGCTGGCGCACGGGGGACGCGCGCACGCCCGGGGCGCTCACGCCCGGGCGGTCGCGCGCGAACACCCAGCCCTTGATGACGGCCTTGAGGAATCGCGTGGCCGCGTCGGCGTACGCGGGGTCGTCCGCGAGGCGCTTCGTGTCGGCCCGGATCGCGTCCTGCAGCATGGCACCGGCGGTGTCCTCGTACGAGATCACGTCGATGTCGTCCATCGTGATGCGCTTGCCCTCGAAGTCGTCGACGCCCGTGATGCCGCACGTGAACGGCGTCAACCCCGGACCCGCGGTCGCCCGGCCCTCCTAGGCTGGGGGACATGACTGTTCCCTCTGTCCAGCTCAATGACGGAAACTCCATCCCCCAGCTCGGTTACGGCGTGTTCCTCGTGCCCGCCGACGACGCCGAGCGCGCCGTGTCCGAGGCCCTCGAGGTCGGCTACCGCCACATCGACACCGCCGCGATCTACAAGAACGAAGAGGGCGTGGGCCGCGCCATCGCCTCCAGCGGCATCGCTCGCGACGAGCTCTTCGTCACGACGAAGCTCTGGAACGACCGCCACGACGGCGACGAGCCGCACGCCGCGATCGACGAGAGCCTCCAGAAGCTCGGCCTCGACAGCGTCGACCTGTACCTCATCCACTGGCCGACGCCGAAGAACGACAACTACGTCCACGCGTGGCAGAAGATGATCGAGATCCGCGAGGCGGGCAAGACCGGCTCGATCGGCGTCTCGAACTTCCTCGTGCCGCACCTCGACCGCATCGTCGCCGAGACGGGCGTGACCCCCGCGGTCAACCAGATCGAGCTGCACCCCGCGCTCAGCCAGCGCGAGATCCGCGCGTGGGGTGCCGAGCACGACATGCACATCGAGTCGTGGGGCCCGCTCGGCCAGGGCAAGTACGACCTGTTCGAGATCCCCGCGGTGAAGGATGCCGCCGAGGCGCACGGCAAGTCGCCCGCTCAGGCGGTGCTGCGCTGGCACATCCAGCACGGTCTCATCGTGTTCCCCAAGTCGGTGCGTCGTGAGCGGCTGGAAGAGAACTTCGATCTGTTCGACTTCGAGCTGACCGCCGACGAGATGGCCGCGATCGACGCCATCGATCCGGGCGACGGGTCGGGCCGCGTCGGCACCCACCCCGACGACCTGAACTGACGACGGACACGACGCTGAATCGCCTCGCGAACGCCTCGAGCCCCTACCTGCGGGCCCACGCCGACAATCCCGTCGCGTGGTTCCCGTGGGGGCCCGAGGCGTTCGCCGTCGCGGCCGAGCGTGACGTGCCCGTGCTCGTCTCGATCGGCTACAGCACCTGTCACTGGTGTCACGTGATGGCGCGCGAGTCGTTCCAGGATGCCGAGACCGCCGCGCTCGTCAACGACGGGTTCGTGGCGATCAAGGTCGACCGCGAGGAACACCCCGACGTCGACGCGGCGTATCTCGACGCGGCATCCGCGTTCACCCCGCATCTCGGGTGGCCGCTCACCGTGTTCGTCACGCCCGAGGGACGGGCGTTCTACGCCGGCACGTACTTCCCGCCCGAGCCCCGCGCGCAGCTGCCCTCCTTCCGGCAGGTGCTCGCCGCGGTCCGCGAGGCGTGGACCGAGCGCCGCGGAGAAGTGGATGCCACGGCCGCGGCCCTCCGCGACGCGCTCGCCGCCGCGGCTTCCGACGCCGCCGACACCGTTCCGGGGCCGGAGGCCCTGGCCGACGCGGTGCGGTCGGTCGTCGCACGGGAGGACCGCGAGTACGGCGGATTCGCCGCCGGCGCCGCGCTGGAGAGCCCCAAGTTCCCCAACACCCCGGTGCTGCGGCTGCTGCAGCACCCCGCGCTCGCCGCACTCGTTCCGGACGCGGCGGGGGTGGCATCCCGTGCCCTCGACACCATGGCCGGTTCCGAACTGCGCGACCCGGTCGAAGGCGGCTTCTTCCGCTACGCGACCCGGCGCGACTGGACCGTGCCGCACTACGAGCGCATGCTGACCGACAATGCCGGCCTCATCGAGGTCGCGCTCGCCGCCGGTGACGACGCCACCGCGGCCGAGACCGCGCGTTTCCTCGTCGACGTTCTCCAACTGCCGACCGGCGGGATCGCCGCCGCGCAGGATTCCGAGTCGATCATCGACGGCGAGCGGTCGGAGGGCGGGTATTACCGCGCCACCGATCGTTCCGGGCTCGCGCCGCCGGCCCTGGATGCCAAGGTCGTCACCGGCTGGAACGGCCACGCGATCGGGGCGCTCGCCGCCGCCGGCGCGCGTACCGATCCCCGGTTCATCGAGGCCGCCCGCTGGGCCGCCGATGCCGTGCTCGAGAGCAACATCGGCGACGACGGCACGCTCCGCCGAGCCTCTCTCGACGAGATCCGCTCGACCGCTCCCGCGACCCTCGAGGACTACGGCGGGTTGGCACGGGGCCTGCTCGCGCTCGCGCGCGTGACCGGCGAGGTCGTGTACGCCGAACGCGCCCGCGCCCTGGTCGACGCGTGCCTCATGGCCGACGGCATCCGTCCGCCCGGGGGCGGCGACCCCGTGCTCGCGGTGCAGGGGATGCAGCCGCAGGGCGTCCCCAGCGACGGCGCCGCGCCCTCCGGACCCTCGGCGTTCGCCGCCGCGGCGCTCGACCTCTGGCGTCTCGGGGCGGGGGAGCGGTATCGCGAGGCCGCCGAAACGCTCGTCCGTGCTGCTGCCCCCGCGGCGCTCGCAGCTCCCCTGGCGTACGGCGCGATCCTCGACGTCGCTCTCGGCCTCGCGACGCCCCCGCGTCAGGTCGTCGTGGTCGGCCAGACGGATGCCGCCCTCGCCGACGCCGCGCGCCGGGTCGCGGCCGACGTCGTCGCGGTGCTCACGGCCGAGCAGGCCGAGGACTTCGCCCGCGCAGGCTTCGAGCTGTTCGAGGGCAAGGTCTCCCGCGGAGGCGAGGCCACGGCGTACGACTGCCGCGCGTTCACGTGCGCCCTGCCGACGACGGATCCCGCGGCGCTGGTCTGAGGACCCGTCTGCTCTGGCCGATCCGCCCGTCCTCGGTCAGGATGTGGGATACCCGACGCTCGAGGAGGAGCCCATGTCCGCGCACGCCATTCCCGACACTCCAGAGATCCGCGCCCGGATGGATGCCGCCCAGGGCGAGGGGATGGCCGCCCTCGGCCTCCACGGCGCCGTGGTCGAACCGTGGGAGGACGGCTATCGCGCCGCGGAGGCCGCCGACTCGACGTTCGAGTGGTGGTACTTCGACTGCCAATTCGACGACGGCTCGACCCTGGTCGTGACGTTCTCGAACAAGCCCCACACCGATCCCGGCGGCCCGCTCGCGCCGACGGTGCTCGTGATCCGCCAGCACGCCGACGGAACGCGGACGCACGTGGAGCCCGTCTTCCCGGCTGAGACGTTCTCGGCGGCCACGGAGGGCTGCGACGTCCGCATCGGCTCGAACACCGTCGTGGGCGACCTCGACACCTATCGCCTGCACCTCGATGTCGAGGGACTGTCCGCCGAGGTCACGATCCGGCGTGCCGCACCCTCCTGGCGGCCGGGCGCGGGGATCACGTTCTTCGACGCCGCGAAGTCGCACTACCTCGCGTGGGTCGTCCCGGTGCCGTACGGCACCGTGGAGGCGACGATCACGGAGGGCGTCGAGACCGTGACCCTCGCGGGCACGGCTTACCACGATCACAACTGGGGCAACCACCTCATGGGGTCGTTCCTCGACCACTGGTTCTGGGGTCGGGCACACATCGGCGACTACACGCTGGTGTACGTCCAGATGACCACGAAGGGTCTGTTCGGGCTGGGGCAGATCCAGATCCCGACGTTCTACCTCGCGCGCGGCGAGGAGATCCTCACCGACGACCTGCTTCCCCTGCGTCTGTCCACGAGCGGCGAGGTCGACGGTCCGGGACAGCAGACGTACCCCACGCGCCTCGAATGGACGTGGGAGCGCGGCGACGACCGGATCTCCTTCACGGTGACCGAGCCTCGGCTCATCGAGGCGCTCGACATGCGCCCGCACCGCACGCCGCTCTCCGCGGTGCTGCACGCCGGCGAGCACCCGGAGTACTACGACTTCACCGCCGACGCCGAACTCGACATCCGCCTCGGCGGCCTCGCCGATCACGTCCGCGGTCGCACCCTCTACGAGAAGATGATGTTCCGCTGAGCCGGGGCCCGGGGCGCGTCCCTTCGACGCGCGCTCCGTCAGTCCAGGAGGTGCCGCAGGTATCGGCCGGGCGAGTCGAGGAACCCCCGGTGCAGTCGCACGATCTCCAGGTCTTCCCACGCGCTCTCGCGGATGCCCCACTCGCCGAGCTCGAGGATGGTCGCGCCGGGGAGGGCCGCGAGCACGGGGGAGTGCGTCGCGCAGATCACCTGGGTACCCCGGGAGCGCATGCGGTCGAGGGAGGCCAACCACCGCAGGGTCGACGAGAACGACAGGGCCGCCTCGGGCTCGTCGAGGCACGCCAGACCGGCGACGTAGTGCGGGTGGTCGAGCGCCTCATCGAGCAGGGCGTTGAACGACTCCCCGTGGCTCATCGGATGCAGGCTCGGCGGGGCGTCGGGCAGATCGTCGCGCCACGAGTAGTAGCCGTGCATGGTCTCGGCGCGCAGGAAGAACCCGAAGCGGGGAGCGCGGGGGCTCCGCTCCAGCCGCAGCCACTCGCCGAGCGGGCTCTCGGTGCGGCGGGTCTGCCCGCCCCCGTTCGTCGACCCGCCCTCGGCGGGCAGCCCGTAGGCCTCCGCGATGCCCTCGATGAGCGTCGACTTGCCCGAGCCGTTCTCACCGACGAGAAACGTCACGCCCGGGCCGAACTCCCAGCCGTCGCGGTCCGCGACCTCGAGGAACTGCGCGACGGCGGGGATCGCGGCGGGCCACGCCCGGGGATCGACCGCGGCGTCGTCGAACAGGCGCACCCGTTGGACCGGCCGCGGGTCGTGCAGCCACTCGTCGCCGCGGCTCACGATGTCAGATCCAGCTCGGCAGCCAGTTGTGCAGGCGCCAGAACTCGTAGGGCACCGGGAGCGCCGTCCAGACCGGGTACCAGAAAGCCGAGAGCAGCACGCACAGCGCGAGGAACACCACGACCCACGCCTGACCGCTCGCGCGTGTCATCGACCCCGGCCCGCGGGCGATGTCGCGCAGCGCGAATGCCAGGGCCAGCACGAGGAAGGGCACCATCGCCACCGTGTAGAACTGGAAGATCGTGCGCTCGGGGTACAGCAGCCACGGCACGTAGGTCGCCGCGAGCCCCGTCAGCACGAGCGCGTAGCGTCCGTCACGGACGAGCACGAAGCGCACGAGCAGGTACACCGACGCGGCGATGCCGGCCCACCACAGCAGCGGGTTGTCGATGCTCGAGATCGCCTCGGTGCAGCCGCCGGGGAGCTGGCATCCGTTCTGCCCGACCGTGTCCTGGTGCCAGTACATCGAGGTGGGCCGAACGAGAAGCGGCCACTGCCACGCGGGGCTCGCGTAACTGTGCGGCGTCGCGAGCCCGACGTGGAAGGTGTACATCGCCTCGTGGTAGGCCCAGAGGTTCTGCAGCGGCAGCGGCACCCACGCCCAGAATCCCTCGGCCGGCATCGTGTCGAGGGCATGCCGCGAGTAGCCGCCGTCGGTGAACAGCCACCCCGACCAGCTCGTCAGATAGACCACCGCGGAGATCGGGACGAGCAGCACGAACGACACGAGCCCCTGGCGGACGGCATCCATGGGCCACTGCGTGACGCCCGCGCGGCGGCGGGCCAGGGCATCCGAGACGACGACGTACACGCCGATCGCGGCGACGACGTAGAGCCCCGACCACTTCACGGCGGTCGCCGCGCCCGCCGCGGCCCCGGCCGCCACGAGCCACGGCCGGTTCCAGAACACCGGGCCCCACGTCGCGCCCACCGCCTCACGGGAGGCCCAGCGGTCGAGCGCCCGGCGTCGGTCCAGCGCCACGAACCACAGGGCGAGCACGATGAAGAACGTCAGGAAGACATCGAGCAGCGCCACGCGGCTCAGCACGATCCCGAGTCCGTCGATGGCCATGAGCCCGGATGCCGCGGAGGCGAAGACGATCGATCCGGTCAGCGTCCGCGCGAAGAGGTACACCGCGAGGACCGTGGCCGTGCCGAATACGACCGCGGCGATCCGCCAGCCGGTCGCCGTGTCCGCGCCGAAGAGGGCCATGCCCGCCCCGATGAACACGCGGCCGAGCGGGGGATGCACCACGTAGCTGCCGACGCCGGTGAAGAAACCGGTGTCGCCGGCGGCGAAGCGTTCGTCCGCGCCCTCGGGCCACGTCGACGGGAAGCCGAGCACCCACTGGCTCCACGAGTCCTTGACGTAGTACGTCTCGTCGAAGATCAGCTGGTGCGGGTCGCCGAGGTTGACCACGCGCACGACGAAGGCGAACACCGTGATCAGCGCGGGAGCCAGCCAGCGCCACACCCGCAGGCCGCCGGGACTCTCCAGCAGTGCTTCGCGCCAGCGGTCGAGGCGCGTCGCCGGCTCCGCGGTCGTAGCGGGCGGCAGGACGGCACTCACGCCCCCAGCATAAGGTGGGGCGGTGATCATCCTCGCGGCGACCCCCATCGGCAACCTGGGTGATGCGTCTCGTCGCCTGGTCGAGGCCCTCGAGAACGCGAGCGTCATCGCCGCCGAGGACACCCGCACGACGCAGCGCCTGCTCGCGGGTCTCGGCGTGAGCAATCGGCCCCGTCTGCTGGCCCTGCACGACCACAACGAGAAGGAACGCGCCGCCGAGCTGGTCGAGCTGGCCCGCGAGGACGACCTGCTCGTCCTGAGCGACGCCGGCATGCCCACCGTGAGCGACCCCGGCTACGGTCTGGTCGCCGCGGCCGCCGCCGCGGGCGTCACCGTCACGGTCCTTCCGGGACCGAGCGCCGTGGTCGCGGCCCTCGCGGTCTCGGGGCTGCCGACCGACCGTTTCGCTTTCGAGGGGTTCCCTCGCCGCAAGCCCGGCGACCGCCGCAAGGCCTTCGCACAGCTGGCGTCGGAGGAGCGGACCCTCGTCTTCTTCGAGTCGCCCTCGCGGCTGGCATCCACCCTCGACGACATGGCGACCGCCTTCGGCGCCGATCGCCCTGCCGCCGTCTGCCGCGAGCTGACCAAGCTGTACGAAGAGGTGAAGCGCGGCACTCTGGCCGAGCTCGCCGCCTGGGCGGCCGAGGGCGTGCGGGGCGAGATCGCGATCGTCGTCGGCGGGGCAACCGCACGCGAGGTGGCGTTCCCGGATGCCGTGACCCAGGTGCTCGAACTCGTTCGCACCGGGACGCGGCTCAAGGAGGCCGCGGCCGAGGTCGCATCGCTCACGGGGCATTCCTCGCGCGAGCTGTACCAGGCGGCGCTCGCGGTCAAGGGCTGACGCGTCACACCGGCCGGAGGGCGGAGCCGTCCCCCGTAGAATCCTGGGGTGACTTCCGGCCGATCTTTCTACATCACCACGCCGATCTACTACCCGAGCGACGTGCCCCACATCGGCCACGGCTACACGACCGTGGCGGTCGACGCTCTCGCGCGCTGGCACCGTCAGGCCGGTGACGACACCTGGATGCTGACGGGCACCGACGAGCACGGCCAGAAGATGATGCGCGCCGCCGCCGCCAACGGCCACACGCCGCAGGAATGGGTCGACAAGCTCGTGGGCGAGTCGTGGTTCCCGCTGCTGAAGACGCTCGACGTCGCCAACGACGACTTCATCCGCACGAGCCAGCCGCGTCACGAGGAGCGCGTGGCCAAGTTCGTGCAGGCGCTGTACGACCGGGGCTACATCTACGCGGGCGAGTTCGAGGCGCTGTACTGCGTCGGGTGCGAGGAGTTCAAGACCGAGGCCGAGATCGTCGATGGCGAGGGCCCGTTCGAGGGGCTGAAGGTCTGCGCGATCCACTCCAAGCCGCTCGAGCTGCTGCAGGAGAAGAACTACTTCTTCAAGCTCAGCGAGTTCCAGGAGCCGCTGTTGGAGCTCTACCGCTCGGTGCCCGACTTCGTGCGCCCCGATTCGGCACGCAACGAGGTCGTGTCGTTCGTCAAGAACGGCCTGAAGGACCTGTCGATCTCGCGATCGACCTTCGACTGGGGCATCCAGGTGCCGTGGGACGAGTCGCACGTCATCTACGTGTGGGTCGACGCGCTGCTCAACTACGCCACGGCCATCGGCTACGGCACCGATCCCGAGGAGTTCGCCCGCCGCTGGCCCGCGTACCACGTGGTCGGCAAGGACATCCTCCGCTTCCACGCGGTGATCTGGCCCGCGATGCTCATGGCCGCCGGCCTCGAGGTGCCCCGCGGCGTCTTCGCCCACGGCTGGCTGCTCGTCGGCGGCGAGAAGATGTCGAAGTCCAAGCTCACCGGCATCGCGCCGACCGAGATCACCGACGTCTTCGGTTCCGACGCCTACCGGTTCTACTTCCTCTCGGCGATCGCGTTCGGCCAGGACGGCTCCTTCTCGTGGGAGGACCTCTCGGCCCGCTACCAGGCCGAACTCGCCAACGGGTTCGGCAACCTGGCATCCCGCACGGTCGCGATGATCGAGCGCTACTTCGAGGGGATCGTCCCCCCGGCAGGCGCCTACACCGAGGCCGACCTGGCGATCCAGAAGACGGTGGCGGATGCCGCGACCCACGCCGACGCGGCGATGGAGCGGTTCCGCATCGACGAGGCGATCGACGCGATCTGGACGATCGTGACGGCGCTGAACGCCTACATCACCGAGAACGAGCCGTGGGCGCTCGCCAAGGACGAGACGCAGCGCGAGCGCCTCGGCACGGTGCTCTACACCGCGGCCGAGGGCCTGCGCGCCCTCGCCGTGCTGCTGTCGCCGGTCATGCCGATCGCGACCGAGAAGTTGTGGGTCGCGCTGGGTGCCGCCGAGAGCATCGGCCGTCTGCACGACCAGCCCCTCCGCGAGGCGGGGGCGTGGGGCGTGCTGCGTCCGGGCGCATCGGTCAACGGCCTGTCGCCGCTGTTCCCGCGCGTCGAGCAGGCATGAGCACGCCTGTCGAGCGCCCCCGCGGCACCATCGAGGGCGGCGACCCGAGTCAGTACGTGCGCGAGCGGTCGGCGGACGGCCGCCGCGACGTGAGCTACCCGCCCGCGCCCGAGCCGCTGGGCGTCGCCGTCTACGACAACCACTGCCACCTCGAGATCGAGGACGGCGAGACCGGACTCTCTCTCGACGAACAGCTCGAGCGCGCGGTCGCGGTCGGGGTCCACGGGGTCGTTCAGGCCGGCGGCGACATCGACTCGTCGCGCTGGTCGGCGTGGGCGGCCGAGCAGCACCCGCGCGTCCTCGCCGCCGTCGCGATCCACCCGAACGAAGCGCCGGCGTACGACGAGGCCGGGGAGCTGGATGCCGCGATCGCGGTCATCGACGAGCTCGCGGCCCAGCCGCGGGTGCGGGCGATCGGCGAGACGGGCCTGGACTTCTTCCGCACCGAGGCCGACGGCATCCCGGCCCAGATGCGCTCCTTCGAGGCGCACATCGCCCTCGCCAAGAAGCACGGGATCGCGATGCAGATCCACGATCGCGACGCGCACGACGCGGTCCTCGAGACGCTCGAGCGCGTCGGCGCCCCCGAGCGGACGGTGTTCCACTGCTTCTCGGGCGATGTCGAGATGGCGCGGGTCGCCGCCGACCGCGGCTACTACCTCTCGTTCGCGGGCAACGTCACGTTCAAGAACGCGCAGAACCTGCGCGACGCCCTCGCCGTCACCCCGCGCGAGCGCATCCTCGTCGAGACCGACGCGCCGTTCCTCACGCCCACGCCCTTCCGCGGTCGCCCGAATGCGCCGTACCTGATCCCGGTGACGCTGCGCTTCCTCGCCGCCGAGCTCGGGACGGATGCCGATGAGCTCGCGGCGCAGGTCGCGGCGAACACGCTCGAGGTCTACGGCGCGTTCTGATCCGCGCCTCACGATCGACGGCCGGCCTCCCGCGGGAGGCCGGCCGTCGATCGTGAGGCGGAGCGGGTGTCAGGCCCGGGTCTTGGGCTTCTTCACGAAGAGCGTCTCGGTCTGCTCGAGCTCCATGCCCTTGGTCTCGGGGATCTTCCACAACACGAAGACGAACGACAGTGCCGCGAAGAACGCGTACGCACCGTACGTGATCGTCAGCGACCAGTCCGCCAGCGCCGGGAAGGTCCACGACACGAGGAAGTTCGCCAACCACTGCGCACCGGCGGCGACACCGAGCGCCTTGCCACGGATGCGGCTCGGGAAGATCTCTCCGAGGAGCACCCACACGAGCGGGCCCCACGAGGCGCCGAAGCCGACGACGAACAGGTTGGCGGCCACGAGCGCGACGGGGCCCCAGGCGCCCGGGAGCGAGACGTCCTGACCCTCACCGACCGCGAACGAGAAGGCCAGCGCCATCGTTCCCAGGGAGATCGCCATGAGCGCGGAGCCCACGAGCAGGAGGGGCTTGCGGCCTACTCGGTCGACGAGCCAGATCGCGATGAGCGTCACGAGCACGTTGGTGACGGAGGTGATGACGCCGATGAGGAGCGAGTTGCTCTCGTCGAAACCGACCGCGCGCCACAGGCTCGTCGAGTAGTAGAAGATGACGTTGATTCCGACGAACTGCTGGAACACCGACAGGATGATGCCGATCCACACGATCGGCTGCAGACCCAGGGCGGGACCGGCGAGCGAGGCGCCCTTGTTCTTCCGGTCGCTCTCGATGGCGCTGGTGAGGTCCTTGACGGTCTTCTCGAGGTCGGCCGGGGGGACGAGGCGGGCGAAGATCTCGCGTGCTTCCTCCGTGCGCCCGCGGGCCAGAAGGTACCGGGGCGACTCGGGCATCGTGAAAGCGAGGAAACCGTACACGGCGGCGGGGATCACCCCGATGAGGAACATCCAGCGCCACGCGTCCAAGCCCCACCACAGCATGTTGTCGGCGCTGCCGCCGGCGGCCGCCACGAGCAGGGCGTTGCTGAGGAGGGCGGCGAAGATGCCGAGTGTGATGGCGAGCTGCTGGAGGGAGGCGAGGCTTCCGCGGATCTGCCGAGGGGCGACCTCGGCGATGTACGCCGGGGCGACGACGGAGGCGATGCCGATGCCGAGTCCGCCGAGCACGCGCCAGACGATGAGATCGGGAACGCTGAAGGTCAGCGCGGATCCGATCGACGAGATGAGGAAGAGACCGCTGCCGACCATCATGACCTTCAGCCGGCCGTAGCGATCGGACAGCGCTCCCGCGGCGATCGCGCCGACGGCGCAGCCGATCAGGGCGATCGCGACGACGAAGCCGGTGAGGATCGGCTCCTTCGTGTAGTCCGACTCGATCGAGCGGACGGCGCCGTTGATCACCGAAGAGTCGAATCCGAACAGGAAGCCGCCCACCGCCGCCGCGATCGAGAGGACGATCGCTCGTCGCCCGTAGGGGCTGCGGATGGTGAAGGCGTTGGCGGGTATCGACTGCGTCTGGCTCACCCGTTCACGGTACTCCCAGGAAAGGGACGGTGGTCCGAGGCTGGCTACAGTGGAACAATGCCCGTTTCGCTCCTCGGTGCCGCCGAGATCCGCCGGCTCGCCGCCGACCTCGACGTCACCCCGACGAAGAAGCTGGGGCAGAACTTCGTCGTCGACGCGAACACGGTGCGCAAGATCGTGCACGCCGCCCGGGTCGAGGCATCCGACCGTGTCGTCGAGATCGGTCCCGGTCTCGGTTCGTTGACCCTCGCGATCCTCGAGACCGGCGCCTCCGTCGTCGCGGTCGAGATCGACCACCGCCTGGCCGCGCGTCTTCCCGAGACGGCTGCGGTGCACGGCGTCGCGGACGACCGCCTCACCGTCATCGACGCCGACGCCCTGCAGGTGCGCTCGCTCCCGGGAGAGCCGGAAGTCCTGGTGGCGAACCTTCCGTACAACGTGTCCGTGCCGGTGCTGCTGCACTTCCTCGAGACGTTCCCGTTCCTGCAGCGCGGTGTCGTGATGGTCCAGGCCGAGGTGGGGGAGCGTCTGGCGGCCCCGTCCGGGTCGAAGGTCTACGGCGCGCCGAGCGTCAAGGCCGCGTGGTACGGCGCGTGGCGCCTGGCCGGAACCGTCTCGCGCCAGGTGTTCTGGCCGGTGCCCAACGTCGACAGCGTACTCGTGGGCTTCGAACGGGATGCCGAGCCGCGTGGCAGCGAAGAACTCCGGCGCCGCACGTTCGAGATCGTGGATGCCGCCTTCCAGCAGCGTCGCAAGATGCTGCGGCAGGCCCTGTCCGCTGTCCTGGGTGGATCGGCGGCCGTCGCATCGGAGACGCTCGAGCGTGCCGGAGTGGACCCGACCCTGCGGGGCGAGCAGCTCTCGATCGACGATTTCGTGCGGATCGCCGCTCTCTGAGGGTCGGCCCCGGGGCCGACGTCGGGGTGATTTCCCGACGTGTTCACCACGCGTTCCGGAAACATGTCTGTAACATTTCAGCCCAACCGGGAGCATCACGCCGGGGAGAGGTCGCACCCGACGACCCGAAGGGAACGAGATGCGCTACTCCGAATACCCGCGCGCCGAACGCGTGCTGCTGCACTTGAGCGACACCCATCTTCGGGCGGGGGGAGCACCGCTCTACGACCGCGTGGACTCGGAGGCGCACCTCGCTCAGGCGATCGCCGCGATCGAGGCCTCCGGCGTCCGCCCCGACGGTCTCATCTTTACCGGCGACCTCGCCGACTTCGGCGAGGGTGACGCCTACGCGCGCGTCCGGGAGCTCGTCGAGCCGGTCGCGGAGCGCCTGGGTGCCCCGGTCATCTGGGTCATGGGCAACCACGACGACCGGGCGACCTTCCGTTCGCATCTGCTCCCCTCCGACCACGGCGACCCGACGGCGCCCGTCGACCGGGTGGACGAGCTGAACGGGCTGCGCATCGTGACGCTGGACACGTCCGTTCCGGGGCAGCACCACGGCGAGGTCAGCGCCGGGCAACGCGAGTGGCTCACCGACGTGCTGTCGGTCCCCGCTCCGCTCGGGACGATCCTGGCCATGCACCACCCGCCGGTGCCGAGCGTCCTCGATCTCGCCGCGACCGTCGAGCTGCGCGAACAGCGCCTGCTCGCGGACGTGCTGCGGGGGAGCGACGTGCGCACGATCCTCGCCGGGCACCTGCACTACTCCACGTTCGCGACCTTCGCCGGCATCCCTGTCTCGGTGGCATCCGCGACGTGCTACACGCAGGACCTCATGGTGCCCGTCGGCGGGACGCGGCCGCAGGACGGTGCGCAGGGGTTCAACCTCGTGCACGTCTACGACGAGACGATCGTGCACTCGGTCGTGCCGGTCGTCGCCGCCGAGGTGCTGCAGTACGTCGACGCCGCCGAATCGCAGGAACGCCTGCGCTCGGCGGGAATCGTCGTGCCGACGAACCGCGAGCTCAGCGGGCGGGTGTCGCCGCCGACGACACCGATGCCGATCCTGCGCTGACCGTTGTCTTCTCCCACGGGGCTGCGACCGGGAAGTAGCGCTCCAGGCACGCGCGCAGCGCGGGGACCCGCACCTCTTCGGGGATCTCGGGAACGCTGCCGTCGTTGAGGCAGAACATGTCGGTGTCGCGACGCGACACCAGACGCTCCATGCGGCGCAGCGAATCGAGCTGCGTGGTCTGAACGTACCGAGTGCGCGGCTCCGTGGTCACGACCGCGCGACCGGTCGCCAGTGCGTAGTAGTGGTACAGGCTGTTGGTCACCGAGATGTCGGAGGCGGAGCGGAACCGACTCGCCGCCGTGCGCGCGTAGTCCTCGGCGAACTCCTGCTCGAGCTCGTACGCGACCGACCGCCGCAGCGGGGTGGCGCAGTGCTCGAGGTCGAGAGTGATCACCCGACCGAAGCGCTCCTTGAGCAGCGCCCGGTTGACCCGCAGGCCGTTGTCGTGGCCCGAGCGGTCGACGTGCGCCGCGCCGCTGCCGATGCGGATGCCGCTCTCGACGAAACGGCTGATGCCGGCTCCGCTGAAGAACAGTTCGGGGGTCACCGGCCGCCCGAAGAACATGTCGTCGTTGCTGTAGAGGAAGTGCTCGGCCAGCCCCGGGATGCGGTGCAGCTGAGCTTCGACCGCGTGAGAGTTGTGCGTGGGCAGCACCGTCGGGTCGGCGAAGAACTCCTCGCTGCGCACGATCGTGACCTTGGGGTGGTCGGCCAGCCACTCGGGTGTGGGGGAGTCGGTCGCGATGAAGATGCGGCGCACCCACGGGGCATACATGTGGACGCTGCGCAGCGCGTAGCGCAGTTCGTCGACCTGGCGGTACCGGGCGGCGTTGTCGTCGCCGTCGCCCACGACGTACCCCTTCATGCGGGCAGCGCGCTGCCGCTGGAAGTCGCTCGAGGAACCGTCGACCCACGAGAAGACCATGTCGACGTCGTGCGTGAACTCGTTCGGGTGCGGGTCGAACATGCCCGCGACCGTCCGCCAGCGGCGCCCGTAGCGCTCGATCTCGACGAGGTCCAGATCGGCCGCGGCGAAGGTCCGGCGCGTCAGCGCGCTCGGGCGCGGGGCCTCGACGGTCTGCGCGCCGAAACGCCACAGCTCCAGGCGCGGCGCCAGCGCAGAGCCGTAGCGGTACGAGCCCTCGGTCGAGGTGCGCGGACGGAAGACGGCGTAGGCCTCGACGGCGTGCGGGGTCGGCACCACGCTGTGCGCGGGCACCGGGTCGTCGCCGCGTGCCTTGAGGTACACGGGACCGAGCTCGGGATCGCGCAGCGCCGCGAGCGCGGCATCCGCGTGAACGGTGTCGACGACGAGCTTCGGTCGGCGGTTCGCGTCGCGCACGAGCAGGACGGGAACACCCGCGGTCTCGATGGCGGATGCCACCGTGAGCAGGTCGTCGCGCTCGGCGTCGGCGGGGGTCGAGGTGTCGTCGACGAGGTGCAGGATGCCGTCCACCATGCGGATGTCCGCCCGGGAGAGGAGTGCGCGCCAGGGGTCGGTCTCGACAGAAAGGGGGACCATCGATCGCATACTGTGCCTCCTCGGGGGTGATGGGGACGGTTGATACACCGTAGGGAGCCGTCGTTACGGCTGCGTTTCGGCGACGGCGCCGGACGGCGGCGCGCTACTGTCGAAGAGTGACTGAGATCGCCCGTTCCGGCCCGGCCGCCGTCCACCCGTCTCTCGCGGGTCGGACGCTTTCGGGTCGACGTTCCAGTTTCGCACACGGCGGGGCACTTCGGTTCCGCGGGCGGCGGGCCGTCCGATGAGGGGGCCCACGCCGCCGTCCGTCCGCGTGCGCGCGCCGGGGAAGATCAACGTCTTCCTCGAGGTCGGCGACGTCCACGACGACGGTTATCACGAGGTCGCCACGGCGTATCAGGCCGTCTCGCTGTACGAGGAGATCACCGCCACGGCGGCCGACGACATCACGATCGAGATCGCGGGCACCTCGACGGTCGACGTCGACGGAGTCCCCACCGACGGCAGCAATCTCGCCGTCCGTGCCGCGCGGTTGCTCGCCCGGGTCGCCGGCGTCGACCGGGGCGTGCACTTGTCCGTGCGCAAGGCCGTTCCGGTGGCCGGAGGAATGGGGGGCGGGTCTGCGGACGCGGCGGCGGCGCTCGTGGCGTGCGATGCGCTGTGGGGCATCGGGATGCCGACCGCCGACCTCACGCGTCTGGCGGCGCAGTTGGGTGCGGACGTGCCGTTCGCCCTCCTCGGCGGCACCGCGATCGGCACGGGACGCGGAGACGAACTGAATCCCGCGCTGGCCTCGGGCCGATTCGACTGGGTGCTCGTGACCAACGACGTGGGGCTGTCGACACCGGTGGTCTACGGCGAACTGGACGCCCACCGGGAGCGCCACATGGTGGACATCGGTCCGGCACCGCGTGTCCCCGCCGTGGCCCCCGATGTGCTGCACGCGCTCCGGCAAGGCGACGCCCGCATGCTGGCGGCGACCGTCCGCAACGATCTGCAGGCCCCGGCGCTGCACTTGCGCCCCGATCTGGCGCGCATCCTCGAGCGCGGCGAACGATCGGGTGCCTTGACCGGGATCGTCTCGGGATCGGGGCCGACCTTGGCCTTCCTCACCGCCGACGAGACGGCGGCGATCGATCTCCAGGTGACGCTCAGCGCCGCCGGGCACCACGCCCTGCACGCCCACGGTCCCGTGGCCGGGGCCCGGCTGGTCTGACGGGCCCGCACCATAGCCCAGGTCGTCACACGCAGCAATCTGCCGGTTCGTGTCGGAGGCCCTCGCTAGCCTCGATCGCAGTGGTTTCGTGCCGGCGGATGCCGTGTCCGCCAGCGGCCACGAAAGGGGAGTTCCCATGAAGGCAGTACTCGACGGCGTCGTCATCGCCGAAGCCGACCGCGACGACCTGGTCTCCATCGAAGGAAACTGGTACTTCCCGCCGCGCGCGGTGCGCGAGGGCGCGCTCTCCCAGAGCCCGACGCCGTACACCTGCCCGTGGAAGGGCGCGGCCCAGTACTGGAACGTCTCCCTCGATGGCGCCGAGCTGACCGACGGTGCGTGGTCCTACCCCGACCTCCGCCCCGGTGCGGTCGATCGCGTGGGCACCGACTTCGCGGGATACGTCGCGTTCGATCGCAAGGTCGTGGTCTCCGACTGAGTCGGGCACGCGCATGATCGAGTTCTCGACCGTCTCGAAGGTCTTCCCGGACGGCACGAAGGCCGTCGACGATTTCAGCCTCGTCATCCCTTCGCGCAAGACCACCGTCTTCGTGGGCTCCTCCGGGTGCGGCAAGACGACGCTGCTGCGCATGATCAATCGCATGGTCGAGCCCTCCGCCGGCTCGATCACGATCGACGGCGAGGACATCGCCGCGCAGCCACCCGTCCAGTTGCGACGACGTATCGGCTACGTCATGCAGAACTCCGGTCTTCTGCCGCACTTCACGGTCGCCGAGAACATCGCCACCGTGCCCGTACTCCAGGGCGAGAACCGCAAGAAGGCGCGCACCCGCGCACTCGAGCTCATGGAGACCGTGGGGCTCGATACCGCGATGGCCGATCGCTACCCCAGCCAGCTCTCGGGCGGTCAGCAGCAGCGCGTGGGCGTGGCCCGTGGCCTCGCGGCCGACCCCAACATCCTCCTGATGGACGAACCGTTCGGGGCCGTCGACCCGATCGTCCGTGACGAGCTGCAGCAAGAGCTCATCCGTCTGCAGAGCGACATCGGCAAGACCATCGTGTTCGTCACGCACGACATCGACGAAGCGTTCCTTCTGGGCGACCAGGTGGTCCTGCTCGAGAAGGGTGCGCAGATCGCCCAGGTCGGAGCGCCCAGCGAGATCATCGAGAACCCGGCCAACGATTTCGTCGCAAGCTTCATCGGTGCGGTCAAGGGCAAACGCGCACTGCGCCTCAAGCAGACTGCGCACGGCACGGTCGTCG
The DNA here is from genome assembly GCF_058214835.1 of Microbacterium sp. SCPM-O-B-15248 (M128). Taxonomy (NCBI): domain Bacteria; kingdom Bacillati; phylum Actinomycetota; class Actinomycetes; order Micrococcales; family Microbacteriaceae; genus Microbacterium; species Microbacterium sp. SCPM-O-B-15248 (M128). Next base: position 249,663 of record NZ_JBYQLI010000003.1, read on the forward strand.
TGGATGCCGAGGGGCGCACGCAGGGTGCTCTCGTGGAGGAGCCGCGCCCGTGACCTGGGTGATCAACAACCTCGGCCTGATCGGCGAGATGACGCTGCTGCATCTGCGGCAGAGCCTCATCGCGCTGCTGGTGGGTTTCGTGCTCAGCATCCCGCTCGGGTGGTTCGCCTGGCGGTACCGCCTCGTGCGCAGCAGCGTCATCACGATCACGGGGCTCCTGTACACGATCCCCTCGCTCGCACTGCTGATCCTGATGCCGGTCGTCACCGGCTGGTACTCGATCGTGAGTGAGACGAACCTCGTCGTGGCGCTCGCGATCTACGCGGTCGCGATCCTCGTCCGCGCCGTCGCCGACGGACTCGATTCGGTCGACGCGGGAGTGCGCCAGGCGTCCACCGCGATGGGCTACGGCTCGTTCCGGCGGTTCTGGGCGGTCGAATTCCCGCTCGCCGGGCCCGTGATCCTCGCCGGGCTGCGGGTGGCGTCGGCGAGCACGATCGCCCTGGCGACGGTCGGCATCCTGGTCGGCATCCAGAACATCGGATATCTGTTCACGAACGGTCTGCAGCGACGGATCATCCCCGAAGTGTTCGCCGGTGTGGTCGCGGTCGTCGTGTTGGCCCTCGTGATCGACCTGCTGCTGGTGATCGCCGGCCGCCTGCTCATGCCGTGGACGCGCCGGGTGAAGACCCCCGCGCGTCGCGCGACCCGGACGGCGGTGACCGCATGAACCTCTTCGGCGACGCCATCGCCTGGATCTTCTCGGGGGACTCCGGCCAGTTCGACTCCATCCCGGCCGCCATCGGCGTGCAGCTGCTCTACACCGTCGTTTCCGTGCTCATCGCCGCGGCGATCGCCGTGCCGCTCGGTTGGTACATCGGGCACACCGGAAAGGGCCGCGAGGTGGCGGTGGCCATCTCGGGCGCCGCGCGCGCGATCCCGTCGTTCGGCCTGCTGATCCTGCTGACGCTGCTGCTCGGAGTGCTGCACAAGCCCGAAGCCGCGGTCATCTCGTTCGTCGTCCTCGCGATCCCCTCGCTCCTCGCCGGCGCGTACACGGGCTTCGAGGCGATCGACCGCCGTGTCATCGACGCGGGCCGGTCGATGGGCATGACCGAGGCCCAGATCCTGTGGCGCATCGAAGTGCCGCTCGGCCTCCCGCTCCTGGTCGGCGGTATCCGCGCCGCGACGCTGCAGGTGCTGGCGACCGTGACGATCGCGGCCTACATCGGCCTCGGCGGACTCGGGCAGTACATCATCGCCGCCATCCCACTCCGTCGCTTCGACATCCTCATCGGCGGTGCTCTCCTCGTCGCCGTCCTCGCGCTGGTCATCGACGGGCTGTTCGCCCTGCTCCAGCACCTCGTCGTGCCCCGTGGCATCCGTGCCGCCGGTGCCGCCTCGCCGCGCGCGCGTTCTGCGCGCGAGCGGCGTGCCGAGGCCCTCGCCGTCGGCGCACCCGCGTCGTCGACGACCTCCTGACTCACCCGACTCCCACCACCAGAAAGAGGAACCCATGTTCACAGCACGAACTCGCAAGGGTCTCGGCGTCTTCGCCGGACTCGCGGTCGCCTCGCTCGCCCTCGCCGGTTGCGGCGCCTCGAGCGATCCCCTGAGCGGCGGCGGCGACGCCAGCGCCTCGTCCGACGAGATCGTCGTCGGCTCGCAGGCGTACTTCTCGAACGAGATCATCGCCGAGATCTACGCCCAGGCCCTCGAGAACTCCGGGCTCACGGTCAAGCGCCAGTTCCAGATCGGTCAGCGCGACGCCTACATCCCGCTGCTCGAGGACGGCACCGTCACGGTCTTCCCGGAGTACAGCGGCAACCTGCTGCAGTTCTTCGACAAAGAGACCACGGCGCGCACGGCCGACGAGGTCTACGCCGCGCTGCCGGCCGCCCTGCCCGAGGGCCTCGAGGTGCTCGATCAGTCGACGGCCACCGACCAGGACTCGTACACCGTCACCGCCGCGTTCGCACAGGCCAACGGCCTGACGTCGATCGCCGACCTCGCGAAGGTCACGACCCCGCTGACCCTCGGCGGCAACGCCGAGCTCGCGGAGCGTCCCTACGGCCCGCAGGGCCTGAAGTCGACGTACGGCGTGGACGTGCAGTTCTCGCCGACCGGCGAGACCACCGTCGACGACCTCATCGCCGGGACCGTCCAGATCGCGAACGTCTACACCGCCGATCCGCGCATCCAGACCGACGACCTCGTCACGCTGGAAGACCCCGAGGGTCTCTTCCTCGCGTCGAACGTCGTGCCCGTGGTGAACTCCAAGGTCGCGTCGCAGGTCTCCGACGTCCTGAACAAGGTCTCCGCCGCCCTGACCCCCGCGGGTCTGGTGGAACTGAACGTGAAGTCGACGGTGGACCAGCAGTCCTCCGAGGACATCGCGAAGGCCTGGCTCGCCGACAACAACCTCTGAGCCGAAGCCACACCAGCGGGGCCGTCCGGGAGTCCGGGCGGCCCCGCTGCGCGTTCGGGCACCGCCGCTGCACGTCTGGGCACCGCCGTCCCCCGAGACTGCATCTGACTGACATCCCCACTGCAGAGTGCAGTGGAGATGTCAGGCGGATGCAGTCTCGCGGTCCGAACAGCGCGCAAGCCTCGGTCCGAACAGCGCGCAACTCGCGGTCCGAGTAGCGCGCAACCCGGGGCGCGGGCGAGCGCCCCGCGGACCGTCCGAGCGCAGCGCGGAGCGCCGGGGTGCCCGCGCCGCGTAGCCTGGGACGGATATGGCACATCTGCTCGGGGGCGAAGCCCTGCACCTGGAATACCCGACCAAGGTCGTGTTCGACTCCGTCTCGCTGGGCGTGAACGAGGGCGACCGCATCGGCATCGTCGGCCGCAACGGCGACGGCAAGTCGAGCCTGCTCGGCATGCTCGCCGGACTCCGCGAGCCCGACGGCGGTCGCGTCACGGTGCGCGGGGGAGTGACGGTCGGCGTCCTCGACCAGCAGGACACCCTCGACGACGACGACACGATCGGCCACGCCGTCGTCGGCGACCGCCCCGAGCACGAGTGGGCGGGTGACGCGCGCACGCGCGACGTCATCGCCGGACTCTTGGGCGACCTCCGGTGGGACGCGCGTCTGGGCGACCTGTCGGGCGGCCAGCGCCGCCGGGTGGCGCTCGCACGGCTGCTCTCGGGCGACTGGGACGTGCTGTTCCTCGACGAGCCCACCAACCACCTCGACGTCGAGGCCATCACGTGGCTCGCGGGGCATCTGAAGCGCCGGTGGTCGCCGTCAGCGGGCGGTCTGCTCGTCGTGACGCACGACCGGTGGTTCCTCGACGAGATCTGCACCGTCACGTGGGAGGTGCACGACCGCATCGTCGAGCCCTTCGAGGGTGGGTACGCGGCGTACATCCTGCAGCGCGTCGAGCGGGATCGTCAGGCCGCCTCGATCGAGCAGCGCCGTCAGAACCTCGCCCGCAAAGAACTCGCGTGGCTGCGGCGCGGTGCGCCCGCGCGCACGTCGAAGCCGAAGTTCCGCATCGATGCCGCGAACGAGCTCATCGCGGACGTCCCCGAGATCCGCGACCGCGTCGCGCTGCAGTCCCTCGCGGTCGCGCGCCTCGGCAAGGATGTCGTCGATCTCCTCGACGCCGGCGTCACCTACGGTGAGCACACGGTCCTGAAGGACGTCGAGTGGCGCATCGCACCGGGGGAGCGCACCGGCATCCTGGGCGTCAACGGCGCCGGCAAGTCGACGCTGCTGGGCCTGGTGTCGGGCACGGTCGAGCCGACGACCGGTCGCGTCAAACGGGGCAAGACCGTCAAGGTCGCGACGCTCACCCAGCGCCTCGACGAGCTCGAGCAGCACATGAACGACCCCGTGCGCATCGTGATCGCCGGCTTGCGCACGACGTACACGTTCGGCGCCGGATCGAAGGCGCAAGAGCTCACCCCGGGGCAGTTGCTCGAGCGTCTCGGTTTCTCCAGCGCCCAGCTGTCGACCCCGGTGAAAGACCTGTCCGGCGGGCAGAAGCGGCGCCTCCAACTGCTCCTGATCCTGCTCGACCAGCCGAACGTCCTCATCCTCGACGAGCCGACGAACGACCTCGACACCGACATGCTCGCGGCGATGGAAGACCTGCTCGACTCGTGGTCGGGCACGCTCATCGTCGTCTCGCACGACCGGTACTTCCTCGAGCGCGTCACCGACCAGCAGTTCGCGATCCTCGACGCCAAGCTCCGACACTTGCCCGGCGGCGTCGAAGAGTACTTGCGCCTGCGGGCGCTCCAGGATGCCGAGCCCTCGCGCTCCGCGGCATCCGGGCACTCGTCCGCCCCCGCGGAGCCGGGGCTCCAGGGTGCGGACCTGCGTGCGGCGCAGAAGGAGGCGTCGGCGCTGGAGCGGCGCATCGAGAAACTCCAGGCCCAGATCGACCGCGCCAAGGCGGCGCTGGCCGACCACGACCAGGCGGACTACGTGGGCCTCGGCAAAGAGATGCAGCGCATCACGGACCAGGAGTCCGAGCGCGACGAACTGGAGCTGCGCTGGTTCGAGCTCACCGAGACGATCGGCTGAGATCCGTTCGCGGCCTCAGTGGAAGCCGTACTCGAGGATCACGATGAACAGTCCCAGCATCGCGGTGGCCAAAGCCCCGAAGATCCGGGCCAGCAGTGGCGCGCGACGGCTCTGGAACGCGTGGTATCCGAGGATCGCCAACACGATGAACGCCGCGAACATGCAGTAATCCACCCCGTCCGAGACCGTGGCGCCGCTGAAACCCGCGATCACGAGCACGAGGATCGAGGGGACCGAGGCGTACAGCATCCCCGCACCGTGCCGCACGGCGTTCCTCGTCGCCGCGCGGAAGCCGTGCTCGGAATGCTCGGTGAGCGTGTGCGCGAAGACGTGGGCGATGAAGAACACGATCAGGCTGGCGACGGACGTCGCGAGCATGTCCTCGATGCTCTCGGCGTGGTCCTCCGCGATCGTGACGAACGCCGTGAAGACGATGAGCCCGTAGATGGCCGCCGGGGAGCGGAACCGGACGTCGAACCAGTTCAGCACCCGGCGTCCCACCGACGGCGGTGCGGCGGGGGCGCTCATGCGTCGAACCCTAGGCTCAGCTTGCGCAGCAGGGTCGCCAGTCGCTCGCGGTCGCCGCGCGAGAGGCTCTCCAGCAGCACCGCCTCGGCGTCCACGAGGCGCGTGATCGCGGCATCCACGCGCACACGTCCGTCATCTGTCAGGGTCACCAGGATGCTCCGTCCGTCGCCGGGGTCGGCCTCGCGTCGTACGAACCGGCGGGCGACGAGCCGGTCGATGCGGTTGGTCATGGTGCCGCTGGAGACGAGCGTCTGCTGCAGCAGCTGCTTCGGGCTGAGCTGGTACGGCTCACCTGCGCGGCGGAGGGCCGAGAGCACGTCCCACTCCCACGACTCGATGTCGCTGCGGCGGAACGCCTCTTTGCGCGCGATGTCGAGGTGGCGGGACAAGCGTGCGACCCGCGAGAGCACCTCGAGCGGCGAGAAGTCGAGGTCGGGTCGTTGGCGCACCCAGGCCTCGACGATGCGATCGACTTCGTCGCTGTCCCGGCTCACGTCTTCATTATGTCGAGAACGTCTCGGCGCCGCGGTCTGGCAGACTTGACCGGCGCCCCTTGGCGCGGTCCGCCGTGGTGTAACGGCAGCACGACAGCCTTTGGAGCTGTTAGGTCCAGGTTCGAATCCTGGCGGCGGAGCATGACATCACCGACCGAGTTGGCCGTCGTCGTCCTCGCTGCGGGTCAGGGAACGCGGATGCGTTCGCGTACGCCGAAGATCCTCCACACCGTGGGCGGCCGTCCCCTCGTCGGGCACGTGCTCGACACGGCGGCATCCCTCGACCCGTCCCGCATCGTCGTGGTCGTCCGTCACGAGCGCGAGCGCGTGGCCGAGACGGTCAGCGAACTGGCCCCGGGCGTCGTGATCGTCGACCAGGACGAGGTGCCCGGCACCGGGCGTGCGGTCGAGGCTGCGCTCGGCGCGCTCGAGGACTTCGCCGGCGACGTCCTCGTGCTCAGCGGCGACGTGCCGCTCCTGCAGTCGCACACCCTCGCCGAGCTGGTCGAGACGCATCGCGCGGGCGGTACCGCCGTGACGCTCCTCACCGCGCGCGTCGACGACCCCCGGGGGTACGGACGCATCATCCGCGACGGCGACGACGGCGTGCAGCGCATCGTCGAGCAGAAGGATGCCACGGCCGACGAGGCCGCGGTCAGCGAGATCAACGTCGGCGTCTACGTCTTCCGCGCGGCGCCGTTGCGCGAGCAGCTCGCGCTCGTCGGCACCGCCAACGCGCAGGGCGAGAAGTACCTCACCGACGTCGTGGCGCTGCTGCGCGACGCGCGCCTGGGGGTCGCGGCATCCGTCACGCCCGATGCGGGCGCCGCACTCGGGGTGAACGACCGCGTCCAGCTGTCCGAGGCCGGCCGCACGCTCAACGCCCGCACGGTCCGCCGCTGGCAGCTCGAGGGCGTCACCGTCGTCGACCCTGCCACGACCTGGATCGACGTCACCGCCGTGCTCGCCCCCGATGTGACGATCCTCCCGAACACGCACGTGCGCGGGGCGACGGTCGTCGCGGCGGGTGCCACGATCGGACCCGACACCTCTCTCGTGGACTGCGAGATCGGCGAGGATGCCACGGTCACCCGCACCGACGGGACGCTCGCCGTCGTCGCGGCGGGGGCCACGGTCGGACCCTTCGCCTACCTCCGGGCGAACGCCCGCGTCGGCGCGAACGGCAAGGTCGGCACGTTCGTCGAGGTGAAGAACTCCTCCATCGGCGAGGGCAGCAAGGTCCCGCACCTGTCCTACATCGGCGACACCGACATCGGTCGCGGCGTCAACCTCGGGGCAGGGGCCATCACCGCCAATTACGACGACATCACCAAGCACCGCACCGTGATCGGCGACGAAGTGCACAGCGGCTCGCACAACGTCTTCGTCGCGCCCGTTACGATTGGGGATGGCGCCAAGACCGGCGCCGGCGCTGTGATCCGCAAGGATGTCCCGGCCGGTGCGCTGGCCCTGAGCGTCGCACCCCAGCGGAACATCGAGGGGTGGGTCGAGAAGAATCGACCGGGCACCGGAGCGGCCGATGTGGCTGCGCGGGCTCGGGGTGAACAGGAAGCGCGCGATGGCTCGTAAGAAGAACCGTGTAGATCTCGACCGCGACAACGGCATCGCCCCCGGGCTCGTCGCCAAGACCAAGAAGCGGCTCGTCGTCGCCTCGGGTCGGTCGCACCCCGAACTGGCCGAGGAGGTCGCGCGGCACCTGGGCACCGAACTCGCGCCCACCGAGCACCGCACGTTCGCGTCCGGTGAGATCTACACGCGCTTCGAGGTGTCGATCCGCGGGTGCGACGTCTTCGTGGTCCAGTCCTTCGGTCCGCCGGTCAACGAGTGGCTCATGGAGCTGCTCATCATGCTCGACGCGCTCAAGCGCGCGTCTGCCAAGCGTGTGACGGTCGTCGCGCCGTACTTCCCTTACTCGCGCCAGGACAAGAAGGGCCGCGGCCGCGAACCGATCAGCGCGCGCCTCGTCGCCGACCTGCTCAAGACCGCCGGTGCCGACCGCATCATGAGCGTCGACCTGCACGCGGCGCAGATCCAGGGCTTCTTCGACGGTCCTGTGGACCACTTGTTCGCCAAGCCCGTGCTACTCGAGCACTTCGAGCAGGGCCTGACCGGCGAGGACCGCGAGACCCTGACCGTCGTCTCGCCCGACATGGGGCGCGTGCGCGTCGCCGACACCTGGTCCGACAGCCTCGGCGCGCCGCTCGCGATCATCCACAAGCGCCGCGACCCGAAGGTCGCCAACCAGGTCTCGGTGCACGAGATCGTCGGTGACGTCCACGGGCGCACGTGCCTGCTCGTCGACGACATGATCGACACCGGCGGCACGATCCAGAAGGCGGCGCAGGCGCTCAAGGCCAGCGGCGCACGCAAGGTCATCGTCGCCGCGACCCACGCGATCTTCAGCGATCCCGCGAGCGTCCGCCTGCAGGATCCCGCGATCGACGAGGTCGTCGTCACCGATACGGTTCCGCTCCCGCCGGAGCGCCGATTCCCGGGCCTGACCGTCCTGCCGATCGCGCCGCTGCTCGCTCGCGCGATCCACGAGGTCTTCCAGGACGGGTCGGTCACGAGCATGTTCGGCGGCGACGCCTGAGATTCATCGGCGGCTCAGAGGTTCGCCCAAGACTGAACCAGGGTCGGGTCGAGATCGTGTCCTCATCGTGAGCACGACCGCGCCGAGAGGCACGACCGAAAGAGGACCCGCATGATCCGTACGACCGCCGTCCCCCGCCCCGTCCGCGTCGGCACCGCTCTGCTGGGCGTCGCCGGGATCGTGACCCTCGCCGGATGCTCCGGCGGGACCACCGACGCCGCGGCGCCGGCACCCGCCGCGTCGTCGGCACCGAGCACGAGCGCCGCCGCCGGTGGCTCGTCGTCCTCGGGCACGTACACCGACGGCACGTACGAGGCCACGGGCCAGTACGCCACGCCCGAGAGCGTCGAGACCGTCGACGTCACCCTGACGCTCGCCGGCGACACCGTCACCGACGTCACCGTCACGGGCGACCCGCAGGCCGCGGAGTCCCGCCGGTACCAGGGCGAGTTCATCGGCGGCATCAAGGACGAGGTCGTGGGCAAGAAGCTCGACGAGATCTCGGTCAGCAAGGTCGCCGGATCCTCGCTGACCAGCGGCGGCTTCATGAAGGCCGTCGACGCGATCAAGTCCCAGGCCCAGGCCTGACCCCATGACCGCGGCGACCACGACCGGTTCGGTCTGGACGTTCGACGCGATCGGCACCTCGTGGGCGATCGAGACGGCGCACCCGCTGTCGGTGGTCGCCCGCGCGGGGGTCGCGGTCGCCGTCGACGGTTTCGACCGGGAGTGGTCGCGGTTCCGCGACGATTCGCTGGTCTCGGCGCTCGCGGAGGGACGCACGGCCTCCGTCGTCGCTCCCGCGGACACGGATGCCATGCTCGCGCTGTACGACGAGCTCGATGCCGCGACCCGGGGTGCCGTGAACCCCCTCGTGGGCGATGCCCTGGCCCGGCTCGGGTACGACGCCCGGCTCACGCTCGCGCCGCGGGGAGCGGCGGAGCCGGCGCCGGCCTGGCGTGACGTGCTGACGTGGGGGAGCGGCATCCTGTCGATGTCCCGACCGGCGATGCTCGACGTGGGTGCGCTCGGCAAGGGGCGTCTGGTCGACCGCGTCCTCGACATCGTTCGCGCCCACACCGCCGGTGACGTCATCGTGGACGGCTCGGGGGATCTCGCGGTGCGCGGTGCGCCCGTCCGCATCGGCCTGGAGCATCCCTACGATCCCGAGCGCGCGATCGGTGTCGTCACGGTGCGCGACGGTGCTCTATGCGCGTCGGCGATCACGCGCCGCGCGTGGGGCGACGGGCTGCACCACGTCCTGGATGCGCGGACCGGGGCTCCCGTGCGCGCGTACGCCGCGACCTGGGCGGTCGCCGACACGGCGATGCGGGCCGACGCGCTCGCCACCGCGCTGTTCTTCGACGGCGGCGCCGAGCTCGCGGCCGCCTGGGGCGCGACGTGGGTACGCATCCGCACCGACGGCCGCGTGGAATGGTCGCCCGGATTCGAAGGAGAGATCTTCTGATGAGCGCCACCGTCACCGCGGGCTCCACCCGCGTGCGCGGCCTGCTCGGCCGCGTGTCGAGGTACCGCCTCGTCCTCGCGTCGCTGGGGCTTCTGGCGGTCATCGCCCTCGCGCTGTCGTTCGCGGGTCTCGTGGGTCCGGACCCGCTCGAGATCGTCGTGAGCGCCGCGGTGCTCACGGCCGCGGGCGCGCTCACCGACCTCGCCGCGCAGAGCGTGCTCCGGATGCCGCGTCGCCTGGAGTCCTCGTTCATCACCGCCGCGATCCTGCTGTTCGTCGTGCGGCCGACGCTGGATCCCCTCGGCCTGGCCGGACTCGTGCTCGCCGGGGTCGTGGCATCCCTGTCGAAGTACCTTCTCGTGTGGCGCGGTCGGCACATCTTCAACCCGGCGGCGACCGGCGCGACCGTGCTGACGATCGTGAGCGTGTGGGCGCCCGACCTCGGCGGCTCGGCGTGGTGGGTGGGCACGCCGTGGCTGGCGGGGCCCGTCCTGGTCTTGGGGCTGCTGCTGCTCGCTCGTACCGACCGTCTCGCGATCGTCGCGGTGTTCTGGGTCGTCGCCGTGGCGGTGGCCTTCGTCCGCACGACGGTGCAGTTCCAGGCCGCGGGGTTCCCTGTCGACGTGCCGGCGGTACTGCTGCAGGTGGCGTTCTCGTCGCCCTTCCTGTTCCTCGGCGCCTTCATGCTGTCCGAGCCCCTGACGCTGCCGCCGCGCCGTCGTCAGCAGTTCCTCGTGGCGGTGGTGGTCGGTGTGCTCGCCGGCTGGCCGATCGCCGTCGGGGGGATCACCCTCGGCCAGGAGCGGGCGCTGCTGATCGGCAATCTCGTGGCGTTCCTGTTCTGCCTGCGCGCGGCCGTGCGGCTGCGCGTCGAAGGCCGACGCGACCTCACCCCGACGGTGCGCGAGCTGACCTTCCGCGCCGCGCGGCCCTTCTCCTTCTCGCCGGGCCAGTACCTCGAGCTCGACGTCCCGCATCGGCGCGCCGACGCGCGCGGCACGCGCCGCGAGTTCTCGATCGCGTCGGCGCCGGAGGATCTGCCGATCGTGCGCATCGCGTTCAAGGACGGCTCGCAGTCCTCGTACAAGCGCGCCCTGGCCGAGGTCCCCGTCGGCGGCACGCTCGCGGTCACCGGCGTCTGGGGCGACTTCGTGCTGCCCGCGCGTCCGACCGCGCCCGTGCTGCTCGTGGCCGCCGGCATCGGGGTGACACCGTTCGTCTCGCAACTGCGTCACCTCGCTGCGACCGGTCAGACCCGCGACGTCGTGCTCGTGTACGTCGTCTCGGCGGCGAGCGAGCTGGCCTTCCGCGACGACATCGCCGCGAGCGGCATCCCCGTGGTCGTGTTCTGCCGCGACGAGCCGCGGGATCTGCCCGCGGGATGGGTGTGGGCCGGTCCCGACCGGGTGGACGCCGAGGCGCTCGAGCGCGCGGTTCCCGACCTCGCACAGCGCGCCGCGTACGTGTCGGGTCCGCCGCGGCTGATCGCGGCTCTGGCTCCGGCTCTCGCGAAAGCGACCTCGCTCACGACGGACGCGTTCGCGGGCTACTGAACTCCGGCCGGGTCCCGGGGCTTGGCGGGCAGCCTGACCTCGAAGGTCGTGTCGCCGGGAGCGCTGCGCACGGTGAGCGTGCCCTGGTGCGCCTCCACGATCGCCTTCGCGATGGAGAGCCCGAGACCCGTGCCGCCCGTCTTGCGGTCGCGCGAGCGATCCGCGCGAGCGAACCGCTCGAACAGCTGCGGTGTCACCGCCGGGTCGATGCCCGGCCCGTCGTCGTGCACGCGCAGCACCGCGTCGTGACCCTCTCGCGTCACCGACACCGTCACCTCGGTACCCGCCGGGGTGTGCGTGCGGGCGTTGGCGAGCAGGTTGGCGACGACCTGGTTGAGGCGCGACGTGTCGCCGGCCAGTTCGACCGGCTCGTCGTCCACGTCGATCGACCACGCGTGGTCGGGACCGGCGGGTCGGGCGTCGCCGACGGCTTCGACCGCGAGGCGCGTGAGGTCGACCGTGCCGTAGACGAGCTCCTGACCCTCGTCGAGGCGCGCGAGCAGCAGCAGGTCCTCGACGAGCGTCGTCATGCGCAGCGACTGCGCCTGGATGCGCTCGAGCGACTGCTCGGTCGTCTCGACGGCCATCGCGATGCGCTGTCGGCTCTCGTCGTCCTGCGCTTGGCGCATCGCGCGCAGCGAGAGCTCCGAGAACCCGCGGATGGATGCCAGGGGCGTGCGCAGTTCGTGACTGGCATCCGCCACGAATCGGCGCATGAGCTCTTCGTTGCGCTGACGAGCGGCGAGCGAGGCGTCGACCTTGTCGAGGAGCGTGTTCAACGCCGCGCCGACTCGGCCGATCTCGGTGTGCTCGTCGACCTGATCCGCCGGCACGCGCTCGTCGATGGCGACATCGCCCTGGTCCATGCGGATGGATGCCACCCGGGCGGCGGTCTCGGCCACGGAGCGCAGAGGCCGCAGACCCACCCGGATGACGATGGCGATGATCGCCGCGAGCAGGAAGAGACCGCCCGCCGTGACCAGCGCGACCGTGGTCAGGATCGCCCCGATCGTCGCGGTCACTTGACTGAGCGGCAGCCCCAGGACCGCCACCGTGCCGGTCTGGTTGGCCGTCACCCCGATGCGGTAGTCCCCGAGGCCCGGCAGGTCGATGGTGTCGGAGTCCGGCAGGCCCGTGGCCACGGCATCCCGGATCTCATCGACTTGCGCCTCGTCGAGCGCCCGCACCGACCGCCCGTCGACGTACGCCCCGGTGTCGCCCCGGCCGGGGGTGCGCAGCACCAGCACGGTGCCATCCGGGAACGGGCCTCCGGCCAGCGCGTCGATGGCGGTCGTCGAGGGCCCCACCTGCTGGACATTGCGCACGGCCGCGGCGACCTGGGTGTTCAGGTTGCTCTGCAGGACCCCCGAGATGATCGCCGCGGTGGACACCGCGATCATCACCAGGATGAATGCCACCATTCCGATGACCGCGGCCATCAGCCGCGACTGCAGCGTCCAGCGGTGGCGAGCCTCGACCCGTCTCACTGAGGGGCTTTGATCATGTAGCCGACGCCGCGGACGGTGTGGATGAGCGGCTCGTGGCCCGCGTCGATCTTCTTGCGCAGGTACGAGATGTACAGCTCGACGACGCTCGAACGTCCGCCGAAGTCGTAGTTCCAGACGCGGTCGAGGATCTGCGCCTTGGACACGACGCGGCGCTGGTTGCGCATGAGGAAGCGCAGCAGCTCGAACTCCGTCGCGGTCAGCTCGATCTCGGTTCCCGCGCGCACCACCTCGTGGCTGTCCTCGTTGAGCGAGAGGTCGCCCACGCGCAGGATCGGCTCGGAGTCGCGCGTGAGCGCGGTGCCCGCGCGACGCATCAGTCCGCGTAGGCGCGCCACGACCTCCTCGAGGCTGAAGGGCTTCGTGACGTAGTCGTCGCCGCCGGCGGTGAGCCCGGCGACGCGGTCGGCGACGGCGTCCTTCGCGGTGAGGAAGAGCACCGGCACGTCATTGCCCGAGTGACGCAGCCGCTGCAGCACGGCCATGCCGTCGAGGTCGGGCATCATGATGTCGAGCACCATGGCATCCGGTTCGAAGTCCCGGGCCGCCTGCAGCGCGTCGAAGCCGGAACCGGCCGTGCGCACCTCCCACCCCTCCATGCGCAACGCCATCGACAGCAGGTCGGTGAGCATCTGCTCGTCGTCGACGACGAGGACGCGGAGGGCGCTGCCGTCCGGGCGGGTGAAAGCGGGGGCGCTGGCGGTCGCGGTCATGAACTCATTGTGTCGGCGTATCTATGAGCTTTCTATGGCACTCGCTATGCGCTCGCTGTGAAGTCGACCTGTGCGGGCGATCAGGACGGCCGCCATCACGCCGAGAGTCGCGCCGAGCGTGTTCGCCACGACGTCGCGCAGATCTGCGACACGGGTGGGGAGGAACAGCAGCTGCGTGGTCTCGATCGTCGCGCTGAGCGCGAGACCCGCCAGGATGCCGTGCCACGGGCGCCCGCCCCAGGCCACGACGAGCAGGCCGAGGGGGAGGAACATCGCGACGTTGGCCGAGAACTCCACGAGGTCGAACGTCACCCACGCGGTCAGCGGCCACCCCGAGAGGAGGTCGAGGAGCCCACGCACGAGACCTCCGGTTTCGGGCCCGTACGGCTCTGGCCGCAACGTCATCCACCACAGCCCGACGGTGTACGACGCCGAAGCGGCGACGAGCAGTGCCCGTCGCCGCTTCGCTGAGAGCTGGCTCAGTGCGTGTCCTCGGCCTCGATCTCGGTGCGGTCGCCCGACCAGAGGGTGTGGAACGTCCCCTCCTTGTCGATCCGGCGGTACGTGTGCGCCCCGAAGAAGTCGCGCTGGCCCTGGATGAGGGCGGCCGGCAGACGCTCGGCGCGCAGGCCGTCGTAGTACGCCAGCGACGAGCTGAAGGCGGGGGCGGGGATGCCGCTCGCCGCCGACAGCGCGACGATGTGGCGCCACGCGTCCTGCGCCCGGCCGAGGGCCTCGACGAAGTAGGGGGCGGTCAGCAGCACGGGAAGCTCGGCCTCGGCGTCGTACGCCTCGGCGATGCGGTTGAGGAACTGCGCGCGGATGATGCAGCCGCCGCGCCAGATCTTCGACACCGCCCCGAGGTCGATGTTCCAGCCGTACTGGGCGGCACCCGCGCGGATCTCGTCGAAGCCCTGGCTGTACGCGACGATCTTCGAGGCGTACAGGGCCAGACGCACCTGCTCGATGAACGCGTCGGCATCCTCGCCCGAGAGCACGTCGGTGCCCGCGGGGCCGGGGAGCTCGCGGGACACCTCGCGCTGCTCGGGGTGGCTGGACAGCGAGCGGGCGAACGTGGCTTCCGCGATACCCGACACGGGGACGCCGAGGTCGAGCGCGGTCTGCACCGTCCAGGCGCCCGTGCCCTTGGCGCCGGCCTGGTCGAGGATGACGTCGACGAGGGGCGTGCCGGTCTCGGCATCCGTCTGGCGCAGCACCTCGGCGGTGATCTCGATGAGGTAGGACTCCAGCTCGCCGCGGTTCCACTCGGCGAAGACGTCGGCGATCTCGGCCGGGGTCTTGCCGGTGGCGCGGCGGATGAGGTCGTAGGCCTCGGCGATGAGCTGCATGTCGGCGTACTCGATACCGTTGTGCACCATCTTGACGAAGTGGCCGGCACCGTCGTGGCCGACGTGGGTGACGCAGGCCTCGCCCTCGGCGACCGCGGCGATCGACGTCAGGATCGGGCCGAGCGTCTGCCACGACTCGTCGGAGCCGCCGGGCATGAGGGACGGTCCGAGGAGGGCGCCCTCCTCGCCGCCGGAGACGCCCATGCCGACGTAGTTGATTCCGGTCTCGCGGACCGCCTTCTCGCGGCGGATGGTGTCGGTGAACAGCGCGTTGCCGCCGTCGACGATGATGTCGCCGGGCTCGAACACCTTCACGAGCTCGTCGATGACGAAGTCTGTCGCGCGACCGGCCTTGACCATGATGATCGCGGTGCGCGGCCGCGACAGCGACGCGGCGAAGTCGGCGTAGGAGTACGCGTCCACGAACCCGGCTTCGGGGTGCGCGGCCACGAGGTGCTCGGTCTTGTCGGCGCTGCGGTTGAACACGGCGACGGTGTTGCCCTCGCGGCTGGCGAGGTTGCGGGCCAGGTTCGAGCCCATGACCGCCAGCCCGACGACACCGATGTTCGCGTTGGCGTCTCCTTGACCCTCGGGACGGGAATCGGCCTCCGCGGTGGGGCGATCGACCTCCTCGGGGGCGGGCGCACCCTCGTGGTGCGGAGCGGCCTCGTGCGGTGCCTGGTCCTGGTCGGTCGAGGGTCCGGTCGGGGAGGGGGTCGACGTCATTCGTTGCTCCGTGTTCACGTGCGGAAGAGGGGGACGGACGGGATCGGGTCCCCCGCCACTGTATCGGCTCGGTCCGACGCGGTTCAGGCGCCGCGGGACAGGTGCAGTCGGGCGATGACGGTGTCGACCTGGTCTTGCGGCGTCATGTCGAGGTCGACGCGGATCGCCTGCTCATCGGCATCCGGGATCTCGAGGGCGTTGAACTGCGACGTGAGCAGCGACGGCGGCATGAAGTGCCCCTGGCGGCGGAGCAGCCGTTCGAGGACGAGCGCGGGGTCGCCCATCAGCAGCACGAACGTCACGTCGTCGCGGCGCAGCACGTCGCGGTACCGGCGCTTGAGGGCGGAGCACGTGATGACGCCGGGCCGGCCCGCGGCGATCTGTCCGTCGATCCAGGCCGCGACGCGGTCGAGCCAAGGCCCCCGATCGTCGTCGTTCAGCGCGTGACCGGCGGCCATCTTGGCGACGTTGGCGGCGGGATGCAGATCGTCGCCTTCCTGCAGGTCCCACCCGAGGCGGCCGGCCAGAAGCGCGGCGACGGTGGATTTCCCGGTCCCTGCCGGGCCCATGAAGACGAGGACGGGTGCGGTGCTGTCCAAGAGGCTCTCTCTTCGTCGATGTGCGGGGGCGATCAGATGGTGTGGCGGACTTCCGAGAGCACGGCGGCGACGTAGCGACGGGTGTGCTCTTCGGCGGCGTCGGGATCGGCGCGCCCGATGGCTGCCGCGGTCTCGACGTGGTTGTGCAGGGCGTCGGGGTTCGGCACGCCCGGGGTCAATCCGTGGAGCGCGCGCCCCTCGATCGCCGCGGCGATGGGCGCGCGGGCGGCGGCGAGCATGAGGTTGCCGCTCGAGACGAGGATGAGGTCGTGGAAGGCGATGTCAGCCTCCAGGTATTCGGCGGAATTGCCGAGCCCCGCTGCTCCGAGTCGGGCCAGCTCTTCGGCCAGGCGCAGGATCTCGCCCCGCTGCACGTCCGTGGAGCGCTGCGCGCTCAAGCGGGCGGCGATGGGCTCGATGGCGGCGCGCAGTTCCGTGGTGTTGACGATGAGCTGGTCGCGGCGGGGTCCGGCGAGCTGCCAGCCGATCAGACGCGTGTCCAGCGCGCTCCAGGCGCTCGGTGGACGCACGGTGACACCCACGCGACGGCGCTGTTCGACCAGACCCATCGCCTCGAGGACGCGCACGGCCTCGCGGACGACCGTCCGGGAGACGCCGTACTCGGCCTCCAGCCCGCCGAGCGTGAGGACCGTGCCCGGGACGAGGACACCGTCCGCGATCCGTCGGCCGATCGCATCGGTGACGGAGCCGTGTGAGGCTCGGGCCATGACCCCTCCTTAGGTACGACCATATCTTGTCAAAAATATGATCATTGTGTGAAGATCGTGCGACGCCTCGCGGCGGGAGCCGATCGAGGCAGCCGCGCACGGCGCACGACCGACCATCGTTAATCAATGGAGATCTTCTTGGACGACTGGACTCAGACACTCGGAACGGCCCCGCTGCTGGCCATCGCGGCGGGAGCGATCGCCCTCATCCTCGTCCTGATCATCTGGCTGAAAGTGCACGCCTTCCTGGCACTGATCATCGTGTCGCTGGTGACGGCGTTCGTCGCCGGCATCCCGGTGTCGGCGATCGTGAGCACTCTCACCGGAGGGTTCGGCGGAACGCTCGGCACCGTCGCACTGCTCGTCGCCCTCGGAGCCATGCTGGGGCGCTTGATCGAGCATTCCGGTGGTGCCCGGTCGCTCGCGGAGATGTTCGTGCGGGTGTTCGGCGAGAAGCGGGCCCCGTTCGCGCTCGGCATCACGTCGCTCGTCCTGGGCTTCCCGATGTTCTTCGACGCGGGCCTGGTGATGATGCTGCCGATCATCTTCGCGATCGCGCGGCGCGTCTCGCGCACGAACGTGCTGCTGTTCGGCCTTCCCGCCGCCGCGGCCTTCTCCGTCATGCACGTCTTCCTGCCGCCCCACCCCGGCCCCGTCAGTGCGAGCGAGTTGTACGGCGCCAACCTCGGAATCGTCCTGCTGGTCGGCCTCATCATCGCCTTCCCCGTCTGGTACGTCTCGGGCTACCTGTGGGGCAAATTCGTCGCGCAGCGGATCCAGCTGCCGGTTCCCGCCCTCTTCGGCGAGATCGACGACGACCAGCCGGTCAACGCCCCGAAGCCAGGGACCGTCATCGCGGTCCTGCTGCTGCCGATGCTGCTGATCTTCCTCAACACCGGGCTGTCGACACTCGCGAGCGCCGGTGCCGTCTCGACGGACGACACCTGGGTGCAGGTGCTCATCCTGCTCGGCAACTCTGCCGTCGCCCTGCTCATCACCGTGATCGTGGCCACCATCGTCTTCGGCTTCCGCCGCGGCGAGAAGGGCACGGCGATCGAGAAGGTCGTCGACTCGTCGCTCGGCCCGGTGGCATCCGTCATCCTCATCACCGGCGCCGGAGGCATGTTCGGCGCGGTCCTGCGCGCCTCGGGCATCGGCGACGCGCTCGCCGACAGCTTGAGCGACCTCGGCCTGCCGATCATCTTCGCGGCCTACATCATCGCCGTGGTCCTCCGCCTCGCGCAGGGATCGGCGACGGTCGCGCTCGTCACCGCCGCGGGCCTTGCCGCCCCCGCCGTCATGGCCGGCGACTTCTCGCCCCTGCAGGTCGCCGCCATCACCCTGGCGACCGCGGCCGGCTCGGTGTTCGCCGGGCACGTGAACGACTCCGGCTTCTGGCTCGTCGGCCGCCTCATGGGCATGGACGTCAAGACCACCCTGAAGACCTGGACCGTGCAGCAGGCGATCGAGTCGGTCCTCGGCTTCCTCGCCGCGCTCGCCGTCTTCGGCGTCGGCGCGCTGATCTGACCGGGCGGGACGCATGAGTACTTCGCTCTTCGACGTCAGCGACCGTCTGGCGCTCGTGACCGGGTCGTCGCGCGGACTCGGCCGCTCCCTCGCGACCGCGCTGGCCCGCGCCGGCGCGCGCGTCATCGTGCACGGGCGCGACCGGGATGCCGTCGAGGCCACCCGTCGCGACCTGGCGGCCCTCTCGGGCCGCGAGGCCGCATCCGTCGTGTTCGACGTGACGGATGCCGCGGCCGCACAGGCGCAGCTCGAGACCCTCATCGAGCGGGTCGGGGTCCCCGACATCCTCGTCAACAACGCCGGCATCCAGCGTCGCGCTCCGATCCACGAGTTCGCGGTGCAGGACTGGGACGAGCTCATGGCGGCGAACCTGTCCGGTGTGTTCTACGTGACGCGCTTCGTCGCTCCGGCGATGGTGGCCCGCGGCTCGGGCAAGATCGTCAACATCGCGTCCGTCCAGTCGCGTCTGGCGCGGCAGACCATCGCGCCGTACTCGGCCGCCAAGGGGGGCGTCGCCCAGCTGACGGCCGGAATGGCCGCGGACCTCGCTCGCCACGGCATCCAGGTCAATGCGCTGTCGCCGGGCTACTTCGCGACCGAGATGAATCGCGACCTCGTCGACGACGCCGAGTTCACGGCCTGGCTCACCCAGCGCACGCCCGCGCGCCGGTGGGGCGATTTCGCCGAGCTCGACGGGGCGCTGCTCTTCCTCGCCTCGGATGCCTCGAGCTTCGTGTCGGGCCAGAACATCTTCGTCGACGGCGGAATGACCGCGGTCGTCTGACGGAAGGACGAGACATGCAGGCACTCTTCATCGACGCCGCCCGCGAGGCGGCGGTGCGCGACATCGCCGTTCCGGAGCCCGGGGCGGACGAGGTCCGGATCCGGGTCGACTACATCGGGATCTGCGGTTCGGATCTGCACTACTACTTCCACGGGGCCAATGGAGCGTTCGTCGTGCGCGAGCCGCTCATCCCCGGTCACGAGCTCTCGGGGCGGATCGATCACGACCCCGCGGGTCGCTGGGCCGCCGGAACCCCGGTGACCGTGCACCCTGCCCGGTTCGGCCGACCTCGTCCCGGAATCGAGGACGACCCGCACCTGTGGCCAGGGGGCTCCTACTTGGGGAGCGCCTCGACGTGGCCGCACACCCAGGGCGCGGCCGCGGAGTATCTCGTCGTCGACCGTCGCATGGTCAGGCCTCTGCCGGACGGCCTCACGGTGCGCCGGGCGGCGCTCGCGGAGCCGCTCGCGGTCGCTCTGCACGCGCTCGGAAAGGCCGGACCCGTCGAGGGCCGGAGCGTGCTCGTCACGGGATCCGGTCCGATCGGGCTCATGGCCGTGGCCGCCTCCGCGGCGGCCGGAGCGCGGGTCACCGCCACGGACGTCCTGCCCGGACCGCTCGCCCGGGCGCGAGAGCTGGGCGCGGCCGAGACCGTGGACGTGCGGGCGGAGGAGCTCTCCGCGGGAGCGTTCGACGTCGTCCTGGAGTGTTCGGGTGTGCCGCAGTCCATCTCGGCGGCCCTGCGGGCGGTGCGGATCGCGGGGACCGTGGTGCAGGTCGGGATGCTCCCCGACGCGGAGCGATCCGTGAACCTCGCCCCCTTCATCGCCAAGGAAGTGCGCTATCTGGGCAGCTTCCGCTTCGCCGACGAGATCGATCAGGCGATTCGCCTCCTGGTCGAACGGCCCGACATCGAGGCCGCGATCACGCACGAGTTCCCGCTCGCGGAGGCCGAGACCGCCTTCGCCACCGCTCGGGACTCCGATGCGTCCGGAAAGGTGCTGTTCGCGCTGTAGAGCGCGGTATCCGCCGGCACGCAGACGGCGCCGGGCCGCTCGGGCCCGGCGCCGTCCGTCGTTTCTTCGGCGGAAGCGGTCAGTGCTTCTTGTAGTCGGCGGTGCGCCCGAGCGAGAAGAGGGCGCCGATCGCGCCGACGGCGCCGATCGCGGAAATCACGCCGATCGTCCAGAGCACGACGTGAGAGAAGAGGCCGCTGTCCATGAAGTTCCTCCGGTCGGTGGGGCTCACCAAATCCTACCGGTGCGTCTCGCGCAGCCGGTGCGGCAGCCCGGTCGAACGCGGAGCGCGTCGCTGGTAGACTTCCGGGGAACTTCGGCGAGGGATGCAACCTCGTGCGCCCGGGTGGTGCGCGTGGCATCCGTGATCGACGCGGTGATGCAGGCTCCCGGCTTTCCTCACGCGCTCGCGTTCGAGTCGAATCCAGACCACATACGTGCGGACACCGTCCGCTCACAAGCTGCGGGACCCGTGCCCGCGAGGAGAACATCATGTCGGAAGACAACAAGGTCGTCGCGGAACTCCGCGAGAACTTTGGCAAGGGCTTCGCCCGTCGCCTCCGCGCCGCGGGCAAGATCCCGGCCGTCATCTACGGTCACGGCACCGACCCGCAGCACGTCGCGCTGCCGGGCCACCAGGTCGCTCTGCTGATCCGTCGCGCCAACGCGCTGCTCGACCTCGACATCGCGGGCAAGAGCCAGCTCGTGCTCGTGAAGGACGTGCAGAAGGACCCCGTGCGTCAGATCATCGAGCACATCGACCTCCTCGTCGTCCGCAAGGGCGAGAAGGTCCAGGTCGACATCCCCGTCACGGTCGTCGGCGAGCCCTTCCCCGGCACGATCGTCAACCTCGAGAACACGACGGTGTCGCTCGAGGTCGAGGCCACCCACATCCCGCAGAACGTCGAGGTCTCGGTCGAGGGCGCCGAGGACGGCACGCAGATCACCGCTGCCGACCTGACGCTGCCCGCCGGTGCCGCGCTGCTGACCGACCCCGAGACGCTCGTCGTCGGTGTCTCGGTGCCGCTGGACACCCTCGCTGCCGAGGAGGAGATCGCGGAGGCCGACGCCGAGGTCGCCGAGGAGCAGTCCGAGGGCGACCAGAACTGATCTCAGCGGACCGCGCGAGCGGTCCGCGACCGACGAGGGGGCGTGCATCCACGCCCCCTCGTTTTTGCTGTCAGGGTCCGCGTGCGGATCCGGAAGGATGGATGCCATGGCGGACACGTGGTTGATCGTCGGGCTCGGCAACCCCGGTCCGCGGTACGAGGCGACGCGGCACAACATCGGTCAGATGGTGGTCGATGAGTTGGCCGGACGGCGTCGCGAGTCGTTCCGCGCGCACAAGGCGAACGCGCGCGTCGTGGAGACGTGGCTGCGTCCCGGGGGAGCGAAGCTGGTCCTGGCCAAGCCGAACAGTTTCATGAACGTCTCGGGCGGTCCCGTCGCCGGGCTCGCGCGGTTCTACGCCGTGGAGCCCGAACGCGTGGTGGTCGTGCACGACGAGCTCGACATTCCCTTCGACACCCTCAAGCTCAAGACCGGCGGGGGGCACGGGGGGCACAACGGTGTGCGCGACGTCGCGAAGGCGCTGGGGACCCCCGACTTCCCGCGCGTGCGCGTCGGCATCGGTCGACCCATCGGGCGGCAGGACCCGGCCGACTGGGTACTCGATCCGTTCGGCTCGAAAGAGCGCGAAACCTTGCCCATCCTGATCTCCGACGCCGCGGACGCGGTCGAGCTGCTGGTCGAGGACGGATTGGTCGCCGCCCAGCAGCGATTCCACGCCCCGCGCTGAGCCCGCGCGCGCGTCACTCCGGGCCGTTCGAGCGACCCCGTGCCGGCGACGGGCGTCGTCTCGCGACGGGACGCCCCGGATGCGGGGGAGGAGCGGACCGGTTCGTCCCTCCGGGAGGTCGGCGGGCGGTGCGCGAGCGACGGAAGGCGATCGCCATGCCGATCGCGCCGGCCACGCACGCGGCGAGACCCACCGCTGCGCCGATGAGTACCCAGACTCCTCCGAGGTGTCCGACGGCGGGGTCGGGGCTGTCGCGAAGGACGTTGCCCACCGCCCACGCCGCCACGGCGATTCCCGCGAGAACGGCGAAGACGGCGAGCCACGGACCCGAGGGCTCTTCCTCTTCGCGTCCGCCCGCGCCCGCACCGGGCGATCTCGACGCGGCCCGTGCGGAGGACGGGGTGCTCCGGGTGGGGCCGGTCGATTTCGTGGAGGGGTCCCTCATCGCGTGCCTTTCCGCTGGGCGAGTCGATCGAAGTCAGGTTCGAAAGCTAGCGCCATCGTTCGGTGCCCCGCGGGGCTCGTGGCGACATCCGTGGATAACTCGTCCGACCGGCGCCTCACCCGGGTGCGGCGCGGTGCGCACGTCGCCCCGAAACGACGATGGCCCCGGTCCGCGGACCGGGGCCATCGTCGCGAGTGCTACTGCACGTAGGGCGCCGCGCCGATGGCGGCTCCGATGCCGAAGAACACGAAGACCACTCCTCCGCCGACGACGGCGAGCACGATCGCGGCGATGGCCCAGCCGCGCCCGCGGTTCTTCACCGCGGCGACGATTCCCTGGATGAAGCCCCACAGGGCGAGCACGCCCCACGCGAGGAAGGCCGACACCGACAGGATGCCGGCGGCGAGACCGATCTGGTTCGCCGCGGCGGGGAGGGCGTCGGGGTCGATGGAGGCTGTCCCGTCGGTGATCGCGGCGAACTGCGTCAGGCTTCCGCTCTGGATCCCACCGAGGATGCCGAGGACCGAACCGATCACGATGGCGGCCAGCGACACGACGAACGCGATGAGCCCGAGGCCGCGGGGGCCTTTCGCCGACAGCGCGCGTCCGTGCGGCTCGGCGATGGGGGGTGCGGCGTAGGAGGCTTGAGCGGCCTCGGCGCGGGTGGCGGGCGGCGTGCGATCGGGCTCGAAGGGCGGCGGTGTGCTGCTCACGGTGTCCTCCTCTGGTCGGCGAGGGCCTGGTCACCCCCGTCCCGGTCAGCCTACGGACGGAGCCGCACACGCCCGCGGGGGTGGACGCGCGGGGGCGGGAGCGGGTAACGAGCCTCAGACCGGAGAACCGACGCTGCCGACGGAGGTGCTCGCGCCTGCCGTGAGGGCCAGGAAGACCAGCGCCGCGAAGAGGAACGGACCGAGCGCCGAGACGACGATGGCCGCGATGCCTGCGGCCCGACCGCGATCGCGTGCGGTCGCGACGATCCCCAGCACGAACGCCGTCACGCCGAGGACGGTCCCGGCCCAGAAGCACACCTCCGCCAGCAGGACGAGGTCGCGAACCGGCGACAGGATTCGCCAGTCCACGGACTGCCCTCCGCGGGCGAGGAACTCCGCCCCGGCACCTCGAGCGACCCGGAAGGCGGCGAATCCGCCGATCGCGGACGCCACGACCCCGGCGAGGATCGAGAGAAGGAGGGCCAGCGCACCCAGCGGACGCCGCCGCTTCGCGGCCGGGGGAGCGGTGAGGAAGGTACCGGCCGGCGGCGCCGTGTGGGGAGCCGCGAACGAGGGCTCGCCGGGAACGCGGGGCGAGGTCATGAAGCCACCCTACGGGGCGTTCGGAGCCGGTGTCGGTGCCTCCGCGTAGGATGTGTCGAGTGACAGTTCCCGGGATCGTGCGCGCCCTCGAGCAGGCTGAGTCGTACCGGGAGGCCGCGTCGGCGGCATCCTCCGATCTGTCTCTCTCCGTCGTCGATGGACTCGACGCCCCCGTCATCGCGGCTCTCCTCGAGCACCGCCGCACCGCGGGCTCGCCCGGCGCCGTTCTGGTGATCGCTCCGACCGGTCGTCGCGCCGAGTCTCTCGGCCCCGCCCTGGATGCCGTGCTCCCGGGCGCGCAGGTCATGCACTTCCCGGCGTGGGAGACGCTGCCGCACGAGCGCTTGAGCCCGAGCCCCGAGACCGTCGGGCGTCGCCTCGACGTGCTGCGCCGGATCGCCGCGTGGGACGGTGCCGCGCCACTCGTGGTCACCGCGTCGGTACGCAGCGCGTTGCAGCCGCTGGCCCCGGGCCTCGGCGACGTCGAGCCGGTCGACCTGCGGGTCGGGGGCCGCGGCAGCGAGCTCGACGAGGTCTCCGCGCGTCTGGTCGAACTGGCCTACCACCGCGTCGACATGGTCTCGCGCCGGGGGGAGTTCGCCGTGCGCGGCGGCATCCTGGACGTCTTCCCGCCGGTCGCCGACCACCCGTACCGCGTCGAGTTCTTCGGCGACGAGGTCGATCAGATCCGTGCCTTCTCGGTCGCCGACCAGCGTTCGCTGCCCGGCGAGGTGCTCGAGGTCTCCCTCGTGCCGAGCCGCGAGCTGCTCCTGACGCCCGCCGTGCGGGCGCGGGCCGCCGAACTGCGCGACGGCTACCCCGGTCTGCGCCAGTTGCTCGAGAAGATGGCCGAAGGCATCCCGGCCGAGGGCATGGAGTCGCTGATCCCGGTGCTGATCGACGGCCTCACCACGATCGTCGACTACCTGCCCGGGGGGACCGCCGTCGCCCTGGTCGACCCGGAACGTTCGCTGGCGCGTGCCACGACGCTCGGCGACACGAACCGCGAGTTCCTCGAGGCGGCGTGGTCGGCGGCCACCGCCGGTGCCGACACCCCGGTCGACCTCGGCGCGGGCGACTTCCTCACCCTCGACGACCTGCGCGAGATCGCCGGCGGCCGCGGTGGGGTGTGGTGGCGCCTGAGCGCGTTCGACTCCGGAGCGGCGGATGCCGAGGCCGAGGGCCTCGTGGTCGGCGACGACTCCGCGCATCGGGTGAAGGCCGACCCGGTGCCGTCCTTCCAGGGCAACGTCGACGGGGCCACCGCCCACGTCGGCGGACTGCTCGCCGAGGGGTGGTCCGTGGTCGTGACGGCATCCGGACCCGGTCTGGTGGACCGCGCGCGCGACGTCCTCGCCGAGCGCGGGATCGCGGCTCGCCGCGTCGACGCCGTGCTGTCCCCGCCCGAACCCGGTGTCGCGCACGTGGTGTGCGCACCGCTGGAGCGCGGTTTCGAACTGACAGAGACGAAGTTCGCCGTCATCACCGAGACGGAGTTCTACGGTCGCGCGGTCGGCGGCGACAACCGCGGTGTGAAGAAGCTCGCGTCGCGGCGACGCAACGTCGTCGACCCCCTGCAGCTCAAGCCCGGCGACGTCGTCGTCCATGCCACGCACGGCATCGGCAAGTTCCTCGAACTGACCCGCCGCGAGGTCTCGAGCGGCGGACGCAACGCCGTGAAGACGACCAAGGAGTACCTGGTCCTGGAGTACGCGCCGTCGAAGCGCGGATATCCGGGCGACAAGCTGTTCGTCCCGACCGACCAGCTCGACCTGCTGTCGAAGTACGTCGGCGGCGAGGCCCCGACTCTGTCCAAGATGGGCGGCGGCGACTGGGCCGCGGCGAAGGGCCGTGCTCGCAAGGCCGTCCGCGACATCGCGGTCGAGCTGGTGAAGCTGTATTCGGCGCGCATGGCATCCAAGGGGTACGCCTTCGGTCCCGACACCCCGTGGCAGCGTGAGCTCGAAGAGGCGTTCCCGTTCGCCGAGACGCTCGACCAGCTCCAGACGATCGACGAGATCAAGGCCGACATGGAGAAGCCGATTCCGATGGATCGTCTGCTCTCGGGCGACGTCGGTTTCGGAAAGACCGAGGTCGCGGTGCGCGCGGCGTTCAAGGCGATCCAGGACGGCAAGCAGGTCGCGATGCTCGTGCCCACGACCCTCCTCGTCAAGCAGCACCTCGAGACCTTCGCCGAGCGTTTCGCCGGCTTCCCCGTCACCGTGCGACCGCTCTCGCGGTTCCAGACCGACAAAGAGGCCAAGGCCACCCTGGCGGGCCTCACCGACGGCACGGTCGACATGGTCATCGGCACGCACCGCATCCTTACCGAGAAGGTCATCTTCAAAGATCTCGGCCTGATGATCATCGACGAGGAGCAGCGCTTCGGTGTCGAGCACAAGGACTCGCTGAAGAAGCTCAAGACCAACGTCGACATCCTCGCGATGAGCGCCACGCCCATTCCCCGCACGCTCGAGATGGCCGTCACCGGTATCCGCGAGATGTCGACCCTGGCCACCCCGCCCGAGGACCGGCATCCGATCCTCTCGTACGTCGGCCCCCGCAACGACAAGCAGATCGCCGCGGCCATCCGTCGCGAGCTGCTGCGCGAGGGGCAGGTGTTCTACGTGCACAACCGCGTGTCGTCGATCCAGCGCGTCGCCGCGCACCTGGCCGAACTCGTGCCCGAGGCCCGCATCGTCGTCGCGCACGGCCAGATGGGGGAGCACGCCCTCGAGCAGGTCGTCGACGACTTCTGGGAGCGCCGGGCCGATGTGCTCGTGTCGACGACGATCATCGAGACGGGCCTGGACATTGCCAACGCGAACACGATCATCATCGATCGCGCCGACAAATACGGTCTGTCGCAGCTGCACCAGTTGCGCGGTCGCGTCGGCCGCGGTCGCGAGCGTGCGTATGCGTACTTCCTGTACGACGAGATGAAGCCGCTGTCCGAGACCGCCGCCGACCGTCTCGAGACGATCGCGGTCAACAACGACCTCGGCAGCGGCATGCAGGTGGCCCTGAAAGACCTGGAGCTGCGCGGTGCGGGAAACCTGCTCGGTGCCGAGCAGGCCGGCCATATCGCCGGCGTCGGGTTCGACCTGTACCTGCGCATGATCGGCGAGGCCGTGGCGACCTTCCGCGGCGAAGACACCGAGGGGCCGACCGAGTTGCGGCTCGAGCTGCCCGTGGATGCGCGTCTGCCCGAGACCTACATCGACAGCGAGCGCTTGCGGCTCGAGGCGTACCAGAAGCTCTCGGCCGCGGCATCCGCCACCGCCAAGGACGACGCCATCGACCTCGTCGTCGACGAGCTCCGCGATCGGTACGGCGAGCCGCCGGCCGAAGTGGAGGGTCTCATCGCCGTCGCGCGGCTGCGCCGCCGTGCCGCGCAAGCGGGCCTCGCCGATGTCGTCGCGATGGGCTCGAACCTCCGCATCGCTCCCGCGAACCTCCCCGACTCGATGCGCGTGCGCCTGCAGCGGCTCTACCCGAAGGCGAAGCTCGTCGCGAACGGCGACGCGATGGTCGTCCCGCTCCCGTCGGACACCGCCGACGGGAACCTCATCGCGTGGGTGCGTCAGTTGCTCGACGCCCTGTGGCCGCTTCCCGCGGCCAAGGAGTCCGAGACCGCGCCGGCGTGATCGGACGGATGCCGTGATCCCCACTCTCGTCATCGTCAGCGTGTCGATGCTCGCCCTGGCGGGGGTCGCGTCGTGGACCGCGCGCCGCTCGGCGGCGGGAACGCTCGCGCGCAACGACCTCATCGGCATCCGGACCGTCGCCACTCAGGCGTCCGACGCCGCTTGGATCGCCGCGCATCGCGCCGGGGCGGCCGATCTCCGCCGGAGCGCGATCGTCGCCGTCGTCACGGCCGTGCTGCCGTGGTGTGCTCTCCTCCTACCCGGGGCCGCGCAGGAGCCGGTGATGGCCGCCGTGATCGTGCTCGGCGCCGTGACGGTGATCGGCTTCTCCGTGCGCGCGGCAGTGGTCGGCGGACGCGCGGCGCGCGAGGTGACCGACCGGACGTGATCCGGCGCGGCGGTGCCGTGCCCCCCTCGCCCCGTCTCGTGCCCCGGCGCTACGCTGACGGCACCGACGGGAAGGACGCCGCTCATGCGCTTCGCTCATCTGGGGGCCGAGCCCCGTATCCATCCCGACGCCGTCGTCGCCCCGACCGCCGTCATCAGCGGCGACGTCACGATCGGTCCCGGATGCCAAGTCCTCCACGGCGCCGTGCTCACCGCCGAGGGGAGTCGGATCGTGCTGGGAGAGCACACGGTCGTGATGGAGAACGCGCTGGTGCGGGCGAGCTCGACCCACGCGGTGCACGTCGGGGCCCACACTCTGATCGGTCCCATGGCCAGCGTGGCGGGAGCCGACATCGGCGCGGAGGTGTTCCTGGCCACCGGCACGCGGGTCTTCAACGGTGCCGAGGTCGGCGACAGGTGCGAGGTGCGCATCAACGCGGTGGTCCACTTGCGTACCGTCCTTGCGCCCGAGACGGTGGTGCCGATCGGATGGGTCGCGGTGGGCGATCCGGTGCAGCTGCTCTCGCCCGACCGGCACGACGAGATCTGGGCCGCCCAGAAGGAGCTCGACTTCCCGGGATACGTCTTCGGCCTCGACCGTGAGACCCCCGACCTCATGATCCAGCTCACCGAGCGGTACGGCCGGAGTCTCGCGCGGCACGCCCACGACCGCCGACTCGACTGAGACGGGGCGGGGGCCCCGGCATCCGATGCTGTTCACGTCCACCGGCCGCGGGAGGGTGGCGCGGACCGCTGATCATCATCACACGTGGCGGTGTGCGCCCGGGACGAGGGGAATGTCGGGGCCTGTCCAGAACGCCTCCAAGAGGGCAACCCCCGCGTCGGCCAGGGCCAACGACGGTTCGGCGTCCGAGGCGAAGCTCTCGTCCAATGAACCGACCGCCGCGCACGCGTAGACAAAGCCGCCCGTGCGCCAGCGCACGATCCCGGCGTCGACGCGGGTCCCGGGGACGAATCCCGTCTTGGACGCCACCGTCAGAGGCGCCAGCGCGGCGAGCTCCGCAGCGTACGGGTTGACCTTGTAGAACTTCGTCACCTGATCGAGATAGAGCTGAGTCGTGAGGATCTGCTCCGCCCTGCCCGACACCCACGGCGAAACGGCCGTGCGGGACTGGACAGCGTCCATCAGAGCGCGCAGCTGGTTTACCGGAGCCACGCCCAGCAGTTCCGGGTCGTCCGCGATGAGGTCCAGGTCGACGGGGTTCCGCAGCCGGATGCGTCGCAGGCCGACGGCGTCCATCATCCGATTGACCTCGTCCACGCCCCCCGGGATCTCAGCGAGCACGGCGTTGGTGGCAATGTTGTCGCTCGTCGCGATCATGAGCACGAGCAGGTCCTCGAAGGTGACCTGTAGGTCGCTTCGCAGCAGGCGGAGAATCCCCGAGCCCTGCACCCCGTGGTCTCGAGCGGGTGAGCTGACACGATCGAGGTCGATCCGGCCCAGCTCCGCGTGGCGCAGAGCGGTCAGCAGAATCGGGATCTTGATGACGCTCGCGGTGGCCACGGGGGCGGTGGAGTTGAGCTCCACCGCCCCCGTACCGTTCAGGCTCCGAGCCGACACGTGCAGAGAGCCGGAGAAGCGCTCGTCGATGTCGGTGAGGGTGCCCATGAGGTCATCGCGCTGCGCTGGGGTCATTCCACGCCCTCGACGTTGCCCATCGCCTTCAGGAACCCCGTGTCGCCGAGGAACCGGTTGTCCTCGTTGAGCGGGGGGAGCTTCGCGACCGCGGTGGTGCCGTCCGGGTGGTAGGTGGCCAGCTGCTCCTTGTTCATCACGAGCTGGGGGAGCGGGGTCACATCGGCGGGAGGCTTGACGCCGTCGGCGAGAGCCTGCGCCATGGCCACCGCGTACTCGCCCCAGTAGGACACGAAGATGTCGCCCTCAGCGACCCATCGGGGATCGTTCTTGAGTGAGGCGAGCCCGGTCTCGTCACCGCCGAGGCCGGCGATGAGCAGCTTGTCCGCTCCCCCGCGACCCGCGTCCTCCAGTGCGCGGAGAGCGCCGTTGGTGGAGTCGTTGTTCACCGTGTAGAGGATGATGTTCCGATCCGCGGGGATGCTCGCGATGAGACCTTGGACGGCTTCGAAGCTCGGCTGCAGCGTCGACCCGCCGTCGAACTGGATGCCGTTCGTCCCGATCGTGGTCGTGGTCGCGCTGATCGCGTCGGGCGCGACGGCCTCGAAGCCGAGGACGTCGGCCACCGTCGAATAGAAGTGGTGGACGGCGGCGTTCACCCCCTCGCCGGCGGCGGCGTTCTGACCGATCAGGACGGTGGTGTTCGACGCGTCCCACCCCCGCTGCTTGGCGATTTCTCCGACGATCGTCGCGCTCTCGTCTCCCAGCGCGGCGTTGTCGATGTTGAGGAAGGAGCATGCGCTCGCGTCGATGTTGAGGGCCACACACGGGATGCCGCTGTCGGCGATGAGCTTGGAGACTCCGTCGGTGGCGGACGAGACGGGGTAGAGCACCATGGCATTCGGCTGCTCCACGATCATCTGCTGCACGTTCTGGAGCATGGTCGAGGCGTCGCCCTTGTTGTCGAACCATGTGACATCCACACCCTTGGATGCGGGGTCGAGCCCGTCGAGGGTCGTGTGGATCACCTGGAAGAACGGCACGCTCTCGTTGTAGTTGGCGAAGGTGACCGTCATCGTGCCGTCGGACGCGTCGGCGGTCGACCCGCCCGAGCACCCGGAGAGGGCAAGTGCGGTGATCGCCGTGACACTCGTGCCGAGAGCGAGTCGGCGTAACACGGATGCGCTGTGTGCGGACATGGGATTCCTTTCGGGTGTGATGGTGCAGAGGGGTGAACGCGGTCAGCGCAGTCGGCGTCGAATCTGGCTCAGACCCACCGCCGCGAGCAGCACGAGTCCGGTCGCGATGGTCTGATAGAAGGACGGCACGTGGGTGAGGGCCATGCCGTTGGAGAGCGCGCCGAGGATCAGTACGCCGAGAACCGTTCCCGGAACGCCGCCCACGCCGCCCGTGAGGGCCGCCCCGCCGAGAATGACGGCGGTGATCGACTGAAGGTTCGTGTTGATGCCGGCCGTGCCCGAGCCGGTCAGCAGCTGACTGGCGAGGACGACACCGGCCAAAGCCGCCAGCATCGAGCAGAGGACGTAGACCGAGGAGGTCACGGAGTTCACCCGGATGCCGGCGAGCCGGGCCGCCTCCACGTTGCCGCCGACGGCGTAGATGCGTCGACCGTATGAGGTGTACGACAGGACGATGTGAACCACGATCGCGAGACCGACGAACAGCCACACCTGGTTGTTCACACCGAACAGGCCTCGTGAGGTCAAGGCCCCGACATCGGGGTTGGTGAAGGGGATCTGCAATCCGTTGGAGATGACGAGGGCGAGCCCGCCCACCACGGAAAGGGTTCCGAGGGTGGCGATCAAGGGATTGATGCGAGCCCGGGTGATGAGCAAGCCGTTGACCAGCCCGACAACGCCCCCGGCAGCCAGCACGACGACCAGGGCGGGTACGAGGCCGAGCCCGGCATTCGTCAGGAGCGCGAACAGCACGCCCGCCAGAGGGACGACGCCACTGACGGACAGATCGAAGCCACCCGAGATGAGCGGGAGGACCTGTCCGAGGGAGACGAGCCCGATAACAGCCGAGATCGACAGGATGTTGAGGACGTTCGCGGTGCTGAGAAAGTTCGCACTCATGCTCGCGAACACCCCGACGACCACGACGAGGAACCCCACCAATACCAGGAGCTGAGACGAGAGGCGGGGGAGCCGTACACGTCTGGTGGGGCGGATGGAGCTCTCGGTCATTGGATACCTCCGGCGGCTTCGAGGGCGCGGGCTTGATCTGCTCGGGTGGGGAAGGCGATGTCATCGACGATGCGACCGCGGTGCACGATAAGGAGCCGGTCGCACAGGAGGACCGCTTCCTCGATGTCCGAGGTGACCACCAGCTGCGCGGTACCGCCGTCGGCGAGGCCGCGCAGGATGTCGTGGATCTCCTCACGTGCCCCGACGTCGACGCCGCGACTCGGTTCGTGCAGGACGAGAACAGGTGCGTCTGCGAGCAGACGGTTTCCGACCAGCACCTTCTGCTGGTTTCCCCCCGAAAGCTCACCGACGGTCTGGTCGATCGATCGGGCCCGTACCCGCACACGGGTATAGAGATTCTGAGCGACGGCCCTCTCGCGGCGGCGGAGAATCCAGCCCGCACGAGACACGCGGCGCAGGTCGGGCAACGTGAAATTTCGGCGGATCGAGTCGATGAGGACGAGTCCTTGGGACTTCCGATCTGCGGGAACATAGGCGATGCCGGCCCGCCAGCTCTGGCGGGGGTTGCGTAGACGGTTCATCGTGGCGCCGGCCACAGCGATGCGACCGACCGCGTCAGGGTGCAGGCCGCCCAGGGTCTCCGCAAGAGTGTCGGCGCCACTACCGCGGAGCCCGTAAAGTCCGACGATCTCGCCCTCACGCACGACCAGATCAACATCATCGAGAATCGGGGCTTGAGTGCGCCGGAGGCCCCGCACTTCCAGCCGGGGCGGCGCGTCGCTGGAGCGGCGGTCGACCTTCGCCGTCGATGACTGCTCATGGCCGAGCATGTCGGCGATCGCCTGCGAGGGGGTCAGATCCGCGGTGCGACTGGAGCGTACGAGTGCACCGTTGCGCAGGACGTGCACGGTATCGCACGTTGCGAAGACCTCCTCGAGACGGTGGCTGATGAGGATGACGGCGACCCCGGAGGCCGACAGGCGTCCCAGCAGTTCGTGCAGTCGCGCGCTGTCCTCGGACTCGAGCGCGGCGGTCGGCTCGTCGAGGATCAGGATGCGGGCCTGGCGCGTGACGGCTTTGGCGATTTCGACGAGTTGACGTTGCGCGAGCGAGATGTCGGCCATCGGAGTGTCGAGCGGAAGATCGAAGCCGGCGATGTCGGCGTACTTGCGAGCGGCGCGGATCATCGCCGAGGGCGATGTGAACCCGAAGCGCGACGGTGGTGCACCCAGGCTGATGTTCTCGGCGACGGTCAGCGCCGGCACGTAGACGAGTTCCTGGGGGATGAACGACACCCCCGCGGCCAGCGCATCGCGAGGAACGGTGAACCGTACGCCACGGCCGTCCACGGCGATGCCGCCGTCGTCGGGACGCGTCGACCCGGCGATGATCTTGGCGAGGGTCGACTTGCCCGCGCCGTTCTCGCCGAGCAATGCCGTGCGCTCTCCGGCCGCGAGGGAGAAGGTGATGCCGTCCAGCACGACATTCTCGCCGTACCGCTTTGTCACGCCGTCGACGGACAAAACCGGGGTGGGATCCATCGCGTACCTTCCGGGTCGGTGTTGTCGATAGTGGGTCCAGGTTAGGAAGCGGCGACGGGGTCACCTATGTCCAGTTCGCCAGCGTTGTGGCCGAGCGAGTATGCGGGCGCACACTGCGGCGCCTCGCCATGACCCGCTCAGCGCGACTTCAGGGGGCGTCCGGCTGTGCCCGTCCGTAGCGCGCCCTCTGTGACGACCGGCTCCCCGCCGACGATCACGTGACGCACGCCGACTGATGCCTCGATCCTGATCGCACTGGCCCGATCGTTGATGCGATGAGGGTCGAAGACGGTGATGTCCGCGTCGAATCCGGGTGCCACGCGGCCCTTCGTCCGCATCCGCGGTACGAAGGGGGCGAGGATCTCGGCGGGGATCGTCGAGGTGCGCAGGACCGCATCCGGCAGGGACAGTGCGCCGAGGTCGCGCACCAGCCAGCCGAACGTGCGCGCGAACGTTCCGACGCTGCGCGGATGCACGCGCGAACCCTCCGGGAGCGGGCTCCGCCCGGAGAGATAGCGACCGTCGGGGCCGACGATCGGCATGGCATCCGAGGCCACGACTGTTCCCGGCACATCGAAGCTGCGCAGGAGCGTTCTCACGTCGACGGGGTCGTCGCCGTCGAGATAGTCGATCAGACACAGTCCCCCCGGGTCGGTCGCGCGCAAGTGTGCGAGCTCGTCGACGTCACGGACTCGTGTACCCGTCGGAAGGTAGGTGATGGCGGAGGCCTCGATGCCGAGGCGGTCGAGGCGGTCGGGGGCGAGAAAGGCGGCGCCGATCCCCGTACTGGACATCGTGTAGGGGTAGGCCTCCGTCGTGATCTGGTTGCCCCGCGATTGCGCCTTCGTCACGGCGCGGGCGACATCGTCGATGCGTCGCAACGAGGTGCTGTTGATGTGACACATGTGCATACGGGCTCCGCTGCCTGCGGCGGCAGCGATCACCTCGAGTGCCCCGTCGACGGATGAGCCCGGTTCCTGATTGGACATCTGACGCGAGTGCGTGAAGACCGCTACTCCGGCCGACTCGGCGAGCTCAGCCACGCGGAAGTACTCCTCACGGCCTGAGGCGGGTGCATAGCCGAGGAGTACCCCGATCCCGATGGCGCCCTGACTCACCGCATCGGCGAGCACACCGATGATCGAGTCCACCTCTGCCCGGGTCGCGATCCGATGCCACGCAGGCAGCCGCTGGTTGCGTTGGAAAACTTCCATGGCGGTGGTCAGCGTGCCGTCCTCAGCGGGGGTGGGAAGAGGGATCCCCGCCATGACATGCATGCGGGCGACGGCCCACGAAGCGGCGAACCCGAAGTTGATCGGGCGACCCTCGGTGACGGCGGCGGCGTACTGCGCCTGCACCGGAAGAGTGCCCGATTCGAGGTCCAGTGCCGTAGTGACGCCGTCGAGCGCCTGGAATCCGAGTCCGATAGGTGTCTGAGCATGACTGTGCAGGTCGATGAACCCGGGTGCGACGACAAGCCCGCGCGCGTCGATCGTGGAGCGTGCCGTCGCGGAGACCTGGCCGACGGCGATGATCCTGCCGTCACGAACGGCGACATCGGCGATGCCGTCCTGCGCGGATCGCGGGTCGACGACGCGCCCCCCGCGGATGACGATATCGGCGGGAGCCGGAGTGTGTGCGGCGTCTTCGGGTGTCATATGTGAGCCTCCACCACAAGGATGCGCAGACACGCTCCTTGGAGCGATGTGCAACCGGCCAGCGTTGGCCGGCGAACACTGTTCAGGCCATGGTGTCGCGCGCGGGAGCACGTCGTCGAGAATGAGGGTTCCGAGCGAAGGAAGAGGTGCCTCATGGGGGCCGCGGAGGACATTCAGGCCGAGATCGCGCGTATCGCTGACGAGTTCAGCGGCGAGATCAGTGTGGCGGCGACCAATCTCCGTACCGGTGAGCACGTGGAGTTCAATTCGCGCGAAGCGTTCCCCGCGTCCAGCGTCATCAAGGTGCCGATCCTCGTGACGCTCTTTCACCGAGCCGAACGGGGTGCGGTGCACCTGGACCGCCGCCTGACGATGCACGAGGAGGACCGCGTGCCCGGCTCCGGGGTCCTGAAGCTGCTGTCGGGCGGTCTGACACTGACGGTCGCCGACGCGGCTGCCCTCATGATCGCCGTGAGCGACAACACGGCCGCGAACCTGGTCATCGATCAGCTCGGCGGGATCGCTGAGGTCAATCGGGCGATGACCGAGCTCGGACTGCACAGCATCCGGTTGAAGAACAGGCTCGATTTCGACGTCATAGGTCGCGACATCGCTCACCTGGGCGTGGCGAGCACGAACGACCTCGACACTCTCGCCCAAGCCATAGCTCACCGGACGGCTTTCTCGCCGGCCGTGTCCGAGGCGTGCGAGAAGCTGCTGTCGCAGCAGCAGTATCTCGACCAGGTGCTGCGGTACGTGAGCGTGGCACCGTATGCGGAGGAGCTTCGCATCGTTCAGCCCGTTGTATCGGCCAGCAAGACCGGGTTCTACCCCGGGGTACGTAATGACATGGGCATCGTCCGGTTCCGTGGCACGGGGTTCACGTACGCTGCCTGCACGCGGGGGTCGGACGATACGCTCTTCGCGCCCGAGGACGAGGGCGAAGTCACCAACGGACGCATCGGCCACCTGCTCCTGCGGCACTGGTGGCCTGAGGACGCCGGTCCGGCCCCCGTCGCGGATTCCCCGTATTTGCGGCGCGGAGGCGGCTCGATGAGGTCGTCGACATGAGCGCGTCTGCGGGGGTGCCGCTCAACAAGGTGCTCGGCGAGCTGGGGACGACCGTGGTTGAACTGGCGCTCGGACGTGTACAGCCGACCTCGACGGTGTCGTCGGTGACGATCTTCGATCCGTTGGATCCCTCGCTGATCATCCCCGGTTCCCTCGTGCTCGGGGTGGGTGTCGCGGGTGGCGAACCCACGCTCGAGCTCGTGCGCCAGCTGGCGGAGCGCAGAGCGGCAGCCCTCGTCCTGCGCGAGCCGGTATCCGTGGACCGCGATGCGGCCGCCGTCCTCGATAGTGCGGGGGTCCCGGTCATCGGTCTCGTGCGCGGCGTGCCGTGGAATCAGATCGCCGCGGCCGCGACATTGGCGATCTCGCGCCAAGCGATCGACGGCTTCGGCGACGACACGGACATCATCGGCGAAGCGACCGATCTGCGCTCGCTCGCCAACTCCGTCGCGGCCCTCCTCGATGCCGCGGTGACCATCGAGGACGTCAACTCCCGCATCGTGGCGTTCTCCTCCGGCGAGCAGAAGACCGATAAATCGCGACGGGCGGCGGTACTCGGACAGCGGGTGCCGGAGTCCTCCCAGCAGCGTCTGCGTGACGCGGGGATCTTCCACCGCGTCTACGCCGAGCCGCTTCCGATCTTCATCAAGCCGGGAGACGTCTACGAGCGCGGCCGAGCCGTCGTTCGGGTGACCGCGGGAGATTCTCTGCTGGGGTCCATCTGGGCGGTGGTGGACGAGCCGCTCGACGCGAGCCGTCAGCGCGTGATGGTGGAGGCTGCGAGGATCGTCGCCGTCCAGATGCTGCGGGAGCGAGTCGAGGCGGATGCGTCACGTCGGCATCGACGGCGCCAGCTCGCGGCCCTCCTGAACGGCGGTGACCAGGCGCGGAGCGCGGCGACCGAGCTGGGCCTGCGCTCGCGAAAGTACATCGTCTTCGGCGTCTCCTCGGTAGACGGAGGAACCGACGATCCGGCCGACATCGTGCGAATGGAGCGCATCAGCCGGACATTCGAACTGCACCTCGTGACCTACCACCCGCACAGCCTCGCCGGTTCGGTCGGCGACATCGTCTACGGCATCCTGCCGGTGGACGAGGAGCACGGGGCCGAGGGGGCGTACCTCTCGGCGGTGGGCACGGCGTTCGTCGCTCAGCGTGCAACCCGCCTTCCGGTTCGGCTGGGAATCGGTGAATCCGTTCGCGACATCGGCGATCTGCACCGCTCCAAGGCTGGTGCCGATCGTGTGCTGCGCGTCATCGGGCTTCGTGAGCGGGGTGCGTACCGCATCGACGAGGTGCGACACGACGTCATGCTCGCCGAGATGAAGGATCGGTGGACGGACGAGCAGAGCTCTCTTCTGCACCAGGTCGATCAGCTCACGGATTGGGACGCCGTCCACGGGACGCAGCTGCTGCTCACCCTCGACCGATATCTCGAGAACTTCGGCGACGTGCGTGCGGGAGCAGAGGAACTCATCGTGCACCCGAACACCTTCCGACTGCGGCTCCGCCGCATCCAGGAACTCCTCGGCGTCGACCTGGACAACCCCGATGACCGCTTCAATCTCATGCTCCAGCTCCGATTGCGGCGACTGTGATGGCATCCTCATCCGGTCAACGGCCGGAGGCGACGATCACCGCCGGCAGTGGTGCGGAGCGTTGGGTCGATGTGGACCTCGACGCGATCGCCGACAACGTCGCCGCGGTCGCGCGGTGGGTGGCACCTGCAGCGGTCATGGCGGTGGTCAAGGCGGACGCTTACGGGCACGGCGACGTGCAGGTGGCCCGCGCGGCCCTTCGAGCGGGCGCTGACACGCTGGGGGTCGCCCACGTCGAGGAAGCGTTGAAGCTCCGACGCGCCGGCATCGGCGCGCCGGTCCTGGCATGGCTCCACACGCCGCGCACCGACATGACGGGAGCCGTGAGAGCCGCTGTCGACCTCGGCGTCTCCTCTTTGGCGGAGTTGCACTCGGTGGCCCGCACGGTCGAGACGGCGGGCGGCCGCGCAGGAGTGCACCTCAAGGTCGACACGGGGCTCGGACGCAACGGAGCCTCGCCCGCCGACCTGGACGAGATCCTCGGTTGGGCCGCGGCCTACGAGGCGCAAGGGCGCATCGAGGTGAAGGGG
The DNA here is from genome assembly GCF_058214835.1 of Microbacterium sp. SCPM-O-B-15248 (M128). NCBI lineage: Bacteria > Bacillati > Actinomycetota > Actinomycetes > Micrococcales > Microbacteriaceae > Microbacterium > Microbacterium sp. SCPM-O-B-15248 (M128). The sequence continues at coordinate 287,564 of NZ_JBYQLI010000003.1, forward strand.
ATGATGTCGCACCTTTCGGCCGCGGAGGATCCCGAGCAGGACGAGAGGACGCGTGCGCAGGCACGGACGTTCGTTGCGACGGTCGAGCTCGCCCGTCGCCACGGCATCCGGCCGCACCGTCGGCATATCGCCAACACGGCAGCGGCCCTTCGTCACCGCGAGCTGCACTTCGACATGGTCCGGCTGGGGCTGGGCACCTACGGGCTGTCTCCCCTGGGGGTGAACGCGCGCGAGCCCATCGACCTGCGTCCCGCCCTTTCGGTCTCGACCGTCCTTTCGAGCGTGCGCGTCCTTCCCGCTGGCCACGGGATCTCCTACGGCGCCCAGTTCGTGACATCGAGACCGACCCGAATCGGGCTCGTCCCGCTCGGATACGGAGACGGTTTGCCTCGAACAGCCGACGGCATGAGCGTTCTCATCGGCGGGGCCACCTTCCCGGTGCGGGGGAGGATCGCCATGGATCAGCTGGTCGTCGACCTCGGGCCTGCGGAATCAGCCGTCCCGGTCGAGGTCGGTGACACCGTCACGGTGCTCGGGGGTTCTCGGGGACAGTCCGCCGCGCGATGGGCGCAGGCAGCGTCCACCATCCCGTACGAGGTCGTCACGGGACTGTCGGTACGCGGTCCTCGCCTCCACTCCCACCTGCGCGCCCCGGACCCCGCGGAGTGAGGGCCGCTCAGCCGGTGTTCTGCAGACCGGCGGCCACGCCGCTGACCGACAGCAACAGCAGGCGCTGGTGCTCGGGATCGGTCTTGGGGGCGTCGGCGGGTGCGTCGCGCAGAGCCCGCAGGGCCCGCAGCTGCAGAAGCGACAGCGCGTCGACGTACGGGCTGCGCATCTTCACCGCGCGCTGCAGCACGGGCTTGTTGCCCAGCAGCCCGCCGCCGGTGATCCGCTCGACCCACGAGCGGGTCAGGAGCATCTCGTCCATCACGAGACCGGCGAGGTCGTCGCGGTCGCCGAGAGCGAGGTACCGACGCGCGATGCGCTCGTCGGCCTTCGCCAGGCTCATCGCGACGTTATCGATCATCGTCCGGAACAGCGGCCACTGCTCGTACGCCTCGCGCAGACGCTGCTCGTCACCGACGGCATCGAGCGCCGTTCCGAGGCCGAACCACCCGGCGAGGTTGATGCGGGCCTGGGTCCACGAGAACACCCACGGAATCGCGCGGAGGTCTTCGAGCGACTCGACCGACAGGCCGCGGCGCGCCGGGCGCGAGCCGAGCGCGAGGTGCCCGAGCTCTTCCATCGGAGTGACGGTGGCGAACCACGGCGCGAAGCCGGGGGCCTTCACCAGGGCGAAGAACCGTTCGCGTGACGCGACGTCCATCGTGGCGGCGACGTCGGCGAACGCTTCGGCCGCCCCGCGGTTGCGGCGTTCGATCGAGGGGGAGGATGCCGTGAGCACCGCGGCCGCGACCTGATCGATGTGGCGCATCGCGATGTCCGGGTCGCCGTAGCGGGCGAAGATGACCTCGCCCTGCTCGGTGAGCTTGAACCGGCCGTCGACCGAGTGCGGCGGCTGCGCGAGGATCGCGGAGTTCGCCGGACCGCCGCCGCGCCCGAGGGCGCCGCCGCGGCCGTGGAAGAGGGTCAGCTCGATGCCCTCGGCCTCGGCCCACGTCGAGATCAACGCCTGGGCCTCGTACAGCGCGAGGTTCGCGGCGACGGGGCCGACGTCCTTCGAGGAGTCGGAGTAGCCGAGCATCACTTCGAGGCGGCGACCCGTGGCATCCAGTCGACGGACGAAAGCGGGGTGCGAGACGATCTCGGCGAGGATGCCGGGAGCGGCCTGCAGGTCGGCGAAGGTCTCGAACAGCGGGATGACGTCGAGCACCGGCGGCTGCTCGCCCGGGCCCATCGCGTACGACGCGAGCTCGTGCACGGCGGCCAGGTCGTCGGCGGACTGCGTGAACGACACGATGTACCGGCCGGCGGCGCGCGGCCCGAAACGCTCCTGCACGTAGGCGATCGAGCGGAAGACCTCGAGCACTTCTTCGGTCTGCTCGCTGCGCTCGCCGCCGGCGCGGAGCTCGGCGAGGACCTTCGCGTGCACGGCCGAGTGCTGGCGCACCTCGAGCTCGGTCAAGTGGAAGCCGTACGTCTCGACCTGCCAGACGAGGCGCTGGAGCGAACCGTAGGCCTGGCGTGCGGCGCCGGCCGCGACGAGGGAGTCCTGCACCGTGCGCAGATCGGCGAGCAGGTGCTCGGGATCGCGGTAGGCGAGGTCGGCGTTGCGCGTGCGCGTCGCGGCGATCTTGCGGGCCAGGAGCAGCAGGATGCGGCGGTGCGGCTCGTCGGGGGAGCGCTCGGCGATCTCGGCCGCGGCGTCTTCGTCGGCGGCGCGGAGGCGGTGCCACAGCGCAACCAGCGCGTCGCTCGGCGGGGTGGTCTCGGCATCCAGCGTCAGTCCGCGACCCACGCGCTGCGTCGTGCGCTCGAGGCCGATCAGCACGTGCTCGCTCGCGATCGCGGCGGCCTTGCGGGTGACGGATGCCGTGACGAAGGGGTTGCCGTCGCGGTCACCGCCGACCCAGGAGCCGACGCGCACGAAGGGCTTCACGATCGGCGCGCGGGCACCGGCGTTCTCGCCCTGCAGGATGTCGTCGATGCGGCGGTACACCCGTGGGACGGCGGTGTAGAGCGTCTCGTCGAAGACCGCCATGACCGAGCGCACCTCGTCGACCGGTGACGGCTTCTCGCGGCGGAGGGGCGCGGTGCGCCACAGCGTGTCGATCTCCTCGAGCATGCGGCGCTCGGTGCGCCGGGTCTCGGTGTCGTTCTCGCCGGCGTCGTCGTGCTCGGCGAGCAGCTCGGACAGCCGGCGGATGCTCGTGGAGATCGCGCGGCGGCGGGCCTCGGTGGGGTGCGCGGTGAAGACCGGGTGGAACCGCAGCGCCTGCAGACGCGCCAGCGCGCCCTCCTCGCCGATCTCGCTCGACAGGCGCTCGAAGGCCGTCGCGATCGTGTCGGGGGTGCCGCCGCGCGACGGACGGTCGCCGCGCTCGCGGAGCACGCGCACACGCTGGTGCTCCTCGACGAGGTTGACGAGGTGGAAGTACGCCGTGAAGGCGCGCGCCACTTCGTCGGCGCGGGCGATCGAGAAGCCGTCGGCGATCGCCGCAGCCCGCTCGAACGCCTCGGGCGTCTCGTCGGTGTAGGCCTGGATCGTCGCCGTCCGCAGTTTCTCGACGTCGTCGTAGAGGCCGGGGGAGCCGCTCTCGCGAAGCACGCGGCCCAGGAGCGAGCCGAGCAGACGCACGTCGGCGCGCATCTGTTCGGGGAGTTCTTGGCCTGCTTCGAAGCGGCCCACGAGGTCGATGGCCTCGGTCGGGGTCAGTTCACGCACACGCCCCAGAGTAGTTGCGTCACGTTGCGGCCATGTCACGCGGGCCGTTCCGTGCCGTTCCGGCGGTCACAACGCAGGAGATTCTCCGGGCTCTGGCGAGGGATGCCGCAGGATTTCGGGCCGTTCGTGCGTCAGCATCCCGCATTCTCCTGCGTTGTGTCCCCGTATCGGGCGGCACAACTCCGGCTGCCCGAGCGCGGTCGAGCGCTCCGGGCGTCGGCGCCCCCGGATCTGCAGGAGTTGTGCCTGCCGCGGGACCGCGCGGCACGGGGGCGGGGCATACTCGGGGGCAGCGGCTCCGACCGTGCCGCAGGAGGAGGGACCGTGAGCGACGACGCGCTGCGCGAGGCCGCCGAGACGATGCGCGCGGTGCGGGAACGCTGCGCCTGGACGCAGACGATCGACCATCGCGACCTCGTGCCGTACCTCGTCGAGGAGAGCGCCGAGGTGATCGACGCGGTCGAGTCCGGGACGCGCGCGGACCTCCGCGAGGAACTCGGCGACCTGCTCTGGCAAGTGCTGTTCCACGCCGAGATCGCCGCCGGCGACCCCGACGAACCGTTCGACATCGACGACGTGGCTCGCGGCCTCACCGAGAAGATGGTGCGCCGGCATCCGCACGTCTTCGGTGACGCCGTGGCATCCACTCCCGAAGAGGTGCTGGTGCACTGGAACGCGGCGAAGGCCGCCGAGAAGCGCGAGCGCACGAGTGTGCTCGACGGCGTCAGCGACCACATGCCTTCGCTCGCCCTGGCGCAGAAGGTGCTCGGCAAGGCGGCGCAGGTCGGGGTGACCGCGGGCCGCGCGCCCCTGGCGCCCACGACGGAGTCCGAGCTCGGCGACGCGCTGCTCGCCCTCGTGCAGCTCGCTCGCGAGCACGGCTGGGATGCCGACCGCGCGCTGCGCTCCCGTCTCCGCCACCTGTCCGCCGAGGTGCGGGTGTCTGAGGCGCGCCAGATCACGTGATCTGGCCGAGGTCACGCCTTGCGACGCGCCATAACGGGTGCTGTCGGCGAGTTCACGTGATCTGGCGCCCCACCCGCCCGGACGGACGCGGCGCTCGAGGACTGGAACAATGGGAGCGTGGCATCCGTGAACCCGCCGCGCGGCATGCGCGACTTCCTCCCCGCTGACAAGGCCCGACGCGAGCGCGTGCTCGCCGTGATCCGCGAGCGTTACCGCGCGCACGGCTTCGACGAGATCGAGACCCCCGTCGTCGAGGAGTACGCGCGTCTGCACGCCGGGATCGGCGGCGACAACGAGAAGCTGTCGTTCAGCGTCCTCAAGCGCGGACTGGATGCCGAGGCGATCCGCGCCGCAGCCGAGGACCCGGCGGCGCTCGCCGACCTGGGTTTGCGCTACGACCTCACGGTTCCGCTCGCCCGGTTCTACGCCACCCACCGCGCGTCGCTGCCCTCGGTGTTCCGCGCGATCCAGATCGCACCGGTGTGGCGCGCCGAGCGCCCGCAGAAGGGGCGCTACCGCCAGTTCGTGCAGTGCGACATCGACATCATCGGCGACGCCACCGCGCGTGCCGAGGCCGAGCTCATGACGGCGAGCCTCGACGTGCTCGACGCCCTGGGACTCGAGGGCGGCACGATCCGCGTCAACGACCGTCGCGCGCTGGACGCGATGCTCGACGTCTTCGGGTTCGCCCCCGACGAGCGCCCGGGCGTGCTCATCACGATCGACAAGCTCGACAAGATCGGCGCCTCCGGCGTCGTGGCCGAGCTGCGGGGGCGTGGCGCCTCGGCGCCCGCGGTCGACGCTTTCGCCGCGTACCTCGACCGGCCGCACTCCGACGCCGCGGGGTTCGACGCCGTCGGTATCCGTGCGGCCCTGCCCGACGGCATCCCGGACAAGATCGTCGACCACCTCGTCGCGCTCGGCGAGACGGTCGCGGCCGCGCGCGGCGGCGACGTCCCCCTGCGGTTCGACCCGTTCCTCGTCCGCGGTATGGGGTACTACACCGGCACGATCTTCGAACTCGCCCACCCGAGCGTCGACTACTCGCTGGGTGGCGGCGGGCGCTACGACGGCATGATCGGCCGCTTCCTCGGCCAGGACGTGCCGGCGGTCGGCTTCTCGATCGGCTTCGAGCGCATCGTCGACCTGCTCCCGGATGCCGAGAGCGCGGGCGACCACGCCGTGGTGCTGGTCCACGACCGCGATGTCCCCCTCGTCGACCTGGTGAGTCTGAAGACGGTGCTCGTGGGCGAAGGACGTCGGGTGCGACTGGAGCAGCGCACCAAGAACCTCAAGGCGCTGCTGGAGCGCGCCACCGCAGACGGATACACCGCCTTCGCGACGGTCGGGAGCGCGACTACGCGCGAGAGTCTCGAGATCAAGCCGCTCGGCTGACCCGACGCAGCCCCGCCGGCGGGCGTCGCGCCCTCACGCCACCGCGCTGATGAGCGCTTGCTCGGGATGCTCGGCCGCGAGTCGTTCCAGGCGCGCCGCCGTCCCGGCATCCCGCGGGGCGAACCACACGACGCGAGACCCCAGGCCCTCGTCGACCCACACGCTGGACATCTCCAGGTGGAGTTCGCCGACGCGGGCGCTGACGAGGTGCTTGACGGCGTGCGGCTCGCCGCCGACGTCACCGCGGCTCCACAGCTCCGCAAAGCGCGGCGAGGCGGCTTCGAGGTCGGCGATGAACCGCTGCCACGCCGGTTCGTCGTGGTGTCGCCCGTACGCCGAGCGCAGTCGCGCGGCCATGCGCCGCTGCGCATGATCGAGGTCGACGTGCGAGCGCTGCCAGGTCTCGTCGGTGAACAGCAGCACGGCGCAGTTCCGACGCGCGGTCGGCATCTCGTCGAGGTCGTCGAAGAGGTAGCGGTACGCCCGGTTGTAGGCGCGGATCTCGAAACGCGAGGTCTGCAGCGCCGCGGGGTAGGGGAGGAGCTTCTCGAGCAGATCGAGGTGGGGTGTCTCGACGCAGGCCCGCGCCGCGCGTTCGGGTCGGGGGAGGTCGGCGAGGGCGAACAGGTGGTCGCGCTCATCGTCGGTGAGTCGAAGGGCGCGGGCGATCGCGGCGATGACCTGGACGGATGCCGCGATCGGGCGGCCCTGCTCGAGCCACGTGTACCAGGTCAGACCCACACCGGCGAGCTGCGCGACTTCTTCGCGGCGCAGTCCCGCGACGCGGCGACGTGCACCGTCCGGAAGTCCCACGTCGGACGGCTGCAGTCGCGCTCGTCGACTGCGCAGGAACGCGGCGAACTCCGCGCGCGTCTCGTCGGATCGGGTCATGACGTCTCCTTCCGCCGCGAGCCTAGGCTTCGGCGTGCTCTCCGGAGGGGCTCAGGGTGTTGCTCCGACTACCAGGATCAGGAGACTCCTGGTACCAGGATGCGGCACCCTCCATGCTGGCACCATGACGACCTCCGCACACCCCGCCAGCGGCACCCTGCCCGTCCCCACGGTCCCGGGCGTCGAGGCGGTCCCGACGTGGCGCTACGTCGGGTTCCTGCTCGGCCCCGGCGTCGGCACGTTCGCCTTCAACGCGGTCACCGTCATCCTGCCCACACTGCGCGACCGCTTCGGCGCGGACGATGTCTCGCTCGAACTCGTCATCGCGGGTTACGGCATCCCGTTCGCCGTCCTGCTCATCCTCGGCGGACGTCTGGGCGATCGTTTCGGCCGCCACCGTCTGTACACCGTCGGCATGGGGCTGTTCCTCGTCTCCGCCGTGGCCTGCGCGCTCGCGCCGTCCGTGTCGACCCTCATCGCCGCGCGCGTCGTCCAGGGCGTGGGAGCCGCGCTGTGCACCCCGCAGGTCCTCGCGACGATCCAGGCGACCTCGGGTGGCGCCGCCCGCACACGCGCCATCGCGGCGTTCGGCGCGAGCGGCGGCATCGGATCCGCCGTCGGCCAGGTCGCGGGCGGCGCGCTCGCCGCGACGAGCTTCGGCGTGGTGGACGGCTGGCGCGCGGTGTTCGTCGTCGTGGCGCTGGTGGCCGCGGCGGCGATCGCGCTGGCGCCCCTCGCGCCGCGGAGTCGGTCGCACGAGCACGTGGCGATCGACCTCGTCGGCACGGCCGCGCTGGGCATCGGCATCCTGGCCGCGTCCGTCGCGCTGACCTTCGGCCCGGCGTGGGGCTGGTCGTGGCCGGTGTACGTCGTGCTGCTCGTCGCCGCGGTCGCGTTCGTGGCGATGTGGCGGCACCAGGACGCCGTGGAGCGCAGCGGTCGCGTGCCGCTGCTGCCCCCGAGCGTTCTGCGTCTGCGCCCGCTGCAGCTCGGGCTGCTGTCGGCGGCGCTGTTCTTCGCCGGATACTCGGCGCTCCTCTACGTCTTCCCGCGCGCGGTGGAGGCGGGCGGCATGACGTCGCTGCAGGCGGGCCTGGCGCTGCTGCCGTTCGCCGTGGTGTTCGCGGTCGTTTCGCTCACGGTCGCGCGCGTGCAGGCGCGGCTCGGTGACGCGACCCTCGCGTGGGGCGTCGCTCTGCAGCTCGTCGCGCTGCTGGCGATGACGGCGACGGTGGTTCTCGCGTGGGGATCCGACATCGGGCTGTGGCTGCAGCCGGCGCTCGTGCTCCTCGGTGCGGGGCAGGCGCTCATCTTCTCGCCGCTGACGCAGCTCGTCGTGCGCGAGGTTCCGGTGCGAGCCGCGGGGCTGTCGGGCGGCATGTTCAGCACGGCCCAGCAGATCGCGCTCTCGTTCGGCGTCATCGTGATCGGCGGGGTCGTGTCGTTCACGCACGTCGAGGGCCGCGACGAACTGCTCGCCGGACTCGCGCTCGACATCGTCCTCGCGGTCGCGGTGCTCGTGCTCGCGCTCGTGCTGCGGGCGCGGGGCCGGCGGCGCGTGGAGGTCTGAGCCGGGCGCGGGCCCTGAGCCCGACGCCTGAGCCCCCCCCCGGCCCTGCCCACCGCACGGACGTCACCCGCCGTTCACCCCGCCGCGATGGACTGACGCCATGCGCAGGCGTCGGCCGATCACCGTCACCGTCGCGTCGTCGGTCGCGGTGCTGGGCACGGCGGCGGTCGGGGTGCGCACCCTCATCGCGCGACAGGCCGCGATCGCGCGTCGGCGCATCGGCAAGCCCCTGGGGGAGCACGCTCTGGATGCCGATCGCGTGTGGCGCCGCAAGAAGCACCCGGGTCCGCCGGTCGAGCTCCTGCTGCTCGGGGATTCGATCGCGGCGGGTCTGGGCGCCGGTCACCGACGCGACACGTTGGGGGCGCGGCTCGCGAAGGGCATCGCCGGCGCGGAAGGCCGGCCGGTGCGGCTGCGGACGGCCGCGGTGGTCGGGTCTGAGAGCTCGGCGCTCGCGAGCCAGCTTGCGGCGGTTCCGCCGGACTACCGGGCCGACGTCGCGGTGATCGTCGTGGGCGGCAACGACGTGACGCACCGCATCCCGGCATCCCGTGCCGCGGAACAGCTCGAGGTGATCGTGCGCGCGCTGCGCGACGCGGGCGTGCCCGTGGTGGTCGGCACGTGCCCCGACCTCGGCACGCTCCGCGCGATCCCGCAACCGCTACGCGCCCTGGCGGCGCGGTCGTCGCGGCAGCTCGCGGCAGCCCAGGCGGCGGCCGTGCACCGCGCCGGCGGCCGCGTCGTCCCCCTCGCGCGGGCCGTCGGGCCGGTGTTCGCCGAACGCCCGGACGAGATGTTCAGCGTCGACCGCTTCCACCCCAGCGCCCTGGGTTACCGCCGTACGGCCGAAGCGCTGCTGCCCGCCGTGCTCGCCGGCCTCGGGGCGGCGGCGGTCCCGGTCGGCGGTCGAAACTCCTGAGTTCCGCACGGCGGGCCGGGCGGCGACGCCGCTGCCCGGCGGAACCGGCCGACGATTCAGGAGTTTCGCACGCGAGGCCGGGCGACCGAACCCGCCGCGGTTCCGGCAAACGCATAGCCGCCCGGCCTACCGTGACCGCACGCCTCCTCTGCACGTTCTCCTGACCATCTGGCACGCCGATCCCGTCGCGATCGGCGTGATCGTCGTGGCATCCGTCGCGTATGCCTCGGCCGTCGTGCGCCTCCGTCGCCGCGGAGAACACTGGCCCGCGCTGCGTACGATCGGGTTCTTCGTGCTCGGGCTCGCGCCGTACGCCGTGATCGAACTGGGCTTCCTGGGCGTGTACTCGTCGCAATTGCGGTGGGCGTTCTCGACGCGCATCGCGCTGTTGATCTTCGCCGTCCCGGCCGGCATCGCCGCCGGTCGCCCCCTCGATCTGCTCGCCCGCGTGAGCGGCGAGATCGGCCGGGGTCGCCTCCAGCGGCTGCTGTCGACGCGGTTCGTGCGGATCACCGGCAACGCGATGGTCGCCACCGTCGTGATCGCCGCCGTGTTCTGTCTGTTCCTGACGCCCCTCGCCGGCGTCCTGCGCGTGACCCCCGTCGTCGAGGCGTCGCTCGGCATCGTCGTTCCCCTCGTGGGGCTGGCGATGGTGCTGCCGATGATGGCCCTCGGCGCCGTCCACACCGGCACGTTCATCGCGATCGAGTTCCTCCTCGCGTTCGTCGAGCTCCTCATCGACTCCGTGCCCGGTTTGCTCCTCCGCCTGAACGACACGGTGCTCGACCTGATCCCGGATGCCGCCCGAGCGGTGTCGTGGTGGCCGACGACGCTGCACGACCAGCACCTCGCCGGCGACCTGATCTGGTTCATCGCCGAATTCGCCGACGTGCCGATCCTCGTCATCCTGCTGATCCGCTGGATGCGTACCGACCGTGTCGAGGCGAAGAGCTTCGACGACCTGTCCGACGAGGAGTACGACGCGATGACCCGCGCGCACCTCGACGGACGCCGTTGACCCGCGCTCTCCGGCTCGCCAGGCTGGGGGAGTGCCCACACACGACGACGTCGACGGCTTCCTGACCGACACCCTGATCGGGGCCGATCCGATCCTGGATGCCGCGCTCGCCGCGCAACACGAGGCGGGGCTCCCCGCGATCGAGGTGTCGCCGGTCGCTGCGAAACTCCTGCATCTCCTGGTGCGCATCAGTGGGGCGCGACGGGTACTGGAGATCGGCACGCTCGGCGGATACTCCACGATCTGGCTCGCGCGGGCGCTGCCCGAGGGTGGTCGCGTGGTGACGATCGAGGCCGAGGAGCGCAACGCCGGCACCGCCCGCGCCAACCTGGCGCGGGCGGGCGTCGCCGACCGCGTCGAGGTGCGCATCGGGCGCGGCACGGACGTCCTCCCGACGCTCGCGGGCGAGGAACCGTTCGACCTCGTGTTCGTGGATGCCGACAAGGAGTCCAATCCCGCTTACCTCGACTGGGCCGCGCGTCTGGGCCGCCCCGGCACCGTCGTCGTGCTCGACAACGTCGTGCGGGCCGGCGAGGTCGCGGATCCGGCCCCGGGTGACACGAAGGTCGCGGGCGCGCGAGCGGGCGTGGTGATGCTCGGCGAGGACCCGCGCTTCGACGCCACCGCCCTGCAGACACTCGATCGCAAGGGTTGGGACGGCTTCGCCCTCGCGGTGCTGACGGACGCCGTGGCATCCGGGGTCGGTCCGGCGTCGCCGTGATCGCCACACGAACGGCGCCCCGACCCGACCCCACGGGCGACGACCGCGGTCACTAGACTCGACCCTGGACCGACGACGCTCCGCCCTCTTTCCACCAGAACCAACGAGGAGTCCTTCGTGGCACTTATCGAGGCTGTCAACGCGCGCGAGATCCTGGATTCGCGCGGTAACCCGACCGTCGAGGTGGAGGTGCTCCTCGACGACGGCATCGTCCAGCGGGCGGCCGTCCCCTCCGGCGCGTCCACCGGCGCGTTCGAGGCCTACGAGCTGCGCGACGGCGACAAGAGCCGTTACAGCGGCAAGGGCGTGCTGAAGGCCGTCGCCGCGGTCGTCGACGAGCTCGGCCCGGCCATCGAGGGTGTGGAGGCCAGCGAGCAGCGCATCATCGACGAGATCCTCATCGACACCGACGGCACCGAGAACAAGTCGCGCACGGGTGCCAACGCCATCCTCGGCGTCTCGCTCGCCGTCGCCAAGGCCGCCGCCGACAGCGCCGACCTGCCCCTGTTCCGCTACCTCGGCGGCCCGAACGCGCACCTGCTGCCCGTGCCGCTGTTCAACGTCATCAACGGTGGCGAGCACGCCGACAACGGCATCGACTTCCAGGAGTTCTTCCTCGCGCCCATCGGCGCCGAGACCTACGGCGAGTCGCTGCGCTGGGGCACCGAGGTCTACCACGTCCTCAAGGGCGAGCTGAAGTCCGCGGGCTACAACACCGGTCTCGGCGACGAGGGCGGCTTCGCTCCCGACCTGCCCAGCAACCGCGAGGGCCTCGACTTCCTCATCCGCGCGATCGAGAAGGCCGGCTTCACCCCCGGTAAGGACATCGCGGTCGGTCTCGACGTCGCCGCGACCGAGTTCTACAAGGACGGCGTGTACACCGTCGAGGGCAAGGCGTGGAGCGTCGACGAGCTCGTCGACTACTTCGCCGACCTCGTCGCGAACTTCCCGATCGTCACGATCGAGGACGCCCTCGCCGAGGACGACTGGGACGGCTGGAAGAAGCTCACCGACGCGATCGGTTCGAAGGTTCAGCTCGTCGGCGACGACCTGTTCGTCACGAACCCGAAGCGCCTCCAGCAGGGCATCGACCTGGGCGTCGCCAACTCGCTGCTGGTGAAGGTCAACCAGATCGGCACGCTGTCCGAGACCCTGGATGCCATCGCTCTGGCGACCCGCTCGGGATACACGTCGATGCTGTCGCACCGGTCCGGTGAGACCGAGGACACCACGATCGCCGACCTCGCCGTCGCGGTCAACGCCGGCCAGATCAAGACCGGTGCCCCCGCGCGCAGCGAGCGCGTCGCGAAGTACAACCAGCTGCTCCGCATCGAGGAAGACCTCGGCGGCGCCGCGGTCTTCGCAGGCCGCTCGGCGTTCCCCCGCTTCCAGGGCTGATCGTCACCGCGTGAGAAGGGGGAGCCGTAAGGCTCCCCCTTCGTCGTTCCCGGCCGGCTCCGTGGATGCCATGACCCCGGCGCGTCACCGGGGCGCACGCCCGCACCGACATAGACTCGGCTACCGCCCGTGGCGCGCGCCCGACGCAACGTGAGGAAGGAGACGTCGTGGAACGACCGACGCTCCCCTCGTCCCGCGGGCGCAACGAGGCCCCGGCCTCCGGCGCCGCGAAGGTCCGCCGCTCCCGAAACCGCTCGGGGTCGGCATCCGCGACGGCGCCGGCCTCCGGGGGCTCCAGACCCCCGCGTGCGCGTCGCGTCGACGTCCGCGAGTGGCTGGGCGGACTCCGGATCTCGGGCTTCGTGGTCATCATGCTCGGGCTCGTCGTGCTCGGGACCTTCGTGCTCGTGCCGACCGTCGGCACCTACATGGACCAGCGCCAGCAGATCCAGGCGCTGCAGAGCGCCGTGGCCCTCAGCCAGAGCGAGGTCGCCGATCTGCAGTCCCAGCGTGAGCGCTGGTCGGACCCCGCCTACATCACCACTCAGGCGCGCGAACGCCTGTACTACACGCTGCCCGGCGAGGTCGTGTACCTCATCGACGACGACCTGCCCGCCTCGGAGGCGCCGCAGGAGCAGCAGGACGTGTCGGCCGACGTCGGCCAGACGCGCACCGACTGGATGTCGCAGCTGGTGCGCTCGGTGACCTCCGCCGGCGCGGCCCAGGTGGTCGCCCCCGCGATCGGCGTGCCGGATCCGGCGCCCGACGCCTCGCCCGCCCCCTGAGCGCGCGAGGGCGACGGACGCTCCCCGCGGACGGCCGCGGGGTCGCCGGGTACCCTGGGAGACGATGAGCACCTCGCCCCTGCCCCCCGCCTCCGACGCCGACCTCGACGTGCTGCAGTCGCAGCTGGGTCGTGTGCCGCGCGGCGTCATCGGTATCGCGGCGCGTTGCGTGTGCGGCAACCCCACGGTCGTGGCCACTTCTCCGCGCCTGGACGACGGCAGCCCGTTCCCCACCTTCTACTACCTCACGCATCCCGCCGCCACGGCCGCGATGTCGGTGCTCGAGGCCGGTCACGTCATGAAGGAGTTCGCCGACGAGCTCGCCGACGACGAAGAGCTCCGTGCCGCCTACACCGCGGCGCACCAGGCATACCTCCGCGATCGCGCGGCCTACGGCGAACCCGAAGAGATCGCCGGCATCTCCGCCGGAGGGATGCCGACCCGGGTCAAGTGCCTCCACGCGCTCGCCGGTCACTCCCTGGCCGCGGGGCCGGGTGTGAACCCCATCGGCGATCGCGCTCTCGCGAGGGGGACATGGTCGCCCGAGCGGTGCGAGTGCGAGACGCCCGGAGCGGGCGGGTGAGACGCGTCGTCGCGGCCGTGGCATCCGTCGTTCTGGGCGTGGTGCTGCTGACGGGCGCGACGACGGGGCCGGTTCCGGAGGACCCGACCGATCCGGTCCGCGCCGCGGAGTACTGGCTCGACCAGTACGGCATCCGGGACGCCTGGAAGACCACGCGCGGGGCGGGCCAGAAGATCGCCGTCATCGACACCGGCATCGCACGCGGACCGGTGGAGTTCTCGGGCGCCGTGGCAGCGGGCACCGATGTGTCGGGAGTGGGCGCGGCGGACGGGCGGACGCCCGTCGGCGCCGTCGACTCCAACCATGGCAGTTGGGTGGCATCGCTCGCGGCCTCGCGCGGAACGGGGAACGGACGCGGCATGATCGGGGTCGCGCCCGACGCCGAACTGTTGTCGGTCTCGGTCGGTTTCGGCGCGGTGACCTCGAAGCCCTTCACCGAGCAGATCGTCGACGCCATCCACTGGTCGGTCGATCAGGGTGCGACCGTCATCAACATGTCGCTGACGACGAACACGTTGGACTGGGACCCCAGCTGGGACGAGGCGTTCCAGTACGCCTTCGACCACGACGTCGTCGTGGTGGTGGCGGCAGGCAACCGGGGGAGTGGGACATCGCGTGTCGGCGCCCCCGCCACGATCCCCGGTGTGCTGGCGGTCGGCGGGGTCGACCCCTCGGGCACCGCGAGCAACGACGCCTCGACGCAGGGCATCACGATCGGCCTCTCGGCCCCGAGCGAGCGCCTGCTCGGCGTCTCGGCCGACGGCACGCTCGTGCAGTGGAACGGGACGAGCGGGGCCGCCCCGATCGTCTCGGGGATCGCTGCCCTGGTGCGCGCCGCCCATCCCGACCTGGATGCCGACAACGTGCTGAACCGGCTGATCCGGACCGCCAAGCCCGCGCCGGGGGCGGGATCGGGGCAGAACGCGCTCTACGGCTACGGTCTGGTCGACGCGGCGGCCGCGGTGTCGGCGACCGTCCCCTCGGTGTCGTCCAATCCGCTCGGTGATCTGGCCGAATGGGTGCGTCTGTATCGCCGTGCCGACGCCCCCGCGCCCTCCGGCGAGCCGACCACGGCGCCGGTGGAGATCCCGCCCCTGCCGCCGGTCGATTCCGCTCCGCGAGCGGCGTCGCCCCTGCTCCCCACGCGCGACAGCCTGCTGTACGGCACGCTGCCGCTCGCGGGAGGCACCCTCGCCGCTATAATGATCACGCTCGGCGTCAGTGCTGCTGCCCGGCGAATCCGACAGGCGCGCACATCTCGCGAGCCGAGCCGCACCACAAACCAGGAGTCTCTTCCATCGTGACCAGCACCGTGCCCAAGATCCTCATCGTCGGCGGAGGCTACGCGGGTTTCTACACCGCCTGGAAGCTCGAGAAGCTCCTCGGCCGCAACGAGGCCGAGGTCACTCTCGTCGACCCGCTGCCCTACATGACGTACCAGCCGTTCCTCCCCGAGGTGGCCGCCGGTGAGATCGAGGCCCGTCACGTCGTGGTCGGTCTGCGTCGTCACCTCAAGCGCACCACGGTCATCGCGGGCAAGATCACGGGCATCCAGCACGCGTCCAAGACCGCGACGATCACCCCGATCGCGGGCGACGAGTCGTGGCAGCAGGAGTACGACCACATCGTCGTCACCGCGGGCGCCGTGTCCCGCACGTTCCCGATCCCGGGCATCGCCGACAACGCCATCGGCCTCAAGACGATCGAAGAGGCCGTCGCGATCCGCGATCGCCTGACGTCGAACTTCGAGAAGGCGTCCGTGCTCCCGGCCGGCCCCGAGCGCGACCGTCTGCTGACCGTCGTCGTCGTCGGCGGCGGCTTCGCGGGCATCGAGGTGTTCGCCGAGCTCCGCGCCTACGCGTCGTCGCTGCTGAAGCAGTACCCGACGCTCGCGTTCGACGACACGCACTTCCACCTCATCGAGGCCATGGGGCGCATCATGCCCGAGGTGTCGCAGAAGACGAGCGAGTGGGTGCTGGCCGACCTCGCGAAGAAGGGTGCGTTCGTGCACCTCGACACGCAGGTCAAGGGTGCCGTCGACGGCGTCATCGAGCTTTCCACGGGCGAGCAGCTGCCGACCGACCTCATCATCTGGACCGCGGGTGTCATGGCCAACCCGACCGTCGTGCGCGGCAGCGACCTGCCCGTCGAGGAGCGCGGCCGCATCCGCACCCGCCCCGACCTGCGCGTCGGCACCGACGACGAGATCGTCGAGGGCGCGTGGGCTGCCGGCGACGTCTCGGCCGTGCCCGACCTGTCCGGCGGTGGAGTGGGCGGCTTCTGCGTCCCCAACGCCCAGCACGCGGTGCGCCAGGGCAAGCTCATGGCAAAGAACCTGGTGGCGGTGCTGCGCGGCGAGGAGCCCAAGCAGTACTTCCACAAGAACCTCGGCGCCGTCGCGGGCCTCGGCCTGTACAACGGTGCGTTCCAGTCCGGAAAGTTCGCCCTCACGGGTCTGCTCGCCTGGTTCGCCCACCGCGGGTACCACGGCCTCGCCATGCCGACGTGGGAGCGCAAGTTCCGCGTCGTCGGCGACTGGGTGCAGAACTTCTTCCACGGCCGCGAGACCGTGTCGCTCGAGGCCGTGCAGAACCCGCGCGCCGCTTTCGAGGAGTTCGCCGCCCGTCCGCGTCCGGCGCAGCCCGCGGCCGAGGCTCTCGCCGACTCGAAGCCCGAGAAGGTCGGCGCCGCCAGCTGACGTTCCGACCCAGACCCCCGCGGATGACCGCGGGGGTCTCGTCGTTCCCGGATGCCGTCACCCTCCGCGCTACGGTGGAGCGTGGCATCCGCCCCCGTAGCCCAATGGCAGAGGCAGGCGACTTAAAATCGCTTCAGTGTGGGTTCGAGTCCCACCGGGGGTACGTATCGGGCGTCCTGCGTGCGTATCCACTGGGAGTCGTCCGCGTGCTCCTTCCGCACGGCGACCGCGCCGTTAGGATTATGCGGCAGTCGTCGAACGGAGAACCCAAACATGTGGGAGTGGCTCGTCCCCGTCATCGTGGTCGTCGCGATCCTGGTGATCGCGGGGATCTATCTCTGGGCGACGTACAACGCGCTCGTCTCCCTCAACGTGCGCGTCGACGAGGCGTGGAGCGACATCACCGTCCAGCTCAAGCGCCGAGCCGATCTGCTGCCCAATCTCATCGAGACGGTCAAGGGTTACGCGGCGCACGAGAAGGCCGTGTTCGAGAACGTCACGCGGGCGCGCGCCGAGACGATCTCGGCGCAGAGCCCCGCCGAGGCGGGCGTCGCCGAGGGTCACATGCAGCAGGCGCTGAAGTCGCTGTTCGCGGTGGCCGAGGCGTACCCCCAGCTGCAGGCGAGCCAGAACTTCCTGCAGCTGCAGCAGTCGATCGTCGACACCGAGGACAAGATCCAGGCGTCGCGCCGGTTCTACAACGGCGGTGTCCGCGAGCTGAACACGAAGATCAAGGTGTTCCCCAACAACCTCTTCGCCCGGCAGCTCGGTTTCCACTCGCGCGAGTTCTTCGAGGTCGTCGACGGTGCCGCGATCTCGGAGCCGCCGCGCGTGCAGTTCTGACGCGATCCGCGTGACGCGCCCCCTCCTCCCGGTCCGGGAGAGGGGGCGCCTCAGTTCCGGCGACCGTCGGGGTGCTCGTGGCGCGCCGACCCCAGCGCGCCGGCGATCGCGTCCGCCGCGTCGCCCCAGCGTGCGACCGTCACGTGCTCGAGGCCCTGCCACCCCGCCGCGGTGCGCAGCTCTTCCGCTACGCGTTCGGCCGCGTCTGGCGGAGCCCCCGGCTCCCACCAGGCCGACTGCACGCGCAACGCGCCGGCCGCGCGATCGGCCTTGAGGTCGAGCCGGCCGACGATGTCGTCGTCGACGAGCACCGGCAGCGAGTAGTAGCCGAAGCGGCGCTGCGGGGCGGGGGTGTAGATCTCGATGCGGTAGTCGAAGTCGAACAGCCGCTCCGCGCGGTCGCGGAACCACACGACGGGGTCGAACGGCGTGAGGATCGCGGTCGCCCCGATGCGGCGCGGGCGCGCGGCATCCCGGTGCAGCCAGGCCCGGGCGGGGCGGCCGCCGACCTGCCAGCCCTCGACGTGGACGGGGAGGAGCTCACCCGCGTCGACGAGGTCGTGGATCGCGGCGAGGACGGCGGGGCGGTCGCGGATGCGCCAGTAGTCGGCCAGGTCGGCCGCCGTGGCGACGCCGTAGGCGAGCGCCGCGCGTCGGACGAGTTCGGCGATCGCCGCGGTGCGCGGAACCTCGCGATCCAGGGCCGCGGCCGGCAGCACGTCGGAGGTCAGCGCGTACCGCCGTTCGAACCCCCGGCGCCCCGCGATCGCGACCTCGCCGAACAGCCACAGCCGCTCCAAGCCGTTCTTGACGTCGTCCCACCCCCACCACGATCCACGCGAGCCGCTGCGGGCGTCGTGGTCGATCTCGGCCGGGCGCAGCGGGCCTCGGTCGGCGAGCTCGTCGCGGAGCCACTGCAGCAGCGGCTGGTTGGCCTGCGCCCAGTCGTCGTGCCCGTACTTGCGGCGCATGTCGTCGCGCCGGAACTGCAAGAGCGGCCAGTCCTCGGCGGCGACGAGGGATGCCACGTGCGCCCAGGACTCCACCCACTTCGGGCGCCGCGAGAAGGCGACCTTGTCGAGCAGAGCGGTGTCGTAAGCGCCCACGCGCGCGAAGAGCGGCATGTAGTGCGAACGCGAGAACACATTCACCGAGTCGATCTGCAGGATGCGCATGCGGTGGAGGGCACCGGTGATCTGGCGCGTCCCCACGGTCTCGGGACGGGGGCGGCCGAACCCTTGGGCGGCCAGGGCGATGCGGCGCGCGTCCGCACGCCGGAGCGTCGTGGTCATGCGTCTCACCGTAACCGTGACCTCCGACACGACCCGGACATGGGGGCGGGAGCGCGGCGGTAGGCTGACGGGATGAGCGGAAACGATCCCGAACCTCGCGGATCCTTCCTCGACGCCCTCAAGCGCCGCACGGTCTCCAGCGATCTGCAGCCGCCGGTCCCGCCAGCCCTGCGACAGGCCACGGCCTACGCGTGGCGTCTGCTCGTCATCGCGGCCGCGATCGGCGTCGTGGTGTGGCTGGTCATCCAGCTCAAGCTCCTCGTGGTCCCGATGCTCGTCGCGATCCTCATCACCGCACTGGTGTGGCCGGCGTTCTCGTTCCTGCTGCGGCACAGGTGGCCGCGGTGGCTCGCCATCGTCGTCACGGTCCTCGGCACGATCGCGGTCATCTCGGGACTGCTGTGGCTGGCGGTCTGGCAGATCACGCGCGAGTTCTCGTCGGTGCGCGACCGGACCGTGGATGCCGTGGGCCAGTTCCGGCAATACCTCATCGATGGTCCGCTGCACCTGAGCGCGCAGCAGATCGACGACGGCCTCCAGCAGGCGGGGACGTTCCTGCAGCAGCAGGCCGAGGTTCTGTGGACCGGAGCCCTCGCGATCGGCACGACGCTCGGACACGTGGCCACGGGCCTCCTCCTGACGCTGTTCATCCTGCTGTGCCTTCTCGCCGACGGCGGGGGCATCTGGCGCTGGACGACCCGGCTCTTCCCCCGTGTAGCCCGACCGGCGGTCGATGGCGCGGGCCGTGCGGGCTGGCGCACCGTCATCACGTACGCGCGCACGCAGCTGCTCGTGGCCACGATCGACGCGGTCGGCATCGGTCTCGGCGCGTTCCTTCTCGGCGTGCCGTTGGCGATCCCCATCGGCGTGCTGGTCTTCCTCGGCGCCTTCGTCCCCTTCGTCGGGGCCGTGGTCACCGGCGCCCTCGCGGTCTTCATCGCCCTCGTGTACAACGGACCGCTGATCGCCCTGTTCATGCTGATCGTCGTGCTCGGCGTGCAGCAGCTCGAAAGTCACGTCCTGCAGCCGATCCTCATGGGCACAGCGGTCAAGGTGCACCCGCTGGCCGTGGTGCTCGTCGTCGCCGGTGGCGCCATGATCGGCGGCATCCCCGGCGCGCTCTTCGCCGTCCCGCTCGCCGCGTTCGTGAACGTGGTCGCGGTCTACCTCAGCACCAAGGCGTGGCGGGATGACGGTTCGTCCGTGGACGCCGCCGACCTGATCTGGCAGACGGTGCCGCGGGATTCCGGAAGGAGATCATGAACGACACGCCCACCCTGGCCGAGTTCGAGGATGCCGCGCAGACCCTGCGCGGCATCATCACGCGGACGCCCCTCGACGAATCGCTGCACCTCACCGAGCTCCTCGGTGTGCCGGTGCACCTCAAGCTCGAGAACCTCCAGCGCACCGGGTCGTTCAAGATCCGCGGCGCGACGTACCGTCTGTCGCGGCTGACGGCAGAGGAGCGGGCCCGCGGAGTGGTCGCGGCCTCGGCCGGCAACCACGCGCAGGGCGTCTCTCTCGCCGCGCAGCAGCTGGGCATGGCGGCCACGATCTTCATGCCGCTGGGCGTGCCCGTGCCCAAGCTCCTCGCCACCCGCGGATACGGCGCCGAGGTCGTGCTCGAGGGAGCGACGGTCGAGACGCCGCTGCGCCTGGCCGCCGAGTTCGCCGAGCGCACCGGGGCGGTGCTCATCCACCCGTTCGATCACCGCGACATCATCGTCGGACAGGGCACCCTCGGTCTCGAGCTCGTCGAGGACCTCCCCGACCTGGACACCGTCATCGTCGGTATCGGCGGCGGGGGACTGGCCGCCGGTGTGGCCGCCGCGGTCAAGGCGCGCGCTGCCGCCGAGGGGCGCGACGTGCGCATCATCGGGGTGCAGGCCGAGAACTCGGCCGCTTACCCGACCTCGCTCGCCGCGGGACATCCGATCCAGGTGCCCACGACTCCGACGATCGCCGACGGCATCGCCGTGGCCCGTCCGGGTGACCTGCCCTTCGAGCTCATCCGTCAGTATGTCGACGAGGTCGTCACCGTCACCGAGGACGACATCGCGCGCGCGCTGCTGGTGCTGCTCGAACGCGCCAAGCAGGTCGTCGAGCCCGCCGGCGCCGTCGGTGTCGCGGCCATCCTCGCGGGCAAGGTCCAGGCCACCGGCACCACGGTGACGATCCTGTCCGGCGGCAACATCGACCCGCTGCTGCTGCAGCGCGTCGTGGCCCACGGGCTCTCGGCATCCGGTCGGTACATGTCGCTGCGGATTCCGCTGCCCGACCGACCGGGGCAGCTCGCACGGGTGTCGGAGCTGCTGGCGCAGGTGGGCGCGAACGTCATCGAGGTGCTGCACACGCGGCACGGTCAGGGCCTGCAGATCAGCGAGGTCATCCTTCAGCTCAGCGTCGAGACCCGCGGCGCGGAGCACCGAGCGCTCGTGATCCGCACGCTCGAAGAGGCCGGCTTCATCGCCACCGTCGTCCCGGACTGAGTCGCCCGCGGCACACGCGCCCACAACGCCGCGAGCCGCCCACCCGAATCGGGGGAGCGGCTCGCGGGATCACCGGCTCACTGGCCGGAGTAGGTCTCGACCGTGATGATCTCGACGGGGATCTGCTTGCCGTTGGGGGCGGTGTAGGAACCGCTCTCGCCCTCTTTCATGCCGAGGATCGCGGCGCCCAGCGGCGAGGCCTCGCTGTAGACGTCGAGCTCGGAGTCGACCGCGATCTCGCGGTTGCCGAGCAAGAACTTCTCTTCGCCGCCGGCGATGAGCGCGGTCACGACCGTGCCGGACTCGACCACGCCGGTGCTCTCGGGGGCTTCGCCGACCTTGGCGTCCTTGAGCAGCTGCTGGAGGGTGCGGATGCGGGCCTCCTGCTTGCCCTGCTCGTCCTTGGCGGCGTGGTAGCCGCCGTTCTCCTTCAGGTCGCCCTCTTCGCGGGCCGATTCGATGCGCTTGGCGATCTCTTCGCGGCCCGTGGTCGAGAGGTGCTCGAGCTCGTGGGCGAGACGGTCGTAGGCATCCTGGGTGAGGAACGTCACCTGAGTGTCGCCAGTCACGGTGGTCTCCTTCGTCGATCAGGCCGGCGTGAGCGGCACACGGACTGCACCCGCCGGGACATATGTCGAACGCCCCGGCATCGAGCCGGGGCGCGTCTTGAAGAAAAAGCCTACGGTACCCAGCAGGAGTTGACAAAACCCGTCGTCGCGAGGGCGAGGGTGGGGATCTCTTCGGTGAACGCCCGGCTGTGCTCCTCGGATGCCGGGTACTCCACGACCCGCCATCCGACCGTGCCGTGCTCCTCATCCTGTGCCTCGAGCGCGCAGGCCACCGGCTGCCCGACGGGGGAGGTGATCTGGAACGAGACCGCGACGCGCTCGGCATCCGCCACCGTGAAGCCGGTTCCCGTGGACGTGACGGAGGCGAGGCTGTTCGCGACCGTCGTCCACCCCAGCGCCCCGGTCAGTGCGAGGGCCACGACGGCCACGATGCTCCACAGGGCGATGCGGCGGCGCGGCGACCGGGTGCGACCGTAGCGCTCGTCGAGCATCGCTTGCGTCGTCATGGTCTCCCCGGGCTTTAGGCTGGACTTCCAGGCTACGCGCTTCCGCCCGGACCGAAGGACTTCATGCTCACCGCGCTCGCGGCCCTCGCGGCCACGCCGACCCCCGCGTCGACTCCCGACCCCTCGATCGTCACCCCGGGCCCCCTCGGGTTCGCCGCGATCGCGTTCATCGGTGTCGCGGTCTTCCTGCTCGTGTGGGACATGCTCCGCCGCATCCGTCGCGGTCGCTACCGTGAAGAGGTCAACGCCGAGCTGGATGCCGAGGAGCAGGCGCGCGCCGCACGGGCCGCCAGCGAGACCGACGACGAAGACATCGACCCCGCCGCTCCCCGCAGCTGACGCCGACGCGCGGGCTCAGCCCGCGTGGTACGCCGGGGCCAGGGCGATGAGCAGGCACGCGGTCCAGTGGCACAGGAACGCCAGCACGGTGCACACGTGGAAGATCTCGTGGAACCCGAAGTGCCCGGGCCACGGATTCGGCCGCTTCAGGGCGTACACGATCGCCCCGGCCGTGTAGAGCAGACCGCCGACGACGACGAGCACCATCATCGCGACGTTCGCGTCGAGCAGGTCGACGAGGTACATCACGGCCGCCCAGCCGAGCGCGAGGTACAGCGCCACGTAGAGCCAGCGCGGCGCGTGCAGCCAGAACACACGGAACAGGATGCCGAGCAGCGCGCCGGTCCACACGATCGACAGCAGCAGCACGGTCTTGGGCGTCGGCAGCGCGAGAACGGCGAGCGGGGTGTAGGTGCCCGCGATCAGCAGCAGGATGTTGGCGTGGTCGATGCGCTTGAGCACGGCCCGCGTGCGGGGCTTCCAATTGAACCGGTGGTAGAGCGCGGAGTTTCCGAACAGCAGCATCGAGGTCGCCATGAACACCGCGGAGGCCCACTTCGCGGGGGCACCCTGGGCGAGGCAGATGAGCACGATTCCGGCGGCGATCGCCACGGGGAACGTCGCGGCATGGATCCAGCCGCGCCACGTCGGCTTGAGATCGTCCTGCGCTCCGACGGCCCCGGCTTCCAAGAGGGGGAGCTGGGGCATTTCGGGTCCGTCGCCAGTGGGGGAGAGCGTCACCCCTCGACCCTACGTCTCCCCGCATACCCCCGTCGGCACATGCCGATCTCCCCGCCCGTGCGGCGCGTACGCGTCATCCTCTCGGTGTTCCCGGGGCCGGACGCGGTAGCGTAGCCGGGTGGCGCGCGTGCGGAAGAACGAGGGGCGAGGGCCCCTCTATCGTCTGTACATCTCGCGCCTTCGTCGCCGGATGCCCGGCACCGTTCCGCACCACGTGGCCATGATGATCGACGGCAACCGCCGATGGGCGCGGCAGCTCGGTTTCGACAGCGCGGCGCACGGTCACCGCGCCGGCGCCGCGAAGATGCACGAGTTCTTGCAGTGGTGCGACGATCTCGGCATCCAGGTCGTCTCCCTGTACCTGCTCTCCAACGACAATCTGCGCAAGCGCGATTCGCGGGAGCTCGAAGACCTCATCGACATCATCGCGGAGCTCGCGGGCGAGCTCTCCCACGAGCCCGACTGGCGGGTGCAGCACGTCGGCCGCTCCGACGACCTGTCGCCGGCCCTCGCCGAGGTGCTGCACGAGGCCACCGAACGCACCCGTTCGCACACCGGTCTGCACGTGAACCTCGCCGTCGGGTACGGCGGGCGCAGCGAGATCGTGGACGCGGTGCGCAGCATCATCGCGAAGCACGACGAGCAAGGCGGATCGCTCGAGGAGCTGGCCGCCAGCCTCACGCCGGAGCAGATCGGGGAGCATCTGTACACCGGCGGCCAGGCCGACCCCGACCTCGTGATCCGCACGTCGGGCGAGCAGCGTCTCAGTGACTTCTTGCTCTGGCAGTCCGCGCATTCGGAGTTCTACTTCGTCGAGGCCCTGGGGCCCGATCTGCGCGAGGTGGACTTCCTCCGGGCCATCCGCGACTTCTCTGCGCGCGACCGACGATTCGGACAATGAGCCGTCATCAGCGTTAACGCACTCGTCACTTTTCCGGGCGTGTTCGCGACCCTGGCATCCGGCGTCAGGCCTTACGGTGAGGTCATCGGGCACGGAGCCCGATCGAGTCGGCCTTCGGATCGCGACTCGTGACCCACAGGTCGACTCGTGACAGCCGGGTGAGACACCCGGGTCGGGAGTGGGTTGTGACTGCACGAGCACCGTACGACCAGCGTCGCGTCGTCGAGAGCACTGTTTCGGAAACCGATGCCTCAGCCGACCAGGCTTTGCGCACCTACGTCCTGGATACCTCGGTACTGCTGAGCGATCCGCGCGCGTTCTTCCGGTTCGCTGAGCACTCCGTCGTCATCCCGGTCGTCGTGATCACCGAACTCGAGGGCAAACGCCACGATCCCGAGATCGGCTACTTCGCACGGCAGGCGCTGCGCCACCTCGACGAACTGCGCATCGAGCACGGCCGGCTCGACTTCCCGGTCCCCGTCGGCGACGACGGGACGCTCCGCGTCGAACTGAACAACACCGACCCGTCGGTCCTGCCCTCGGGCATGCGCCTGGGCGACAACGACAGCCGCATCCTCGCCGTGGCGATGAACATCGCGCGCGACGGCGTCGAAGTCACCGTGGTGTCGAAGGATCTGCCGATGCGCGTCAAGGCGGCATCCCTCGGTCTCTCGGCCGAGGAGTACCTCGCGGAGCAGGCCATGGACTCCGGCTGGACGGGGATCGCCTCGATCGACGTCTCGGGCGACGACCTGAGCGACCTGTACGAGGCGGAGGTGGCCTCGAGCGACGACGTCGTCGGGCTCCCGGTCAACACGGGGTTGATCATCCACTCCGAGCGCGGCTCGGCGCTGGGCCGGGTCACCGGTGACGGAGAGTTCCGCCTCGTCCGCGGCGACCGCGACGCCTTCGGGCTGCACGGGCGCTCCGCCGAGCAGCGCATCGCCCTCGACCTGCTGCTCGATCCCGAGGTCGGGATCATCTCGCTCGGCGGCCGTGCCGGGACCGGCAAGTCGGCGCTCGCGCTGTGCGCGGCGCTGGAGGCCGTTCTGGAGCGGCAGCAGCAGAAGAAGATCATCGTGTTCCGACCGCTCTTCGCCGTCGGGGGACAAGAGCTCGGCTACCTGCCCGGTGACCAGGCCGAGAAGATGAACCCGTGGGGTCAGGCCGTGTTCGACACGCTCGGCTCTGTCGTGTCGGGCAACGTCCTCGAAGAGGTCGTGGCGAGGGGGCTGCTCGAAGTGCTGCCGCTCACCCACATCCGCGGCCGCTCACTGCACGACGCGTTCGTGATCGTCGACGAGGCTCAGTCCCTCGAACGCAACGTCCTCCTGACGGTACTGAGCCGGATCGGGCAGAACTCCCGCGTCGTTCTCACGCACGACGTCGGGCAGCGGGACAACCTGCGCGTCGGGCGGCACGACGGCGTCGCGTCGGTCATCGAGACGCTGAAGGGTCACGCGCTCTTCGGCCACGTCACCCTCACCCGTTCCGAACGGTCGGCGATCGCCGCCCTCGTGACGGATCTGCTGGAGGCGGCCGAGCTGTCCTGACCACCGATAGAAGGTCCGGGATGCCACGCATCCCGGACCTTCGGCGTTCGGGGGCTCTCGAGATGAGAGGTTTCTCATCTGCACCTCCCGGCGTTCTCACACGAGGGCGTCAGAGTGGGATCACGGGCGAGGGAAACCTCGTCACCGCCCCGGCGGTTCCCCCCACAAAAGAAAAACGAGATCGTCCTGCCGCGCAGGTCACCGACGTTTCGGGTACGGCGGAAGACCGCCACGGACGATCCCCCAGCCCCCGGTACCCCCCGACCGGGGGCTTCTGGGTTTCCGGCGCGGTCATTGCCAGCGGTAGCCGGCGCCGCGCACGGTGGAGATGCGACCGGCGCCGAACTTCGCCCGCAAGTAGCGGACGTAGACGTCGACGACGTTCGACCCGGGGTCGAAGTCGAGCCCCCAGACACGACTGAGCAGCTGTTCCCGACTGAGCACTTGGCCCGCGTGGCTGATGAACTCCTCTGCCAGGGCGAATTCGCGCGCGCTGAGATCGATCTCACGACCGGCGACGGAGGCGCGGCGGGTGAGTACATCCAGCGAGAC
Source organism: Microbacterium sp. SCPM-O-B-15248 (M128) (assembly GCF_058214835.1). NCBI lineage: Bacteria > Bacillati > Actinomycetota > Actinomycetes > Micrococcales > Microbacteriaceae > Microbacterium > Microbacterium sp. SCPM-O-B-15248 (M128). Next base: position 313,642 of record NZ_JBYQLI010000003.1, read on the forward strand.
GTCTCCGTGCGCGATCGTGATGCTCCCCAGGCTCACCGGTTCGCGTAGACGCGAACGTACGCGCGCGAGCAGCTCGTCGAACTTGAAAGGTTTCGCGACGTAGTCGTTCGCCCCCGCGTCCAGGCCGTCGACGGTGTCGCGGGTACTCGTGCGGGCGGTGAGCATGATGACGGGGATCGACGCCCCCTGACCGCGCAAGCTCCGAAGGACCTCGAATCCGTCCATCGTGGGCAGGCCCACATCCAGCAGGACGAGATCGACCTCGCCCGACAACGCCGTCTCGAGAGCCTCGGCGCCGTCGTCGACGATGAGCGTCTGGTAGCCGGCCGATTCCAATCCCTTGGCCACGAACGCCGAGATGCGTTCCTCGTCTTCGGCGATGAGGATGCGAGTCATCCGGTGGCCTCTCTCTGCAGGACGACGTCACCGGCACGCACGGGCGTCGGCAGGTCGGCGGGCGTGTGCGAGCCGCCCAGCGGGACGTGCAGCGTGAGGGTCGCGCCGCCCCCCGGGGTGTCGGCGATGGTGCAGTGCCCGTCGTGCGCCTTGGCGATGGCATCCACGATCGACAGTCCCAGGCCCGACCCGTCGACGCCGCGCCGCGTCGACACCCGGTCGAACCTCCGGAACACGCGATGCCGGGCGGCGGGAGGGATGCCGGGACCGTGGTCCCGCACCCACAGGCTCGCGGTCGTGCCATCGGTGGAACTGCCGATCTCGATCGGGCTGCCCGCCGGGGTGTACTTCGCGGCGTTGTCCGCCAGCTGCAGCCACGCCTGGACCAGTCGGTCGTGGTCGCCGACGATGCGGCCACGACCGCGGGCCTCGATCGCCCAGGTGTGCTCGGGGATCCCACCGACCAGCTCGCCCATGCGGTCGGTCAGGGCGCCCACGTCCACGATCCCGGTCGAGACCGACCCCGCCTCCACGTCGGCGAGGGTGTCGATGTCGTCGACGAGACGCGAGAGCCGGTCCAGCTCGGCGATGCCGAGGTCGCGCGTCTCGATGACGTCGCGCGCATCGGTGGGGTTCATCGTCTCGAGGTGACCGCGCACGATCGTGATCGGTGTCTTGAGCTCGTGCCGGACGTCGTCGAGCAACTGCCGCTGCGATTCCACCGACATCGACAGGCGGTCCAGCATGGAGTTCACCGACGCGGTCAGGTCGGAGATCTCGTCGTTGCCGTGGGCGGAGACACGGGTGCCGAGATCGGCGATGGTGATCGCGTCGGTGGTGTCGCGGAGCTTGCGCAGGGGCGAGAAGAGCCGCCCGGTGACGAACCAGCCGGCCACGGCGACGGCCAGGAGCACCACCGCCCCGGTGAGGGCATACGTCGTGGTCGACAGGCTCACCAGCTCCATACGCTCGTCAATGGCGATGGCCTGCACGATCGTGGCGTCGCCGGCGGGCACCGCCGCGTAGAGCACCGGGCCGAGAGTGCTGTCGAGGCGGCCGCGCGTCTCGCCGCGCTCGAGCGCGGAGCGAAGGGCATCGAGGAACGCGGCATCGGCGGTCAGGGGGACCCCCGGCGGTGCAGGGGTGGAGGCCAGCATCGTGCCGCCGCTCAGGGCCAGCGTGGCGTCGGTGCGCCCCGGAACGGCCGCCGCGACGAGATCCGCCGGATCCTGCGCCGAGACCGAGACGGTCGAGACGAAGCCGTCGAGTTGGCGCTGCGCGTTGGCGAGGACGCGCTCGCTCTGCACGAAGAACGTGACACCTCCGGCCACGATGAGTCCGACCAGCACGACGCCGAGGATCGCCCCGAGGAGCCGCACCCGTGCCGAGACGGCTCTCGTAGGGCGGATCATCCTCTGATTATGGCGCTCCCCGGCGTCGTGCGAGGTTCGGCTCAGCCCGGGTGGGTCATCGAGAGCAGGTCGAGCTTGGCGTCGAGCACCTCTTCGGTGATCTCGCCGCGCTCGACATAGCTCAGGTCGATGACGGCCTCGCGCACCGTGATGCCCTTGGCGACGGCGTGCTTGGCGATCTTGGCGGCGGCCTCGTAGCCGATGACCTTGTTGAGCGGGGTGACGATCGACGGCGACATCCCGGCGAACGCCTCAGCGCGCGCGACGTTGGCCTCCAAGCCGTCGATGGTCTTGTCGGCCAGGACGCGCATGGCGTTGGAGAGCAGTCGGATCGACTCCAGCAGCGCCGTCCCCATGACCGGGATGGCGACGTTCAGCTCGAACGAGCCCGATGCGCCGGCCCACGCGACCGTGGCGTCGTTGCCGATGACCCGGGCGCACACCATGAGCGTCGCCTCGGGGACGACCGGGTTGACCTTGCCCGGCATGATCGACGATCCCGGCTGCAGGTCGGGGATGTGCAGCTCGCCGAGACCCGTGTTGGGGCCCGAGCCCATCCAGCGGATGTCGTTGTTGATCTTCGTCAGCGACACCGCGATCGTGCGGAGGGCACCGGATGCCTCGACGAGACCGTCGCGGTTGGCCTGGGCCTCGAAGTGGTCTTTCGCCTCGGTGATCGGCAGCTCGGTCTCGGCCGCGAGCAGCTCGATGACCTTCTGCGGGAAGCCGAGAGGAGTGTTGATCCCCGTGCCCACGGCGGTGCCGCCGAGGGGGACCTCGCCGACGCGGGGGAGGACGGCCTGCACACGCTCGATGCCGAGGCGCATCTGGCGGGCGTAGCCGCCGAACTCCTGGCCGAGAGTGACGGGCGTGGCATCCATGAGGTGCGTGCGACCGGACTTGACGATGCCCTTCCACGCCTCGGCCTTCGCCTCGAGCGCCACCGAGAGGTGGTCGAGGGCGGGGATGAGATCGTCGATCAGCGCCTGGGTCACGGCGATGTGCACGGACGTCGGGAAGACGTCGTTCGAGGACTGCGACGCATTGACGTGGTCGTTGGGGTGCACCGTGTCGCCGAGGATGCGCGTGGCGAGGGTGGCCAGCACCTCGTTCATGTTCATGTTCGACGAGGTGCCGCTGCCGGTCTGGTAGGTGTCGACCGGGAAGTGGGCGTCGTACGCGCCGGTGATGACCTCATCGGCGGCCTGGGCGATGGCGTCGGCCACGCGCGGGTCGAGGGTGCCGAGATCTTTGTTGGCCAGTGCCGCGGCCTTCTTGATGCGGGCGAGCGCCGCGATCTGCGTCGATTCCAAGCCCGAACCCGAGATGGGGAAGTTCTCGACCGCGCGCTGCGTCTGCGCGGCGTAGAGGGCGTCCTTCGGCACCCGCACCTCACCCATGGTGTCGTGCTCGATGCGGTACTCGATGTCGGTCACGTCGTCGTTCCTCCAGATCGTTTCGTTCTATCTCAGGCGGCGCGGGGCTCGTCCACGTCACCCACGCTCACGACGGGGACGGCTTCCCCGTCGTCGAGTCGGTAGTTGGCGCCCACCACCGCGACGCGGCCGTCGGCCACGGCCTCGCTGATGAGTTCGGACGCGCGCAGCAGATCGGCCACGGTGTGGCGGAGGTGCTCGCGGCCGACCAGTTCGGGGTCGACGCGCTCGGTACCGCGGCCGGCAGCGGCCTCGGCGCGCTGGACACGGCGGACCGCGGGCACGATCGGGGCGATCTGACGCCAGATGTAGGCGGGGAGCGTCGGCGCGTCGATTCCGGTGCTGTCGATGGCTGCACCCACGGCGCCGCACGCGTCGTGCGCGAGGACGACGATGAGCGGCACTTCCAGCACGCCGACGGCGTACTCGAGGCTGCCGATGACGGAGTCGGAGATGACCTGACCGGCGTTGCGCACGACGAACAGATCGCCCAGGCCCTGGTCGAAGATGATCTCGGCGGCGAGACGCGAGTCCGAGCAGCCGAAGAGCGCGGCCGTGGGGTGCTGCGAGCTCGCGAGCTCGGCACGGCGCTCGACGTCCTGCCGCGGGTGGGCGGGCGCTCCGGAGACGAAACGCCGGTTGCCCTCGAGCATCTGGCTCCACACGTCACGGGGAGTCATGCGATCGTTCACGGGATCTCTCTCAGTTCGCGGACCTGGGTGGTGACGGATGCCGCGGCGATCGCGGTGGTCTCGGGACTGGCATCCCCGTAGATCAGGACCTGATCGGGCCCGGCGGGAGTGGACAGGGCGTAGCTGATGTTGCCGGCGCGCTCGGGGTCGCTCGGGCGGTAGACGGCCCAGTCGAGGCCGTCGATCTCGATCGTCTCGGTGCTGCGCGCTCCGCCGAGGATCTGGGCGACCCACTCCTCGCCGGTGTCCAGGCCCTGGGCCACGCGGACGAAGCCGGACTCGCCCGAGCGCACGTAGACCATGGTCCACGCTTCGACACCACCCTGGCCCTCGGTCATCGCCTGGTTCACGCGCCACCCGTCGGGCAGAGCGGGGGCGAGGGCGGGGCGGCCGAGGTCGTCGGACAGCTCGGCGGCGAGAGCGGGGACGTCCGGCTGCGGGCGCGGCGCCGGTTCTCCGCGCGGGACGGCGGCGATCACGACCAGCACGACGGCGACGGTCACGAGGAGCGCCGCGATCAGGTTGCGGAACGTCTTGCTCGAGCGGTAGCGGAGGGAGGACTCGGCCTTGCGCGCCGCGGTCTCGTCCGGCGTCTCGGGACGACCGAGCTCCGCGACGACGCGGGCCATCAGGACTCCTCGCCTTCGCCGCGCGCGGCATCGAGACGCCGTTTCGCGCCCAGCAGCCACTCCTCGCATCGGGCGGAGAGCTGCTCGCCGCGTTCCCACAGCGCGAGCGACTCCTCCAGCGTGGGAGCGCCCTGCTCGAGTTCGGCGACCACGCGGACGAGCTCGTCACGGGCCTGCTCGAACGACAGGGACGCCACGTCGGCGGAGGGGCCGGAGGGCGTCGCGGTCATGGCATCCATCTTAGGCGGGACCGGCGGTGCGGCCGCCGCCGGACGAGGAGTCCGTGGGTTCGATGGGGCCCGTGGAGGAGGCGCCGAAAGCGCCGTCGGCGACGGTCACGACGACGCGTGCTCCCGCTGGCGCCTGCGTCGCGTCGCGCACGATCCCGCCGCCCTCGACCTGAGCGATCGCATAGCCCCGCGCCAGGGTGGCCTCGGGGGACAGCGCGCGCAGCGACGCGCGCAGCTCGCGGGTGCGGCGCTCCTCGGCCTGCAGCCGGCGGTCGACGACGTCGCGGCCCCGGGTCGACAGCATCCACACGTCTTGCGCGCGGGCGGTCAGCATCGTGTGCGGAGTCCGCAGCGCCGGGCGCGAACGCAACTGCTCGAGCTGGGCGATGTCGTGCAGCACCCGCTGGGTGAGGCGACCGGTCAGGCGCGCCCGGAGTTGGGCGACCGCCGCGCGCTGCTCGCTCACGTCGGGCACGATGCGCTTGGCCGCGTCGGTCGGCGTCGAGGCGCGGACGTCGGCCACGTCGTCCAGCAGCGGACGGTCGTTCTCGTGGCCGATGGCGCTCACGATCGGGGTGGATGCCGCGGCCACCGCGCGCACGAGTCGCTCGTCGCTGAAGCCGAGGAGCGTCTGCGGATCGCCGCCGCCGCGCGCGATGACGATGACGTCGACGTCGGGGTCCGCATCCAGCGCCGTCAGTGCGGCGAGCGTCTCGGGGACGCAGCGGTCGCCCTGCACCGCGGCGTACCGGGTGCGGAAGCGCACCTGGGGCCACCGCAGTTCGGCGTTACGGTGCACGTCCTTCTCGGCATCCGAGTTCTCGCCCGTGATGAGACCGATGCAGTGTGGGAGGAAGGGCAGCTTCTTCTTGCGCGCGGGGTCGAACAGCCCCTCGGACCGCAACTGCGCGCGCAGGCGTTCGAGACGTTCGAGCTGTTCGCCCAGGCCCACGTGCCGCATCGCCGAGACCGCGAACGAGAAGTCGCCCGTGCGGGGGAAGTAGTCCGCCTTGACGCAGGCGACGACGTGATCGCCGACCTGCAGGTCTTTCGGCAGCCGAGCCAGCGTGCTCGACCAGATCCGGAACGCCACGGTCGAATCGGTGCCGAGGTCTTTCATGCGGCCGAACACGTTCCCGCCGCGCCGGTTGAACGAGGTGATCTCGCCCTCGACCCAGACGGATCCCCACCGTTCGATGAACCCGCGGATCGTGTCGTTCAGTCGCGAGACCGAGGTCGGCGCGTCCGTCGTCGACTCACGGGGATGAACGGAGTCCGCCGGGGGCGTGAGGCCCTCGACGGCGTCGGGTCGGAAGGAGGTCATGGTCTCTCGTACGGGTCGATGGTGGCGGTTCGGCCGTCGTCCAGGGGCGCCCCCGTAGAATCGAGGGGTGAGCTCACCTGCCGTCCACCTGCCCGTTCCCCGTATCCCGGGTCGACGCGGGCGGCTCCAGGATATCCCGGTCCACGGACAGAAGAAGGTGCTGTTGGCCGCGCCCCGCGGTTACTGCGCCGGTGTCGACCGGGCGGTGATCGCCGTCGAGAAGGCCCTCGAGCGCTACGGGGCGCCGGTGTACGTGCGCAAGCAGATCGTGCACAACATCCACGTCGTCACCGAGCTCGAGAAGAAGGGCGCGATCTTCGTCGAAGAGGTCGACGAGGTACCCGAGGGCTCGCACGTCGTCTTCAGCGCTCACGGGGTCTCGCCCGCGGTCGTGTCCGCGGCATCCGATCGGCACCTCCAGGCGATCGACGCGACGTGCCCCCTCGTGACCAAGGTGCACCGCGAGGCGGTCCGCTTCGCCCGCGACGATTTCGAGATCCTGCTCATCGGCCACGAGGGCCACGAAGAGGTCGAGGGCACGGCGGGCGAGGCCCCCGAGCACGTCACCGTCGTCAACTCTCCGGAGCACGCCGACACCGTCGAGGTGCGCGACCCGTCGAAGGTCGTGTGGCTCTCGCAGACGACGCTCTCCGTGGACGAAACGATGGAGACGGTCCGCCGCTTGCGTGTGCGCTTCCCCGAATTGCAGGATCCGCCGTCCGACGACATCTGCTACGCCACCCAGAACCGTCAGGTGGCGATCAAGAAGGTCGCGGTCGGCGCCGACCTCGTGATCGTCGTCGGATCGGCCAACTCGTCCAACAGCGTCCGCCTGGTCGAGGTCGCGCTCGAGTACGGCGCCAAAGCCGCCTACCGCGTCGACTACGTCGACGAGGTTCGGCAGGAGTGGCTCGAGGGTGTCGAGACGGTGGGCGTCACGAGCGGCGCGTCGGTACCCGAAGTCCTCGTCACCGAGGTGCTGGAAGAACTCGCCGGCGCCGGTTACCGCGACGTCGAGGAGGTCCGGACGGCAGAGGAGGACCTGATGTTCTCGCTGCCCAAGGAACTGCGTCAGGACTCGTCGGGCAAGCGCGACCAGCGCGCCCTGGGCGGCCGGGGTCGCGCGTGAGTGACGCGGAGTCGCGCCCGCGCCCGCAATACGGCGAGTACGCCACCCCCGAGGAGCAGCGCGCCCGGATCCAACACCCCGAGGTCACCGAAGCGCTCCAGTCGGGGGTCGCGCCGGAGCCCGACTCGGAGCCGACGGCCGCTCCCGCCGCACACCGTGCGCGCGGACCCCTCGCCGACCGTGTCGTCACGTTCGTGCTGCTGGTCTACGGACTCGTCTCGGTCATCTCCACGATCGTGCAGCTCCTGGACTTTCCCGGATACGCCGAGCGCGCCGCGCAGATCCTCGGGGTCGACGCGACGTACACCGCTCTGTCGTCGGGCTTCGTCTGGGGCGCCGTCGCGTCGGTCGTGTACGGCGTGGGGTATCTCGTCACGGCCGCTCTGACGTGGCGACGGCTGCGCCGCGGGCGCGTGGCGTTCTGGGTGCCTCTGGTGGGCTTCGTCGCGACGACGCTCCTGGCCGGTGTGTGCATCACGATCGCGCTGATGGCCGACCCCGCCTTCCTCTCGGCTCTCACGGGCGCAGTCACCAACTGAACCGACGGGCCGGGCATCCCGTGTTCTCTTGAGGACGACAGGAGGGGATCGGCGGTGCGAGACGATCACGCGCAGTTGACGGCGCTGTACGACGCTCACGCCGCCCCCGTCTGGCGCTACGTCGTCAGCCTGACCGGCGACCACGCGGGCGCCGACGACGTCGTGCAAGAGACGTTGCTGCGGGCGTGGCGGACGCCGCGCATCATGGCCGACGACCCGTCGACCCTGCGGTCGTGGATGTTCACGGTGGCGCGCAACATCGTCATCGACGACGCGCGTAGCGCCCGCCGGCGCCACGAGCAGACCGTCGATGAGCTTCCCGAGACCGCCGGCGGCGACGACACGGATGCCATGTTCGACGCGCTGCTCGTCGAAGAGGCCCTCGCGACTCTGACGCCCGATCACCGCGCCGTCATCGTCGCGGCCTATTACGGCGGCCGGAGCGTGGCACAGGCCGCCGAAGAGCTGGGGATTCCCGCCGGGACCGTCAAGTCGCGTCTGCACTACGCCGTGCGCGCGCTGCGGCTCGCCCTGCAAGAGAGAGGCGTGACGCGATGAACGCCGCACACGAGCGGTTCGCCACGTGGGACGGGGCGTACGTCCTCGGCGCGCTGTCCGCTGCCGATCGCGCCGAGTACGAGCGGCATCTCGACGGGTGCGCCCTCTGCCGCGCTGCCGTCGCCGAGCTCGCGCCCACCGCCGGTCTGCTCTCGCGCCTGTCGCCCGAGCGGGCCCGCGCGATCGATTCCACCGACCCCGCGCCCGCCGCGGCGCCGATGGCTCCGCACCCTGCCCTCCGCGGGCGGCTCGTGCGGACCGCGCGCCGCCGTCGTCATCGCACGGTGGCGCTGTGGGCGGGGGCCGCCGCGGCCGCCCTGCTCGTGATCGCGGTGCCGAGCGTGCTGGCGCTCACGGCCCCCGCGGACGACGCTGGCGGCACCGTGTACGCCCTCGAAGACGTCGCGGGAGCGCCGCTGGAGGCGTCGGTCAAACTGACGTCGGTCGAGTGGGGGACACGCATCGACCTCGTCTGCCAGTACACCGGCGAGGTGCTGGACGCTCCGCCCGGAGGATGGCCCTACGCGCTCGCGGTCACCGACGACGCCGGCGCCACGACGATGCTCTCGACGTGGCGCGCCGGTCCGGGGTCCACAACAGAGTTGAGCGCGGGCACCGACGTCGCCGCCTCGAGCATTGGTTCGATCGAGATCCGCACGCTCGACGGCGACCGCGTCGTGATGCGCCGGGAGTTCGACAGCCCCTAGCATCGACGGATGCCGAGCCTCATCGCCGTCTGCGCCGTCCACGCCCTGCGTCCCGACTCGGGGTCGGTGGGGGTCACCGCGATCGACAAGCGCGCCCTCGAGGGTGCGGTGCGCATCGGACGTCTCGGGGTCCGCGCCGACGTGCAAGCCAGCCGCAAGCACCACGGCGGTCCCGACAAGGCGGTGTACGCCTACGCGCAGGACGACGCCGAGTTCTGGGAGCGCGAGCTCGGGCGAGAGCTCGCCCCCGGGTGGTTCGGCGAGAACCTGCGCCTCGAGGGCATCGACGTTAACGGAGCGCGGATCGGCGAGGTCTGGCGCATCGGGGAGACCGTCGAGCTCGAGGTCACGATGCCCCGCACGCCGTGCGCCACTTTCGCGCGCTGGGTGGGCGGCTCGACGGGCCGTGGGTGGGTCAAGCGCTTCTCGGACGAGGGCCGGCTCGGTGCCTACCTGCGTGTCCGCCGCGCCGGCGAGGTGCGCGCCGGCGACCGCGTCGAGATCGTCTCGTCGCCACCCGCCGCCCCGACGGTGCTCGAGCTCTACCGCGCGTAGCGGGGGCGGGCCATGGCCGCGAAACTGCATCCGGCTGACATCTCCACGGCAGGCTGCAGGGGAGATGTCAGGGAGATGCAGTTTCGCGCGCGGGAGAGGCCGCGGGACGCACGAACGCCCCGGCCGGAGCCGGGGCGTTCGGGGAGAGGTGTCAGCCCTGGGATTTGCCGAAGGAGCCGAGCTGCTTCGTGGCCTCGACGACGCGCACGGCCATCGCCGACTCGGCGACCTTGCCCCACGCGCGCGGGTCGTACTGCTTCTTGTTGCCGACCTCGCCGTCGACCTTCAGCACGCCCTCGTAGTTCGAGAACATGTAGCCCGCGATCGAGCGGGTGAAGGCGTACTGGGTGTCGGTGTCGATGTTCATCTTGACGACGCCGTTGGCGACCGCGAGAGCGATCTCTTCATCGGTCGAGCCGCTGCCACCGTGGAAGACGAGGTCGAGGGGCTTGGGGCCGGTGCCGAACTTGGCGGCGATGCCCTCCTGGATCTCACCGAGCAGCTCGGGGCGCAGCTTCACGCCGCCGGGCTTGTACACACCGTGCACGTTGCCGAAGGTGAGCGCCGAGATGTAGCGGCCGTTCTCGCCGAGACCGAGGCGCTCGACGGCCTTGGTCACGTCGGCGACCGTCGTGTAGAGCGCCTCGTTGGAGCCTTCGTGCTGGACGCCGTCCTCTTCGCCGCCGACGACGCCGACCTCGATCTCGAGGATCGCGTTGATGTTCTTGAGGCGGGGGAGGAGCTCGGCGGCGATGTCGATGTTCTCGTCGAGCGGCACGGCCGAGCCGTCCCACATGTGCGACTGGAAGATCGGGTTGCGGCCGGCCTTGACCTCTTCCTCGGAGGCTTCCAGCAGCGGCAGGACGAAACCGGGCAGGGCGTCCTTCGGGCAGTGGTCGGTGTGCAGCGCAACCGTGATCGGGTAGTTCTTGGCGACCTCGGTCACGTACTTCGCGAAAGCGAGGGCACCCGTGGCGCGAGCCTTCACGGTGTGACCGGCGAAGTAATCGGCGCCACCGGTGGTGACCTGCAGGATGCCATCCGAGCCGGCTTCGGTCAGGCCCTGGAGCACGGAGTTGATGGTCTGCGAGCTCGAGACGTTGATCGCGGGGTACGCGAAGCTGCCGGCCTTGGCGCGGTCCAGCATCTCGGCATACTGCTCAGGGGTGGCGACGGGCATGGAGGCGCTCCTTGGTCGTGACAGGGACACCGTCACTCTAGCGAAGGCACCCGATCGTGACGCCGCGGCCGGGCGAGGATCGCCGCAGTTCTGCCGAGGCGTTAAGAATCACGAATCCTTCGGGCTCCGGTCGGGAAAAACCAGCGGTTGTCACAGTCGCGCTGGCTACAGTGGGGCTCATGGTGAGCCTGACGTCCGACATGAGTCCCCTGCACCCCGATCGGAACCTGGCTCTCGAGCTGGTGAGGGCCACCGAAGCGGCCTCCATCCGCGCCGTGCCCTTCATCGGCCGCGGCGACAAGGAGGCCGCCGACGGCGCCGCCGTCGACGCGATGCGCGCCTTCTTCAGCACCGTCAACTTCGACGGCACGATCGTCATCGGTGAGGGCGAGAAGGACAACGCCCCCATGCTCTACAACGGCGAGCGGGTGGGCAGCGGTCGCGGCCCTCAGTGCGACGTCGCCGTCGATCCGATCGACGGCACCTCCCTGACGGCCGCCGGACGCCAGAACGCGCTGTCGGTCATCGCCGTGTCCGATCACGGCACGATGCTCGACGCCTCGAGCGTCTTCTACATGGACAAGCTCGTCACCGGACCCGCGGGCGTCGGCGTCGTCGACATCCGCCTCCCGATCGGCGAGAACATCCGGCTGCTCGCCAAGGCGCTCGGCAAGCCGGTCGACGAGATCGTCGTGTCGGTGCTGAACCGCCCGCGTCACGAGCAGCTCATCGCCGACATCCGCGAAGCCGGTGCGGGTACCCGCCTCATGAGTGACGGCGACGTCGCCGGCGGCATCAACGCGGCACGACACAACGCCCGGACCGACATGTGCGTCGGGATCGGCGGTAGCCCCGAGGGCATCGTCACCGCGTGTGCGATCAAGGCTCTGGGGGGTCACATCCAGGGCGTCCTCGCACCGCGCACCGACGACGAGAAGCAGAAGGGCCGGGATGCCGGTCTGAAGCTCGACGGCGAGGTCTACGAGGCCGACGACCTCGTCAAGGGGAAGAACACGATCTTCGTGGCCACCGGTGTGACCGACGGCCAGCTCGTCCAGGGCGTCCGTCGCGACGGCGACTTCATCTACACCGAGAGCGTCGTGCTGCGCGGTGCGTCGGGGACGCTCCGCCGGATCTCGTCGGAGCACCTCACGTCGAAGTGGCTCTGACCGTCGTCCCGTGGCGCGTCCGCCCGCGGCGCTGATTCGCTGAGACAGCAGGATGCCGCCTCGCGGTGTTTCGTCAGGTGGGCCTGAGTCAGGCGGACCTGCGGGTCCGGAAGTTCGATGCATGCAGATACAGCCGGGCGTGTCGTTGCGCAAGCGTGACTCCCCCACGAGGGGGTGTCTGGCAGAATCGACGAAGGTGTCAACGGCGACGCTGCGTTCTTCCGAGACCCGAAGGGGGATCGTTCCATGGCAGCTCCGACGAACTCAACCGCACCGCAGACCGGTGCACAGGCGGTCATCGCCGATGCTCTCGACCCCGCGCGGCGTCCCGATGTGCTGCTGCGCAAGCGCCGCGATGAGGGCCACGAGATCAGCGCATGGTGGATGGTCGGCGCCTTCGTCGGTGTCTCGGCCGCGGTCGTGAGCCTGCTGAGCTGGGTTCCCGGCGGGTCTTGATCCTCGGGCGACGCTCAGTTGCCGTCGGCGATTCCCGCTCGTGCGCGGATCGCGCCGAGGTCGGCATGAGTCATGTCCCGGTGTGCGAGCCCGCGTTCGGTCGCCTCGCCGTCGTTCTCGGCGGCGTCGATGAGTTCGGGCGCCGTCCACCTGCGCGGTGACGCCTCGAGCGGCGCGGGAGCGTCTACGGCGTCGAGCTTCGTTTCGTCGATGCCGGGGAACTTGCGCGCCGTCACCAGTACGCGCGACTCCAGCGACCCGGCGAAGCGGTTGTAACTGTCGACGGTGCGCTCCAGGGCGCGCCGCAGATCGCCGGCGTGACCGGCGAGCACGCCTACGCGCTCGTATAGCTCGGTACCGAGGGCGAACAACGTGCGCGCCTCGTCGGAGACGTCCTGCTGCGTCCACGTGAAGGCCACGGTCTTGAGGACCGCCCACAGGTTCACCGGCGACGCGAGGGCTACTCGACGCGCGAACGCGTACTCGAGCAGCGTCGGGTCGTCGTCGAGGGCCGCGGAGAGCAGGGACTCGCTCGGCAGGAAGCAGATCACGAACTCGGGGCTGGTCGAGAGCCCTGCCCAATACGTCTTGCGGGCGAGCGCGTCGACGTGCGCGCGCACGGCCCGGGTGTGCTTGGTCAGGAGGGCCGCCCGGCGCGCGCCCTCGTCGCCCGGGGCGGTCACCGGGATCGCGCTGGCCTGGAGGTAGGCGTCGAGGGGGACTTTGGCATCCACCGCGAGAGCCTTGCCTCCGGGGAGACGCACGACCATGTCGGGGCGACCCGCGCCGGCGTCGGAGGTGATCGAGGACTGCAGGTCGAAGTCGACGTAGCGCGTGAGCCCCGCGGCCTCGACGACCCGTCGCAGCTGTGTCTCGCCCCAGACGCCGCGCGTGCTGCCCGAGCGCATCGCCGAAGCGAGGGACTCGGTCGTGGCGCGGAGCGCCTCGTCGGCCTCACGCGAGAGTCGCAACTGTTCGCCCAGCGCGGAGTACTGCTCGACGCGGTCGCGCTCGAGGCCGTCGACCTTGCGCTGCATCGCGTCGAGGGTCTCGCGCACGGGATCGAGCGCGCGCAGGACCGTCTGCTCGCGGCGTTCGCGCTCTTCGCGCGCTGCCTGATCGGCGCGTGTCTGGCCCACCAGGTCGCGGTACAGGGTCGTCTGATGGTCGAGCTGCGCCTGTGCCCCGACGAGCGCGGCATCGGCGGCGGCGACGCGCGAGGCGAGAGCGATCCGCTCGGTCGCGGCGCGCGAGGTGGCCCGCGCGGCGCCGAGGAACCAGCCCGCGCCGGCACCGATCGCGAGGGCGAGGATCGCGAGGATCAGGGCGATGGCATCCATGTGCTCAGTGTGCCGCAGGCCTCCGACATCGCCCGGAAGTGGCGGGCGGGTCAGGCGACGGCGCGCTCGAGGCGGCGTTCCGCCTGGATCTGCGAGACCCGCACGCCGAGGTGCGCGGCGAGGGCGTGCACATCGGCGGCTCCGGCGCGCCGGGCGCAGTCGATCGTGATCTCCGCGCACGCGACGGCGTCGGCGAGGGCGTCGTGGTGAGCGAACGGCGAGCATCCGGCCTCGGCCGCGACGAGCGGCAGGCGGTAGGAATCGAGGGTGTAGGTCTTCCGCGACATCTGGACGCTGCAGAGATAGCGGTACGAGGGGCAGTCGTCGCCGGTCGCGGCGCACGCACGGCGCAGCACCGACATGTCGAAGCCCGCATTGTGGGCGACGAGCACGTCCGCCCCGGCGAAGGCGGTCAGCCGAGCCAGCTGCGTGCTCCAGTCCGGCGCGTCGACGACGTCGGACGGACGGATGCCGTGGATGCCGACGTTGATCGCGGCGAAGTCGTCGTGCCCGGCCGGCGGCTTGATGAGCCAGGCGGCAGTAGCCACGACCCGTCCGTCGCGGACGCGCGCGAGCCCCACCGCACACGCGGACGCGCCACTGGAGTTCGCCGTTTCGAAGTCGATCGCGGTGAAATCCAGTGCCACGCCTCCACCCTCGCTCGACCTCCCCGTCCGGCCGGGACGGCACGCCGTCCGACGCGGGATCGGTCTCGTCGCGCCGCGGGTCGTCGACGGTGACCGCCAGGCGGTGGGTCGTCGTGCGGGTGGCACGCCGGCTCCTGGCTTCCGGTATCGGCGTGTCCCCTGCCGACTCCGCCGCATGGTACGGCTACGGGAGGCGCCCGCGCGGACGTCCCGCCCCCGGCATAGGGTCGAGGCATGACGGAACGCCAGAAGTCGACGTCGTTCGGGCAGGCGGCCGCGGCTTACGAGTCGGGGCGGCCCGAGTATCCGGCCGAGGCGGTCGCGTGGATGCTCGCGCCGGTCCGCGAGCCCGGCCGGGCGCTGCGCGTCGCCGACGTGGGTGCCGGTACCGGCAAGCTCACGCGTGCGGTCGTCGAGCTCGGTGCCGACGTGGTGGCGATCGATCCGGATGCCGCGATGCTGGCGTCGTTGCGCGAGAACGTCCGCGGCATCCCGACGTTCGCCGGTACCGCCGAGCGTCTGCCGCTGCCCGACTCGGCCCTCGACGCCGTGGTGATGGGACAGGCGTGGCACTGGGTCGATCCGGAGCCTGGTTCTCTCGAGATCGCGCGCGTCCTGCGCTCCGGCGGGGTGCTCGGGCTGGTGTGGAACATCCGCGACGAGCGTGTCGACTGGGTGCGCAGCCTCACCCGGGTGATCGGGACGTCGAACGCCGAACGGCTTCTCGCCGACGGTGGGCCGCGGATCGCCGAGCCGCTCGTCGACCTCGAGCACCGCACGTGGACCTGGAGCCGCCGCATCACCCTGGCCCAGCTGCGCGACCTCGTCTTCTCTCGGAGCGACATCATCACGGCATCCGCCGAGGAGCGCGCGCGCATCGACGCCGAGGTCGACGGGGTCGTGGCATCCGTCCCGGGACTCGCCGACGGCGGAGCGGTCGACCTGCCGTACGTGACCCACGCGTTCCGCGCGCGGCGTCCCTGACGCGGTGAGGGCGGCGCGGGCCGGGTAACCTGGACTCCCGTGGCTCTTACCATCGGAATCGTCGGCCTTCCCAATGTGGGAAAGTCCACTCTCTTCAACGCCCTGACCAAGAACTCGGTGCTCGCGGCGAACTACCCGTTCGCGACCATCGAGCCCAACGTCGGGGTCGTGAACCTTCCCGATGTGCGGCTGCAGCAGCTCGCCGACGTGTTCGGCAGCGAGCGTCTCGTGCCCGCCGCGGTGTCGTTCGTCGACATCGCCGGCATCGTCCGCGGCGCCAGCGAGGGGGAGGGGCTGGGCAACCAGTTCCTCGCGAACATCCGTGAAGCGGATGCCATCGCCCAGGTCGTCCGCGGATTCGCCGACGACGACGTGGTCCACGTCGACGGGCAGGTGAACCCCGCGAGCGACATGGAGACGATCAACGCCGAGCTGCAGCTCGCCGACCTCCAGACCCTCGAGAAGGCGATCACGCGCTACGAGAAAGAGGTCAAGGGCAAGAAGCTCGACCCTTCGGTGCTTGACGCTGCCAAGGCCGCGGAGGACGCCCTCCAGCGGGGCGTGCTGCTCTCGGCATCCGGTCTCGACCTGTCGCCGATCCGCGAACTGGGTCTGCTGACCGCGAAGCCCTTCATCTTCGTCTTCAACGTCGACGAGGCCGTTCTCACCGACCAGGCCCGCAAGGACGAGCTGGCCGCGCTGGTCGCGCCGGCGAAGGCCGTGTTCCTGGATGCCAAGATCGAGTCGGAACTGATCGACCTCGACCCCGAGGATGCCGCCGAGCTGCTGGCGTCCACCGGCCAGGACGAGTCGGGTCTCGACCAGCTCGCGCGGATCGGCTTCGACACGCTGGGCCTGCAGACCTACCTCACGGCAGGTCCCAAGGAGGCCCGCGCGTGGACGATCCCGCAGGGCGCGAAGGCCCCGCAGGCGGCCGGTGTCATCCACACCGACTTCGAGAAGGGCTTCATCAAGGCCGAGGTCATCTCGTTCGCTGACCTGATCGAGCTCGGCTCGGTCGCCGAGGCCCGTGCGAAGGGCAAGGCCCGCCTCGAGGGCAAGGACTACGTCATGCAGGACGGCGACGTGGTGGAGTTCCGCTTCAACAACTGAGTGGGTAGAAGTAGGGGCATGCAGGACGCGGGGGAGGCGGCAGGTGGAGCACAGCGCTCTCGGTGAGGCTCTTGACTATCTCGTCGCCTACAAGGCTGCGCATCGACACGCCGACAAGGCGGAGATGTCCAGGGCCTACGAGGCGGCTTTCACGCCCCGGCGCGCTCGAAGCGTGTTCGTAGGGGCAGGCTACGCTCTTCGGTTCACGCAAGCTAACCAGGAGAATTTCTCCAACACCGTCTTGTCGTTGTCCGCTCTTCGGCTGCATGATCATCAACCTCTGGTGGTCGTGATTGTGCGTCCGAGTGAGGTGAGCTTCTTGCTAGCAAATTCGTCCGTGCTAGCAAGGATCAGTCACAGTTCCTCTGAGCTTCGACCTGACCACATTCGCGGAAGTTTCAATGGGTGGGACATCATGCGGTCGTTCGCTGGGTTGGAAAATCGTCGCGAGAACTTCTCCTCGATCTTCGAATTGCACCAGGCGTCGGTGTGGGACGAGACCGTCGAACGGCTTGCCGAGGTCTCCGCAATGGTCAAGGCGCGTCGACCCAAGTTCGTCCCAAGCGCGACACAGCGTGCAGCCATTCTCGACGCCCCTCGCCGCGCCGCCGAAGCGTTGGACACGCCCCACTACCTTGCTATCTCGGTCGAACTCGCTTCTCGAGTGCAGGGGGCGCAACGTGCGATTCTTGATGCGGCGCGGAATGAGAATGGCAATCTCCGTGGGCAGGAAGTGGAGCGTTTGATCACGGGCGGTGAGAACGGGCATCGCCTCGATGACCTCGGGGTTGCTCTCGCAGACGGACAGCTTTCCATCGACGTCAAATCCAAACGCTTGAATCGATCCTCCGCGCCAAAGGCCTATAACGTCGACAAAATGCTCGATTTCCTTGCGCAACCGGGGTCGGTGGCAGCAATACTGGCGATTGGTATCGACACCGATCGTGAGCGGGTTGTTTCCTCTCTCGTGCCCGTCCTTGATCGAGAACTCCTCCGTGTTACCGGAGTGCAGCACCACTGGGCAGGGCGAGGCAGTCGTGGGGTGACCCAGTTCAGCGCTGACTGGGGTGTAGTTTTCGATGGATCCCACCGGGCCTCGATTGATGTCGCGGCTGCCCGCACCTTCCTGCAGCACCTCATCGAGCTGTGATCCGCCTGCTTCAGCTGCGTGACCGCGACGTGGTGGAGTCCCGCTTCAACAACTGAGCAGGCTCCCCACGTAGGCTTCCGGCCATGAACGGAACCCCTCCGGTGCGACGTTCCATCCGGCTATTCCCGGACTACGGCCGGGACTGGCCGCTGTGGGAGGACTCGACACCGACGTGGGACGTCGGGTACACGACGACGCCCGACGACTATGGGCTGTCCGATGCGCTCCGTCGCGACATCGCCGCGTGGAACGCCCTGTGGGAGGCGAACTTCGACCCGTTCGACGGGTGGAAGGACGCGGCATCCTGCGAGGCGTGGCGCGCGGCGGGGGAGGGCGTCGCGGCACGGCTCGCCGACGAGGTCTCGGCGTTCGCCGACGTCTGGTACGAGCCGTGGCCGCTCCGAACAGAGCTGGGTACGGCCGAAGGCTGAGGTCTGAGGGTCGCCGATGGCAGTAGCGGTATCGCGCCTGCAGCACCGTGACGTGCGTGTCGTCGGCGATGTAGACGAGCCGATTCGCCTCGTCGATGCGGCGCGACCCCGCGCCGGCCAATGCGTGTTTCAGCGGCTCCGAGGCCGCTCCCGCGACGACCTTCGCTAGAGTCGGCGCGTGAACCCCACCCCACCGGCCGCACCGGGGTCGACTCCGGAGCGCCGGGCGCGGGTGCGGGCCATCCTCGCGGGCTCCGTGCCGAACCTCGCGCAGTGGTTCAACCTCTACGTCTACGCGATCTTCGCCCCGTATTTCCGCACCGAGTTCTTCGATCCCAACTCACCGGACTCGCTGCTCTTTGTGTACGGCCTGTTTGCCGTGACCTTCGTCGTGCGGCCGGTCGGCTCGTGGCTGTTCGGTCGGCTTGCTGATAGTCGGGGGAGGCAACGGGCACTCGTGGCCGCGGTCACCCTGATGTCCGCGGGTTCCGTCGCTCTCGCGGTCGCGCCGACCGAGCGGTCGATCGGGGCGTGGGCGGCCGTGATCCTCGTGGTCGTGAGTGTCGTTCAGGGCATCGCCACCGGGGGCGAGTACGCGGCGGCCACGGTGTTGTTGTCGGAGTCGGGCACGCGGGGGCACCGCGGATTCTTCGCCTCGTTCCAGGCCACCACGATCGTCGGCGGTCTCGTGCTCGCGCAGGGAACGCTCCTGGTGCTCCTGCTGATCAGCGATCGCGCGGCGGTGTCGGAGTGGGGGTGGCGGGTCGCGTTCGTCGCGGGCGGCGCGGCCGGTCTGGCATCGCTGCTGTGGGCGCGGGCGAAGCCGCAGCCAGCGCCGGTGGTCGGCCCATTCACCACCCCACCGGCCTCGACGATCGCCGAGTTGGTCCGCACATACTGGCGGCCGCTCATCTGGGTGATCCTGCTGACAGCGGGAGGCAGCGCGGCGTTCTACACCGCGACGGTCACGGTGCCCTCCGTCCTCCGCGAGGCGTCCTTCGCCGCGGGCGGACACGCGGCCGAGTCCACGACGACCGGGGTCGTGCTCGCGGCCTTCGTCGTGCTGCTGCTGATGCAGCCGCTCGGCGGGGCGCTGAGCGACCGGATCGGCCGGAAGCCTCTGCTCATCGCCTTCGGTGCAGCGGGTGTCCTGGGCGCGGGGTTCCTCGTGACCGCGGCCGCCCGGGTGACATCGCCGGCGGTGGTCTTCGGCATCCTGGTCCTCGCGTTCGCGGTTCTGACCTGTTACCTCTCGGTCAACGGCATCGCCAAGGCGGAGGTCTTCCCCGCCCACATCCGTGCCCTCGGTGTGGGCCTCGGGTACGCCGTGGCCAACTCGCTGTTCGGCGGCACCGCTCCGCTCGTCTACCACGCCACGGCGGGCGGTTTCAGTTTCGTCGTGTATCTGACGGTGCTGCTCGGGGTGACGCTGGTCGCCGCCCTCCCGATGCGCGGGGGCGCGGCGACCGCTCTGGACGCGCCCGATGTCTCAGCGGAGCGCTGACGAGCAACCATCGGCCCGTGCGTCAGCCTTCGGGCCGCAGCTGAACCGCGAACAGCCATTCCGCGATCTGCTCCGCGGACGGGTCGTATTCGCCGATCTCCCGCCCCTCGTCCCAGGCGCCCGGGATCACGTCGGCATCCGGGGGCCAGTAGATCCAGCCGATCGCCTTCCCGGCACCGTTGACGCGGAGTAGGGCGTGATAGGTCTCGACGTCTTCCTGGCTGCGGGACGACATCGCTCGGCGCAACAGCTCGACGATCTCCTCCCGCGTGATGCCGGGGGTGGGGGTGACAGCGTGTTCGATGAGATGGGCTCTCGCGAACTCCTCCGCCGACTGACTGGCGAAGTACTCCCGGAAGTCCTGGTGCACCAGGGTCGATCCGACGGCGGTGTTGAACGCCGCGATCTGTGCCGCCGCCTCGCCGTCAGGGAGGAGGTCGATCTCCTTGACGAGAGCGGCGAGTCGCGGAACGATCGCGGTGTCGATGCGAGGAGGGGTGAGCGACGGTCGGAGGTCCACGTACCCCAGTATGTGTCGAGCGCACGTCCGAGCCCCCGGTCACTCGACCGGGGGCTCGACTGCGGTCCTCAGCCGCCGATGGGCGTCGGGTTCGTCGTTCGCAGCGAATCGAAACGGTGGAGGGGTGAACGAGCGCCGGCAGGCAGGGGAGAATGCCACCGTGACTACCGTGCAACTGCGTCCGCTCGAGCCGGCAGAAGAGCCCGCCTTCATCGTGCGCCTCCAGGAGGCGTTCACCGCCGGTGCCGAGGCGGCGGAGCCCGGTCACGCCGGCTCGGAGCCCGTCATCTCGGTCGGGGAGATCCGGGAGTCCATCGACGCACCCGGGGCCGACTCCTGGAACGTGCTCGTCGACGGGCAGAGCGTCGGCGGAGCCGTCGTTTCGATGAAGGACGGGGGACGCCGCCGAAGTCTGGACCTGCTGTTCATGGACACGGCGGCGCAGGGCAGGGGAGTGGGATCGGCGACGTGGCGCGCGCTCGAGGAGCACTACCCCGATGCCGAGGTGTGGGAGACGATGACCCCGTACTTCGACACTCGCAACATCCACTTCTACGTCAACCGGTGCGGGTTCCACATCGTCGAGTTCTTCCACCCCGGACACCCCGACCCGAACAGCCCCCATCCGACGACGGCCGACGACGACGAGCGCGGGCCCGACCTCATGTTCCGGTTCGAGAAGCGGCGGAGCTGATCAGCCCAGCTCGCCCGGGTGCGTCAGGCGCCACCAGAGCGTCGGTTCCTCGAGCTCGCCCGAGATCTTCACGTCGGCGGTCGCCTTGTTCGGCCCGGCGGTCCAGGTGATCGTGCCGACCGACTCGCCGTCGGCGTAGCGCTCGGGGGTCTGGACGTCGAGCGCCGTGACGACCGGGGTGTCCGACCAGGTCATCAGCGCCGCGCTGCGACCAAGCACGATCTCGGCGCGCGCGCCCCACGCGGTGGTGATCTCGCCGAGCTCGTCACCGACGGTCCCGACCGGCACCTCGTGGAACCCGGCGCGGATGCTCTGGAGCACCGTCACGACGTCCTGATCGGTGCTGTCGTGGCTCTCTCCTCCGAGGCGGACCCCGGTGATCGTCAAGGGCGCGCCGATGCCGACGTCGAGGAGTGAGCTGAACAGCAGGTTGAAGGTGCCCTCGCCCAGGTTCCCCGTCTTGAGGCCCCGGATGCCCTCGGTCCCGAGCAGGCCGTTCGTGTTGGTGACGGTCCCGGGCCCGCCGGGCAGAGAGATCGAGGACATCCCCACGATCCTGGCCAGGGCCGGGTTCGCCTTGGCGATCTTCCCGAGCGCCACGAGGTCGCGCGGCGTGCTCGTGTTGCGCTCGTCGATGCCCGTGGCATCCACGATCCGTGTCGACTCCAACCCGTTCGCCGCGAGCCATGCGCGAGCGGCGTCGACGTACGCGCCCTCCGACCCGAAGCCCCATCGCGCGACCGCGACGGCGTAGTTGCTCGCCGAAGGCAGCAGCATCGTCGCGAGGGCGTCGTGGAGCGACATGCTCGATCCGTCCGGCATCCGGGCGATCGTGACCCCGCGGACGTAGAACTGGTCGTACAGGTCGGTGTCGGCCTTGGTGAAGGCGAGAGTGGGGCCGGGATCGTTCGCCCCGTCGAGCGGATGCCGGTCCAGGACGACGAGCGCGGTGACGAGCTTCGCGATGCTCGCGATCGGCCGCGGATCGTCGCCGCCCGAGGCGACCCGCGCGCCGTCGGCTTCCGCCCCGAGGTAGTCCTCGCCGCCGGTGACGCTGACACGCATCGCCCCCGACGCCGGCATGCCGATCGCGGCGGGTTGGCCGGCAGCGACGGCGGGCGGTTGAGTCGTGACGGTCGGCGGAGCCAGCGGTGCCGCCGAGGCCCACCACACGTATCCGCCGCCCGCGCCGAGGACCACCAGCACGCTCGCCAGGAAGACGATGAGGACGATCCGCCCCGCCCGGCCCGATCCGGATGCCGCGGGCGCCTTGTCCAGCAATCCCGCGAACGCGCTCAGGTCATCAGTATGGTCCTGCGTTTCCCCCATGCGTTTCCCCTCGCGCACTCCCACGAACCTCACCCGTCGCGATCTCGTGTCGCACGCTCTTCCTCACCCGGAGCGGTTTTTCAAGCCCCCCGACGGGGTCGAAAGCCGTGTCTACCGTGGAGGGTATCGGGAGATACCCGGAATACCACGACGGGAGGAGCCGACATGGGACTCGACGACAAGATCAAGAACGCCGCGGAAGACCTGACCGGTAAGGCGAAGGAAGCCACCGGCAAGGCCACCGACAACGAGCGTCTCGAGGCCGAAGGTCAGGCCGACCAGACCAAGGCCAACGTCAAGAAGGCCGGCGAGAACGTCAAGGACGCCTTCAAGTAAGTCGCCCTCCCCGAATGCCCCGACCCGTCGCGGTCGGGGCATTCGTCGTTTCCGGAGGGCGACGCGGAGGCCCGGCGCTCGCCGCGCCCCGGGGGTGCCGTGCACGGCGATCATCCCCGGGATAATGGCGGCATGACCGCTGCCGTTCCCACCGAGACCCCGACGTTGGTCTCGGGTACCCCCGTCGTCCTCCGTGCCCACGGCTACGAAGCCGCCATCGCGAGCGTCGGTGCCTCCCTCCGCTCGCTCACGTACGAGGGTCGTGACCTCGTCGTGCCGTTCGACGCCGACGAGCTGCGCCCCGCCTACCGCGGCACGACGCTGGCGCCGTGGCCGAACCGCGTGGTCGACGGCATCCACCGCTTCGACGGCCAGGAGCACCGACTGCCGCTCACGGAGCCGAAGCGCGGCCACGCGCTGCACGGGCTGCTGTCGTGGGTCGACTGGAACGTGCTCGAGGCCTCGGAGGACGCTGTCACGCTCACGGCGACCGTCCCCGCACAGGCCGGCTACCCCTGGTGGCTCGTCGTGTCGACCACGTACCGACTGGATGCCGACGGCCTCACGCAGACCGTCCGGGCGACGAACCTGTCGGACACGCCCGCGCCGTGGGGCACCGGCCCCCACCCGTACCTCGTCGGCGGTCCCGCCGCGCTGGACGAGTGGACGCTGGGCCTCCCGGCCGACACCGTGCTCGAGGTGACGCCCGACCGGCTGTCGCCGGTGGCCCTGGCATCCGTCACCTCCGACGCGGAGCGTTTCGACTTCCGCGACGCGCGCGTGCTCGGTGCCGTCGAGATCGACCACGCGTACACCGGCCTGATCCGGGATGCCGACGGTCGCACGACCGTCACCCTCACCGACCCGTCGGGCACGGGGGTGGCGATGAGCTGGGCCGAGGACTGCGCGTGGGTGCAGATCCACACGGCCGACCAGCCGACCGGACCCGGGACGCCCGGACACCGCGCCGGGCTCGCGGTGGAACCGATGACGTGCGCACCCGACGCCTTCAACGACGACGCCTACGACTTCGCCACCGGCGTCGTCTCGCTCGACCCCGGTGCCTCGCACGAGGCCGGCTGGACCATCTCGGCACGCTGAGCCACGAACGACAGAACCGCCCCGTCGCACGCGACCGGGGCGGTTCTGTCGTGAAGCGTCAGACGACCTGTGCGCCGCACATGCCGCAGTCGCCGCCCGCCGAGACCTCGACGAAGCAGTCGGGGCACATCGTGCGCAACGGCCGGTCGCTCGGCGCCACGGGCTTCGGGCCGGCGACGCGGCGCTCGGCGCGCGGGGCGGACGCGCGCACCTTCTTGAGCTCGATCGGTGCCGGCGGGGCGGGGGCCGGCTCGGGCTTGTGCGCGGCGCAGTAGAAGCGCACGAAGCCGCCGTGGTGCTTGGGATGGCGGTGCTTGACCGCCCACAACTCACCGCGGTCGAACAGCTCTCCCTCGGCTCCGCACCCGACGCAACGGGTGGGCTCTCCGGGGACGACATCGGCGACGAGGACGGGAGCATCGAAGGCGATGGCATCCCGCCAATCCGACGAGGACACGATCTTCATGGGGGACCCTTCTTGCGGCGGTTCGGGCCGCCTCACCCTCCACGGTACGCGCCCTCACCGGCACGTGGTGACCTCCGGGGGGATCCGTGGGGGTGGACAGCCCGGGAGACCCTCCCGATAGGTTGGAGAGAATTCCCCCGCGCCGCCTCGGCGGTGCCCATCGAAGGAGAAGCATGGAACTCGCCGCTCTGGGGGCGATCGGTCTCGTCGTCGTCATCGCTCTCGTCGTCGCCATCGTCGTCATCCTCATCGTCGCCGGCATCATTCGCGGGTGGTACCGCGTCGCGAAGGCCGACGAAGCCCTGGTCATCGTCGGTAAGCGCCAGAAGGCCGCCGACGGCAACTCGTCGCGCATCACCGTCATCACCGGCGGTGGCGCGATCGTCAACCCGCTGACCCAACGCGGCGAGATGATCTCGCTGCGTGCCCGTCAGATCAAGATGGAGCCCACCGCGCAGTCTTCCACCGGTGTGACGGTCAACGTCAGCGGTGTCGCGCTGGTCAAGATCGGATCCGATCCCGAGTCCGTGCGCCGCGCGGCCGAGCGGTTCGCCTCGCAGGACAAGGCCATCGAGCAGTTCACGACCGAGCAGCTCGAGGGCGCGCTGCGCGGCGTCGTGGCCACGCTCACCGTCGAAGAGCTCATGCGCGACCGCCAGCGGCTGGCGGACCAGATCGCGGAGGGCATCAAGCAGGATCTGTCGTCGCAGGGACTGATCCTCGACTCCTTCCAGATCCAGGGCATCACCGACACCAACGGCTACATCTCCGCGCTCGGAGCGACCGAGGTCGAGCGCGTCAAGCGCGAGGCGGAGGTCGCGCGCATCAACGCGGTCCGCGAGATCCGCGCGCGTCAGATCGCGACCGACGAGGCCAACCTCATCGAGCAGACCGCGCTCGACAAGAACAGCGCCGCGGCCAAGGCCGAGGTCGGCCGGGCGAACGCCGAGGCCGAGCAGGCGGAGGCACTCACGCGTGCCGAGCGTCGGCAGGCCGTGCTGCAGCAGGAGGCGCAGAACACGCAGGCACGCCTCGAGTCCGAGGTCGCCCGCGTCGCCGACGCCGACCTGTACCAGCGGCAGAAGGAAGCCGACGCCGAGGCGTACGCGCAGATCAAGGCCGCCGAGGCCCGCGCCCAGATCGCCGAGCAGGAAGCGGCCGCCGTCCGCGTGCGCGCAGAGGCCGACGCGCAAGCCGTCCGCCTGGCCGGTGAGGCCCGGGCCGAAGCGATCCGCGCCGAGGCCGAGGCCCTCTCGCACAACCAGGAGGCGCTGCTCGCGCAGCGCGCGCTGGAGGCGCTCGTGCCGATGATGGCGGAGTTCGCCAAGGGGTATGACCGCGTGGGCAACATCACCGTGCTCGGGGGCGAGGGTGCCAGCGGCCACCTCGCGGCCGAGTCGGCCACGGGCCTGCGGTCGTCGTTCGAGGCGGTCCGGGCCGCCACCGGCATCGACCTGACCGCGATCATCCAGGGGCGTGCCGTCGCGGACGCCTTCGCCGACGCGTCTCACCGCCCGTCCGAGACGAGCGCGACCACCGAGGCCGCACCGGCATCCACCTCGGGGACGTCGCCCACGGCGTCCGAGCCCGGGGCCTGACGAGGAACCTCGACGGTGCCCGAGGCGCCCGAGGTCGAGGCGCTCACGCGGTTCTTGCGTGAGCGCCTCACCGGCCGCGTCGTGCGCGGCGTCGAGCTGACCGAGTTCCGCGCCCTCAAGACCCGCGCGCGACCGCTCGACGAGATCGTCGGCCGCACCGTCGGGAGCGTCGATCGGCACGGTAAGCACATCGACCTCGACGCCGACGGCACCCACCTCTCGATCGGCTTCGGTCGCGCGGGATGGGCGACGTGGAGCGACGACGCAACGGCATCCGATCCTCCCGCGAACGGCGCGGCGCTGATCGCGCGCGTGACGTTCGACGACGGCGTGCTCGGGATCACCGACGCGGGGGAGTGGCTGTCGGTGCAACTGCACGTCGTGGACGCGCCCGACGACGTGGCGGCGGTCGCCAAACTCGGACCGGATGCCGCCGACCCGGGCTTCTCACGCGAGGCGCTCGTCACCGCGCTCGGTCGACGACGCAAGCAGCTCAAGGCGCTGCTGCAGGAGCAGGAGTCCCTCGCGGGGATCGGCAACGCCTACTCGGACGAGATCCTGTACGTCGCGCGGCTGTCTCCCGTGGCCCAGGCCGCCTCGCTGAGCGACGACGAGGTCACGCGGCTGCACACGGCGGTGCGCGAGGTCCTGGACGGCGCCGTCGCCGCGCGCGACGGCATCCCGATCGCCGAGCAGAAGGCGGCGAAGGTCGCGTCGATGCGGGTGCACGGCCGGACGGGCGAGCCCTGCCCCGACTGCGGCGGCACGATCGAGGACATCCCCGGGACGAAGGGCGGCGGTCAGTACTGCCCGTCCTGCCAGCCGCTCTCCGCCTGACGGGTGGGAGGGGGCGCGGCGCCCCAAACCGCGAGACTGCACCCGCCTGACAACTCCACGGCAGCGTGCAGTGGGGATGTCAGTGGGATGCAGTCTCGGCGTGCGGGCACCGCGGCCCGCGGGGACCGGCGTGCGGGTCAGGCCGTCTGGCCGGAGTGCTTTCCCTCGGCGACCTCTTCGACGAGCTTGGCGTTGAACGCGGGCAGGTCGTCGGGGTTACGGCTCGAGACGAGGCCCTGGTCGACGTGGACCTCCTCGTCGACCCACGTGGCGCCGGCGTTGCGCAGGTCGGTCTGCAGCGTCGGGTAGCTCGTCAGCGTGCGGCCCTTCAGCACGTCCGCCTCGGTGAGGATCCACCCGCCGTGGCAGATGACCGCGACCGGCTTGTGCTGGTCGAAGAACGCCCGCGTGAAGTGCACGGCATCCTTCACGATCCGGATGTCGTCGGCGTTCTGGACGCCGCCGGGCAGCACGAGTGCGTGGAAGTCATCGGCCGTCGCGGAACCGACGGGGAGGTCGACCTTCTGCTCGTGACCCTTCTCCCCGGTGACGGTGCCGTCTGCGGGAGAGACCAGAACGGCCTCGGCGCCGGCCGCGGTGACGGCCTCCCAGGGGCTGGTGAGCTCGCTGTCTTCGAAGCCGTCGGTCAGAAGGAAGGCGATGCGCTTTCCGGTGAGATCCGTCATGGGGACTCCTCTCGCTGGGGTGGGGATCAGTCCACGCTAGGAAGAGGCCCTGACACCGGGACGGGGGTTGCGGATGCCGTGCCCGCCGGGTACCGCGGAAGTCCCGCGTACGACCGGCCCCCGTTCCTGCGCGCGGGCGTAGCATGGAGCGCATGTCCGGTGAGAGCACCCCCGAAACCGAGACCCCGTCGAAGCCCATCCTCACGCTTCTGACGCCCGAGGCCTCGGACGACGACCGCACCCCTCCCACCTATCGGTGCGCGGGGGGCTCCTGCTCGATCGGGTGAGCCCGATCGAGCTCAGTGCGCGAGCGGGACTCCGTCGATCTGGTCGGCGGGCTTGCGGATCAGGAACGCTCCGACGATGAGCGGCAGCGAGACGATCGCCGCGATCATGAACGCCATGCGCGCTCCCGCGGCGTCCGCCTCGAGTCCTCCGCCGTGGGACGCGGACACCGAGGACATCACGGTGACCAGCAGGGCGATGCCGGCGGCTCCGGCGACCTGCTGCACGGTGCCGACCACGGCGGAGCCGTAGGAGTAGAACTGCGGCGCGACCGAGCCGAGGGATGCCGTGAACAGGGGCGTGAACGACAGCGCAAGGCCGATCGACAGCACCGTCTGCGCGACGATGAGCAGCACGAACGACGTGTCCGTCCCCACCGTGGAGTAGAACCACAGCGTGCCGCTGGTGATGACGGCGCCGGGCACGAGGAGGACCTGCGTGCCGAAGCGGTCGTAGAGCCGGCCGATGAGGGGCCCGGCCAGGCCCATCGCGAGCGACCCGGGGAGCACGGCCAGGCCGGTCTCGAGGGGGGTCTTGTCCAAGACGTTCTGCAGGTAGAGCGGCAGCAGCGTGATCGCCCCGAAGAACGCCAGCGACATCACCCCGAGCTGCGTGACCGAGAGGGAGAAGTTCAGCGAGCGGAAGACCCGCAGATCGAGCAGGGCCGTTCCGCCCTTCTGAAGCCGCAGCTGACGCAGCACGAAGAGCGTGAGGCCGGCGACGCCGACGACGAGCGAGACGACGAGGGTCACGGTCGACGCCGACTGGGCGGCGGCGGCATCGGCTCCGGCACCGTGTCCGCCGCCGATCTGGCTGAGGCCGAACACCAGTCCACCGAAGCCGAAGGCCGAGAGGATCACGGACAGGACATCGATGGGGGCCTTGCGGGTCTCGCCGAGGTTGTGGATCCACCGAGCGCCGACGAACAGCGCGACGAGGGCGATCGGGAGGACGATCCCGAAGATCCAGTGCCAGCCGAGCGACTGCAGCACCAGACCCGACATCGTGGGTCCGATCGCGGGGGCGAGGGCCATGACGATGCTGACGCGCCCCATCATGCGGCCGCGTTGCTGCGGCGGCACGATCGTCATGATCGTCGTCATCAGCAGCGGCAGCATGATCGCGGTGCCGGAGGCCTGGATGACGCGGGCGACGACGAGCAGCTCGAAACCGGGGGAGAGGAACGCCACGAGCGTTCCGGCCGAGAACAGTGTCATCGCGGCGACGAACACCTGGCGTGTGGTGAAGCGCTGCAGGAGGAAGCCCGTGATGGGGATGACGACGGCCATCGTCAGCATGAAAGCGGTGGTCAGCCACTGGGCGGCGACGGCGGTGATGCCCAGGTCGCGGATGAGGAACGGGATCGCCACGTTCATCGTGGTCTCGTTGAGGATCGCCACGAACGCCGCGATGAGCAGGAGCCAGATGACGCGGCTCTGTTCGGCAGTGACACCCGAGGCCGATGTGGGCGGGGCGGTGGAGGTTCCGGTGGTGGCGGCCAAGGCGGGGTCCAATCGGGGCAGGCGTCCAGGCGTCACGAAGGCGACGAGCTTCGGAGGTAACGGCGCGAAGCGGGCGCGTATTCCCGGCGAGCGGGAAACGGGTCGAGGCGGTCGGAGGCGACGACAGCGCGTGCCTGATCCTAGCGTGCCGTGATGTCCGGGCCCTGAGCGCCGCCGTGTCGGCGGCCGGACGTAGGCTGACCGGCATGAGCATGGGCGGCACGGGTGGCAGCATGTTCCGCGGCGTGTACGCGGAAACCCAACGGCAGCGCAACGCCGAGGCGCCGCGCGTTCCCGACCTGGGGCGGCGGGTCGCCTCACTCTTCCGCCCCTATCGGGCCCGCATCGCGGTCACGGTCGTGCTCGTCGTGGTGGGGGCGGCGGTCGCGGTGATCCCGCCGCTGCTGGTGCAGCGGATCTTCGACGACGCGCTCTTCCCCGTCGACGGTTCTCCGGTGGACCTGAGACTGCTGGCCGGTCTCGTGGCGGCGATGATCGGGCTCTTCCTGATCTCGGGCGGGCTGGGCGTCGCGCAGACGTGGTTCACGGCGACGGTCGGCAATCGGGTGACGGGCGATCTGCGTGTGCGCTTGTTCGACCACCTGCAGGCGATGGAGCTCGGCTTCTTCACTCGCACCAAGACCGGTGTCATCCAGTCGCGTCTGCAGAACGACGTCGGCGGGGTCTCGGGCGTGCTGACGAACACGGTCACCAGCATCCTCGGCAATTCGGTCACGGTGGTGGCCTCGCTCGTGGCGATGATCCTGATCGACTGGCGGCTGACCCTCATCGCGGTGGTCATCATGCCGATCCTCGTGCTCGTGCAGCGACGGGTCGGGCAGGTGCGCGCGCGTATCGCGGCGCAGACGCAGGAGTCCCTGTCCGAGCTGTCGGCCATCACGCAAGAGACGCTGAGCGTGTCCGGCATCCTGCTGTCGAAGTCGTTCAACCGTCAGCGCACGGAGTCCGCGCGATACGACGCCGAGAACGCCAACCAGGTGCGCCTGCAGGTGCGTCAGGCGATGAGCGGTCAGCGTTTCTTCGCGGTCGTGCAGGTCATCATGGCGAGCGTCCCGGCCATCATCTACCTCGTCGCGGGGCTGCTCGTCGGCAGCGGAGCAGGGACGCTCACGGCGGGCACGATCGTCGCGTTCACCACGGTGCAGGCGCGCTTGCTCATGCCGCTCATGGGGCTCATGCGCGTCGCCCTCGACGTGCAGACCTCGTCGGCGCTGTTCGCCCGCATCTTCGAATACCTCGACCTGAAGCCGGCGATCGCCGATGCGCCCGAGGCGATCCCCGTCTCGGCGGCGCCGGGTCCCGTGGGACGCGTGGAGTTCCGCGACGTCGTCTTCCGCTACCCCGACGCCCCCGACCATGCGCGTCCGACCCTCGGTGGGGTCTCGTTCGTCGTCGAGCCCGGTCAGCACGTCGCCTTCGTCGGGCCCTCGGGCGCGGGCAAGACGACGATCCTGTACCTCACCCCGCGCATGTACGAGGCCAGCGCCGGGGCGGTGCTGTTCTCGGGAACCGACGTGCGGGCCCTCGAGCGCGCATCGATCATCGACAACATCGGCATTGTCTCGCAAGAGACGTATCTGTTCCACGCGACGGTGCGCGAGAACCTCCGCTACGCCAAGCCCGAGGCGACGGATGCCGAGATCGAGGCGGCGTGCCGCGCGGCGAACATCCACCACGTCATCGCCGGTTTCGAGGACGGCTACGACACGATCGTCGGCGAGCGCGGCTACCGCCTGTCGGGTGGGGAGAAGCAGCGCATCGCGATCGCGCGGGTGCTCCTGAAGGACCCGCCCGTACTGCTGCTCGACGAGGCCACCAGCGCGCTGGACACCGTCTCCGAGCGCATCGTGCAAGAGGCTCTCGAGACGGCGTCGCACGGTCGCACGACCCTGTCGATCGCGCATCGGCTGTCGACCGTCGTCGGAGCCGATCGCATCCATGTCGTCGATGCGGGCCGCATCGTCGAGTCCGGGACGCACGCCGAGCTCCTCGCCGCGGGCGGCCTGTACACGGGTCTGGCCGCGGAGCAGATGGCGGCGTCGTTCGTCCTCACCGAGGAGGAGCACGACCGCGCCGACCTCGAGCGGCCGGCGCTGGTCACGCGACGCGCGGACCAGTCGCCGACGTGACGGCCTCGGCCGCGTCGACGCGCGGCCGGTTCGCTACGCCGGCAGCGTCTCGAGGAACGCCTCGAGCGCGATGCGGTAGGTCGGGTCGGGGTGCGTCTCGGCGAGGCGCAGCAGCGGCGGCAGATCGAGGGTGCGGATGAGTCGCCCGCGTTCGGCCACGGCCGCGTCGGCTCCCGCCGCGCGCAGCAGGGCGATGCCCTCACCGAGCGCCTCGAGGTAGTCGCGCAGCACGTCCACCTCGCTCAGACGCTGCGTGATCGAACTCCGGTCGCGCCGCTCCCGCCACTCCACCACGACGTCGGGGACGACGTCGAAGGCGGTCGCGAGCGTGTACATCCGCTGCGCGACGACCTGATCCTCGTAGTAGCGACCCTCGGGGAAGCGCAGGTCGTGCGCGCGCCAGAACGCGGTCCGGCTGAGCTTGGACCACGCGACGATGTTCCCGGATGCCGCGGGGTGCTGCGCGAGCGTCGTCGCGCGCCGGGCGGGATCGGTGGCCGCCGTCACCCAGGGCTGGACGGCCCCGGCGGTGTAGCCCGGGCCGTCGGCATCCGGTCGCAGGCGCACGTAGGCGCCGACGACGAAGTCGCTGCCGGAGTCCTCGAGGGTCGCGGCGAGTCGTTCCAGGGCGTCCGGACGCATGCGGTCGTCGGCGTCGAGGAACGCGAGGAAGGGCGTCTCGACGAGCGAGAGCCCGGTGTTGCGGGCGGCCCCGAGTCCTCGCGGTTCGGGATGCCGGACGACGCGGAAGCGCGGGTCGGCCGCGGCGGCGTCGGCGAAGATCCCCCGGGTGCCGTCGACCGAGGCGTCATCGACGAGGACGGCGGTCCAGCGCGGGTGGGTCTGCGCCTCGAGCGAGCGCAGCGCCTCGAGCGCGAACTCCTCGACGTCGCGACCGGGGACGATCACGGTGATCGCGGGGGAAGTCACCCGCGCGATCTTACGGCGGCGACCGCCTCGGCGACGGCGGTTGCCACGACGTCGAGATTCCGCGTCAGCCCGTGCGGCAGCGTGAACCGCACGGCGGTGCGGGCGTCGTCCGCGTCGATGCCCAGGGCGAGCAGCACGTGCGACGCCTCGTCGCTGCCCGCCGCGCACGCCGACCCGCTCGACGAGACGATGCCGCGGCGTTCGAGTTCGAGCAGCACGGTCTCGCCGTTGATGCCGGGGAAGACGAAGCTCGCGGTCCCGGGAAGCCGCCGCGTCGGGTGGCCGGTCAGACGGGCGCCGGGAACGGCGTGCAGCACTCGGGCGATGAACGTGTCGCGCAGATCCGTGACACGTGCGGCCTCCGCAGCGCGTTCGGCCTCGGCGAGCGACAGTGCCGTGGCGATCGCGACGGCACCGGCCACGTCCGGCGTTCCGGAGCGGCGTCCGCGTTCCTGTCCGCCGCCGTGCAGCAGCGGTTCGAGCGGCAGGCGTCCACGGACGGCGAGGATTCCGGTGCCCTTCGGGGCGCCGATCTTGTGCCCCGCGATCGTGAGGGCGTCCGCGCCGAGCCCGGACAGCGGCAGCCACCCCGCGGCCTGGACGGCGTCGAGGTGCAGGGGGACGCCCCGCTCCCGTGCGACCGCGGCGAGGGTCGCGGCATCCTGAACCGTGCCGACTTCGTTGTTGGCGTATCCGATGCTGACGAGGGCCGTGTCGTCGCGGAGCGCCGCGGCGAGGTCGTCGGGGTCGAGGAGTCCCGTGCCATCGACGGGGGCGTGGGTCACGTCGACGCCGTGGAGCCGCGCGAGGTAGTCGGCAGAGGCGAGCACCGACTCATGCTCGATCGCCGTGGTCACCAGGTGCCGCTTGCCGCGGGGGAGGACACCGAGCACGAGCCCCTTGATCGCGGTGTTGTTCGACTCGGTGCCCCCCGAAGTGAACACGATGTCGCCGGGTCGCATCCCGAGGACGCCCGCGACGCGCGCGCGGGCGTCGTCGAGAGCGGATGCCGCGGCTTCGCCGACCTCGTGGTGGCTCGACGGGTTGCCGAACCAGCGGGTGAGGTACGGCGCCATCGCGTCGACGACCTCGGGGCGGACCGGGGTCGTCGCGGCGTTGTCGAGGTACAGGCTCACGTCGTGCGGATGCGGATGTCGAGACCGAGGTCGAGTGCCGGCGCGGAGTGGGTGAGCGCGCCGACGGAGATGACGTCGACGCCGGTCTCGGCGATCGCGCGCACGGTGTCGAGCGTCACTCCTCCCGAGGCCTCGACCACGGCGCTCCCGGCGATCTTCTCGACCCCGGCGCGCAGGTCGTCGAGCGAGAAGTTGTCGAGCATGATCGTGTCGACGCCCGCCGCGAGCACCGCGTCGATCTGGTCGAGACGGTCGACCTCGACCTCGACGTGGGTGGTGTGCGGCAGCCGCGCGATCGCGCTCTCGAGGGCTTGCGTCAGCGGCATCCCGCTGGCAGCGAGCACGGCGAGGTGGTTGTCCTTGGCCATGACCGCGTCCGAGAGGGAGAAGCGGTGGTTGTGCCCTCCGCCGTCGCGGACGGCTTGGCGCTCGATCGCGCGCAGCCCGGGAGTCGTCTTGCGGGTGTCGACGATGCGGGCGCCGGTGTGGGCCACCGCGGCGACGTAGCGGCTCGTCAGTGAGGCGATCCCCGACATGCGCTGCACGAAGTTCAAGCCGATGCGCTCTGCGGTGAGCACGCCGCGCGCGGGCCCGGACACCACGGCGAGGACTTCGCCCGGGACGAACTCCGCGCCGTCGGCGACGCGCACCTCGACCCCGATGGTGGGGTCGGTCAGCGTGAAGGCGGCCCGGAACACGTCACTCCCGCTGAACACGCCGATCTCTCGGGCCACGAGCTCGGCGCGGGCCGTCGCGCCGGCCGGGATGAGGGTCTCGCTCGTGAGGTCCCCCCACGGGGCGTCCTCTTCGAGGGCGGCGGTGACGACGCGGTCGATCGCGGCGCGGGTCAGCATGCGAAGGCCTCCTGGGTGGCAGGGACGGATACGGCGGTGGGCGACGAGGAGGCCTCGTCCGAGCGGAAGTGCGCGCCGACCGAGACGGTGCGCGCGAGCGCGGCCGCCACGACGTGCCGCGCCAGCAGGAGCAGGGCGTCGTCCTCGGCGCCGCGGGGGCGCGTGTCGGCGCTCCATGCGGCCAGGATGCCGGCGGCCCGGCGCAGACCGGCGTCGTCGCGGACGAGTCCGGCGTCGTCCCACATGAGCTGCTGCAGTGCCGGGCGCGAGAACGGCGGCGCGTCCGCCGCCGGGGCGACGGCGGCGAGCGGAACGGCGGCGGGGGCGTCGACGTTCGGCCATGCGGTGTCCGACGCGGCGGCTTCTCCCGCGCGGGCGCCGAACACGGCGCCCTCGAGGAGGGAGTTGGATGCCAGCCGGTTCGCGCCGTGCACGCCGGTGCGCGCGGTCTCGCCCACGGCGTAGAGACCGGGCATCGTGGTCCGCCCGTCGAGGTCGGTCACGACACCCCCCATGAAGTAGTGCGCGGCGGGGGTGACGGGGATCGGCTCCCGCGACCAGTCCAGGCCCCGCGCCCGCACGGCGGCGTCGATCGTGGGGAAGCGTTGAGCCAGGCGCGCGGCGCCGAGACCGGTCGCGTCCAGCCGGACGGGGCGGCCGCCCTGGGCCGCCATCGCGCGAGCATTGGCACGGGCCACGACGTCACGCGGGGCAAGTTCGCCGTCGGGGTGCGCGTCGAAGGCGAACCGGCGCCCCGCGTCGTCGACCAGCACGGCACCGTCCCCGCGCACCGCCTCGGAGACCAGGAACGCCTCGCCCACGGCGAGGGCGGTGGGGTGGAACTGCACGAATTCGAGATCCGCCACGGCGGCGCCGGCGCGCAGGGCCGCAGCGATCCCGTCGCCGGTGGCCGAGGCCGGATTGGTCGTGTGGGCGTAGAGCTGTCCGGCACCCCCGGTGGCCAGGATGACGGCGTCCGCGCGGAGGCGTCGGCGCACGCCGCCCGACTCGACGTCGATGCCGACGACTCGGCCGCCCTCGACGACGAGATCGCGCAGGACGGTGTGCTCGCGCACGTCGAGGGTCATCGCGCGCGCGGCCGCCCCCAGGGCCGACTGGATCGCCGCCCCCGTGGCATCCCCGCCGGCGTGCAGCACGCGGGGACGCGCGTGCGCCGCTTCGAGGCCCCGGGCGAAGTCGCCGTCGGCTCCGCGGTCGAAGGCGACGCCCCGCCGGACCAGCTCGGCGATGCGGGTGGGGCCTTCCGCGACGAGCGTCTCCACGGCGTCACGGTCGCCCAGGCCCGCGCCCGCGGTGATCGTGTCGGCGGCGTGCGAGGCGAGCGAGTCGTCCGCGCCGGTGACGGCGGCGATCCCGCCCTGCGCCCAGCGCGTGTTGGTGTCGGCCAGCGCGCCTTTGGTGACCACCGTGACCCGGCATCCGCGTTCGGCGGCGTGCAGGGCGGCGGTGAGCCCCGCGATGCCGCTGCCGACGACGATGACGTGGGTCATTTCACGGCGCCGTTCGGCTTCGCGGCCAACATGCGCTCGAGCGCCACGGTCGCGGGATCGGCGACGTCGGCGGGGACCGTGATGCGATTGACGACCTCGCCGGCGACGAGGGATTCCAGCACCCACGCGAGGTAGCCCGGGTGGATGCGGTACATCGTCGAGCACGGGCACACCACCGGGTCGAGGCAGAAGATCTTGTGCTGCGGGTACTGGGCGGCCAGGCGCTGGACCAGGTTGATCTCTGTGCCGATCGCGAAGGTCGTCGGCTCGGTCGCGGCAGCGATCGCCTTGCGGATGATGTCGGTGGACCCCGCCTCGTCGGCGGCATCCACGACGTCCATCGGGCACTCGGGGTGCACGATCACGCGCACGCCGGGGTGCTCGGACCGGGCCTTCTCGATCTGCTCGACGGTGAACCGGCGGTGCACCGAGCAGAAGCCGTGCCACAGGATGACGCGGCTGTCCTCGAGCGTCGTGGCATCGGAGCCGCCGAGGGCCTTCCGCGGGTTCCACATCGGCATCTGCTCCAGCGGCACGCCCATCGCTTTGGCGGTGTTGCGTCCGAGGTGCTGGTCGGGGAAGAACAGCACGCGGCGCCCGCGGGCGAAGGCCCACTCCAGCACCGTCCGCGCGTTGGACGAGGTGCAGACGATCCCGCCATGCCGACCGACGAAGCCCTTGATGGCGGCGCTGGAGTTCATGTACGTCACGGGGATCGCCGGCACGAGGCCCTCGGCATCCGGAGTGTCGAGGTCGCCGAAGACGTCGGCGAGCTGCTCCCAGCACTCTTCGACCTGGTCGATGTCGGCCATGTCGGCCATCGAGCATCCCGCGGCCAGGTTCGGGAGGATCACGGCCTGGTCGGGGTGCGACAGCAGGTCGGCGGTCTCGGCCATGAAGTGCACGCCGCAGAAGACGATCGCCTCGGCCTCGGGGTGCGCCTTGGCGGCGTTGGCGAGCTGGAACGAGTCGCCCACGTAGTCCGCGTGCCGGACGACTTCTTCCCGCTGATAGAAGTGCCCCAGCACGACGACGCGGTCGCCGAGGGTCGCCTTGGCCGCGCGGACGCGCGCGTCGAGCTCGTCGTCGGAGGCCTCGCGGTACTCACGCGGCAGCTCGCCCTGGCGGGGAGCGCCGGTGGGGATGACGTCGCCCATCGACGATCCCGGTCCATAGCCCGGACGCGTATCGAAGTCCCACGGGCCGACGGCGAGGTCGGTCGTGCACGTCGCGTCGGTCGTCGCACCCGAGACGATCGCCTGGATGACGTGGTCGACCGAGGGATCGATGTCGGCGCGGGGCTGCAGGGTGAGGGGTGTCGTGTTCATGGGCGGTCCGATCAGTGACGGGACGTGAGCGGGCCGCGGTCGGCGAGCTCCACGTCACGGTTGTAGCGGTACAGGCGGGCGGGGCGGTGGCTTCCGGTGCGGAAGCGCTCGGTCGGGATGACGGTGTCCGACGTGTCGATCTGGCGTCGGAAGTTCGCGGGGTCGAGCCGGCGGCCGATGATCGTCTCGGTGACCTCGCGCAGGTCGGCCAGAGTGAACTCGTCGGGCAGCAGACCGTGCGCGATGCGGCTGTAGCCGACCTTGTTGCGCAGGCGCCAGAGCGTGTATTCGACGATGTCGTTGTGGTCGAAGGCCAACGCGGGGAGGTTCGTCGCGTCGAACCACTCGACGTTCTCGGGCGCGTCGCCCTCGCGCGCATGAGCGGCGACCTGGGCGTCGACCTCGTCCGACCGCAGGAGCGCCCAGTAGACGATCGACACCACTCGCGTGGGGGAGCGGTCGACCGCCCCGAAGGCATACAGCTGCTCGAGGTAGCTGGGGGTGAGACCCGTGGTCTCTTCGAGGGTGCGCGAGGCAGCGGCATCCAGGCCCTCGGCCGGGTCGAGCCAGCCGCCGGGGAGTGCCC
Organism: Microbacterium sp. SCPM-O-B-15248 (M128); assembly: GCF_058214835.1. Classification (NCBI taxonomy): domain Bacteria; kingdom Bacillati; phylum Actinomycetota; class Actinomycetes; order Micrococcales; family Microbacteriaceae; genus Microbacterium; species Microbacterium sp. SCPM-O-B-15248 (M128). The sequence continues at coordinate 351,072 of NZ_JBYQLI010000003.1, forward strand.
ACCGACCGTCGAAGGGATCTCGCGTCCGCCGCACGAGGGGGAGGGAGAGGACGGGTTCGTCGTACGCGTCGCGACGCACGCTGAAGATCACGGTCGAGACCGCGACGCGGACGTCGCTGTCGCGGGGTTCGGGCTGCCGGGTTCGTGTCATTGTGACCATATCTCCGCGACGATCTTAGTGTCACCGTGACCCGAAGGGCAAAACGGGAGTCTCCCAGCGGCGCGACGTACGCTTTCGGCACGACCCTGGAGGTAGGGATGCCGCTCGTCGACATCGTGCTGATCGTGCTTCTCGCACTCGCGCTCATCGTGGGCATCGCCCGCGGATTCCTCGCCACGATCGGCTTCTTCGCCGGCCTCGCGCTGGGCGGTGTCGCTGCGTTCTGGCTCATCCCGCTCGTGGGGCAGTGGGTCGCCGACCCCATGTGGCGCGGCGCCGCGATCGTCGCCGCGGGAGTGCTGCTGCTCATGCTCGGCGCGGCCCTCGGAACCGCCGTCGGCAATGCCCTCCGTCGAGGAGCCGACCGCATCAAACTCCGGGTGCCCGAGCGCATCCTGGGCGGGCTCGTGAACCTCGCCGCCGCCGCCCTCGCCCTGTCGTTCTTCGCCGGCACCCTGACCACGGCCGGCGTGCCGATCGTCTCGACCGCCCTGGCATCCTCGACGGTCGTCCGAACGATCGACCGGCTCACGCCCGACCCCGTGCGCGCCGCGCTGGGCGAACTCCGCGGAACCGTCTTCGCCGACGGCATCCCGCGACTGGGGCAGCTGATCCAGATCGGCCCGGTGCCCAGCGCCCCCACGATCGCGCTCGACGACCCCGCACTCACCCGTGCCGCGCAGTCCGTCGCCCGCATCAGCGGCACGGCCTACGCGTGCGGCATCACCGCCAGCGGATCGGGATTCGTCGTCGCCGACGACCGCGTCGTCACCAACGCGCACGTCGTCGCGGGCGTCGATGCGCCGCTGGTCGAACTGCCGGGTCGTGAGGCGAAAGAAGGGCGCGTGGTCTACTTCGACCCGGTCGACGATCTCGCCGTCATCGCGGTCGACGGACTGGATGCCGCCATCCTGCCGGTCTCGTCGGCGCTCGCCGTGGGCTCGGCCGCCGTCGTGCAGGGCTACCCCTACGGCGGTCCGTTCACCTCGGGCGGCGCGCAGGTGCTCTCCACCGGGACGGTCCCGGTGCCCGACATCTACGGTGACCAGTCCGCGCCGCGCGAGATCTACGCGCTGGGCGCGACGGTGCGGCCGGGCAACTCCGGCGGACCGCTCCTGACCCCCGCGGGAGAAGTGGCCGGCGTGGTGTTCGCGCGATCCGAGACCGACGACGACGTCGGGTACGCCATGACCCCCACCGAGCTCGACCCCGTCCTCGCGCAGCTGGGGTCGCTGTCGGCGCCGGTGGGATCGGGGAGCTGCACGACGCGCTGATCGCGCGGGCGATCGGGTCTGATCGGTCCCCACCCGGCGGATGGCTGTGCGTCGCCGCCTCGGATACACTGGCGGCCACAAGTCCACACCGGCCCCATGATCGATGCGGGAGAGCTCCGGCGAACGCAGCCGGGCACCGAAGGAGCAAGCCTCCCCGCCAATCTCTCAGGTACGCGTACCGCGTCGATCGGGCCACTCTGGAAAGAGACCCGGGCACATCCGGCGGGTCCACCGACGGTGAAAGCCCGCGCGCGCATGCCGCCCGGGCGAAACTCTCAGGTCCATGACAGAGGGGGAGTTCTCAGGCGCCGACCGGCGTCTGACCGTCATCGCGAACGGCAGAACTCATGACCGACACCCCCGCTCCACCGCGCTCCTCGCCGCTGCACGATCGGCACGAGGCCCTCGGCGCCTCGTTCACCGACTTCGGCGGCTGGAACATGCCCGTCCGCTATTCGTCCGACCTTGCCGAGCATCGCGCCGTCCGCGAAGCCGCCGGGCTATTCGACATCTCGCACATGGCCGAGTTCTGGGTGCATGACGGACGCGCCACCGATCTGCTGGACGTCGTCCTCGCCGGTCGCGCATCGGCGATGCGCACGGGCAAGGCCAAGTACTCGCTCGTGCTCGCCGACGACGGCGGCATCGTCGACGATGTCATCGTCTACCGCACGGGCGAGCAGCACTACCTGGTCGTGGCGAACGCGGGCAACCGCGAAGCCGTGGCCGGCGCGTTCACCCGTGTCCGCGAGAGCTGGCCGGCAGACGCGGGAGAGGCACCGACCGTGTGCGACGTCACCGACTCCGTCGCCCTCGTCGCCCTCCAGGGGCCGCGAGCCCGCGGCATCCTCGAGTCCGTCGGCGCCGTCGAGATCCTCGGCACGCCGCTCGAGGAACTCGGCTACTACGCCTTCACCGAGGGCACCTTCGACGGGGACTCGCTGTTCATCGCGCGCACCGGCTACACCGGCGAGGACGGCTACGAACTGCTCGTTCCCGTCGAACGCGCCGGCGATCTGTGGGACGCTCTGCTCGCGGCCGGCGCCCCGCACGGTCTCGTCCCGTGCGGCCTCGCGGCACGCGACACCCTGCGCCTCGAAGCCGGGATGCCGCTCTACGGACACGAGCTGACTCGCGAGATCGCGCCTGCGCAGGCCGGACTCGGCCGCGTCGTCGCGACCGACAAAGACGCCTTCGTCGGCAAGGACGCCCTGGCATCGCGTCCCGCGGACGCCCCCGTCCTCGTCGGCCTGGTGTCGGACGGCAAGCGCGCCGGCCGCGCCGGCTACGCCGTGCTCCGCCACGACGAGGTCGTCGGCGAGATCACCAGCGGCGCCCTCAGCCCCACCCTGGGTCACCCCGTGGCCATGGCGTACGTCTCGCCGACCGCGGCCGAACCCGGCACCCCCTTGACCATCGACGTGCGCGGGACCCGCATCCCCGCGACCGTCACCGCCCTTCCCTTCTACCGGAGGAACGCATGACCGACCTGACCGCTCTCCGCTACACCTCCGAGCACGAGTGGATCGCCCTCGACGGCGACCTCGCCACGGTCGGCATCACCGACTTCGCCGCCGAGAAGCTCGGTGACGTCGTCTTCGTCGACCTCCCCGCGACCGAGTCCACCGTCGCCGGCGGCGACGTGTGCGGCGAGATCGAATCGACCAAGTCGGTCGGCGAGCTCTACGCGCCGCTGAGCGGCACCGTCGTCGAGATCAACGACGCCGTCGTCGACGACCCCTCACTCGTGAACGCCGACCCGTTCGGCGCGGGCTGGCTCGTCAAGATCCGCCTCGACGGCGACCTGCCCGGCGACCTCCTCGACCGCGCCGCGTACGAGGACCTCACCGCATGAGCCTGACCACCGCCGCCCCCCGGACGGATGCCACGGCGCCCGCCGCCTTCACTGATCGCCACATCGGCATCGGCGCCGGTGACCGCGCCCGCATGCTCGACGTCGTCGGGTACGACAGCGTCGAGCGGCTCGTCGAGACCGCCGTCCCGGCATCCATCCACGTCCGCCCCCGCGAGACGAGCGCGCTGCCCCCGGCGGCGACCGAAGCCGAAGCGCTCGCCGAACTGCGTGAGCTCGCCGCGGCCAACCGCTCGGCCCGCCCGATGATCGGCCTCGGCTACTACGACACCTTCACGCCGTCGGTGATCCAGCGGAACGTCCTCGAGAACCCCTCCTGGTACACCGCGTACACGCCGTACCAGCCCGAGATCTCGCAGGGGCGTCTGGAAGCGCTCATCAACTTCCAGACGATGGTCACCGACCTCACGGGCCTCGCCACCGCCAACGCGTCGATGCTCGACGAGTCCACCGCGGTCGTGGAGGGCATGCTCGTGGCCCGGCGCGCATCGAAGGCGAAGACCGACGTGTTCCTCGTCGACGCCGATGCGCTCCCGCAGACCAAGGCGCTGCTCGCCCACCGGGCCGCGGCCGTCGGTGTCCGCGTGCACGAGACCGATTTCACCGGCGAGGTGCCGGAGTGCTTCGGGGCGTTCGTGCAGTACCCCGGCGCCACGGGCCGCATCTGGGACTTCTCCGACGTCGCAGCCGCGGTCCACGCGCGCGGCGGTCTGGTGGTGGCCGCCGCGGACCTCCTCGCCCTGACCTTGCTGCGCTCGCCGGGCTCGCTCGGCGCCGACGTCGCCGTGGGCACGACGCAGCGCTTCGGCGTGCCCCTCGGCTTCGGCGGCCCGCACGCCGGGTACATGGCCGTGCGCGCCGGGCTCGAGCGCCAGCTCCCGGGTCGGCTCGTCGGGGTGTCGCTGGATGCCGCGGGGAACCCCGCCTACCGCCTGTCGCTGCAGACGCGCGAACAGCACATCCGCCGCGAGAAGGCCACGTCCAACATCTGTACCGCGCAAGTGCTGCTGGCCGTGATGGCCGCGATGTATGCCGTGTACCACGGGCCCGACGGGCTGCGGGCGATCGCGACGCGCGTCGCGCGGACCGCCGACTCCCTGGCATCCGCTCTCCGTTCCTTCGACCTGCACCTGTCCTCGGACGCGTTCTTCGACACGGTCCGGGTCCACGTGCCCGGCCGGGCGCAAGACGTCGTGGACCGTGCCCGCGCGCGCGGCTACCAGCTGCTGTGGGTCGACGACGCCACGGTGGGCGTGTCGGTCGACGAGACGACGACGGATGCCGACGTCGCCGAGATCGTGGCATCCTTCGGGCTGCCGACCGAGGAGCTTCCCGAGGGCGAGGCGCTCCGCGGGGTCGAGGGGCACCTGCACCGGGACGACGCGTATCTCACCCACCCCGTGTTCCACGCGCACCGCAGCGAGACGGCCATGATGCGGTACCTCAAGACGCTCGCCGACCGCGACTACGCGCTCGACCGGGGCATGATCCCGCTGGGCTCCTGCACCATGAAACTGAACGCGGCGACGGAGATGGCGGCGGTGTCGTGGCCGGAGTTCTCGCGGGTGCATCCGTTCGCGCCCGAAGCCGACGTGCACGGCTACCTCGCGATGATCGAGCAGCTCGAGCGGTGGCTCGCCGAGGTGACCGGATACGACGCCGTCTCGCTGCAGCCGAACGCCGGCTCCCAGGGCGAGCTCGCGGGCCTGCTCGCGATCCGCGGGTATCACCACGCGAACGGCGATACGGCGCGCACCGTGTGCCTCATCCCGTCCTCGGCGCACGGCACGAATGCGGCTTCGGCGATCCTCGCGGGCATGCGGGTCGTGGTGGTCGCGTGCGACGAGGCCGGCAACGTCGATCTCGGCGACCTGCGGGCCAAGATCGCTCAGCACGCCGACGAGCTGTCGGCCCTGATGATCACGTACCCCTCGACGCACGGGGTGTACGAGCACGACGTGCTCGAGATCACGCAGGCCGTCCACGACGCGGGCGGCCAGGTGTACGTCGACGGCGCGAACCTCAACGCGCTGCTGGGCTTCGCCCGCTTCGGCGATCTCGGCGGCGACGTGTCGCACCTGAACCTGCACAAGACGTTCGCGATCCCGCACGGCGGGGGAGGCCCCGGCGTGGGGCCCGTGGCCGCGAAGGCGCACCTCGCGCCCTACCTCCCGTCGCACCCGTTCTCGCAGCGCGCCGATCACGCCGGTGGCGTGTTCGACGGCGGCCCGGTGTCGGCCGCCCCGCACGGCTCCGCCGGCATCCTGCCGATCTCGTGGGCGTACGTGCGCATGATGGGCGCCGAGGGACTGCGGCAGGCCACCGCCGCCGCGGTGCTCTCGGCCAACTACATCGCCGCGCGCCTGCGCGAGCACTACCCGGTGCTGTACGCGGGCGAGGGCGGACTGGTCGCGCACGAGTGCATCCTCGACCTCCGCCCGCTCAAGGAGCAGACCGGGGTCACGGTCGACGACGTCGCGAAGCGGCTGATCGACTACGGCTTCCATGCCCCGACGATGTCGTTCCCGGTCGCCGGAACGCTCATGGTCGAACCGACCGAGAGCGAGGACCTCGCCGAGCTCGACCGGTTCGTGGATGCCATGATCGCGATCAAGAACGAGGCCCTCGCCGTCGCGGCGGGGGAGTGGCCCGCCGACGACAACCCGCTCGTGAACGCCCCGCACACCGCGGAGGCGGCCGTGGCGAACGAGTGGCCGCACGCGTATCCGCGCGAGACCGCGGTGTATCCGCAGCGTTCGCTCGTCCGCACCAAGTACTGGCCGCCCGTCCGCCGCATCGACCAGGCCTACGGCGACCGCAACCTGGTGTGCTCCTGCCCCCCGCCGGAGGCGTTCGCCTGACGCGGTGGGGCGGGGCGTGGGTCGCGTTTCGCGAGACTGCATCTGCCTGACAACTCCACTGCACGCTGCAGTGGAGTTGTCAGGCGGTTGCTGTTTTGCGGGGTGGAGTGGCGCTGGCGGGCGGGCAGTCTCGGCGGGTCCGCGGGCGGACGGCCGCCGGGGTCGAGGCCTGGCGACGGGTCAGGGCAGGGGCGTGGCGGACGGGAGGCCGGGGCGCAGCAGACGACGAAGGCCCGCGAGGCGGTTCAGATCGGGCGGACGGTCGGGGGAGAGGCCGGCCGACAGCAGGATGTCGCGAAGCGCGGACGGGTCCGCCAGGTCGTCCCAGGCCCAGTGGGCAACGGCGCGCGCCCCGCGACGGCGCAACCGGCGGTCTCGCTCCTCGCGCGCGCGGAGCGCGGCGACCGGGTCTCCGAACCTTCCGTCGTACTTCATATGACCGTCGGCCTCGCCCACCAGGCCGATGGCGGGCCACCACATGTCGGTCCGATCGCCGTCGTCGTCCCACGGTCCGATCCAATGCTGCAGCTCCGGCGTCGGGAACCCCCACCACTCGATCCCGGCGCGGCTCGTGGACTCCAGCGGCGATTCCGCGGCGGCATCGGCGCGCTCGAGTGCCCATCGAGCATGTCGGCGTCCCCGCGCCGAGCCGCGCTGTTCGTTGAGCGCGCCCAGTGCGGCCGCGGTCATCGTCGCGTCGCGGCGGAGCGTGGCATCCGCCAGGACGAGTCCCGCAGCCGGATGCCGGGTCCGGGCGATGTCGACGCACGTCTCGGCGGGTGAGGTGAGACGGATGCCGCCGATCTCGTCGATCACCCGGTCCGAATGAGCACTGGTGTGCACCCGGATGCCGCTCACTCGACGCGACGTCGCCGTGTCGTCCGCGAGTACGTGGACCGTCTCGATCGCCCCGAGCGTGGGGAGGCCCCACAGCAGCGCCGCGGACTCCAGACACAGCACGGCATCCGGGTCACGCAGCAGATGAGCGTGGACGCGGGCGAGATCGCGCTCCCAACGGGGGAGGGACTGCCAGTCGCCGGTCTCGGCGTAGACACCGCGCAGCACGGGGACGACCTCTCCTCGACGGATGCTGCGGGTGGAGTGCGTCAGCTCCGCCGCCCGTACGAGGGCGATCGGTGACGTACGCGGAATCGGGATCATGGTCCCAGGCTGTCGCACCTCGGCCGCCCGTGGCGTCCGTCCACAGGCGCCCCGCATCCTCGGCATCCTGGGGAGGAGGGGTCGCCGAGCGCGCCGCCCCATCGAGACTGCATCCGCCTGACATCTCCACTGCACGCTGCAGTGGACTTGTCAGGCAGTTGCTGTTTCGCGGATTCCGGCGGGGGTGCCGCCCGCCCGCCACCCGCCCACCCGCCCGGGCTTCCCTCAGGGCAACCCACAGGGGGCATTGGGTAGGGTGCCCCTGTGCATCTCGGGCAGTATCAGCAGACCTCGTCGACGCCGCGTCGCCGCTTCGTGCGGCTGGCCGCTCTGACCGCGGCCGCGGTCGTGGCCCTCGCCGGCTGTTCGGCGCCGGAGCCGGCCCCGGCCGAAGAGCCGGTCGCTCGCACGAGCCTGACCGTCGGAGTCGTCGGGACACCGACGAGCTTCAACGCCGCCAGCGCGAACGGCGACACCCCGGCGAACCGCGCTGTCTCCGCGCTCATCGACGAGCGTCTGGGGTCGCTGGACGGCAACCTCCAAGTCGTTCCCAACGGCGGCCTGGGCCGGATCACGCGCGTCGAGGGCGACCCCCTGACCGTCAGCTACGAGCTCTTCACCGATCGGACGTGGTCGGATGGCACCCCGATCACCCTCGACGACCTCGTGTTCGGCTGGGCGGTCTCGTCGCACTACTTCGACGACGCGACCTACGACGAGACCGGTGCGCTGGTGTCGGGCACGCGCTACTTCGAAACCGCGACCCTCCCGGATCCCAACGCCCGCACGGCGCGGCCCACGATCGATCGCGCCGACGACACCCTGACACTGACCTACGCGGAGCCGTTCGCGGACTGGAACCGGCAGTGGCTGCTCGACCGTCCGATCCATGTCGTCGCCGCGAAGGCCGGAGTGACCGTCAAAGACCTCATGACGGCGATCCTGACGACGCCCGAGGGCGACCCCTCCGCACCCGCCACCCCGAACCCGGTGCTGGCCGCCGCGGCGGCCGCGTGGAACACCGGTTTCGCCGCGGCCGCCGACGGAACGCTCGATCCGGCAGCGGCGGTCGCGTCCGGACCGTGGAAGGTCACCGAGGCCGCGGCATCCGCGGTCACACTCGTCCGCCGCGACGATTACCAGGGCGGGCACTATCCGGGCCTCGAGGGGCTGACGATCCGGTTCTTCCCCGATCGTGCGGCTCAGGTCGCCGCGCTCGCGGCCGGTGAGGTCGACGTCGCCAACATCGGCGATCCGGATGCCGCCGACCTCGAGACCCTCGCCGACGCCGGTGTGACCGTCACGACGGGGCCGACCACGCAGACGCTGCAGCTCCGCTTCGCCGAGACCGCGTCGACGGCGCTGCGCGAGGCGGTGAGCCTGTCGCTCGACCGCGACGCGCTGGTCAAGGACATCCTCTCGGAGCAGCGGCCCGACGCACGCCCGCTGCAATCGTTCCTGTCGTCCCCGGGCATGGGCCAGACTTACAGCGACCTCGTCTCGGGCAACGGAGCGCCGGGCACAGGCAGCGACCCCGGTGCCGCGCGATCGGCGCTGGACGACCGCCCCGCCGTGCTCCGTGTCGCTCACGACCCCACCGACGAGATCTCGTCCGCCGTCTTCGCTCGGATGATCGCGATGGGCGCAGAGGCGGGCATCGCCGTGCGCGCGGCGGCGGCGACGGAGACACCGGATGCCACCCTGGCCTGGGTCGGAGAGGACGAGAGCCTCTACCGGTCGGCGCGCGACCGTCTGGCCGAGGGAGTCTCGACCCCCGTGGCCGAGGACGAGTTCGCCGAGCTGACGCGCGACACCGATCCGGTCGACGTGCTCGCCCACGCGAAGGAGATCGATCGCGCCCTCTTCGCGGAGTTCACCGGGGTGCCGTTGCTCGAGCGCACCGGCGCCGTGGCTGTCGCCAAGGGCGTCGGGGGAGTGCCGTACACGTCCGAGCCCAACGGGATGCCGCCGTCGTTCTGGACGTGGTCCCCTCCCGCTCCCTGACGCGCCGCTTCCCGAGGCCTCAGGCCGTCGGGGAGGCGGTCGGCGTCGGCGTCGGTGTGGTGGGCGCGAAGATCCCGGGCCACCAGGCCGCCGCGAGCGGGTAGCCGACGAAGGCGACGATGTCGATCAGCGTATGTGCGACGACGAGGGGCATCACGCGTCCCCACCGCTTGTAGCACCAGCCGAAGACGAGCCCCATCACGACGTTCCCGAGCGCGGACGGCCACCCCTGGTAGAGGTGGTAGCTCCCGCGCAGCAGCGCCGTGGACACGATGATCCACGTCCACGACCACCCGAGGCGCCGCAGGCGATCGAACAGGTACCCGAGGAAGACGACCTCCTCGGTGAGCCCGGCTCGCAGCGCGGCGAGGACGAGGAGGGCGATGACCCACCACGACGAATCGAGGGGCGCGGGCACCACCGCGATGCTCTGCCCCAGGAGTCGCCCGACGGCGTACACCCCGATCCCCGGGACGCCGATGAGGACGACGAGGGCCACTCCGCGGGCCACGTCCGAGCCGAAGCGGCGGAAGTCCAGTCCGATGCGTCGCAGCGCGTTGTCGGCGGGCTCCCAGAGCAGATACACGACCAGGCCGACGAGAGCCAGCGAGAAGAAGATGTCGAGGAACTGGTACAGCGCATCCCAGAAGGGTTCGGCGCTGCGCGAGGGATTCAGCTGCGTCTGCTGCTGCGAGATCGGAGCCCGGGTGGCGGCCCGCACGAACGCGACGACAGAGTAGATGGCGGACTGGCCGACGCTGATCAACAGCACCAGCACGATTTCCCAGGGGAGACGGCGACGCCGGAAGGCGTCTTGTTCGATTCCGGGACCGGAGAAGGCCTCACTGCGCGGCATGTTGTCAGATTGCCACATGCAACCGCGTTCGAATTAAAGGTATGTAACGGTTTTCCCAGGAGTTTTGACCAACGCAAGGCGTTTACCTAGGGTTTCGGTATCCACGGCCCCCCGCTGTCCCGACAGTGCGGGGTGCCCGTCAAACCTTGCACAGGAGGCAAAGTGTCTGAAAAGACTCGGCGCGCACGCGCCCTGACGGCGGGAGCAGGTGTCGCTATCGCGGCCCTCGCACTCGCCGGCTGCACCACCACTGCCGCACCCGACAGCGGGTCGAGCACCGGTGGCACCATCACGATCGCCACGACGAACGCCTTCACGTCGTTCAACGGCGACACCCCCGAGGCGAACCTGGACACCAACGGCATGGTGGGCTACCTCACCGGTGTCAGCGGCGGCCTCGGCCTCGGTGGCTTCCAGCGCCTCGACAAGGACTTCAGCGTCCTGAACAACACCGACTTCGGCACCTACGAGAAGGTCTCGGACGACCCGCTGACGGTGAAGTACACCATCAACGAGGGCCTCACCTGGTCGGACGGCGAGCCCATCAACGCCGATGACATGCTCGTGAACTGGGCCATCAACTCGGGGTACTACAACGACGCCGTCCTCGACCCGTCCAGCGGCGAGGTCACCAACGGCGGCACCCAGTACTTCAGCCTCGCGGGCAGCACCGCGGGCCTGGACACCACCGCCTTCCCCGAGATCAGCGACGACAACATGTCGATGACCCTCGTCTACTCGAAGCCCTTCGTGGACTACGAGCTCGTCAACCCGATCGGCAAGCCCGCTCACGTGCTCGCCGAGAAGGCCGGCGTCTCCGAGGCCGACTTCGTCCAGCTCCTCAAGGACACCCCCAAGGGTGACCCCGCGGCTCCCGTCGCCCCCAACGCGACCCTCAAGGCCGCCGCGGACTTCTGGAACACCGGCTACGACGTGACGGCCATGCCGACCGATGAGAGCCTTCTCGTCGCGAGCGGTCCGTTCATCGTGACCGCCTTCACGCCCGAGCAGAGCATCACGCTGGGGAAGAACCCCAACTACAAGGGCTCCATGTCGCCCTCGTACGACCAGCTGATCATCCGCTTCATCGGTGACGCCAACGCACAGGTCACGGCCCTCCAGAACGGTGAGGTCCAGGCCATCCAGCCGCAGCCCTCCGCCGACACGCTGACGGCGCTCGAGAACGCCAACGCGACCGTCCACGCGGGTAGCCAGCTGGCGTACGACCACGTCGACCTGAGCTTCGGCGGCGTGTTCGCCGACGCCAACGTCCGCGAGGCCTTCCTCAAGACGATCCCGCGTCAGCAGATCCTCGACTCGATCGTCAAGCCGGTCAACCCCGACGCCGAGGTGCTCAACTCGCAGATCTTCCTGCCCACCGACGGTGACCAGTACAACACCGCCGTCTCCGCGAGCGGATACGACGCGTTCACCGAGCCCGACGTCGAGGGCGCGAAGGCTCTGCTGAACGGTGCGACCCCGACGGTCCGCATCCTCTACAACACCAACAACCCCAACCGTGTCGACAGCTTCCGCGCCATCCAGCAGTCGGCGCAGCAGGCGGGCTTCAACATCGTGGATGCCGGTTCGCCCGACTGGAGCTCGCTCCTGGGCAGCGGCAGCTACGACGTGTCCATCTTCGGATGGGTGTCGCCGGGTGCCGGTAACGCTGCTCTCCCGCAGATCTTCAAGAGCGGCGGCGGCGGAAACTACAACAACTACAGCAACCCGGCCGTCGACACCCTCGTCGACGAGAGCCAGGTGACGGTCGATGCCGCGAAGCTCGCCGACATCAAGGTGCAGATCGACACCGCGACGGCGAAGGACTTCTACGGTCTGCCGCTGTTCCAGTCGCCGGGCCTGTTCGCCGACAACGGTTCCGTCCAGGGCGTCGACTACTTCGGCGGCCAGACGGGCATCGTGTGGAACGCGCAGGAGTGGACGCTGGCGGGTTGATGACCCGTTGATCCCTCGTGAGGCGCCGGAGTCGCTCGGCTCCGGCGCCTCACTTCGTCTGCGCGCGGTGCGCCCCACCCCGGTGCACGCGCGACTATCCTTTCCTGGGCGCCCACAGGCGTCCGTCACCCGATCGAAAGAAGTCCTCCCGCGATGGTCGGATTCATCCTCAGGCGCATCGCCGTCTCGATCCTGGTCCTGCTCGCAGCGTCGTTCATCATGTACGTGCTGGCCGCCAACTCCGGCGACCCGCTGCAGGACCTGCGCGACAGCTCGGCCGCCAACCGTGACCAGTTGATCGCCGCACGCGTCGCGGCGCTCGACCTGAACGTCCCCCCGCCTCTGCGGTACTTCCTGTGGCTCGGCGGTGCAGCCGGCTGCCTCATCCCGTTCGCCGGGACGTGCAATCTGGGTCTCACGATCTCGAACGCCCCGGTCCTCGACATCCTCCCGACCGCCATCTGGTCGACCCTCCAGCTCGTGACGGCGTCGTTCGTGCTGGCCATCGTCCTCGGCATCGTCGTCGGCGTCGTCTCCGCCCTGCGTCAGTACAGCGGATTCGACTTCGGTATCACCCTCCTCAGCTTCTTCCTCTTCTCGCTGCCGTCGTTCCTCGTCGCCGTGCTGCTGAAGGAGTTCATGGCCCTGGGGTTCAACAGCTTCCTCGAATCGGCCACGTCCATCCCGATATGGGTGATCGCCCTGCTCACGGTGATCAGCGCGGTGATCTGGCAGGCGATGATCGGGGGCGACGCCCGTCGCCGCATCATCGTTGCCGCGACCGCAGGTCTCGCCACGGTCGCGCTCCTGGTGTACTTCAACGTCACGGACTGGTTCCGCAACCCCGGTTTCGGTCCCGTCGGTCTGCTCTTGCTCATCGCCGGCGTCGTCGTCATCGTCACGGCGCTGATCGCCGGCCTCCGCAACCGCCGCGCGCTCATCGTGGCGGCGCTCAACGGCGCCATCGCCTACGTCTGCTACTTCGCGCTGCAGGGGCTGTTCGACATCTCCACGCTCGCCACCGTCATCATCCTCGGCGTCGTCGCCGTCGCGGTGGGCCTCGTCTCGGGCTACGTCCTCGGCGCCCCCGATCGCGGCATGGCCGCCCGGATCGGCGCGCTCGTGGCGTTCCTGTCCGGCGCTCTCGTCGTGCTCGACCGCTACATGCAGTCGTGGCCGCAGTACGTCAACAACCCCCGCATCAACGGCCGCCCCATCGCGACCGTCGGCGCGAGCACCCCGGGGTTCACCGGGGACATGTGGATCACCGGCATCGACACGTTCACGCACCTGCTGCTGCCGACGATCTCGCTGCTGCTCATCTCGTTCGCCGGCTACACGCGGTACGCCCGTGCCGGAATGCTCGAGGTGATGAACCAGGACTACATCCGCACGGCGCGGGCCAAGGGCCTTCCCGAGCGCACCGTCATCCTGCGGCACGGCCTGCGGAACATGCTGATCCCGATCGTGACGCTCGTCGCCACCGACGTCGGCGCGCTCCTGGGTGGTGCGGTCATCACGGAGAAGGTCTTCGCGATCTCGGGCATGGGGGCGTTGTTCGTCACCTCGATCCAACGCGTCGACGTGAACCCCGTCATGGGCTACTTCCTCGTCATCGCCATCACCGCGATCGTCTTCAACTTCCTGGCCGATCTCGCCTACGCCACGCTCGACCCCCGCGTGCGAGTGGTCGCATGATCGCCGCCGTCCGAATCCCGGAGGTCCTCCGATGACCCAGATGCTCCCCGAGCCCGCGAACGTCGACGCGCCGCCGCCGTCCGACGAACGGCAGACCGTCGGCGTCAGCCAGGGACGGCTCATCCTGCGTCGCTTCCTCTCGAACAAGGTCGCCGTCGTCTCCGGCATCCTGTTCGTCCTCCTCGCGATCTTCTCGATCTCGGCGATCGGGCTCGGCCCGATCCCGGGGTGGTGGAAGTACGACTACAGCTCGCTGAACCCCCAGAACGACGGCGGGGCTCCCACGCTGTCGCTGTTCCCGTTCTCGGTGGGCGACCACCCGTTCGGCCAGGACCGCATCGGTATCGACTACTTCGCGATGACGATGCGCGGCATCCAGAACTCCATCCTCGTGATGCTCGTCATCAGCGTCGTGGGAACGGCCGTCGGAACCGTCATCGGTGCCCTCGCCGGCTACTACCGCGGGTGGGTGGACTCGGTGCTCATGCGCATCACCGACGTGTTCATCGTCATCCCGATCATCGTGATCGGTGCGGTCGTCGGTCGAGCCACCGGCGGTCTCGGTGTCATCCCCCTGGCGTTCTTCCTCGCGATGGTGTCGTGGACCACAATCGCCCGCCTGGTGCGCGCCGAGTTCCTGTCGCTGCGTGAACGCGAGTTCGTCGAGGCGGCGCGCGTGGCCGGCGCCAGCGATGCCCGCATCATCTTCAAGCACATCCTGCCCAACGCCATCGGCGTGGTGATCGTGGCGGCGACGCTGCTGGCGGCCTCGGCGATCCTCCTCGAGACGGCCCTGAGCTACCTGCAGCTCGGTGTGCGTCCGCCGGACGTCTCGCTGGGCCTGATCATCTCCGACAACCAGTCGGCTTTCCAGACCCGCCCGTGGCTGTTCTGGTGGCCCGCGGTGTTCATCGTGCTCCTCGCGGTGCTCGTGAACTTCGTCGGTGACGGCCTGCGCGACGCGTTCGACCCGCGTCAGAAGCGGTTCTCGCTGCGTCGGACGAAGGAGCAGGCGGCGCCGTCCACCACCGCGCCCGCGAGCGTCCAGGGACGCGTGCACCCGGAGACGCCGTCGTCATGACGACCGGCATCCTCGCGATGTCAGCCCAGGACGATCGCCCCCAGCACGCCGGCCGCACCCGCGACCAGCAGCAGCAGGTTGTCGATGCGGGCGCTCACCCGCACGGGTACCGAATCGGCGATGCCGGCCTCCACGCGGCCGGCGTCGCGGAGGGTCTGCCAGCGATCGCGGACGAGGGCGGCCGCGCGGCCGGAGTCGGTGTTCGGCAGTTCGCCCGGACGCGTACCGGGAGCCGTCGCGGCTTCGCTGCGGCGGTGGGCGCGCGCGGCGCGCAGGGAGCCCGTGGCTCCCGGCGCGGGTGCGGCGGTCACGCCGATGCGCCGGCCGGGCGTGTGCAGCTGCAGCGCGTAGCGCGTGTCGACGTGGATGAGCGCCGCCCACGGCACGCGGTAGGTCAGCGCGATGTTGTCGACCTCCACGCCGTCGTCGTCGACGGAGATCGAGGGCGACCACAGGATGCCGGTCACCAGGGCCGCAGCGCCGAGAGCGCCGACGATCACCAGGGCGGGCGCGACGTCCACTGCGGGGACGGCCAGCAGGCCGATCGCCACCGCGGCGATGATCGCCCACAGGATGCCGCACAGGATGCGGGTGAACGTCGAACGGAACGTCTGGCGTGGCATCCCCTGATTCTTTCATTCCCCGATCACTCACTCCCGCCCCGCGGGACGGAGAGGACAGCCTCATGAGCACGACCGAGAAGGCGGGCATCCCCGCGCTCGAGATGACCGACGTCAGCGTCGACTTCGCGGTGGACGACGTCTGGGTCCCCGCGGCCAAGAACCTCACGTACTCGATCGCGCGCGGCCAGGTCGTCGCGGTCGTGGGCGAGTCGGGCTCGGGCAAGAGCGTCAGCTCGATGGCCGTGCTCGATCTGCTTCCGCGCAACAGCCGCGTGCGCGGGAGCATCAAGGTGAACGGGCGCGAGGTGACGACGCTCAGCAGCAGCCAGATGCGGCAGCTGCGCGGGCCCGAGGTCGCCGCGATCTTCCAGGAGCCGATGACGGCCCTGAACCCCGTGCTCACGGTCGGTTCGCAGATCATCGAGGCGCTCCGTGCGCACACGACCATGGCGCCGTCCGAGGCGAAGGTCCGCGCGATGGAGCTGCTGGACATGGTGGGTCTCCCGGACCCCGCCAAGGCGTTCGCGTCCTACCCGCACCAGCTGTCGGGCGGTCAGCGTCAGCGCGCGATGATCGCGCAGTCGATCAGCCTGGAGCCGGCACTCCTCATCGCGGACGAGCCGACCACGGCCCTGGACGTCACGGTCCAGGCCGAGATCCTCGACCTCATCCGCGACCTGCGCGATCGCCTGGACTCCGCGGTCCTGCTGATCACGCACGACATGGGCGTCGTGGCCGACCTCGCCGACTGGATCGTCGTGATGAAGTCCGGCGAGGTCGTCGAGCAGGGACCGGCCGCTCAGGTGCTCGGCGACCCGCAGGACCCCTACACCAAGGAACTGCTGGCCTCCGTCCCGCGTCTCGGTGAGACCTTGGAGGGCGAGTCGACGGTCGATGTCGTCGAGTCGCTCGCAGCCGCCGTGGCCGAAGGCCCTGCGCGCACGGAGACGATCCGCTTGGCCGCCGCGGCACCCGAGATCGCCCACCCGGTGCTCGAGCTCGACCACGTCTCGATCGAGTACGGCAAGAAGGGGCGCGTGGCGGCGTTCCGTGCCGTCGACGACGTCACTCTTGGGATCGCCGAGGGCGAGATCGTCGGTCTCGTGGGGGAGTCGGGTTCCGGCAAGTCCACGATCGGTCGCGCGGCGATCGGCCTGCAGCCCATCGCCGACGGGCGCCTCGTCGTCGACGGGGTGGACATCTCGAGCGGCTCGCGCAAGCTCATCAAGTCGCTGCGTCGTCGCGTGGGCATCGTGTTCCAGGACCCGTCGTCGTCGTTGAACCCGCGTCTGCCGATCGGCGAGTCCATCGGGGAGCCTCTGTTCCTCGCCGGTGAGGCCAAGGGTGCCGCTCTCGACGCTCGTGTCGAGAAGCTGCTCGACGAGGTGCGCCTCCCGCGCAGCTACCGCAACCGGTACCCGCACGAGCTCTCGGGCGGACAGAAGCAGCGCGTCGGCATCGCCCGCGCGCTCTCGCTGCAGCCGCGTCTGCTCGTCGCCGACGAGCCGACGAGCGCCCTGGACGTGTCGGTGCAGGCGCGCGTCCTGGAGCTGCTGAGCGAGCTGCAGCAGGAGCACCGCTTCGCGTGCTTGTTCATCAGCCACGACCTCGCCGTGGTGGATGCCATGGCCCACCGCATTGTCGTGCTCAACCGCGGCAAGATCGCCGAGCAGGGCACGCGCGACGAGATCCTGCGGTCGCCGAAGGAGCCCTACACGCAGCGTCTGATCGCCGCGATCCCGGTTCCCGACGTCGAGGTGCAGGCCGCCCGCCGCGAACTGCGGCACGAGCTGTTGAAGAACACGCCGGCCTCCTGAATCGCGTGTGATCGGGGGCGGCGTTCCTGTGGGGATGCCGCCCCTTTTCGCTCCCTGCCGGGAGTGTTGCAGACGCCCGGTAGACTAGATGTGCCCGATTCCGGGCGCCACCCCGAATTTTCCTGGAGACCCTCCATGGCGCACGCCCTTCGTCCTGACCTCCGTAACGTCGCGATCGTCGCGCACGTCGACCACGGCAAGACGACCCTCGTCGACGCCATGCTGCGCCAGACCGGCTCGTTCGGTGACCACGCGCACGTCGAAGAGCGTGCGATGGACTCGAACGACCTGGAGCGTGAGAAGGGCATCACGATCCTCGCCAAGAACACGGCGATCACCTACAACGGTGTGCACACCGAGGTGCCGGTGACGATCAACGTGATCGACACCCCCGGTCACGCCGACTTCGGTGGCGAGGTCGAGCGCGGACTGTCGATGGTCGACGGCGTCGTGCTCCTCGTCGACGCGTCCGAGGGTCCGCTGCCCCAGACGCGATTCGTCCTGCGCAAGGCGCTCGAGGCCAAGCTCCCCGTGATCCTGCTGGTCAACAAGACCGACCGCCCGGACGCGCGTATCGCCGAGGTCGAAGGAGAGGCGCATGACCTGCTGCTGGGACTCGCGTCCGACCTGGTGGACGACGTGCCCGACCTCGACGTCGACGCGCTGCTCGACGTTCCCGTCGTCTACGCGTCGGGCCGCGCGGGTGCCGCGTCGCTCAACCGCCCCGACAACGGCGCCCTGCCCGACAACGACGACCTCGAGCCGCTGTTCGGCGCGATCCTCGAGCACGTGCCCGCTCCGTCCTACGACGACGAGGCTCCGCTGCAGGCGTGGGTCACCAACCTCGACTCCAGCCCCTTCCTGGGCCGCCTCGCGCTCCTGCGCGTGTTCAACGGCACGCTGAAGAAGGGCCAGACGGTCGCCTGGGTGCGTGCCGACGGCACCACCAGCAACGCCCGCATCACCGAGCTGCTGAAGACACGCGCGCTGGAGCGCTACCCCGCCGAAGACGCGGGCCCCGGTGACATCGTCGCCATCGCCGGCTTCCCCGACATCACGATCGGCGAGACCATCGCCGACCCCGAGGACGTGCGTCCGCTCAAGGCCATCACGGTCGACGACCCCGCCATCTCGATGACGATCGGCACCAACACCTCGCCCCTCATGGGCAAGGTCAAGGGGCACAAGCTCACCGCGCGCATGGTCAAGGACCGCCTCGACCGCGAGCTCATCGGCAACGTCTCGCTCAAGGTCGTCGACATCGGACGCCCCGACGCGTGGGAGGTGCAGGGCCGTGGCGAGCTGGCTCTCGCGATCCTCGTCGAGAACATGCGCCGCGAAGGCTTCGAGCTCACCGTGGGCAAGCCCCAGGTCGTCACCAAGCGCGGCGACGACGGCAAGCTCAAGGAGCCCTTCGAGCACCTCACGGTCGATGCTCCCGAAGAGCACCTCGGCGCGATCACGCAGCTCATGGCCGCCCGCAAGGGCCGTATGGACAACATGACGAACCACGGCACCGGCTGGGTGCGCATGGAGTTCGTCGTGCCCTCGCGCGGTCTCATCGGTTTCCGCAGCGAGTTCCTCACCATCACCCGCGGCACCGGTATCGCCAACGCGATCTCGCACGGCTACGACGACTGGGCCGGGTCGATCACGACGCGTCAGAACGGCTCGATCGTCGCCGACCGCATGGGCGTCGTGACGCCGTTCGCGATGATCGCCCTGCAGGAGCGCATGAGCTTCTTCGTGCAGCCGACCGAAGAGGTCTACGAGGGCATGGTCATCGGCGAGAACTCGCGCGCCGACGACATGGACGTCAACATCACCAAGGAGAAGAAGCTCACGAACATGCGTTCGTCGACCTCGGACTCCTTCGAGTCGATGACGCCGCCCCGCGTGCTGACGCTGGAAGAGTCGCTCGAGTTCGCCCGCGACGACGAATGCGTAGAGGTCACGCCCGAGAAGGTGCGCATCCGCAAGGTCGTGCTCGACGCGACCGAGCGCGGTCGCGCCGCCTCGCGCCTCAAGCGCCAGGATGCCAACGCCTGAGCGTTCGCGTCAGACCGACGACCCCTCGCGAAGCACCTTCGCGAGGGGTCGTCCTTTCGCGAGCTCGTCCACGAGCTTGTCCATCAGCCGGATGCGGTACATCAGCGGATCCTCGATCTGTTCGACACGCACGCCGCACACGACCCCGGTGACGTTCACCGACAGGGGGTTCAGGCGCGCGGCGTCGAAGAAGTCCCGCAGACTCGTGTCGGCGGCGATGTGGTGCTCCAGCTCGGCGTCGTCGAAGCCGGTGAGCCACCGCAGCGCGGTGTCGAGCTCCTCGCGGGTGCGTCCCTTGCGCTCGACCTTGGCGACGTACAGGGGGTGGATCGCCGAGAACGCGGTGTCGAAGATGCGGCTCATGCGGGAACGATAGTCTCATCGACCCGCGCCGGCGAGTGTCAGCGCGATTCGGACACGCACACCGCGCCCATGCCCGGTGTGAGCGCCTCGAAGACGTGCGGGGCGTCACCGGCGTACGAGAGGTAGTCGCCGGGCCCCAGCTCGAACGGCGCGTCGGCCGGTCCGACGAGGCCGCGGCCCGTGATCATCACGACGTGCTCGATCGTGCCGCGCGGGTGCGGGTCGGACAGCCGTGGGGCTCCGGGCTCCGCCGTGAGCAGGTAGATGTCCCGGCGCGCGTGCGGCGGGCTCGCCGAGAGCAGCACCGCCACGTACTCGGATGCCGAGGACGCGACCGCCGTGCCGCCCTCGCCCGCGCGGATCAGGGTGGGGGAGCGCACGCCTTCGTCGACGAGGACCGCGAAGGGGATCTCCATCGCTGAGGCGAGGGCCCAGAGCGTCTCGACGCTGGGATTCCCGCCGCCGTTCTCGAGCTGCGACACCGTGGCCTTGGCCACTCCCGCACGACGCGCGAGTTCCGAGACGCTGAGGTCGCGGCGCTCGCGCTCGCGCCGGAGGGTGGTCGCGATGCGATCGCCGAGCTCGCTCATGCGTTCATTATGCGTGACGATCGTTCGACTTGACGAACGGCCAGCGATCGTTCACGATGCTGTTCATGCGTTCGTTCTATCGAACACCGGACGGAGTCGCCGCCCGTCAGGGTGTCGCGGTCGCCCTCGCCACGAGCGCGTACGGGATCTCGTTCGGCGCCCTGTCGGTGGCATCTGGTCTCGATGTGTGGCAGACGTGCGTGCTGAGCCTACTCATGTTCACGGGCGGATCGCAGTTCGCCTTCGTCGGAGTGATCGCCGCCGGGGGAGTCGCCGCGGCTCCGGCGGCCGTCGCCTCGTCGGCCCTGCTCGGCGTGCGCAACGCCGCCTACGCGATGCGGATGTCGCCGGTCGTCGGCCCGGGCGGCTGGTGGCGGGCCGCGGCCACTCCGTTCACCATCGACGAGTCGGTGGCCGTGTCCCTGGCTCAGCAGACCCCGCGCGCCCGCCGCGTGGGCTTCTGGGTCACAGGCGTCGCCATCTGGGTCGGGTGGAACCTGACGACGCTCGCGGGCGCCCTCCTCGGCGATGTCCTCGGCGACCCGCGGGCATGGGGACTGGATGCCGCCGCGGCCGCCGCCTTCCTCGCTCTGCTGTGGCCGCGCCTGCGAGGGCGTCAGCCCCTCGCCGTCGCGATCGGGGCCGCGGCGGTGGCCGCCCTGCTGACGCCCTGGGCGATGCCCGGCATCCCCGTCATCGCGGCGGCCGGCGTCGCCGTCGCCCTCGGCTGGTTCGACCCGCGCCGCCCGGCCGCGCCGGCGGCGGACGACGAGAACGGGATGCCATGACCCTGTGGACCGCCGTGCTCGCGGCATCCGTGCTCTGCCTCGCGCTGAAGGCCGTGGGCTATCTGCTTCCGCAGGGCTGGCTCGACGCGCCGCGGCCGGCCCGCATCGCGGATCTGCTGACGGTCGCGCTGCTCTCGGCGCTCGTCGTCGTGCAGGCCGTGGGAGCGGGGTCCGCGATCGTCGTCGACGCACGCGTGCCGGCGGTCGTGGTCGCCGCGGTGCTGCTGTGGCTGCGGGCGCCGTTCCTCGTGGTCGTCGCCGCCGCCGCGGCCACCGCGGCGCTCCTCCGCGCGTTCGGCTGGGCCACATGACCCCGCGCCTAGACTGACCGCGTGAGTTCAGGGATCGTCCGTGTCTTCGGCTGGGTCGTCGCCTTCGCGGTGGGTGCGTTCTACGGGACGGCCGCCACGGTCGGGCACGCCTACCGGCTCGGTGCCCTGCCCGTCGGTCTCGTCCTGGCGACCGTCGGGTGCGCGGCGCTGCTCATCGCCCTCCGAACGCTCACGCAGGACCGCGTCAACGCGATCGCCGGCGGTCTGGGCATCATCGCGGCCACGTTCCTGTTCTCGCAGGTCGGACCGGGGGGTTCGGCGATCGTCGCGGCGGCGACGCCCGACACCGCGTGGATCGCGATCGCCTGGACTTTCGTCGGCCCGATCCTGCTGACCCTCGTGGCTTTCTGGCCGGACGTCTCCCGACTGCGGCCCCAGCCCGCTGCCGGATCATAGGGTCCGGCCGTCGGGCCGGGTGGGGTCGTCGTCACGCGTAGACTGATCGGGTGACTTACGTGATCGCCCTCCCGTGTGTCGATGTCAAGGATCGCGCGTGCATCGACGAATGCCCCGTCGACTGCATCTACGAGGGTGAGCGCTCGCTCTACATCCACCCCGACGAATGCGTCGACTGCGGTGCGTGCGAACCGGTCTGCCCCGTCGAGGCGATCTACTACGAGGACGACCTCCCCGAAGAGTGGTCGGACTACTACAAGGCCAACGTCGAGTTCTTCGACGACATCGGCTCGCCCGGCGGTGCCGCGAAGGTCGGCGTGATCGCCAAGGACCACCCGGTCATCTCGGCACTTCCTCCGCAGAGCCACTGACCCGTGGGCGTCGCCGACCTCGCCGACTATCCCTGGGATGCCGTCGCGCCGTACGCCGAGCGCGCCCGTCGTCACCCGGCGGGCATCGTCGATCTGTCGATCGGGTCGCCCGTCGACCCGACTCCCGCGGTGGTCGCCGAGGCCCTCGCCGCCGCGACCGATGCGCACGCGTACCCGCAGACCATGGGGACCCCGGCGCTGCGCGAGGCGATCGTCGCCTGGTACGCCCGTCGGCGCGGTGTCCCGGGCCTGACCGCCGCCCACGTCCTCCCGACGGTGGGGTCCAAAGAACTCGTCGCTCTCCTGCCCCTCCTTCTGGGCCTCGGACCGGCCGACGTCGTCGTGCACCCGCGTGCCGCGTACCCGACGTACGAGGTCGGTGCGCGTCTCGTGGGCGCGGAGCCCGTGGCATCCGATGATCCTGCCGAATGGCCCGAGAACACGCGCCTCGTGTGGATCAACTCGCCCGGAAACCCGGACGGGCGCGTGCTCTCGACCGACGAGCTTCGGGATGCCGTGATCCGGGCGCGAGAGCTCGGCGCGGTGCTGGCCTCCGACGAGTGCTACGCCGAACTCGGCTGGGAGGCGCCGTGGGACGCCGAGCGCGTGCCGAGCGTGCTCGACCCGCGCGTCGTGGGCGATGACCTCACGGGCGTGCTGTCGGTGTACTCGTTGAGCAAGCAGTCCAACCTCGCCGGATACCGCGCGGCGTTCCTCGCCGGTGACTCGGAGCTGGTCGCCCGGTTGCTGACCGGTCGCAAGCACCTCGGGCTCATGCCTCCCGCGCCGGTGCAGCGGGCCATGACGGTGGCCCTCGACGATGACGCGCACGTCCTCGCGCAGCGCGAGCGGTACGCCCGTCGTCGCGCGGTGCTCAAGCCGGCGGTCGAGGCGGCCGGCTTCCGCGTCGACCGCAGCGAAGGCGGTCTGTACCTCTGGGCGACCGAGGGACGCGATGCGTGGGAGAGCGTGGGGCGTCTCGCCGAACTCGGCATCCTGGTCGGCCCGGGGCACTTCTACGGGACGCATTTCCCCCAGCACGTGCGCTTCTCGCTCACGGCGACCGACGAGCGCATCGCGGCCGCGGCGGAGCGGCTGGCGCCGTAGTCGGCGGTTACTCGGATCCGCTCCACGCGGCCCACAGCCGCGCATAGTCGCCCCCCGCGGCACGCAGCCGGTCGTGCGTCCCCTCTTCTCGGACGCGCCCGCGATCCAACAGGACGACCCGGTCGGCCGCGGCGGCTTGGCTGAGGCGGTGTGCCACGACGAGGGCCGTGCGGCCGCGCACGGCGGTGGCGGCAGCCTCCTCAAGGCGTCCGGCTTCGCTCGACCCCGCCTCCGCGGTCGCCTCGTCGAGCACGACGAAGGCCGGATCGGCCAGGAGCACGCGCGCGAGCGCGATGTGCTGCGCCTCGGCGGCCGTCAGAGTCGTTCCCGAGGCGCCCACGGGTTCGTCGAGCCCGCGGGCGAGGCGGGTGAAGAGTGAGTCCGCACCCACGCGGATCAGCGCGTCCCGCACCTCGGCGTCGGTGGCATCCGCCGCGGCGAGAGTGAGGTTCTCGCGGAGCGTGGTGTCGAAGACGTGGACGTCCTGCGTGACGAGGGCGACCGAGTGCGGGCGTCGCACCTCGCCGTGCCCGGGCGTGTGGACCCCGGCGGCGATTGCGGCCAGCGTGGTCTTGCCCGCCCCGGACGCGCCGACGACGGCGACCGTCTCGTGCGCGCCGATCCGGAGCGACACGTCGTGCAGCACGGTGACCCCGGGCACGAAGGAGTGCGTGACCTTCGCGAGGTGCACTGTGTCGCCGGCGACACTCGCGGCCTCACGCTCGGGCGCCGTCTCGGTGCGGATCACCCCGACGATCCGGCCGAGCGAGGCGAGGGCGGACTGCAGGTCGTCGGTGACGAACAGCACCTGGTTGATGGGGCCGAACAGGCGCAGGAAGAGCAGCATCGCCGCGGTCGTGCCGCCCAGCGTGCCCGCGTCGGCCGACACCAGCACGAACCCGGCGATCAACAGTCCCGCCATCCCCAGGAACTCCGCGCCGTTCAGCCGGGCGAAGAACCGGTTCTGGATGCCGCGCGCTCGCATGCTCCACCGGACCACCGTCCAGGACGCCTCCGAGATCCTCGAGAGGCGCGATCCGGCGAGGCCGAACGCGCGCACGGTCTCGCGGCCGCGGAGCGCATCGAGGAGCTGCTGCGCGCGCTCGGACATCGCTGCGCGCTCCGCGGCGTACACCGGCGGCGCGTCGCGGAGGTAGCGGCGCACCGCCCACACGTGCACGGGAGACACCGCCAGCAGCACGACCGCGTACCAGGGGTCGATCACCGCCATTCCGACGACGGTGACGGCGATCGTGAACGCCGCGCCGACGACGGCGGGGACGACACGGGGGATCGCGTCGGACACCTCGGCGACGTCGTCGCCCGCCCGGGCGATGAGATCCCCCGTCCCCGCGCGTTCGATGCGCTCCTGGGGGAGGCGCAGCCCCGTCTCGACCATGCTCTCGCGCAAGACCGCAAGGGCGCTCTCACAGAGGTGCGACGCGGTCACCGTGCCGATCGCGGTGAGGACGACGTTGGCGACGACCGCGACGGACATGACGACCGCGAGGAGCGGCACGAGGTGTGCGCCACGCTCGCCCGCGCCGAGGGCGTCGACGACGGTGCCCAGCGCCAGCGGACCGACGATTCCCGCCGCAGCGGCGCCGAGCACGACCGCCGCCAGAGCGGGCAGTCGCCACCAGCCGCGGGGGAGGGCTCGCCACACTTCGCGCGCGACGTCGCCGGCCGAGGCCAGTGGCAGGGGGATGCTCATGCGACACCTTCCTCGGCGAGCCGGACGACACGATCCGCGACGGCGAGGAACGCCGGAGCGCGCGTGACCACCACGGTCCGGACGTGGCGACGCGAGGTGCGCAGGCGCTCGGCGATCCGCGCCTCGGTGACGGCGTCGACGGCGGTCGTGGGGTCGTGCAGTACGAGCAGTTCGGCGTCGCGCGCGAGAGCCCGGGCCAGCGCGACGCGCTGCCGCTGTCCGCCCGAGAGGCCGGTGCCGTTCTCTCCGACCGGGGTATCCCACCCCGCGGGGAGAACGTCGACCAGTTCGTCGCACCCGGCGGCCCGCAGGGCGGATGCCAGGCGCGTGGCATCCGTCCGGGGGCCGGCGACGTTCTCGCGCACGGTTCCAGAGAACAAGTGGGCGTCATGGGGCGCCACGAGAGCATCGGGGTAGGCGGCGACGAGACCCGACAGCACGTGGTGCGCCTGCCGTCCGTCGCCGGCGACCACGACGAACTCCCCGGGGGAGATGTCGAGGAGATCGTGGGGGAGTGCCACTGGTCGCGCGCGTTCCGGTGCGCTGTCGCGCTCCTCGTCGTCCCGGAGGACGTCGAGGAGGCGCCCCGCCGACGCCGTCGC
Organism: Microbacterium sp. SCPM-O-B-15248 (M128); assembly: GCF_058214835.1. Lineage (NCBI taxonomy): Bacteria > Bacillati > Actinomycetota > Actinomycetes > Micrococcales > Microbacteriaceae > Microbacterium > Microbacterium sp. SCPM-O-B-15248 (M128). Next base: position 376,748 of record NZ_JBYQLI010000003.1, read on the forward strand.
CGACGCCCACCACGCGCCCGTCGACAGGGCCAGGGAACGCAACGGATCGATGAGGAACTGCGCGAGTCCCACGACGGCGATGAACTCTCCGAGTCCCAGACTCCCCGTGACGGTGAGGAGGGCCGCGACCACGGCGACACCGGTGAGGAACAGACCGGTGACGCTCCCCATCACCCCGCCGAAGACGCCCTCCGCGCGGCGCGCGCGCAGCGTGTCGCGCAGCGCCGCCTGACTGGCACGGCGGTAGCGGCGGGCGGCTTCCTCCTCGGCGCCGATCCCGCGGATCACGCGGTACCCGCTCATGAGGTCGGTGGCGCGGCCCGCGGCCGCCGCAGCGGCCTGCTGCTCGTCGCCGCTGCGCTCCCGGAGCGAGGCGCCGGCGCGCTCCGTCAGCCACAAGAGCAAGGGCGCCCCGATCAGCACGGCCAGGCCCAGCGGCCACGCGAGGGTGAGCAAGACGCTGCCGCCGAACAGCACGGCCGCGAGCTGTCCGACCGGATAGACCGCGATCTCCACGGCCTCCGCGAGGCGCGCGGCGTCGGATACCGCGAGGGACAGAGCCACCCCCGGTTGGTCGGACGGACGCCCCGAGCGCGGCGAGCGTCGCAGGACGTGCTCGGCGATCGTCTGGCGCAGCCGGTGCTGGACGGCGAGCATGCCCAATTCCGCCAGGCGGGAGCCGAAGCGCCACGAGAATGACAGCGTCAGGAACACCCCGGCCAGCACGCCGAGCCACCACAGCAGCGGGGCGAGTTCGCCCGTGGCCACAGCTCGTTCGATCGCGATCCCCATGACCACGGGGACGAGCGCCTCTCCCACCTGATGCGTGACCGACAGGGCGGCGGCGGGCACCGCGTAGCGGGGCACGGCCCCCATCACCCGAAGTACGAGGCGGCGCGGGGTGGTCGCGGGCGAGACCGTCAACGGCCGCGTCTCGATCGGGGAGCTCGGCGCCTGCAGCAGCATCCGGGTCATGGGCGTGCGTGCGCCCGCTCGCGTCCGAGCGGCGACATCGAGGCCATGCCGGAGAGGGAACGCGGGGGTGTGGCGGGCATGGCGGCTCTCGGATCGACGGGTCGGGGAGGATGCTAGGTTAGCCTTGCCTTATCTTTGGCTGCCACCGCCGTGAGGAGACATTTCGTGCTGATCGAGGACACCCTGATGTCCCGTGGGGAACATCCCGATCTCGCGGATGACGCCGCCGGGCGGGCGGCTGTTCGCCACTGGACATTCGCCGAATTCGCGGTGACCTCGACGCCCGTGCGCGCCGGCAGCGAGTTCGACCGTCACCGTCACGAGGAGGATCAGCTCTCGTGGATGGCATCCGGATCGACGGAGGTCTCGGTCGGAACCGACCGCTGGCATCTGCGTCGCGATCACGCGGCGTGGATCCCGACCGGGGTGCTGCACGAGATGCGCTTCACCGAGCCGGGGGAGCTCATCAGCGTGTACATCGATCCGCACCGACGGCCGAGCCGGACGGGATGGGACCGCCCGCGCGTGCTCGGGCTCGACCCGCTCGGCGGCGGGCTGCTGAGCCACCTCGCCCGCGGCGGCCGGACCGAGGCGCGACGGCAGAGGTGCTTCGCCGTGCTCGCCGACCTGCTGGCCGAGGCGCCCGTCGCGCACGAGGTCGTCGCTCTTCCGCAGGACCCCCGGGCGCGCGCCATCGCCCACGCGCTCCTGGCCGCCCCCGACGACGATCGCGACCTCGAGGCATGGGCGGCGCAGCAGGGCGTCAGCGCCAAGACGATCGCCCGGGCCTTCGTCGCCGACACCGGACGGACGTTCCGCGAATGGAGGGTGCGCGCACGCCTTCACGTCGCTGTCGGCCTGCTGCTCGGCGGGGAATCCGTGCACGCGGTCGCCCCAGCGGTGGGCTATGACTCGGTGAGCAGCTTCATCTCCGCCTTCCGTGCGCGTTTCGGCATCACGCCCGCCGCGTACGCCCGGTCGCTCGCGAGCGTCGAATGACGGACGCGGCGGGCCGGATCCCGGGGCCTCGGCTGCAGTCCGTCGAGATCGTCACCCCGGCGCTCCGACGGTGCTGACCTGCTCGCCCCTCCTCGACGACGTCCTCACGCACCTCGACGACGAGCACGCCGACCTCGAGCGGGCCCCGGAACGCCGTGCGCGCGCCGAGGCCTTCGCGCTCGACCTCCTCTCGCTCGGCGCGCGCCCGGATGCCGGGCTCCCGCAGCCGCGGAGCCCCTGGCTGCGCGTGGTCACCACCGCGCTCGCTGCGTCGCCGGGCGATGACCGGACGGTCGAGGAGTGGGCGCGGTCCTGTGCAGTCAGCACGCGCACCTTCACGCGACGCTTCCGCGACGAGACGGGCGAGTCCTTCTCCCAGTGGCGTTCACGGTTGCGGATGCAGGCGGCCATGGCAGCGCTCGCCGCGGGTGCGCCCGTCGCCGCGGTCGCGCGGCGCGTGGGATACGACTCCGCGGCGGCGTTCTCCACGGCCTTCCGGGAGGTCGCCGGGGTGAGCCCGCGCGCGTTCGCCGTCGGACGCAGAGATGACCGATTCGCCAAAGAAGTCGACTGAACGGCTCACGTCTGTGCTCATGGGGGTCGATGATCCCTCGACATAATTAGGTATTCCTTACCTAACGCCGAGGAGCTTTCCCGTGCCCAGAAGACGCCGTGCCGCGATGACCGTGGCTGCCGCCGCCGTGACCCTCACCCTGCTGTCGGGGTGCGCCTCGGTGGCCTCCGCTCCGGCTGCTGTCCCGACCTCCGCCGCCTCGACGACCGTCGAGTCGGCCTACGGCGAGGTCACCGTGCCGCAGCAGCCGCAGCGCGTCGCCGCCGTGTCGTACGACACCCCGTGGCAGCTGATGTCGCTCGATGTGAAACCCATCGCCACGATCGACTACTCGCGCTGGGCCGACAGCTTCAGCCCCACGCAAATGGCGTACATCGCGGATGCCGCGAAGATCGGTACCTACGGCGAGATTAACTTCGAGGCCCTCACCGCCGCCCGACCCGACGTCATCGTCGGCACAGTGGACGAGGTCGACGAGGCCACCTACCGACGTCTCAGCGCCATCGCCCCCACCGTGATCGCCGGCGGGACCGCACGCGGTGATTGGCAGAGGATCACCGAGCAGACGGCGGCCGCCACCGGCGCAACCGCGAAATGGGAGAGCGAGAAGGCCGCTTTCGAAACGCTGCGCGACGAGACCAAAGAGACCTACCGTGCCCAGATCGAGGGCAACCGGTGGATCAACTTCTCCTTCGGCGACGCCGCCGGACAATTCTCGGTCCAGCTTCCCACCGGCTCCACGGGTGACCTCGTGGTCAACGAGATGGGCCTCGCGTACGGTCCCGGCGCCGCCTCGCTGCCCGACGCCGACGGCGCGGGCTACGTCTCCCTGCCGTTCGAGCAGCTGCCGACCGTGTTCGAGGACGTCACCGTCGCGCTGACCTTCTCCTCCGCGGACGGCGCGGCTCTCCCCGCCGTCAGCGAGGTCGTGAACGCGCCCGTGTTCCAGACGCTGCCCGTGGCCCAGAACGGGCGCGTCTACGCGCTGCGCACCCTCGTGACCGACTACGTCACCGCGCAGGACTGGGTGCGCGAGCTCGTCGACACGGTGCTCGAGCCGATGCAGAAGTGACCTCGTCGGCTGTCGGGGAGCGCCGCCGCGCGCGCCGCTCCCCGGCGACGACCCTCGGTGTCGCCCTCGGCGTGGTCGTGCTCCTCGGCGGTGCGCTCGCCGTCGCCGAACTGTGCGTGGGGGAGCCGATGCTCGCGCCGTCGCGCGCTCTCGGACTCCTCACGCACCCCGACGGCTCTCACGAGGCTCTCATCGTGCAGACCCTTCGCCTTCCGCGCGTGCTCCTCGCCGTCGCGGTGGGCGCGGCCCTCGCCGTCGCCGGCGTGGTGATGCAAGCCCTGACCCGCAACCCTCTCGCGGAGCCGGGCATCCTCGGCGTGAACTCGGGCGCCGCTCTGGCCGTCACATTCGCCTTCGTCGTCCTCGGACTGCAGGGCTTCGGGTCGACCCTCCTCGTCGCTGCCGTCGGAGCCGCCGTGGCCGGCGTCCTCGTCGCCCTCCTCGGCGGCGTCGGGCGCTCGGCATCCCTGTCCCGGCTCGTCCTGGCCGGCGTCGCCCTCACCGCGGTCCTCGCGGGCCTCACGCAGGCGCTCAGCCTCATCGACCCGGCGCAGTACGCCCGCATCCGGATGTGGGAGGCGGGATCGCTGGCGGCTCGCGACGCGCCCACGGCGCTGTGGGTGACGGGCATCGTCGCGGTGGGACTCGTGCTGGCTCTGGCGATCGGGCCCGGTCTGAATCTGCTCGTGATGGGGGAGGATGCCGCGCACGCGCTCGGCGCGCGTGTGACACGCGTGCGTACGGCCGGACTCGTCGCCGTCGTCCTGCTGTGCGGCACGGCCACCGCCGCGATCGGGCCGGTCGCGTTCGTCGGGCTCCTCGTTCCCCACGCCGTCCGCGCGTTCACCGGCGCCGACCAGGTCCGCACGCTGGTGGCCAGCATCGTCGCCGGGCCCGTACTGCTCCTGGCCGCCGACCTGATCGCCCGGACGGTCGTGGCGCCGCGAGAGCTTCCCCTCGGTGTGGTCACCGCTTTCCTCGGAGCGCCCGTGCTCATCGCCCTCGTCCACCGTCGTCGGCGGTCGTGATGGCCGCGATCACCCGGGCGCACCCCGCCCTGCTCCGACGCCGCCGGATCGCCTCCGTGGTGGTCGGTGCCATCCTGGTGGCGTCGGCCCTGGGTACGCTCACGCTCGGCGATCTGGGCGTGACCCCCGCCGACGCCCTCGGGGCCCTCGTCGGCGCGGGAGATGCCGGCACTGTGCTCGTCGTCCAGCAGTGGCGCTTGCCGCGCGCAATGCTCGGCATCGTTGTCGGCGCGCTCCTGGCTCTCTCGGGCGCGCTCTTCCAGACGGTGACGCGCAACCCCCTCGGCAGCCCCGACATCCTCGGCTTCTCGGTCGGCGCCTTCACCGGGGTGCTGACCGTCACCCTGGCGGGAGCGTCGTCGATCCTCGCGCTGGCGGGCGGCGCCGTCGGGGGCGGACTCGTGACGGCGACGATCGTGTTCGCCCTGTGCGCCCGCACGGGCTTCGGGGGATTCACGGTCGTCGTCACCGGTGTCGGGGTCAGCGCCATGGCGGCCGCGGTCAATGTCCTTCTCGTGGTGCGCCTCGACGACGCCCGCGCCCGCGCCGCTGCCGTCTGGGCCACCGGTTCGCTCAACGGTGCGGCCGCGGAGTGGATCCTCCCCGCCGCGCTCGCCTTGGCCGCGGGAGCTGTCGCCATCGCGGCGCTCGCACCCGCCCTGCACGCCCTGGAGTTCGGCGACGAGCGGGCCGCCGCCCTCGGCGCGCGTCCGTCGGCCACCCGGTGGTGGGCGATGCTCATCGGCGTCGCGCTCATCGCCGTGGCCACCGCCGTGTGCGGCCCCATCGGCTTCGTCGCTCTCGCGGCGCCCCAGATCGCCCGGCGGGTGTGGCGCACCGGCACCATTCCCTTCGGGGCGTCGGCGCTCGTGGGCGCGAGCCTGCTGTCCGCCAGCGACCTGATCGCGTCGCGCGTGGTCGCCCCCGTCATGCTGCCGACCGGTCTGGTGACGGTCTGCCTCGGTGGCCTCTACTTGGCCTGGCTGCTCACCCGAAGAGAGAGGACCCGTCGATGACTCTGCGAGAGGACCGACCGGAATACGAGGCGCGGGTGACGGCGGTGTCGCGCCTCACGCCCCATATGGTCCGCGTGACGCTGGCCGGAGTCCGCGGTCTCGGCGGAGCCGGGATGCCGGAACCCGGGCCGGCGGACGAGTTCTTCGGTCTGTGGGTCCCGGTTCCCGGTGGCGACTCCGTCAAGAGGTACTACACCGTGCGCCGGCGGCGGGAAGGCCGCGGCGAGATCGACGTCGACCTGGTTCTGCACCGAACGGGCCCCGCGACCGAGTGGGCCGGGGCCGCCGCGGTCGGCGACGTCGTCGCGTTCGATGCGCCGCGCGGACACTATGCGCCCCCGTCGGACACGACGTCCCTCGTCCTCTGCGGCGACGTCAGCGCGCTCCCCGCGATCGGACGCATCCTCGAGGAGCGTGCCGCGCTCGAGACGTCGCCGCCGGCGTCGATCGTCATCGCGCTCGACGACCCCGCGGACCGGCAGGCGCTCGCCCTGCGGCCGGGGGACGACCTGCGGTGGTGCGCGACGTCCGCGCTCGTCGACGAGACGCGGCGACTCTGCGGAGGCGACCCGCTCGCCTACGTCTGGTTCTCCGGCGAGGCCGCCGACATGCGAGCCGTTCGTGCGCGACTGCGCCGCGAGCTCGGCATCCCGGCCTCACGGTGGACGACCATGGGCTATTGGCGCCGCGACAGCGAGCGGTGGGCGGCCCGCTTCGCCGCGGCCGGCCCCGAGCTGCAGCGGGCCATCGACGAGGTGCTCGAAACCTCCGTCGACGACGAGACCCAGGCCGACCGCCTGGAGGAGCTGCTGGCCGGAAGAGGACTGCTGTGAGGCCGGACACCGCCGTCGACGAGGTCATCGCGCTCGACGGCGTCTCGATCACCTACCCCCACGGCCGAACCGTCGTGCACGAGCTCTCGCTCGGCATCCGGCGAGGTTCGTTCGTCGCGATCGTCGGCCCCAACGGCTGCGGCAAGTCGACGCTGCTGCGCGCGATCGGGCGTCTGCTGCCGGTCGCCGAGGGCTCGGTGGTCTTCGACGGGAGAGACGTACGGGACCGGTCGCCGCGGGAGCTCGCCCGCTCGCTCGGCATGCTGCCCCAGTCGAGCACGGCTCCCGAGGGGATGCGCGTGGCGGACCTGGTCGCGCGCGGCCGTTATCCCCATCGGCGGCCCTTCGCCGCGTGGACCTCCGCGGATGAGACCGCCGTGCGCGAGGCGATGGATGCCACGGGCGTGAGCGCTCTCGCCGATCGCGACGTCGATGCGCTGTCGGGTGGCCAGCGACAGCGGGTGTGGCTTGCGATGGCGCTCGCTCAGGACACGCACACGCTGTTGCTGGACGAGCCGACGACCTACCTCGACATCGCCCATCAGATCGACGCCCTCGACCTCTTCGCCCGGATCCACCGCGATCGGGGACGCACGATCATCGCCGTGCTCCACGATCTGAACCAGGCGGCGCGATACGCGGACCGTCTGATCGCGTTGAAGGACGGCCGCGTCGTGCTCGACGGTGCGCCGGGCGAGGTGCTGACCGAGACCGCGGTGGAGGAGGTGTTCGACCTCCCGTGTCGCATCATCCCGGACCCCGAGACGGCGACGCCGCTCGTGGTGCCGCGGCGGCGCGCCTGAGGCTCAGGAGGATCCCTCCATCCGGAGGGGGCATCCTTTGGCGATGTCATCTGTACGTCGCCGGCCCTACTAGGCTGTAAGGGCACTGTGTGCGGGCCACCCTCCGCCGCGTGCCGTGTCGGGAATCGCGCAGGCGGAGTTCGACCGAGAAGGCCGTGGGGGCCGGGTGCTCCTACGGTCCGACCACACGGGCGACCAGAAATCGCAAGGAGGCGCGGTGAGCGACGCGGGTACGGAGCACGACAAGGCCACTCTCACGGTGGGGGGCACCACCGCCGAATTCCCGGTCCTGCGGGGCACCGACGGTACGCCGAGCATCGACATCGCGTCGCTGACGAAGCAGACCGGTCACACCACGCTCGACTACGGTTTCGTCAACACGGCGTCGACGAAGTCCGACATCACCTTCATCGACGGTGACCAGGGCATCCTCCGCTACCGCGGCTACCCGATCGAGCAGCTCGCGAAGAACAGCACCTACCTCGAGGTGGCGTGGCTGCTCATCTACGGCGAGCTCCCCTCGGCATCCGAGCTGGCGGCGTTCGACGAGCGCATCCGCCGCCACACCCTGCTGCACGAAGACCTCAAGCGCTTCTTCTCCTCGCTCCCGCCGACCGCGCACCCCATGTCGGTGCTGTCGGCCGCGACGGCCGCGCTCTCGACCTACTACGAGTCGGAGTCCGACCCGCACAACCCCGAGCACGTCGAGCTGAACACGGTGCGGATGCTCGCGAAGCTCCCCGTCATCGCCGCGTACGCGCACAAGAAGAGCATCGGGCAGGCGTTCCTGTACCCCGACAACTCGCTCGGGTTCGTCGACAACTTCCTCAAGCTCAACTTCGGTGTGCTCAGCGAGATCTACCAGATCAACCCGGTCATGACGAAGGCGCTCGACCTGCTGCTCATGCTGCACGAAGACCACGAGCAGAACGCCTCCACCTCGACCGTTCGCCTCGTCGGCTCCACCGGCGCCAACCAGTTCGCGTCGATCTCCGCCGGCATCCAGGCGCTCTCGGGCCCGCTCCACGGCGGCGCCAACGAGGCCGTGCTGCAGATGCTCGGCCGCATCCGCGACTCGGGCGAGAGCGTCGAGCGCTTCGTCGAGCGGGTGAAGAACAAGGAGCAGGGCGTCAAGCTCATGGGCTTCGGGCACCGGGTCTACAAGAACTACGACCCCCGCGCGAAGCTCGTGAAAGAGGCGGCCGACGAGGTCCTCGAGGCCCTCGGCGTCAGCGACCCGCTGCTCGACCTCGCCAAGGAGCTCGAGCAGATCGCCCTGCAGGACGACTACTTCAAGGAGCGTCGTCTGTACCCCAACGTCGACTTCTACACCGGCGTCATCTACAAGGCGATGGGCTTCCCGACGCGCATGTTCACCGTGCTCTTCGCGATCGGCCGTCTGCCGGGCTGGCTCGCACAGTGGCGCGAGGCCATCACCGACCCGCAGACGAAGATCGGCCGCCCGCAGCAGCTGTACACAGGGGCCGCCCAGCGCGACTACCCCGGCGCGCGCTGACCCCCGCGTACACGCCCCGTCCCTCTTGCGAGGGGCGGGGCGTTTCGCGTGTGCGGTGGCCCGGCGGAGCGCGAGAAACGCTCGCCGCAGGGAGAAACGCTCGCTGCGCGCGTTTCTCAGTGCAGAGAGCGTTTCTCAGCCCGGAGGGAAGCGTCAGGCGTGCAGCGCTTCGTTCAGCGTGACGCCGACGCCCGCACGCGCCGAGGCCTCGACGGCGCCGGTGAGCGAATTGCGACGGAACAGGATGCCGTTGCGGCCCGACAGCTCGCCGGCCTTCACCGTCCCGTCGCCGACCTGCACCTTCGTGCCGGCGGTGACGTAGAGGCCCGCCTCGACGACGCAGTCGTCGCCCAGGGAAATTCCGATGCCGGCGTTGGCGCCGAGGAGGGTCCGGGCGCCGATCGAGACGCGGTGGGTGCCGCCGCCCGAGAGGGTGCCCATGATCGAGGCGCCGCCGCCGATGTCGCTCCCGTCCCCGATCACGACGCCCTGCGACACGCGCCCCTCGATCATCGAGGCCCCTAGCGTGCCGGCGTTGAAGTTCACGAAGCCCTCGTGCATCACCGTCGTGCCGGGGGAGAGGTACGCGCCCAGACGCACGCGCGACGCGTCGGCGATGCGGACACCGGCGGGGGTGACGTAGTCGAGGAGACGCGGGAACTTGTCCAGACCCTGGATCTGGATGCCGTGGCGCAGCAGCGCCGGGCGCAGCCGCGTGGCATCGTCGGGGTGCATCGGGCCGGCGTTGGTCCACGCGACGTTGGGCAGGTGGCCGAAGATGCCGTCGAGAGAGATCTCGTTGGGCCGGACGAGTCGGTGCGACAGCGCCTGCAGGCGCAGGTAGGCGTCGACGGTAGAGGCCGGTGCGGCATCCACGTCGATCGTGAGCGTCACGACCTCGATCCGCACGGCGCGGCGCTCGTCGCTCCCGGCGAGGGCGTCGAGGCCGTGATCGGCACCGGAATCCGTGGTGCCGAGGGCGGGAGCGGGGAACCACGCGTCCAGGACCGTCCCGTCGGAGGCGATGGTCGAGAGGCCGGTACCGGTGATCTGTCGTTCGTTCGTCACTCTGACAGGCTATCGGGGCGCCGGAGGCGCGCTGGGTAGGATCGGAGGCATGCCCACGCTCGACTTGACCGCGTCCTCCGTCGAGATCACTCGGGCGATCTGCGACATCGCCAGCGTCTCCGGCGACGAGACCCCGCTGGCGGATGCCATCGAGGCTGCCGTCTCCGGTCACGCCCACCTCGAGGTGATCCGCGATGGCGACACGGTCGTCGCCCGCACGTCGCTCGGGAGGTCGCGGCGCGTCGTGATCGCCGGGCACATCGACACCGTGCCGATCAACGACAACCTGCCCACGCGCGACATCGAGATCGACGGCGAACCGTTCCTGTGGGGACGGGGCACCGTCGACATGAAGGCGGGCGTCGCCGTGCAGCTCAAGCTCGCGGTCGAGCTCACGGCTCCTCCGGTCGACATCACCTGGATGTGGTACGACCACGAAGAGGTCGACTCGGCGCTGAACGGCCTCGGCCGACTTTCGCGGAATCGCCCTGATCTGTTCGCGGGCGACTTCGCGATCCTCGGCGAACCGAGCAACGGTGAGGTCGAGGGCGGCTGCAACGGCACCCTGCGTGCGCTCGTCCGCACGACGGGGGTGCGAGCCCACAGCGCCCGCTCGTGGATCGGTGAGAACGCCATCCACAAGGCAGCTCCTGTCCTGGCCCGGCTGGCGGAGTACCGGGCCCGCGAGATCGAGGTCGAGGGTCTCGTCTACCGCGAGGGTCTGAACGCCGTCCGCATCACCGGGGGTGTGGCCGGCAACGTCATCCCCGACGCGTGCGAGGTCGAGGTCAACTACCGCTTCGCGCCGAGCCGCGACGCGGCGGCCGCAGAGCGGGTCGTCCGCGACGTGTTCACCGGTTTCGACGTCGAGATCGTCGACGTCGCCGGGGGGGCGCGTCCGGGTCTGGACGCCGCCCTGGCGCGCGAGTTCGTGGATGCCGTCGGCGCGACGCCGAAACCCAAGTACGGCTGGACCGACGTCGCCCGCTTCTCGGCTCTCGGCATCCCCGCCGTCAACTACGGGCCGGGAGACCCCCACCTCGCGCACCACGACGAGGAGCGCGTGCCCCTGGCGCAGATCGACGCGGTCGAGCGCGGCCTCCGGTCGTGGCTGACCGGGTCGTGAGTTCGCCGGCGGCCACCTCGGTGCCGGCGCGCACCGTGTGGCCGCGCGGACCGGTGGTGGCCCGTATCGCCGTCATCTACGTGGCGGCGCGACTGGTCACGACGGGGTTCTTCCTCATCGCCGCCGCGCTGTCGGGACCGGCTTCTCGGTACGGCGTCGCCCCGTCGCTCGGCGAACTCGCTCTCGGGTGGGACGCGCAGTGGTACTGGTTGGCGGCGGTATCCGGCTACCCGGCCGATCTACCGCTCACCCCGCAGGGCGGCGTGGCCGAGAACGCGTGGGCGTTCATGCCCGTCTACGCCTACCTGTCGGCGGGGCTCGGTGCGCTGCTGGGGTCGTGGGGAGCCGGCGCCGTCGTGATCTCGCTCGTCTCGGGCTTCGGGGCGAGCGTGATGCTGCACGGCCTCCTCCGCGACCGCATCGGCGACGCCGCTGCGACGTGGGCGGTCGCGTTCTTCGCCTGCGGGCCGCTGGCGGCGTTGTTCCAGGTCGGCTACGCCGAAGCGCTCTTCCTCTTCCTGCTCTTCCTCGCCCTGCGCTGCGTGCAGCTGCGACAGTGGGGATGGCTGTATCTCCTGGTGCCGGCGATGGGCTTCACACGTCCCGGCATCCTGGCCTTCGCGCTCTTCGTCGGCCTGTACGGCATCCATCGGTTCCTTCGCCGACGGGTGGATCCGCTGCCTCTGCGAGACATGGCGCACCTCGTCGGCGTGGCGGCGCTGGCGGTCGTGGTCGGGTTCGTGTGGCAAGCGATCGCCGCCGTGGTCACGGGGGATCCCGGTGCCTACCTCGCGACGGAACTGGCCTGGCGCCGCAACTGGATCGGCGAGACGAGCGGACACTTCGTCCCGGTCGAGGGGTGGGTCCAGGCCGCGGGGTTCTGGTTCACGCAGTGGGGCCTCGGCGCCGCCGTGGGATACGCCGCTCTCGTGCTGCTCGTCCTCGGCGTCGCTGCCGTTCTGCTGTTCGCCCCCCAGGTGAAACGTCTCGGCGTGGAGATCCGCCTCTGGTCGGCGAGCTATCTGCTCTACCTGCTGCTCGTGTTCTTCCCGCAGTCGAGCATCTTCCGGCTGCTGCTGCCGATCTCGCCCCTCTGGGGAGCGGTGGCCGTCCCGCGTTCGCGCGCGTGGCGCGTGACCGTTCTGGGGGCGGCGTTGCTCGGTCAATGGTGGTGGATCTACAACATGTACGGGCTCGGGAACACGTACTGGCAGATTCCGTGACCGTGCGTGACGGACGTCGCGGGCGCGCGTCCCGTCAGGTCGCCCGGCGGACCGACTAAACTACTCCATAGACCAACGACGAAAAGGGGGCCGCGATGGCAGCCATGAAGCCGCGTACCGGTGACGGACCTATGGAGGCCGTGAAGGAGGGCCGGCTCATCATCGTGCGTGTTCCGCTCGAAGGCGGCGGACGCCTGGTGGTGTCGGTGAACGACGCCGAAGCCAAGGAACTCTACGACGTGCTCGGCGGTGTCGTCGGCGCAGCCTGACGCATCGTGTCCGAAGGCCGGTTCCCACGGGGGACCGGCCTTCGCCGTTCGCCAAGGGTGATGGCGCCCGCCCGATCAGGTGAGAGGGGTGACCGTCGTCAGCTGCAGGAGACCTTCGCCCGTGGTCGAGATCGCGCCGAAGACGGCGGGGGAGGTCTGCACCTCTTGTATCAGCGAGCGGTACGCGGTCGTCACCGAGTCGCGCCGCACCGGGTCGGCGACGGCGCCGCCGGCGAGGACGCGGGGAACGAGAACCGTGCCGCCCGCGCGCACGAGTCGCAGACCGTGCTCGACGTATTCGATGACGCCTTCGGCGTCGGCGTCGATGAGGACGATGTCGTACGAGGCTTCGTTCATCCGGGGGAGAACATCGGCCGCGCGGCCGGTGATGAAACGCGCGCGAGCCGCGGGAATCCGCGCCTCGGCGAACGCCGCCCGTGCGGCGCCGAGGTGTTCGGGCTCGCTGTCGATCGTCGTCAGCGTCGCCCGCGGTGAGCCGTGCAGGAGCCACAGACCCGAGACACCGCCGCCCGTTCCGACCTCGACGACATTGAGCGCGCGGGAGGACGCGGCGAGCACGGCGATCTGCGCGCCCACGGCGGCGCTGATCGGTGCGGCTCCGAGCTCGAGCGCGTGCGCGCGGGCGCGCGCGATGTGCTCGGGTTCGACCGTCGACTCCTGCACGAACCGCTCGTTCGCTTCGTAACCGCTCACGTGGACCTCCCCGCTCAGGCTAGACGGCAGGGTGGTCCGGGCGTCCGAGGCGCGGCGGGTAATCTGAACTCATGTTCTTCGGCCTCACGATCGAGAAGCTCCTGCTGATCGGTGTGATCGCTGCGCTCGTCATCGGCCCCGAGCGCTTGCCCAAGTACGCCGAGAGTCTCGCCCGTCTGACCAAGCGCGCGAAAGAGACCATGCAGGGTGCGAAGACCCGCATGCGCGACGAGATGGGCCCCGATTTCGACGACGTCGATTGGCGCAAGCTCGACCCGCGTCAGTATGACCCCCGGCGCATCATCCGCGAGGCGCTTCTCGAGGACACGCCCACGGCGACGATGCGCGCGGCCGGCGCGGCCGCACTGGCGACCCAGGCTTCGGCCGAGAAGCCCGCGTTCGTCGCCGGTGAGACGCCGCCGTTCGACGACGAAGCCACCTGAGAACTCAGCGCGGTCGGATCGGCAGCGCGCGTCCCGACAGTCCGCGCGGGCGTGCCGCGAGGGCGGCTGCGGCGGCTTCGATCGCGACGGACGCCGGGTCGTCGGGCCGGGCGATGACCACGGGGCGGCCGTCGTCGCCGCCGGTGCGCAGCGCGGGGCTGAGGGGGACGGATGCCAACAGGGGCACGTCGTCGCCGGGGCTCGACAGCGCGCGGGCGACGGCTTCGCCGCCGCCGGAGCCGAACAGGTCGAGCAGCGTCCCATCGGGAAGCGCCATCGCGGCCATGTTCTCGATGACGCCGACCGGGGTCTGACCGGTCTGGCGGGCGACGAGGCCCGAGCGGACGGCGACATCGGCGGCCGCAGCCTGCGGGGTGGTGACCACGAGCACATCGGCGTGGGGGAGCAGCTGCCCCACCGAGATGGCGACGTCGCCGGTTCCCGGGGGCATGTCCAGCAGCAGGATGTCGAGATCGCCGAAGTACACGTCGGTGAGGAACTGCTGCACCGTGCGGTGGAGCATCGGACCCCGCCACGCGACCGCGCCGGCGGCATCCTCGCCGGGACGGCGCAGGAACATGCCGATCGAGATGACCTTCACGCCATACGCGACCGGAGGAAGGATGAGGTCGTCCAGACGCGTCGGCGCGGGGGGCAGACCGTCGGCGTCGACCAGGCCGAGCAGTCCGGGGATCGAGAAGCCGTGGACGTCGGCATCCACGAGTCCCACGCGAAGCCCGCGGGCGGCGAGGGCGACGGCGAGGTTCGCGGTCAGGGTCGACTTGCCCACGCCGCCCTTTCCGCTCGTCACGGCGATGACCCGAGTGAGGGAGCCGGGGCCGAACGGCATCTCGCGCGCCGCGCGACCACCGCGCAGACGCTCGGTCAGCGCTCGACGTTCGTCGGGCGACATGACGCCGACGGCGACCTCGACGGCGGAGATCCCGTCGACGGATGCCGCGGCGGCACGGACGTCGCGCTCGATGCGGTCCGCGGCGGGGCAGCCGACGATCGTGAGCGCGATCCCCACCTCGGCGACGCCGTCGCGCACCGTGATGTCGCGCACCATGTCGAGCTCGCCCAGCGGGCGACGCAACTCCGGATCCGTGACGGCGGCGACGGCGGCGCGCACGCGGTCGGCGGCCGCCCCGGTCACGGCGCGGCCGGTTTCGGTTCGGCGGCGTCGCTGTCGTCGAGACGTTCCAGCGCGGCCTTCAGCTCGGCGCGCAGACTCTCTTTCGTGATGACCTCGTCGGTCAGATCGCGCACGGCCATCCGCAGCGCCACGATCTCGCGGGCCAGGTACTCGGTGTCGGCGAGGTTGCGCTCGGCGCGCTGGCGGTCCTGCTCGATCTGAACGCGGTCGCGGTCGTCCTGTCGGTTCTGCGCGAGCAGGATCAGCGGCGCCGCGTAGGAGGCCTGCAGCGAGAGCACGAGGGTGAGGGCGGTGAAACCGATCGCGGCGGAGTCGAAGCGCAGCTCGTCGGGCATGAGGGAGTTCCACCCCATCCACACCACGCAGAACAGCGTGAGCGACAGGAGGAACGTCGGGGTGCCCATCGCCCGGGCGACCCACTCGGTGAACCGGCCGAACCGGTCGCGCGAGGGCTGGGGGGTGCGGGGGGCGAGCATCCCGGTGCGACCGCGGGGCGCGTCGAGCGAGGTCTGTCGTTGTGCACGTGCCATCAGCGCCTCCTCGGGGTCTGCGTCGGGATCTGGGGGATGCTCGCGGTCGCGAGCGGTCTGATCGTCGTCCTGGGCCTCGGATCATCGCCGTCGTGCGTGCGCCAGTCGTCGGGCAGCAGGTAGTCGAGCACGTCGTCGACGCTCACGCATCCGACGAGGCGGTGGGCCTGATCGACGACGGGCAGCGATACGAGGTTGTAGCTCGCGAGCATGCGCGCGACCTCGGCCGCCGAGGCATCCGCGGGTACCGGCTCGAGGGTGTCGTCGATGATCGCGCCGAGCCGCTCGTGCGGCGGGTAGCGGAGCATGCGCTGGAAGTGGACCGTGCCCAGCAGCCGGCCCGTGGGCGTCTCGTACGGCGGCAGGGTGATGAAGACGGATGCCGCGAGCGCGGGATGCAGCTCATGGCGCCGGATCAGCGCGAGGGCCTCGGCCACCGTCGCGTCGGCGGACAGCACGATGGGCTCGGGGGTCATCAGACCGCCGGCGGTGTCGGGTCCGTACTGCAGCAGGGCGCGGACGTCGTCGGCCTCTTCGGGCTCCATGAGGTCGAGGAGCTGTTCGAGGCGCGTCTCGGGCAGCTGACCGAGGAGGTCGGCGGCGTCGTCGGGCTCCATGGCATCCAGGATGTCGGCGGCGCGCTCGTCGCCGAGCTGCTCGAGGATGTGGACCTGCTCGTCCTCGGGCATCTCTTCGAGGGCGTCGGCGAGGCGGTCGTCGCTGAGTTCTTCGGCGACCTCGATGAGACGCTCCTCGGGGAGGTCGAGGAGGGTGTTGGCGAGATCCGCGGGCTTGAGGTCGGAGTAGGTCGCCACCAACTGCTCGGCCGACTGCGCCTGGCCCGGGGTCTGCTGTTCGCGGACCTCGTTCCACGCCGCGAAGGTCGTTGCTCCCTTGGCGAACGGGGAGGCGCTCGTTCGGGGACGCCGCAGGAAGAGCTGGCCCACGTCCCATTCGCCGAGACGGTTGCGCTCGATCGCGACGTCTTCGATCACGGCGTCGCCGGACCCGTCGACGAGGTGGACGCGCCGTCCGAGCATCTCGGCCATGACACGCACCTCGCCGCCGCGCTGCTGGAAGCGCCGCACGTTGATCAGCCCGGTGGTGATCACCTGGCCGGCCTGAATGGAGGTCACGCGTCCGATCGACACGAACACATGTCGTCGGCCGGGGATTTCGATGACGAGGCCCACGACGCGCGGCGCTGCGGACGAGCGGTAGATCACCACGACGTCGCGCACCTTCCCGAGGCGGTCGCCCGCGGGATCGAACACCGTGCAGCCCGCCAAGCGGGCGACGAAAACCCTCTGCGTGCTCACCGTCCCAGCGTAGTCCGCGAACCCGCGCCGGACCCGACCGGGCGCACAGGGGCGCGTGACAAGATGGTGAAATGAGCATGTTCGCGGGTTCGATGGGCGCGGGTCGAGACGAGGTCGGCGAGAAGGTCGCGTCGTTCCCGACGTACGAGAAGGCTCAGAAGGCCGTGTCCTCGCTCATCGCCGGCGAGGTTCCGGCGCGTGACATCGCGATCGTCGGCAGCGGACTCCGCTCCATCGAGCGGATCACCGGTCGACTGGGGTACGCCACCGCCGCGCGTTCGGGTGCGTTGAACGGTCTGATGCTCGGCCTGCTCTTCGCGTTCATCTTCGTGCTGGGGACCCCGACCGTCGAGATCTCGGCGTTCATCGGCGTGCTCCTGGTGGGCATGGCGCTGGGCATGCTGCTGAGCCTGGGCACGTACTCGATCGTGCGCCGTCGCCGTGACTTCGCGTCGGTCATGCAGGTGACCGCCGATCACTACGACGTGTGCGTCGCCGCGGCGAGCCTGACCAAGGCCCGTGACGTCCTCGGCCCGGCGGCTGCCGCGCGTACGGTCGTCGCTCGCCCGGCCACCCCGACCGACGCGGCACCGCCGCAGTACGGCGAACGCGTGCAGACGCCGGGTGCGCCCGCGCCGGCCGTGCCGCCGCGTCCGCCCGTGCCGTCGCGTCTAGCGGACGACGAGCCCCCGCGCTACGGTGAGCGCATCGCGCCCCCGGTGGCGCCCGCCGCAGATCCCGAGCCCTCCTCGGACGGCGCCCCCGAATCGGACGCGCAGCGCGACGACCGGTGATCGCCGACCCCGTCCGCATCCCCGTCGCCCTCCCGGCGGGCGAGACGGAGGTGTCGGGCCTGTGGTCCCTCGCACCGCACGCCCGCGCGACCGTCGCTCTCGCGCACGGCGCCGGAGCGGGCATGACACATCCCTTCCTCGAGGGCCTCGCCGCCGGTCTCGGGGATGCCGGTGTCTCGGTGCTGCGTTTCGTGTTCCCGTACGTCGAGGCCGGCCGACGGATGCCGGGACCCGCCGCCCAGGCGGTCGCCACCTGGGCGGGGGTGCAGGCGTGGCTGGTGGGTGCGGGCGCGGGTCCGTTCGTTGCCGCCGGGAAGTCGTACGGGGGCCGGATGGCATCCGTCGCCACGGCGGAGGGTGCGCTCTCTCCTCTGGCACTTGTGTACCTCGGGTATCCGTTGCACGCGCCGGGCCGACCCGACAAGCCCCGCGCCGAGCACCTGCCGGCGATCACGGTGCCGCAACTGTTCGTCGAGGGCGAGAACGACCCCTTCATCCACCCGCGCGTGCAGTTCGAGGAGGTGGTCTCGACCTGTCACGACGCGCACGTGCACTGGGTGCCCGATGCGAACCACTCCTTCGAGGTCAAGGGGAAGCGGCGACCGGCGGACGACATCGGGGCCGGGCTCGCGCCGGTCGTGGCGGAGTTCGTGCGCGGGCTGAAGGTGGTCTAGGGCTGTGGGGGATTTCTCCGCAGCCTCAACCCTGGTCGTCGTCGGCGTCGGAGAGCACCCCGCATCGTGACATCACGAGCAGGTCGATGCCCTTCTTGCCGTCCCGATCCGACTCCTCCACCGTAAGACTCAGATATGGAGACTTGCGAATGAGGTGCACTTGCGCGAACGAAACGGGGATGCCGAGGTCTTCGACCTCCCACTGATCTCCGAGCTTTGCCGGGAGGGCGTCGATGAACCCCGACACGTTCGTCTCTTCCGTGACCTGGACCTCCCAGTACCCGGTGTAGAAGGCGCTATCGCTTCCCTTGCCGGACAGTAGGTCACTCCCGCACCCATACGGCTTCATCTCGGGCCTTGGGTGCGGAGTGGAGCCGTACGGCATCAGGTCCGTCACCTGCTCAAGGACTGCGACGGCCTCATCGCGAACTTCGCTGTAGCTTGGCCGAGTTGGGGCGCACCCTGCCGACATCGTCGCAAGCATCAACGTCATCGTCAGCGCAACGACGCGAAACCTCATTCGTCTTCTCCTATGGATAGAAGAGCATCGCGGACTGTCCTCAGGACCTTTCCGTTGACGCTCTCGTCGCCGCTCATGAGCGCCGTGTGGTGACTGACGCTGTCCGCGATCAGGCGGGGCAGATAGGCCGGGTTGGTCGTCGCGCCGTAGGCGACGATCGAGGGCATGTTCGGGCCGGGGAGCCCCGGATCGACGAGGTGGACGCCCGGGATCGTCTCGGGGGCGACGGTGAAACCCATCCCGCCGGCGCCGAGACCGGCGTAGTAGCGGTTGACGTCGTCGACGGCCTGGGTGGCGTAGTACTCGGTTCCGGCGTGCGGCTCGTACGGGCCGATGGCACCGACGCTCGCCGCGAGGAACCGGGTGTCGACCGTGCCACCGTGCTTCTCTGCCTCGCTGCCGACACCGCCGCCATACGAGTGTTCGTAGCTCATGGTCCACAGCCCCGGGTGGGCGGCATCCACGCCCCGGAGGAACCGTGCGTATTCGGGGCCGCGCTCTTCCGCGAAGCGGTTCCACTGGGGACCGTTCTCGAGGAGGGAGTCGAGTTGAGGCATCGGCCCGGTCATCACGGTGAAGGCGACCACCGACGCCCCGGACGAGCCGACCTGCCACTCCGCGAAATCCGTCACGGGATGCTCGGTCATGAACGCGTCGGCGTCGGTGTTGGTTCCCGGCACGACGAACAGGGCCGCTTTCGCCGTGGACGGGTCGCCGGCCATCTCGATCAGCGAACCCCGGTCGGGATCCCACGCGTACAGCAGCTTCGTCCCGTCCCGCACCTGCTCGAAGTAGGCGATCTCGCGCTCGAGACGCGTGCGTTCCGCTCGACGGTCGAGCACCTCGGTCGCCGTCGAGCGTCGGTGGGGGATCCGTAGCTCGTGCAGGGCCTGGCGTTGCGCTCGCAGCGCGCGCAGATGGTCCTCCGCGCGCAGGCGGTTCGCGGCCACGCGGTCGTTCGCCGTCACGCCGTCGAGGGTGCCGACGAGGGCGGGGACGGCGGTGACGAGATGCGCCGCCACCGTCGGATCGAGACTCGACCACCACCGCGCGATCTCTTCGGGAGCCGTCCCGTGGAGGAGGTGGCTCCACTCGGGATGCACGGACATCAGCCGGCCGGGGTCTCGTGCGACGGCGAGCCGGTCGAGCAGGACGAGTCCCGCGGCATCCGTCGATGAGGGGACAGCGCCGGGGTGCTCGGGCCCGCTCCACGCGGCGAGCGACGACCAGGAGATGTCCGGGATCGCGCGCAGGGCCACCGCGCACCGGTGGGTGGCGTCTTCGTACGCTTCGGCGAGTCGGGCGACGTCGCGGGCGACATCGTGTTCTGCCTCGGCCCGAGCCAGTTCGTTCATCGCGTGCGCGGCCGTCTCGGAGCCGGTCTGCCAGACCGAGCGCGGTGGCGCGGCGAGGGCCTGCGCCGTGAGGAGGAGATTCCTGTCGTGCGAGAGTCGATCGAGATCGTCCGCGTAGTGCTCGAGGGCGCGCCCCGCGGACACGAGCCCGGCGGTGATCTCGTGGGCGGCCGGCCCTGTCGTGCCGAGAGCCCGATGCAGGAGGTCGGCCTCGGGGGCGCGATACAGACCGGGCGCGAGGCTCCACGCGAACAGGGCGTCCTGCCCCGCGGTCTCGAACGAAGTCGACCTCTGCCGGAGCGTCTCGACGGCGGACCGTATCCGCGCCGGATCGGCGGGCGGGTCGGGCACCGTCACGCCGACGCTCACAGCCGCCTCTTCCCGAAGACGACCGGGTCGAACGGGTTGCCGTCGCCGCCCCCGACGGCCGCGGCGCGCGCGTCGGTCGTGACGGCCATCTCGTCGTCGGCCGAGAGGTACGCCAGCACGGCGGTCTGCAGCGCGGACACCGTGGCTCGTCCGCGCGCGACGATGCGGTGCGCGAGGTCGACGCGCGTCTGGGCCACCTCGACGAACGCCGAGTGCGCCGGCACCACCCGCGCGAGGGTTCGCGCAACGGCATCCACCGCCCGCTGCAGGGCGATCGTGCCCTCGTGCACCTCGTCGAACGACCGGCGCATGCGCTCGGCGATGCCGAGCAGGTGTGGGGGATCCATCGAGTACGACATGCGCGGGATCGTAGAGAAACCGCGCCGGGCGCTTTTTCACCCTGTGGACAGCCGGCCTCAGCGCCCGGCGGCGTAGCCCTGCATCCCGCGCGGATTGGCCGCCGCCCAGAGCACGCCCGCGGCATCCCGCCCGACGGCGCTCACCCGGCCCAGAGCCCAATCGCCGGCCCTGCGCACCCGATGCCCCCGCCGTTCGAGATCGGCGATGAGAGTCTCGCCGAGCCGATCCTCGACCACCGCCCCCGCGGGAGTCCACGAGCGCGGCCAGAACGAGTCGGTCACCGCCGTCGTATGCAGGGTCGGCGCATCGATGGCTTGCTGCGGTTCGTATCCGCCCACGAGCATGCGCAGCAGCATGGGCAATTGCCACTGGTCCTGCTGATCGCCGCCGGGGGAACCGAGCGCCGTGATCTCGTCGCCTCGGGTGAGAATCGTCGGCGTGAGGGTGGTGCGCGGACGCCGCCCCGGAACGAGGGATGCCGGATGCCCGGCGACGAGCCACGTCATCTGCAGACGCGTGCCAAGGCAGAACCCCAGGTCGGGGATCGTGGGCGAGGACTGCAGCCAGCCGCCCGAGGGCGTGGCCGAGACCGTGTTGCCCCACCGGTCGATGACGTCCAGGTGGCACGTGTCTCCGCGCGTCTGACCGCGGCGATCGACCGTGGGCTCACCGGTCGCGCCGGTGCCGTCGCCCGTCGCGGGGCGGACGTCGGGGAGGAACGGAGCCCGCCCCTCGGGTGCTCCCGGGCGGAGCGCCGCACTGGCGCCGTCGTCGAGGAGAGATCGTCGAGCGGCGACATAGTCGTCCGCGAGCAGCGCCTCGACGTCGACGGCGTCCGGGGTGTCGCCGAACCACGCGTCGCGGTCGGCGTAGACGAGCTTCTGCACCTCGAGGAGCGTGTGCGCGCCGAGCGACGACGAGGGGTCGAGTCGCGCGTCGTCGAACGGGTCGAGGAGGCGCAGCGCCTGCAGCAGGGCGGGTCCCTGCGTCCACACTCCGGCCTTGAAGACCTGCCAGCCGCGGAACGGTACCGACACCGCGGGTTCGAAGCCCGCGCGCCACGACGCGAGGTCGTGCGTGTCGAGGACACCGGGGTGGTCGCCGCCGTCCGAGTGCCGGTGGGGGGTGCGGAGGAACTCCGCGGCCCGCGGCAATACCTCGGACGCCCATTTCTTCCGCGCCGCCTCGATTCGCTCGACGCGGTCATCCGCGCCGGAGCCGGCGCCGACCAGTTCTTCCAGCACCGCCGCATACGCGGGATTGCGGACCACCGTGTGCGGTGCGGGCGCCGAGCCGTCCGGCATCCACAGATCGGCCGAAGTGGGCCAATGCTCGCGGAAGAGCTCCGCCACGCGTCCGATCGTCGCGGCGGCGCCCGGGACGAGCGGATGCCCGTCGCGGGCGTAGCCGATGGCGTAGTCCAGGACGTCCGCGACGTCCCAGGTGCCGTGGTCGCGCAGCAGCAGGAGCCACGCGTCGACGCCTCCGGGCACCGCAGCTGCGAGGCCGCCGGCACCCGGGACGAGATCGAGTCCGCGCTCCCGGAACGCGTCGATCGACGCGCCCGCGGGAGCAGGGCCCTGCCCCATCAGCACCGTCGGCTCGGAAGCTCCGGCCGGACGCACCAGGGCGACGAGATCGCCGCCCGGACCGTTGAGGTGCGGCTCGGCGACGTGCAGCACAAAGGCGGCCGCCACGGCGGCGTCGAACGCGTTGCCCCCGCGTTCCAGGACCGATTGCGCGGTCGCCGTCGCGGTCCAGTGGGTGGATGCCGACATGCCGAACGAGCCGCGCAGGGTCGGGCGCGTCGTGAACGACGCGGGCGGAGTGAACGTCACCGGGCGAGCCGCGCGATCCACTCCTCGACCTCGTCGGCCGTCCGCGGGATCCCCGCGGACAGGTTCACCGGTCCGTCCGCGGTCATCACGATGTCGTCCTCGATGCGCACGCCGATGCCGCGGTACTCCTCGGGGACCGTGAGGTCGTCGATCTGGAAGTACAGCCCGGGTTCGATCGTGAACACCATGCCCGGCTCGAGCTGACCGTCGTAGTACATCTCGCGACGGGCCTGCGCGCAGTCGTGCACGTCGATGCCGAGGTGGTGGCTGGTGCCGTGCACCATGTACCGACGGTGCTGGCCGCCGCGCTCGGCATCCAGGGCATCAGCGGCCGTGACGGGGAGCAGCCCCCACTCGGCCACGCGTGCGGCGATGACCTCCATCGCGGCCTCGTGGACGCGACGGAACGGCACACCGGGCCGTGCGGCCGCGAAGGCGGCGTCGGCGGCCTCGCGCACCGCTTCGTACACGCGACGCTGGACGTCGGTGAAGCGACCCGACACGGGGAGGGTCCGGGTGATGTCGGCGGTGTACAGGCTGTCGACCTCGACACCGGCGTCGATGAGGATCAGGTCGCCCGGGACGACGGCGCCGTCGTTGCGCGTCCAGTGCAGGTAACAGGCGTGCGGACCCGAGGCGGCGATCGTGTCGTACCCGACGGCGTTGCCGTCCGCGCGCGCGCGGCGGTGGAAGACCCCCTCCACCACGCGCTCTCCGCGCGGGTGCTCGATGATCAGGGGGAGTTCGGCGACGATGTCGTCGAATCCGGATGCCGTGACCTGGACGGCGAGGGCCAGCTGGGAGAGCTCGAAGTCGTCCTTGACCAGCCGCAGCTCGGAGACGAAGCGCGTGAGATCGTCGTCCACGCCGACCACGCGGTCGTCGTCGGCGGGGGAGAACTCGTCGATGTGTGCTGTCGCGAGGCCGAGGTCGGCGGCGACACCCGCGAGCGCGGGCCGTGGGCCGATCCAGAACTCGCCGATCGTGGCATCCGCGTAGAACTCCGTGGTCGTGCGGTCGGCGCGCTCGCGGAAGTACAGCACCGCGTCGTGGCCGTTCTCGCGCGGCTCGAAGACGAGCACCGAATCGGGCTCGGCATCCGCTTCCCATCCGGTGAGGTGCGCGAACGCGGAGTGGGCGCGGAACGGATAATCGGTGTCGTTGCTGCGCTCCTTGAGCGAACCCGCGGGCACGACGAGGCGCTCACCGGGGAACGCCTGCGACACGCGATCGCGGCGACGGGCCGTCCACGCGGACTGCTCGCGAGGCGACGGGAGCGTCTCGGGGCGTTCGGCCCAGCCGGTCGAAATCGTGTCGAGGAAGCCGCGCGGGAACGGGGCCTTGCGGTTCGTCGTGGTCTCGACGGGCTTCTGCTCTGCGGGGGCGATCGTGTCGCGTTCGGCGGGGGAGTCCATCTCTCCAGTGTCCCACCACCGGCCGTCGGGCGCACGGCTCAGCCGGCGGTGCGCTCCAGTTGCACCACGATGGGGCGGTGGTCGGTGCCCGACCCGTCGAGCGAGCGCATGACGACCGATCCGGTGACGGTCCAGTCGGGGGTGGCCATGACGTGGTCGATCGGTGCGCCGAGGAGCGCCGGCACGTCGGTCGGCCATGTCCCGACGCCGCCGTTGCCGCTCTCGGACGCGGCGTCGTGACAGCGCCCCAGTGTGCCGCCGTCGACGCCGAGACCGGTCATGTGGTCGAGGGTCGCGTTGAAGTCGCCGGCGAGGATGACGTTGTCGGTCGCGCACTGGTCGGCGAGCCACTGCAGGTCCGACTTCCACTCCGCCATGTACTCCTGCCGCGGGGCGACGGCATGGGCGGCGACGATGATGGGGCCGTTCCCGGAGACGGGCATCGCCACGGCGCTCGGCACGGTCGAGGTGTTGCTCGAACCGTCGAGCGAGGACTGGATGACGCTGTAGTCGCCCAGCTCGGGTCGGATCAGGACGGTGGTCGACGTGGCATCCCAGCCCGTGATGCCGTACTCGCCGTACTCGGCGTGGTGCGCCCACATCGGCTGGCCCAGATCGCGCATGATCTCGGCGACGCGGGCGCCGGTGTCGATCGTCGTCTCGGGGAGCGTCACCACGTCGGCCTTCATGCCCACGGCGAACTGCGCGATGGACTCGGCCGACGTCGCCTCGCCCGCGGTGTTCCACGTCATGACCCGCAGGCTCGTGTCGGTCTTCTCGGGGAGCGCGTCGGTCCCCGAGCCGCGCTGGAAGACGAGGGCCCCGTTCACGCCCGCGGCGGCGACGAGGATCACGGCGCACGTCAGGGCGAGCGCGCGTACCGGACGGATCAGGGCGAACAGGAGCGCCACCAGCGCGGCGGCAGCGAAGCCGGCCGCGAGAGGGAGGCGGAACGAGATGACCTGAGCGAGCGGGAAGGTCCGCTCGATGCCGAACGCGCTCGGCCAGGTGAGCGCCACGGCCGCCGCAGCGCACGCGAGCGCGAACACGATCCCGAACAGCCGACGCACGGATCCGACCCTAGGCGAGGCGCCTGGGAGATCCACGGATGCCGCCTGGCCGACGGCTCCACGACCGCGGCGCCACGCAGGCGGGCGGTACGCTCGACGGGTGCCGCGCGATCGTCGATTCGAAGGACCCAGTGACCTTCATCTCCACTCGACCCACTCCGACGGCACCGAGTCACCCGCCCTCGTCATGGCGGCCGCCCACCGCCACGGGCTGCGCACCGTCGCCCTGACCGACCACGACACCACGTCGGGCTGGGCCGAAGCCGCCGAGGCCGCGTCGTCGCTCGGGATGACGTTCCTCCCCGGCATGGAGCTCTCGGCGCGGCACGAGTGGCGCAGCGTCCATCTGCTCGCCTACCTCGTCGACCCCGACGACGGGGCGCTGCGGGCCATGACCGATCGCATCCGTTCCTCGCGGCTGGACCGCGCGCAGATCATGGCCGAGAGGATCTCGCGCGACTTCGACATCGCGTGGAGCGACATCGTCGCCCAGACGACCGACGGCGCTACCGTCGGCCGCCCGCACATCGCGGACGCGCTCGTGGCCCGCGGCATCGTCGCCGACCGCACCGAGGCCTTCGCCGGCATCCTGCACCCCGCGAACGAGTACTACGTCGCGCTGTACGCCCCCGACCCCGTGACGGCGGTCGAGCTGGTCGTCGACGCGGGGGGAGTGCCGATCGTGGCCCATCCGGCCGGGCGCGCGCTCCTGCCGCACCCGGTGCTGGAGGCCATGCTCGCGGCGGGCCTCGCCGGCTTCGAGCTCCGGCACCGAGAGAACCTCCCGGATGCCACGGCCACCCTGGCGCGGCTCGCCACTGAGCGCGACCTCCTGGTCACCGGGTCCAGCGACTACCACGGCCTCGGCAAGCCCAACGTGCCGGGCGAGAACACTACCGACGACGAGATGGTCGCGCGTCTGATCGCGGCCGGCAGCGGGGCGTCGCCCGTCTTCCCCTGACGGACGTCCGCACGAGGAACGAGAACGGCGCCGCCCCTCGAAGGGGTCGGCGCCGGACGATTCTCTGGGCTCAGGCCACGGGAGCGGCGTTCGCGCCCGACCCGCCGCTGCGGCGGCGGCGACGGCGACGCGGAGCGGAGTTGCCGTCGTGGTGCTCGCTGCCTCCACCGTCGTGCGTGCCGGCGCCCTCGGCGCGCGGCGTCGCGGCCGCGGCGCCCTCGCTCGCGGCGGGGGAGTCGGACGACCCCCCACGGCGGCGACGGCGACGGCGCGGGCCGTCTTCGCCCGCGGCATCCGCGGTTCCGGTCTTCTCGGCCTTCTCGACCTTCGGAGCCGCGGCGGCCTTGGGAGCCGTGACCAGACGCCCCTTCGTGCCTTCGGGGATGTCGAGATCGGTGTAGAGGTGCGGGCTCGACGAGTACGTCTCGATCGGCTCGGGCTGACCGAACTCGAGTGCCCGGTTGATGAGCGCCCACTTGTGCAGGTCGTCCCAGTCGACGAACGTCACCGCGATGCCGGTCTTGCCCGCGCGACCCGTTCGGCCCGCGCGGTGCAGGTAGGTCTTCTCGTCGTCGGGGATCGTGTGGTTGATGACGTGCGTGACGTCGTTGACGTCGATACCGCGGGCGGCGACGTCGGTCGCGATGAGCACGTCGCGCTTGCCGGCCTTGAACGCGGCCATCGAGCGCTCGCGCGCCTCCTGGCTCATGTCGCCGTGCACCGCGGCGGCGTTGAAGCCGCGGTCGCCCAGCTCGTCGACGAGCTTCTGGGCGGCACGCTTGGTGCGCGTGAAGATGACGCTCTTGCCGCGGCCCTCGGCCTGCAGGATGCGAGCGATGACTTCGTCCTTGTCGAGCGAGTGCGCGCGGTACACGAGGTGCTTGATGTTGGCCTGCGTCAGACCCTCGTCGGGGTCGTTCGCCCGCATGTGGATCGGGTTCGACATGAACCGGCGAGCGAGGGCCACGATGGGTCCCGGCATGGTCGCCGAGAACAGCTGCGTGTGGCGGACGGCGGGGACCTTCTGGAAGATCTTCTCGATGTCGGCGAGGAAGCCGAGGTCGAGCATCTTGTCGGCCTCGTCGAGGACGACCTCGACGGCGCCCGACAGGTCGAGCAGACGCTGGTTGCTGAGGTCGATGAGGCGTCCGGGCGTTCCCACGACGATCTGCGCGCCGGCCTTGAGCTGATCGATCTGACCCTCGTAGGCCTTGCCGCCGTAGATCGCCACGACGCTGGTCGCGCGGTTCTGGGTCAGCATGTCCATGTCCTCGTAGACCTGGACGGCGAGCTCGCGCGTGGGCACGACGATGAGCGCCTTCACTCCGGGCTCGGGGTTCAGGCCGAGGCGCTGGACGACCGGGATGCCGAAGCCGAAGGTCTTTCCGGTTCCGGTCTTGGCCTGGCCGATGATGTCCTGGCCCGGAAGGCCGAGGGGGATGGTCTGTTCCTGGATCGGGAAGGCATCCACGATGCCCTTGGATGCCAGGGCGTCGACGATGTCCTGGTCGACGCCGAGCTCGGCGAAAGTCGTCATGAGCGTGCCTGTTCCGGCGGTGAGAGACCGCCTGGGGAGTCGGATCCACGCCCTCCACTCGTCCACAGGCGCGGGGCCCCGATCCATCGCCGGGGCGAGTCCACTCTACCCGGCGGGTGTTTCGAGGGTCCGACGCCTAGGCTGTAGAGCGTGTTCGAGTGGTTCCGTCGTCGTCGACCGGTCGGTCGCACGCTGCAATTGCGCTCCCGTGGCGACCTCGGCGACGCCATGCGCGTCGACTTCGCCGAACTCGCGCCCGACATCGAGACCTTCCTCGGTCAGGCGGCCTACCTGCAGCTGGGGTTCTTCGAGACGCTGAGCGAACTCATCGCATCCACGCCCGAGCTCGCAGAGAAGGAATCGCTCTCGCGCGCCGCCGGAGCCGCGCTCATCAAGCACCAGGAGATCGTCGCCCTGATCCGCGAGCGGGGAACGGATCCGACGCAGCTCATGCTGCCCTTCCGCGAGTCCCTCGACGCGTTCCGGCGCAACACGCACGGCGTGCGCCCGCAAGAGACCATGCTCTCGGTGCACATCACGGCCGGGATGCTGGACGACTTCTACCTCGCGCTGTCGTCGAGCTACGGCGACACGGGTCGGCGCGTGGCCCGCATCCTGCAGGCCGACGATGACCGACAGGCCATCGTCGAGATCCTGGGTGCCGCGATCTCGAGCGACGAGGAGTGGCGGTGGCTGCTCGCCCTCTGGGGTCGCCGTCTGGTGGGGGACACCCTGCTCGTCGCCCGCGCCGCGCTCGCCCACCCGCGCCTGGACCGCACCGAAGAGGCCACGGTCGAGCCGGTGTTCACCGAGCTCATGGGCGCTCACGCCCGTCGCATGGATGCCATGGGGCTCGCGGCCTGATCCCACCGATCGCCGTGCGTGCGCGGCGACACCGATGCGGGGTTCGCCCTCGTTCAGATGCCGTGTCGCGCGCGTTCGGTCGCGTCGCTGTGCAGTCGGGCGCGCGTGAGAAGAGGCACGAGCGCGAAGGTCGTGACCGTTGGCGCGATGACCGCGACCAGCCACGGAACGAAGGAGTCCGCGCCCACGCCCGCCCAGGTGAGCACCGTCCACGAGACGCCCGCGGCCGCCGCGCCGACGAACGGCGCCAGGGCCGTGCCGCGCAGGTCGCGGTGCGGGAGGGCGAAGTGGACGGCGAGGCCGACCACCGCGCCGATGATCAGCCCGAGCAGGATCTGCACGGCCGTGGCCTCAGGCGACGAAGCCGACTCGGCGGGCCTCTTCGGTGCCCAGCTCGATGAACGCGATGTTCGCGGTGGGGACGATGTAGGAGTTGCCCTTCACGTCGACGAACGACACGTGGCTCGCGGCCTGGTCGAAGGCCGCGGCGATCGACGCCTTCACCGCGTCCGAGCCCTCGCTGGTCTCGAAGTTCAGCTCGCGGCCGGTGTTGGTGATGCCGATGCGGATCTCCACGTTGCGTCCTTTCCGCCCGGGGCTCTCGATCGTCCCGGCGCGATGCTCCGACTCTACGACAGCGCGGACAGCCGGAGCCGCGTGCGGGGAGCGGCTTCGCGGACGGCGAACGGCGCGGGTCGTCCGGCGCGTGTCGGAGGCCGCGGCTAGCGTGGACGACATGCAGAAGCCGGATGCCGCGACCCTCTCCCGCGAGGGGGCGGGCGCACCCGTCGCGGCCGTCGACGACGCCGCGGGCGTCGTCCCGGCGGGTGCCGTGCGCGCCCTCGGCACCGACGAGTTGGATGCCGAGCAGCGTGTGGTCGTCGACTGGGCGCCGTCGGCCAGCGGCGCGGTGGTCGGGGCTCCCGGGTCGGGCAAGACCTCGACCCTGCTCGCCCGCGTCCGGGCCCTCGTCGCCGCGGGCGTCGACCCCGATCACGTCCTCGTGCTGACGCCCACGCGTCCGGCGGCAACCGCCCTGCGCGACCCGCTCGCCCTGGCCGTCGGCCGTGCGACCTCGGGTGCCCTCGCGCGCTCGGTGGCATCCTTCGCCTTCCAGATCGTTCGCGGCGCCGAGGTGCGCCGCGGCGCCGAGCCCCCGCAACTGCTCACCGGTGGCGACGAAGACCAGATCATCCGCGAGCTCCTCGAGGGCGACGCGATCGACGAGGCCGAGGGACGGTCGCGGTGGCCGGAGTGGCTCGGCCCGTCCATTCGCGCGACACGGGGGTTCCGCGGCGACCTGCGCGCCTTCCTCGCCGAGTGCACCGATCTCGCGATCGCGCCCGACGACCTCGCCGATCTCGCGCGCCAGAACGACGTCCCGGTGTGGGCCGCCCTCGGTTCGTTCGCCGCCGAATACCGTGCCGTCCGCGCCGAGATGCGCGGCACCCACCGGGACGCCGCCGACCTCACCCGCGAGGCCGTCGCCGTCCTGCACGAGGCCGCCGCGGATCGCGCCCTGCTCGGACGCTTCGCCCCGGTACGCTGCATCCTCGTCGACGACGCGCAAGAGCTCACGTCCGGCGGCATCGATCTGTTGCGCGCGTGCCGGGATCTCGGCATGGGAGTGGTCGCGTTCGGCGACCCCGACGTCGGATCCGGCGCGTTCCGCGGGGCGACCCCCGAGAACTTCGCGCGGCTCGCGGCCGAGCTCGGCACGCTGGCGGCGCTGGGCGAGCCGCACCGCGGGACGGCCGAGCAGATCGATCTCGTGCGCAGTGTCGCCGCGCGGATCGGGGCCGCCGGTGTCGTGGCTCATCGCCGTCCGCCGGCGGGCGCGGCGGCCGAGGGGTCGGTGCGTACGTTCCTCCTCCGCTCTCCGGCCGAAGAGGCGGACGCCATCGCCCGTCTGCTGCGGGAGCGCCACGTCCTCGACGGCATCCCGTGGGGGTCGTGCGCGGTGATCGCGCACGATTCGCGGCAAGTCGCGTCGTTGGAGGCCGAACTCGCCGCTCGCGAAGTGCCGGCGCGCGCGAGCGGTCCGGGCCTCGCTCTCGGGGTGCAGCGCACCGTGCGCGACCTCGTCGCCCTGGTCGAACTCGGCATGCGCGATCCCGCCGCCTGGGCGCCCGAGGCCGTCGTCGACGCGCTCCTCGGAACGTATGGCGGTCTCGATCCGATCGAGCTGCGACGGTTGCGCGCGGCGCTGCGCCAAGAGGAGCTCGCCGCGGGGGGCACCCGGTCCGCCGCCGAGCTGTTGGCCTCGGGTCTACGTCACCCCCTCGAGTTCGCCACGATCGACACGCGCGAAGCGCGTCGCGCGACGCGGCTCGGCGAGACCCTCGCGGCCCTGCGGGCGCAGGCCGATGCGCGGGCGACCCCGCACGAGCTGCTGTGGACCGCGTGGGAACGCAGCGGTCTTTCGCGGCAGTGGCGCGAGGCCGCGCGTGGACACGGCGCTCTCGCCGAACAGGCCGATCGCGACCTGGACGCCATCGTGGCGCTGTTCCAGGCCGCCAAACGCTTCACCGAGCGCGAGCCCGACGGAGAGGCGGCGGTGTTCCTCCGGTCGGTGATCGACAGCGATGTCGCCGAAGACCGGATCGAGCAGCCGGCCGTCATCGACGCTGTCCGTGTGCTGACCCCGGCTGCGGCGGCCGGCACGGCCTTCGACACCGTCGTCGTCGCCGGGGTGCAAGAGGGAGTGTGGCCCAACACGCGGTTGCGCGGAGGGCTCCTCGAGACGTGGCGCCTCGCCGATGCCGTGCAGTTCCCCGACCTTCCCCCGGCGGGCATGCTCGATCGTCGTCGGTCGGCCATGCACGACGAGCTCCGACTGTTCGTGCGCGCGCTTTCCCGCGCGCACTCGAGCCTCATCGTCACCGCCGTGGACGACGACGACACGGGCCCGAGCGTGCTGTTCGAGATGCTCCCGACGCCCGAGCCGGCGTCGTCGGTACCCGAGCACCCGCTGTCGCTGAGGGGTCTCGTGGCTCGACACCGCCGGACGCTCACCGCGTCGCGCTCGTCCGGTCGGGAACGCCGTCACGCCGCGGGACAGCTCGCGCTGCTCGCCGCCGCTGAGGTCGCGGGAGCCGCCCCCGAGCAGTGGTACGGCGTGGCTGCGCCGACCTCGACGGCACCGTTGCGCGACCTCGCCCGCGAAGACGTGCGGGTGTCGCCCTCGCGTCTGCACGCGCTCGAGCAATGCGAACTCGACTGGGTGATCGGCGACCTCGGCGGAGATCGCAGCGGGACCACGGCGGGCATCGGCACGATCATCCACGCGGCGCTCGAGACCGCGGCATCGGGAACCGAGGACGCCCTGTGGGCCGTGGTCGAAGAACGCTGGGGCGAGCTCCTCTTCGACGCCGCCTGGCGCGAGCGCGCCGAGAGGGTCCGTGCTCGTGAACTCGTGCGACGACTCGCCGCCTATCTGCGACGCTTCGACGACGCCGGCGGGCGTCTCGTCGGGGCCGAGCGGCACTTCGAGGTCGCGATTCCCGTTGACGACGCGGGGGAGCACGGCGCCGTGCTGAGCGGCGACATCGACCGGGTCGAGATCACCCCCGCGGGCGAGGTCGTCATCGTCGATCTCAAGACGGGGAAGAACGAACCGCAGACCGACGCGAAGGTCGCCGACAACCCGCAGCTCGCGGCCTACCAGCTCGCCTTCTCGTCGGGAGCGATCGAGCACGTGAGCGGGATGCCGTCCGGTGGCGCGAAACTCCTCGTTCTGCGTCCCACTGCCACGACCAAGGACTACGCCGAACCGCGCCAGGCGCCGTTCGACGACGAGGCGCGCGAGCAGTTCGTGGGTCGCGTCCAGCACGCGGTCGGCGTCATGCGCGGGCACCGGTTCGCGGCGCCGTACGAGGTGCACTGTCGCGACGAGTTCTCGTTCGGACTGTGCCGCATCCACACCGTCTCGGCGGTGAGCGCGTCGTGACGGCGTTGCTGTCCGCCGCGACGATCGCGGCCGCCCTCGGCCAGTTTCCGCCCACGGCGGAGCAAACGGCGGTCATCGAGGCGCCGCTCTCGCCGGCGTTGGTGGTCGCCGGTGCCGGAAGCGGAAAGACCGAGACGATGGCCGGGCGCGTGGTGTGGCTCGTGGCGAACGGGCTCGTGCGGCGCGATGAAGTCCTCGGGCTCACATTCACGCGGAAGGCGGCGGGAGAACTCGCCGAGCGGATCCATCGGCGGCTGCACCGACTGTCGGAGTTCGAGGCTCGAGGGTTGCTCCCCGTGCTGCCCGCGCTTCACGGGGCGGGGCGATTGTCCGTGTTCGCCGACCTCGCGACACTCGACGGCGCCCGCGCCGATGCCGAGCGGCGGAGAGTCCTCGACGACCTCGCGCACGAGTACGGAGTCGCCGACGACGCCGCGGGCATCGACGATCACCTGCTGCACCGTCCCACGGTCTCGACGTACAACAGCTTCGCCGACGCGATCGTCCGCGAGCACGGACTGCGCATCGGCCGGGACTCCGAATCGGCGGTCCTGTCCGAGTCGGCTGCCTGGCTGCTCATGCGACGCGTGGTGTTCACCTCCGACGATCCGCGGTTGGAGGAGCGCCAGGAGTCTCCGCGCACGCTCGTGGACGCGGCGCTGCGGATCGCCCGTGACGGCGTCGACAACCTCGTCGACCTCGATCGTCTGGCCGCGTTCCCCGATGACTTCGCCCGGATCGTCGAACGCCCCTCGACCTCGGCGCGCGTGACCGTCTACAAAGACGTGGCCGACGCGGCGTCACGGGTATCGGCGCTCGGCCTGCTGGCGGCTCTGGCCGCCGCCTACGATCGCGAGAAAGCGCGCCTGGGGGTCATGGACTTCGCCGATCAGGTCGCGGGGGCGCTCCGCATCGTCCAGGAGCATGCCGCGGTCGTCGACGAACTCCGCGCCCGGTATCGGGTGGTGCTGCTCGACGAGTATCAGGACACCTCGGTCGTCCAGACCGACCTGCTGTCGACCCTGTTCGCCTCGACGGGGGTCATGGCCGTGGGCGATCCGCACCAGGCCATCTACGCCTGGCGCGGCGCGAGCGCGGGCAACCTGGGCGGGTTCCCCGCCGCCTTCGCGCCCGAGGGGGCATGCCAGACCTTCTCGCTGTTGACGAGCTGGCGCAACAGCGCCCGAGTCCTGACCGCCGCGAACGCCGTCCTGGCGCCCCTCGCCACCCACTCCCCGGTCGCCGTCGAGGAGCTGCGATCACGACCGGGAGCGCCGGAGGGCATCGTCGAGGCCTTCTTCGAGCGCGACCTCGATGCCGAGGCCGATCGCGTGGCGGCCTGGTTCGCCGGGGTGCGCGCGGCGCGCGCCGCCGAGGGCCGGCAGACGACGGGAGCCGTGCTCTTCCGCAGCAAGAAGCACATGGTGCGGTTCGGCGACGCCTTGGGGCGGCGCGGCATCCCGCACCGCATCCTCGGGCTCGGGGGACTCCTCACCACCCCCGAGGTCGTCGATGTCGTGTCGGCGCTCCGGGTCATCAGCGATCCCGAGGCCGGTTCGGCGCTGATCCGGCTGCTGTCGGGCCCGCGCTGGTCGATCGGGCTGGCCGACCTGCGCGCCCTGGCCCAACTCGCCCGGCGCCTGGCCACGCACGACGTGGGGTTGCATCCCCTGGCTCCCGAGGTCGTCGATCGGTTGCGCTCGACCCCTGGCGCCGATCGGGCCTCGCTCGTGGACGCGCTCGACTTCGTCGCGCGCCAGACCGATGGGCACGGCTGGCTCTCCGACATCACGGCGGACGGACGCGAACGTCTGCGCGAAGCGGGCGCTGTGTTCGCCGGGCTCCGCCGGAACATCGGCGCCCCCATCCCCGAGCTGATCCGCCTCATCGAGACCGAGCTGCGGCTGGACGTCGAGCTGGCGGCCAACGAGTCCCGTGGCCCCGCGCGCATCGCCTCTGCGCAGCTGCGCGCCTTCGTGGACGAGATCCGCGGCTTCCTCGCCGCAGACGAGTCCGGGTCGGTGACGAGCCTCCTCGCGTGGCTCGACCACGCCGAGCAGGCGGACGAGTTCGCGCCGCGGACCGAGCCCCCCGAGGACGACGTCGTCCAGCTGTTGACGATCCACGGCTCCAAGGGTCTCGAATGGGATGCCGTCGCCGTGGTGCGCCTGGTCACCGACGAGCTGCCGTCGCTGCCCCGCGACACGAAGGGGTGGTTGGGGTTCGGCATTCTCCCCTCCGAGTTCCGCGGCGACTCCGCCTGGCTCCCGGTCCTCGGCTGGCGTGGCGCCGAGACCCAGCAGGATCTCAAGGCGGCGATCGACGCCTTCATCGACGCGAACCGCGCGCGGCAGCTCGACGAAGACCGCCGGCTGGCATACGTCGCATTCACCCGGGCACGCGATCACCTCGTGCTCTCGGGATCGAGCTGGTCGGGGACGAAACGTCCGCGCCGGCCGAGCGTGTTCCTGGACGAGGCGACGGAGGCGCTCGGTATCGACCTCGCCGTCGACGACGCCGGTGACGATCCGTACGACGGGGAACGACGGCTGATGCACTGGCCGCTCGATCCGCTCGGTGCACGCCGTACCGCGGTCGGAGCCGCGGTCGAGGAGGTCTCCGCCGCGCGATCGCGGCCCGCGGAGCAGCCGGATGCCGATCTCGAACTGCTGCTCGCCGAGAGAGCCGATCGACTGCGGCCGACGCACACGCCCGCGCCGACCCGGATCCCCGCATCGCGGTTCAAGGACTTCGTGGCCGACTATTCGGGCGCGGTGGAAGGACTGCGGCGCCCGATGCCCGAGAGGCCCTACCGGCAGACCCGGTTGGGCACGCTCTTCCACGCCTGGGTTGAGAAGCGATCCGGGATCGTGGGCTCCGGGACCGGGCTCGATGATGCGGGTCTGTGGGAGGACGATGACGACGGCGCGTCCGCCGCCGATGCCGAAGAGCTGCGAGTGTTGCGCGAGAAGTTCGAGCGCTCCGAGTGGGCGGGCTTGCAGCCCATCGAGGTCGAGACCGAGATCGACTTCGTCACCACCCGGCTCGACGGACGTCCGCACGTCGTCATCTGCAAGCTCGACGCCGTGTATCGCCGAGGCGACCGGTACGAGATCGTGGACTGGAAGACCGGCCGACCGCCGACCACCGAGGCGGAACGGCGCTCGCGCATGGTCCAGCTCGAGCTGTATCGAGAGGCGTGCCACGTCAAGCACGGCGTGCCGTTCGACCTCATCGACGTCACACTGTTCTACGTCGGCGACGAAGTGATTCTGCGCGGCTGAGCGGGTACGCCGTGGCGCGACGACGCGACGCGTCCGTGGGTCGCGCCCCGCAGGGTGTCTCGCGTGCTCAGGCCCCGTCGCGGGCGACGCCCCAGCGGCGGAGGGCCGCGCGGCTCGCGCGTGCGGCATCCTCTTCGTCGTCGATCGCGTCGTGCGCGGCGCCCTCCGCGCCCGCCGCCTGAGCGGCGTCGCGCGTCGTCGCCGGCTGGTCGGTCGTCGATCCGTCCGCACGGTCCGCGGAGTCCGGAGCCGGTGCCGCGGGCGTCCATCCCTCGAGGTCGATCGGAGCGGTCGGCCCGGGTTCGTCGGCGTCGGCGTCGGTGACACCGAACGCCCCCTCCGCGGTCACGGGGTCCTGAGCCAGGGCCTCGGCGAGCGCGGCGGCGGCCGCCTCGCGGTCGCGTTCCGCGGAGAGGTACAGCGACAGCGCTTCGGGGTCGTAGGCGTCGGTCTGCATCGAGGTGTCGACCGCCGAGGCCGCGGTGGGCGGAACACGTTCGACGAGCGCGAGCGCGTCGTCGATGTCGGAGCGGGTCGAGGGCACGATGTGGTCGCCGCGGACGCCGTCGGCGAGCGCCTCGAGCAGGGCCACGGCGTCGGCGACGACCTCGGCCTCGCCCTCGTCGTGACCGTGCACCAGCCACTTCGCGAACTCCAGCTCGGCGTACAGCCGCGCTCGTTCACGCAGCAGCGGGTCGGGGGAGCGTTCGCCGGCCGCGGCGTAGCCGTCGTACACGTCGTCGGTCGCGGTGGGCGCCGAGGCGAGCCAGCGCAGGTCGACGGCCGGGTCACCGACGCTCAGCCCCGACCAGTCGAGCATTCCGCTCACGTGGGGCACACCGTCGGCATCGTCGACGAGGAGCACGGAGGAGCTCGTCGCGCCACCCAGCACCACCGCGGATTCGAAGCGCCACAGGTCGGGCTCCTGCAGGGCACGCCGCCACCGCATCATGAGCCCGTCGGGCACGCGCCCGGTCGCGTCCGCGCGGTCGAGGAGGCGGGCGACGTCGTCGCGCACCTGCTCTGCGGACCGCACGGGCAGCCCGTCCGTGCGGACGACGGAGACGGGAAGGGAGTGGACGGCGGCGAGGGCGCCGCCGATGGCGGGCGCGTAGCCGGGGCCCTTCGGCAGCTCGACGGGATCGATCCGGTAGCCGTCGATGACGTCGACGACCAGGATGCGGTTCTCGCCCGAGCCGGCTTCGCCGATCACCTCGGGCGCGGCGAACGGCAGAAGCGCGCGAACGCCGGCCGTCAGAGCGTGCAGCGCCCGGGACTCGGCGGCGAGTTCGGCGGCGGTGTCCTCGGTGGCCGGCATCCGGACCACGACGGTGCGCCCGTCCTCGAGCGAGATGAGCGCGGAATCGAATCGACCGCCGGCGTTCTCGGTCAGAGGCGCGGCACTCGTCACACCGATGCGGGGCAGGGCCGTCGTCGCGGACGCGGCTAGAGTGAGGGGCGAGCGTGCCATGCCCCCAGGGTAGGTCGGTCGCTCGCCCGATCCCCCCGCGCCACGCCCTTGAGAGAGGTGTTCGATGCCGCTGCCCGCTCCGCCGCTGCCCGATCGATGGCCGGGAGGCGCGTTGGACCGCTCCGGTGCCGAGCGCGACGTCGACGGACTGCTCGATCGTGCGCGGGCCGCCTCCGACACACGCGTCCTCGTCGTCCACGCCGACGCGGCGCCGGTACGGGATTCGCGACTGACCACAGTCTCCGTCCCGTCCCTCGGCCAGGTTCGTGAGTGGGCGTTCCTGGGGCGCGCGTCCGACGGTGCCGCTCTGCTGTTGGCCGTCGTCGAGGACGAGACCGGAATCGTCCTCCCACCCGACGCCCTCTGGGCGCCGCTGCGCGCGGTCGGTGGCGATCTGCCCGCCGAGGAGGCCGAGATCCTGGGAACCGCGGTCGCGCTCGCGGGCTGGCTGCGCGACGCAGCGTTCTGCCCGGCGTGCGGGACGGCGACCGTGCTGCGCCAGGCCGGCTGGTCGCGGCACTGCCCGAACTGCGGACGGGAGCACTTTCCCCGCACCGATCCGGCGGTCATCGT
Organism: Microbacterium sp. SCPM-O-B-15248 (M128); assembly: GCF_058214835.1. Classification (NCBI taxonomy): domain Bacteria; kingdom Bacillati; phylum Actinomycetota; class Actinomycetes; order Micrococcales; family Microbacteriaceae; genus Microbacterium; species Microbacterium sp. SCPM-O-B-15248 (M128). The sequence continues at coordinate 414,446 of NZ_JBYQLI010000003.1, forward strand.
CCTCATCTCGTCCGCGGACGACCCCGATCGTGTGCTCCTCGGTGCCAATGCGGCGTGGGGCGGGAACCGGTACTCCTGCTTCGCCGGGTTCGCCGAGGCGGGGGAGTCGCTGGAGGACACCGTCGCGCGCGAGGTGTGCGAGGAGTCCGGCGTCCGCCTTGAGGCCATCGAGTACCGCGGATCGCAGGTGTGGCCGTATCCACGATCGCTGATGCTCGGGTTCCGTGCGCGGGCGATCGATGACGGCGAGGCACGTGCCGACGGCGACGAGATCGTCGAAGTGCGCTGGTTCGACCGCGACGAGATCGGTGCGGCTCTGCGCGGCGAGACCGCCGTGCAGCTGCCCGGAGCGGCATCCATCGCCCACCGGCTCATCGACGACTGGTACCGGGAGCGCTCGTGACCGTGGAGCCCTTGAGCGGTCTCGACGAGCACCAGCTCGAGGCCGTTCGCGCGTTGCGGGGGCCGGTGTGCGTCCTCGCGGGCGCCGGTACCGGCAAGACCCGCGTCATCACGCGCCGGATCGCGCACGGAGTGGACACCGGCGCGTACTCGCCGCAGCGCGTGATGGCCGTGACGTTCACGGCGAAGGCCGCGGGAGAGATGCGTGGTCGCCTCCGGGCGCTCGGTGTGACGGGGGTCTCGGCGCGGACGTTCCACGCGGCGGCGCTCGCCCAGGTGAACTTCTTCTGGCCGAGCCTGGCCGGCGATCAGGCACCGACGATCATCGACAACAAGGTCCGGATGCTGGCCCACGCCGCCGACGGCGTCGGGCTGTCTCCGGACACCGCGACCCTTCGGGACGTCGCGGGCGAGATCGAGTGGCGCAAAGTCACGATGCGTTCCATCGAGAAGTACGCGACCGACCGGCCCGGCGGCGTCGGGAGACTGAACGTCGATCAGGTCGTGGCGCTGCAGCGCGCGTACGAGAAGCTCAAGGACGAGCGACGGCAGATGGACTTCGAAGACGTTCTGCTGACGTGCGCCGGAATGATCGAGGCCGAGCCCCGCGTCGCTGCGGCCGTCCACGAGCAGTACCGGCATTTCACGGTCGACGAGTACCAGGACGTCTCGCCGCTCCAGAACCGGCTGCTGGAGCTCTGGCTCGGCGACCGGCGCGACCTGTGCGTGGTCGGCGACGCGAGCCAGACCATCTACTCGTTCACGGGGGCCGATTCGCGCTATCTGCTCGACTTCGCGCGCGCGTACGAGGACGCACGTGTCGTCCGTCTCGAACGCAACTATCGCTCGACCCCCGCCGTGCTGGCGGTCGCCAACGACCTCATGCGCGGGCGGGCGGGGGCCCTCGAGCTCGTGGCGGCGGCGACCGACGAATCCCCGGTTCCCACCGTCCGCGCTTTCGAGGACGAAGAGGCCGAGGCCGAGGGAGTGGCGGCAGCGATCGCGGCGAGCGTGCGTGGTGGCGCCGATCCGCGCAGCATCGCCGTGCTCTACCGCTCCCACGCGCAATCGGCCGTGCTCCTCAGCGCACTGGCGAAGCACTCGATCGCGGCCACGGTGCTCGGCGGCCGGAAGTTCTTCGACCTGCCCGAGGTCCGTCAAGCCCTGATGGCTTTGCGCGCCGCGTCCGTGGCACCGATGGAGACGGGTTTCCTCGCCACGGTGCGCGACGTTCTGCGCAGCATCGGGCTCAGCGACGACCCGCCCGCGGCGGGAGGGGCCCTGCGCGACGCGTGGGAGGCCCGGGCGGCGCTCCTGCGGCTCGCCGAGGAAGCCCCGGAGGGCACCGATCTGCGGGCGTTCACGGATGACCTCCAAGCGCGCGCGAAAGATCAGCACGAGCCGGCGACGCGCACCGTGACCCTCGCCACGCTGCACGCGGCGAAGGGGCTGGAGTGGGACCACGTGTACCTCATCGGGGTGAGCGAGGGTCTGCTTCCGATCTCGTACGCGACCACGTTCGAAGCCGTGGACGAGGAGCGACGACTCGCGTACGTCGGTGTCACGCGGGCCGCGCGAACCCTGTCGGTGAGCTGGTCACGCGGTCGCGGCCGGTCCGAGCGGACGCCGTCGCGCTTCCTCCGAGAGATCGGCAGCGGCAGTCTTCGCTCGGCTGATGCGTTCGCCAGACCCGCTGGAGCGAGTCGACGCGGAGGAGCAACGACCGGGTCACCGGGTCGATCGGGCCGCTGAGCAGATGCCGAGCGGCCCGCCCGGCCTCGGCCGCGAGGGCCGGGTCGATCGCGGGTCGCGGTCGTGCCAGCAGTTGCGCGGCGATCAGCGGCCAGGACGAGTCCTGACGCCGGCGGTCGGCATCCAGGCACGCCAGGCACGCGGTGCGGCCGGGGGCGATGAGGGGGCCGACGACGGCGGAGGTGCCATCGAGGACGAGCGGCAGGTGCACGACATCGTGGCGCACGAGTTCGACGGCACGCCGCGGATCCACGCGGTGGGCGGCCAGCAGGAGGACGCGCGCCCCGGCCGGGACCGGGTGGCTGTCCCGCCCGGCCCAGTCGAGGCGGCGCGTGCGCGGGGGGAGCGCCGCGAGCACGGCGCGGACGGCCGATCCCGGAAGGTCGTCGGCGACCTGGACGATCAGGGGAGGTGTCCGGCGTCGTCGGGAGAGCGCCGGTGCGAGCCGCCCGAGCAGATCGTCGGCATCGCTATCGGCGCCGCCGTGCAGACGCACCACCGCACGCAGCGCGGCCCGTGACGTCCCGGCCTCGAGCGCCGTGAGTGCGGCATCGGTCCACGGAGCGGAATCGGTGAGGTACGCGCGTGCCGGGGAACCGAACTGCACGGTGGCGTCGTCGCGCCAGAGCGGGGGAGCGGAGGGATCGAGTCGGAGCATGCCCCGATGATGGACCGCCGACGAGGTCCGCGACCGTTCTCCCCAGGGAGCGTGCGTGCGCAACCCCCTGGGGAGGAGGGTTCAGACCGGTCGCTGGTCCCCGGGGGTCGGGTCCTCGTCGTCGTCGGTTCCGGACGTGTTCGACGGCGGCGCCGCATCGGGCGAGTCGCCGCGCGCGGCATCCCGGTCGGCGGCGGTCTCTTCGGCGATGAGCTGGGCGAGGGCATCGTCCATGGCATCCGACGGGGCCGACTCGCCGCGCGACGTGGCCGTGAGCCGGGCGACGAGGCCCGCGGGGTCGTCGATGTCCTGGGCGGAGGGCATGAGGTCGGGGTAGTCCCACAGGGCGTCGCGACCCGCGACGCCGACGGCGTCGGTGACGGCGCGCCACATCGCCGCGGCCTCGCGCATGCGACGCGGGCGCAGCTCGAGCCCCACGAGCGAGCCGAGTGCCTGCTCGGCGGGCCCACCCACGGCGCGGCGGCGGCGGACGGCCTCGGCGATGCGAGCTGCCGAGGGCAGCCGTGACGTCGCGTCCTCGGTGACGACGTCGACCCAGCCCTCGATCGTCGCGAGCAGGTTCTCGAGCCGGGTCAGCGCCGCGGTCTGCTCCTCGGACCGCTGCGGCAGCAGCGCCCCGCTCTCAAGGGCGCTGCGCAGTTCTTCGGGCTGGGAGGGGTCGAACCGTGCCGCCATCTCTTCGAGGGCGTCGGTGTCGACGCGGATGCCGTGGGCGAAGTCGCGCACCTGCGAGATGACGTGCAGGCGGAGCCACCGGGCGTGCCGGAACAGGCGCGCGTGGGCCAGCTCGCGAGTGGCGAGATACAGCGCCAGCTGGTCCTCGGGGATCTCGAGGTCGCGGCCGAAGTCGGCGAAGTTCTGCGGCAGGATCGCCGCGTCGCCGTCGGGCATGACGGGGATGCCGACATCCCCACCGCCGACGACCTCGGTGGAGAGGCGACCGACGACGTGGCCGAGCTGCGTAGCGAAGAGCGAGCCGCCGACCGTGCGCATCAGGCGTCCGGCGCCCGCGATCATCTCCTGCATGTCGTCGGGGGCTTGCTGACCGAGAGCGTCGGTGAGCGCGTCCGCGATGCTGGTGGCGACGGGTTCGGCCAGCTCCTGCCAGACCGGGAGCGTGGCGGTGACCCACGCGCCGCGCGTCACGACCTTCGGGGGATGGGGAAGGTCGGCGATCGTCGTCGCCTCGCCCAGCCACAGGGCGGAGAGCGAGAACGCCTGATCCAGGTCGGTGCGCTGACCCGCCGAGACGCCGAGGCCGTCCTGGTTGGCGATGTGCAGGGCCTGCCGTTCGGCGAGGCTCCAGTCGATGCCGTCCTGCGCCCCCGAGAAGGCGCCCTGCAGCTGATTCATGACCGCCTGCATCATCGCCGGGTCGATCCGCATCCCGGACAGGCGCGAGAGCTGTTCGGGATCCAAGCCCGAGGTGTCGCCGGACATCAGGCGCCGCATGAGCTCCTGGAACTCCTCCTCGGGGCTCCGGTCGTCGTCTGCCACTTCAGCCGCCTTTCAGCCGGGTCAGGGGGAACGCGATCTACGCTAGTCGCACGTTTCCTCGCTTCCCTCGGCTCGGCTCCACGCCGCTTACGCCGCGCGCGAACGACCCGGCAAAGGTAGGACCCGTGACCCTGTTCGACGAGAACGTCTCCGTCGTGCCCGCCCCGCGGCGGCGCCGGAGCCGATCGACGGTGTTCGGGCTGTGGTCCCTAGCCGTGGCCACCCTCATCCTGTTCGTGCTCACCTTCCTGCCGTCGCCGTACGTGATCCAGCAGCCGGGGCCCGTTCTGAACACCCTCGGCACCTCGCCCAACGCGGACGGCGAGGAGGTTCCCCTCATCACGGTCCCGAACGAAGAGGACACTCCTTCGGCGGGCCAGCTCGACCTGTTGACCGTCCAGGTGAACGGCAACCGCGAACGCACCCCCAGCTGGCTCGAACTGGCACTGGCCTGGTTCGATCCGTCACGGGCGGTCGTGCCGGTGGACCGCATCTTCCCGTCGGGTCAATCCACCGAGCAGCGCAACACCGAGAACGCAGCGCTCATGAGCGACTCGCAACTCGAGGCCTCCGCCGCCGCGCTGCGTGCGCTGGATTACGACGTGCCGCAGGACATCGTCGTCGGGACCGTCGACGACGCCGGCGCCGCGGCGGGCATGCTCGAGCTCGGTGACATCATCACCTCTGTCGACGGGACGCCCGTGACCACCGTCGACGAGGTCCGGTCCGCCGTCCAGACGGGTGCCGGCGCGCCCGTCAGCCTGGCTATCGACCGCAACGGTGCCGAGAGCTCGGTGTCGGTCACCCCGCGGCTCAGCGACGTCAACGGTCAGCAGCAGTGGCTGCTCGGGGTCGGGCTGTCACTCGGTTTCGACCTCCCCGTCGACGTCAAGATCCAGATCAACAACGTCGGCGGCCCGAGCGCCGGCATGATGTTCGCGCTCGGCATCATCGACAAGATGTCGCCCGGCGATCTGACCGGGGGGCAGCACATCGCCGGCACCGGCACGATCGACGCCGCCGGGAACGTCGGCGGCATCGGCGGCATCCGTCAGAAGCTCTACGGAGCCCGGGATGCCGGTGCGACCTGGTTCCTCGCGCCTCGGGCGAACTGCGGCGAGGTGGTCGGGCACGTGCCCGACGGCATCCGGGTCTTCTCGGTCTCGACCCTCCAGGATTCCCTGAAGGTCCTGGAGACCATCCGCGACGAGGGAGACCTCGATGCCCTGCCGACGTGCGACGCGACGAGTGTCGCGGGTTCGTAGCATCCACGGCTTTCCCCCAGAGGGCGACGCCTAGGATGGACGGGTGACCACGACCTCAGCGCCGAACCAGGCCACGCCCCCGAATCGTTCTCGACGAATCATCTCGATCTCGCTGGCGGTCATCGCCGTGCTGGTCGTGGCCTTCTTCGTCTTCGCGAACCTCTACGCCGACTGGATGTGGTTCTCGCAGCTGGGCTTCACCGAGGTGCTGACCACGCAGTGGATCGCACGCACGGTGATGTTCGCCGTGGGCTTCCTCGCGATGGCGGTGCCGGTGTGGGGCGCGATCCAGCTCGCTTACCGCCTGCGGCCCGTGTACGCGCGGTTGAGCTCGCAGCTCGACCGCTACCAAGAGGTCGTGGAGCCGCTGCGGCGCCTCGCGATGTGGGGCATCCCGGTGTTCTTCGGATTCTTCGCCGGGTTCGCCGCGTCCGCGCAGTGGGAGACGACCTGGCTGTGGTTCAACGGGGTCACCACGTCGACGACCGACCCGCAGTTCGGCATCGACACCGGCTTCTACCTCTTCGCGTTGCCGTTCTACACCACGGCCCTCGGCTTCGCTTCGGCCGTCGTCCTGGTCTGCCTGCTGCTGACGGCGGTCGTGTCGTACTTGTACGGCTCCGTGCGCGTCGGGCAGCGCGAGCTGCGCATCTCCAAGGCCGCACGCATCCAGCTCGCCGTGCTGGCGGGCCTGTACCTGCTGCTGCAGGGCGGGAGCTTGTGGCTCGACCGCTACACGACCCTGATCAGCCAGGAGGACCGCATCACCGGTCCCGGGTACGTCGGGGTCAACGCCGTCATCCCCGGTCAGACGATCCTTGCCATCGCCGCCGTCATCGTGGCCGTCGCGTTCTTCGTCACCGCGATCATCGGCCGCTGGCGCTACCCCCTGATCGCCACCGCGCTGCTGGTGGTCTCGGCGATCGTCGTCGGTGCGGCCATCCCGTGGGCCGTCACGACCTTCCAGGTGCGACCCAACCAGCTCGCGCTCGAGAGTCAGTACTACCAGCGCAACATCGACAGCACGAAGGCCGCCTACGGCATCGACGGCGTCGAGAAAGAGAACTTCGAAGCGACGACGACGGCCCAGGCCGGCCAGTTGCGCAACGACGCCGCCTCGACCGCGCAGCTGCGCATCATGGACCCCGCCATCATCGGTCCCACGGTGCGTCAGCTCGAGCAGTACCGCGCGTACTACCAGTTCGCCAATCCGCTCGACGTCGACCGCTACCAGATCAAGGGTCAGACCCAGGATGCCGTCGTGGCCCTGCGCGAGCTGAACATCGGTCAGCTCGGCGACGCCGCGACGTGGCAGAACAGCACCCTGGTCTACACCCACGGCTACGGCATGGTGGCTGCGGCGGGCAACGAGCGCACCGACGACGGCGACCCCGTCTTCCTCGAGCAGGCGATCCCGGGCACCGGGTTCCTGACCGACCTCAACTACGAGCCCCGCGTCTACTTCGGCGAGCAGTCGCCGCCGTACTCGATCGTCGGCGGCCCCGAGGGCGGCGAGGACATCGAGCTGGATTACCCGATCGGCGCCGACGGCGGCACGGAGACGCGCACGACCTTCCGCGGTGACGGCGGGCCCAGCGTCGGCAACGTCTTCACGCGCCTCATCTACGCCCTGAAGTTCCAGTCCGAGCAGATCCTGTTCTCGGACTACGTGAACCAGGACTCGCAGATCCTCTACGACCGCAATCCCAAGGATCGCGTGCAGAAGGTCGCTCCGTACCTGACGCTCGACAGCGACCCGTACCCGACGGTCGTGGACGGCCGCATCAAGTGGGTCATCGACGGGTACACGACGAGCGCGAACTACCCCTACTCCTCGAGCGTGTCGCTCTCGCGGGCGATCACCGACTCGAACACCCCCTCGCCGACGTACTCGCTCGACAACATCAACTACATCCGCAACTCGGTCAAGGCGACCGTGGACGCCTACGACGGCAAGGTCACGCTGTACGCGTGGGACGACCAGGACCCGGTCCTGCAGGCGTGGCAGAAGGTGTACCCGACCAGCCTCCAGCCGTGGAGCGAGATGTCGGCCGACCTGATGAGCCATGTGCGCTACCCGACCGACCTGATGAAGGTGCAGCGTTCGATGCTCGGCGTCTACCACGTCGACGACGCCCGCTCGTTCTTCCAGCAGGACAACCGCTGGACCACGCCGAACGACCCGCAGGACCCCAACACCCTGCAGCCGCCGTACTACCTGACCATGAAGATGCCGAGTCAGGACGCCCCGACGTACTCGATGTTCACGAGTTTCATCCCGGCATCCCAGGGCGGTCAGGCGCGCAACGTGCTCACGGGCTACCTGGCCGTCGACTCCAATGCGGGCGACCAGCAGGGGACGAAGCGCGAGGACTACGGACGATTGCGCATGCTCGTGATCGATGCGGCCACGACGGTGCCCGGACCGGGTCAGGTGCAGAACACCTTCGACTCCGACACCGCGGTCTCGTCGCAGATCAACATCCTGCAGCAGGGACAATCGCAGGTGCTCAACGGCAACCTGCTGACGCTCCCCGTCGGCGGTGGTCTGCTCTACGTGCAGCCCGTGTTCGTGCAGTCCTCCGGTGGCACGCAGCTCCCGCAGCTGCGGCGCGTGCTGGTGGCCTTCGGAGACAAGATCGCGTTCGAGAACACCCTGAGCGAAGCGCTGGACGCCCTGTTCGGCGGTGACTCCGGTGCCGATACCGGAGACGAGGCGGTGACCCCCACCGATCAGACCGACCCGGGCGGGGGAGGCACGACGGCTCCGACCGCACCCGCGGGCGACTACGCGGCGGCGCTGGCCGAGGCGCAGGCGGCGCTCACGGCGCGCCAGGCAGCCCTCACCAGCGGCGACCTCGCCGGGTTCGCCACGCAGGACGCGCGACTGACCGCGGCCGTGCAGCGCCTCATCGAGCTGCAGGACCAGGGACAGGGCGGAGGCGCCACGCCGGAGCCGACTCCGGCGGGCTGACCCCCGCTGCCGATGCAGAGACGCCGCCGCCCCTCGGGACGCCGGCGTCTCTCGTCGTTTGCGGCCGCGAGCCACCCGCCGAGAACCGGCCGCGGGGTCAGGCGGTCAGGAACCACCACCAGATCAGCAGCATCGTCGTGCCGAATCCGGCGATCTGGTTGAGCCAGAGGAAGCGGTTCCATCCGGCGGTGGCAGAGTCGGAGGTGGCATCCGTCACGTTCCGGTACGGCCAGCAGACCACGAGGTAGGGGAGCACGAGCAGCGCGGCGAGGGGGCCGGGCCACGCGGTGGCGAGCATCGCGACGCCCGCGAGAGCGTAGGAGACCAGAGCGAACCGCACGGTCCACCGAGCGCCGCGCGCGGTGGCGATCGAGGAGATGTCGGCAGCGCGATCGGCTTCGACGTCCTGCACGGCGCCGAAGGCGTGCGAGGCGATGCCCCACAGCGCGAAGGCGATGATCACGACGACGAGCTGCCACGTCCACACGGCACCGGCCAGGACGAGGCCGTACACCGCGGGCGAGAAGAAGTGGATGCTGCTGGTGATCGAGTCGGCGAACGGCCGCTCCTTCAAGCGCAGCGGCGGTGCGGAGTAGAAGACGACGAAGAACAGGCTCAGTGCCAGCACGAGCCACGACACCGGCGACCCGACGACCACGAGGAACACCACGAACGGCAGGCACGACAGCGCCGAGGCCCACAGCGTGATCGGGTGCATGCGCTTGGCGAGGACGGCGCCGTGCGTCCCGCCCTTGCGGGGGTTCCTCAGATCGGATTCGTAGTCGAAGACGTCGTTCACGCCGTACATCGCGAGGTTGTAGGGCACGAGGAAGAATAGGATGCCGACGATGAGCACCGCGTCGAGCTGACGCGTCGTGAGCAGGTAGGCGGCGGCGAAGGGGAACGCCGTGTTGATCCAGCTGACCGGGCGCGACGACACGAAGAGCTCGCGCAGGATGCGACCGGGGGTGAGAGCAGCGGGGGTGGTCATGCGGGTTCCCTCCGAGCGGAGACGAGCGTGAAGATCGCGGGGATGAGAAACGCCGCGCAGACGGGATAGGCGAAGTCCTCGAGCGGGGCCAGACCGATCCGGAGGCCGCTGAGGTGTTCCGCCGGATACGAGAACAGGTCGACCGCGATCATGACGTTGTCGAAGACGGCCGTGAGCAGCACGAGCGCCAGAGCCGTCCACGCCGACGCGCGCATGCGGCGGCGGAAGCCCGGCCGACGGGCGCTGAGGAGAGTCACGACGACGGTCACGACCACGAACGGCAGGAGGATGACGGGGTACGTCACGGGGCGGACTCCTCGACGTCGTCGCGGGTCCGGTGCGCGGCATCCCGCCGGCGTCGCGCTCGCTCGAACACCGTCCACAGCACGAGCGCGAGATAGCTGAGGAAGAGGAGGAAGAACAGCTCCTCCAGGGGGAGGTGCGGCGCCAGGTCGATGCCCACGAACAGCGGGCTGTCGCCCTTGACGAACACCCCGGTGAGGATGCCGACGGCATCCCACGCGAGGAAGAACGCCGTTCCCAGGCCCACCGCGAGAGCGGTGCGCCCCGGGGCGGTGCGCAGCGCGAGGCCGTATTTCAGATCGATCGCGATCATGCCGGCCAGCGAGAACAGGATCGCGCCCAGGTAGATCCCGGGCACCTCAGACCGCCGCGCGGGCCGGCTCGTTCAGGGGCCCCGCGGTACGGTCGCCCGTCATCCGCTTGACCACGAGCTCCGCCGAGATCAGGCACATCGGAAGACCGATGCCCGGCAGCACGGACGTTCCCGCGTAATACAGGTTCGACACCTTGCGGGAGCGGTTCTTCGGGCGGAAGATCGCGCTCTGACCGAGCGTGTGGGCCAGACCGAGCGAGTTGCCGTGCCACGCGTGCAGGTCCGTGGCGAAGTCCTCGGGCGCGATGGTCCGGCGCACCACGATGCGCTCGGCGAAGTCCGGGATGCCGGCCCACTCGCCGATCTGCGCGATCACCCGGTCGGCCGCGGCTTCGATGCGGGCATCGCCGGAGCGGTCGACGCCGCCGCGACCGCTGACCGGGTCCGCGGGCACGGGTACGAGGACGAAGAGGTTCTCGAAGCCCTCGGGAGCCACGGTGTCGTCGGATGCGCTGGGGCGGCACACGTAGATCGAGGCCGGATCCGGGATGCGCTTGTTCTCGCCAAAGATCGCGTCGAAGTTCGTGTGCCAGTCGTCGGTGAAGAGGAGTGTGTGGTGCGTGAGCTGGGGGAGCTCGCCCGTGACCCCGAGCAGGAGCAGCAGTGCACCCGGGCTGGGCACGCGGTCCTTCCACCACGTCTCGGGATACTGGCGATCGCCCTCCTCGAGGAGCTGCGTCTCGGTGTGGTGGAGGTCGGCGCCCGACACCACGGCATCCGCGGACACGACCCGACCGTCCGCCAGCCGCACCCCGCGCGCGATGCCGCCGTCGGTGATGATCGACTCGACGGGGGCGCTGGTCTCGATCTGCACACCGCGCTCGCGCGCCAGGCGCTCGATCGCGGCGATGATCTCGGTGAACCCGCCGCGGGGGTACAGCACGCCGTCGCCCAGATCGAGGTGGCTCATGAGGTGGTACAGGCTCGGCACCTCGAACGGCGAACCGCCGAGGAACACCGAGGGGTAGGCGAGGATCTGCTGCAGCCGCGGGTTCGAGAAGTCGCGGGTGACGCGCTTCCACAGCGTCTGGGTCAGCAGCGGGACGAGTGTCGGCAGCCGCTTGACGAGAGCGGGGTCGCGCAGGCCCTGGGTCGACGAGTAGGTGTCGTAGAGGAACTTCGACGTCGACAGCTCGTAGGCGTCCTTCGCGGAGTCGAGGTAGGCATCGACCTTGTCGCCCGATCCGGGCTCGTGCTCCTCGAACAGGGCGCGTACGGCGTCGCGGCCGGACACGACGTCGATCGGCTCTCCCTTTCCGGGAGGGCCGTAGACGCGGTACGCGGGATCCAGGCGCACGAGGTCGAGTTGCTCGGCGGCGCTGGTGCCCAGCAGGCGGAAGAAGTGGTCGAACACTTCGGGCATGAGATACCAGCTCGGCCCCGTATCGAATCGGAAACCTTCGCTCTCCCAGGAGCCGGCACGCCCGCCGAGCTGATCGCGCCCCTCGAACAGGTGCACGTCGTGTCCCTGGTCGGCGAGCAGGGCGGCGGTGCCGAGACCGGCGATGCCACCTCCGACGACGACGATGCGTTGCGAGGTCATGCGTGGGCCCCTTTCGGTGGGCGTCCGAGGAAGGCGCGCGCGGCGAGCGTCGCCTTCACACCGTCGGGTACACGGACGCGCGGCGCGCCCGCGGGAGTGCGACGCAGGCGCCGCGAGAGTTCGGCGAACAGGTCGTGCGCAGCGGTCACCGCGCGACGGCAGTCCGGCGGCAGGAACGGGACCGTGGCGGCGGCGGCGGCGAGGTCGGCGTCGATCCGGTCGAGAACCGCGATGCGTCGCTCGTCACCCGCTGCGCCGTCGAGGTAGTCGCGGCCGAGGCGGACGGCGTCGTCGTCGAGGTCGCGCAAGAAGTTGACGTCCTGGAACGCCGCCCCCAGACGCCGGGCACCGTCGACGAGGTCGGCGGCGGGCCGTGCCGGAGCCGACATCCCGGCGTTGAGGAACACCTGGAGGCACATGAGGCCCACGACCTCCGCCGATCCGTACACGTACGCGTCGTGCGAGGCGTCGTCGTGCGCGGCGGTGTCCAGGTCGGTCCGCATCGAGGCGAAGAAGGGGGCGATGAGGTCGTCGCCGATGCCGCACTCGCGCGCCGTGCGGGCGAAGGCATGCACGACGAGGTTCGCGCTGAAGCCTGAGGCGATGGCATCCCGCACCTCGACCTCGAGCGCGTCGAGCGCCGCACGTTCCTGGGCGGGGGAGAGCCCGGCGTCGTGCGCGGGGCCGTCGACGATCTCGTCGGCGACCCGCACCAGGGCGTAGATGTTCCGCACGTGGGGTCGGGGGCGCGGGCCGAGCAGACGGCAGGCCAGAGCGAATGACGTCGAGTATCGGTTGATGACCGCAGCGGCGGCGTCGTCGGCCGTGCGCGAATACAGTTCGAGCCCGGTGGCGCTTGCGCTCACGGGACGCGCCCCTGGACGGCGTCGACGAGGTCGTGCAGCATGTCGCGGCACTCGTCGGGGAGCGTGGAGGCCGTGACGATCGCGCGGGCTTCGTCGAGCGTCTCACGCACAAGGCCTTCGAGTCGCGCACGCGCACCGGACGCGCTCAACGCGCGCTGCGCCGCGCGGATGGCGACGGGCCCCGTGTGAGCCTGGGAGAGCGCTTCGTTCACTTCGGGCCAGGACTCGGTTTCGCGTGCCAGGACGATCAGGTGCGTCTTCTTGGCCTCGCGCAGGTCGCATCCCTCGTCCTTGCCGGACACCTCGGACGACCCGAACGCGCCGATCAGGTCGTCGACGAGCTGATAGGCGAGCCCGAGCCGCTGCCCGAACCGCTCGAGAGCGGCGCGCACCGGACGGTCGGCGCCGGCGAGCACAGCCCCGGCCTCGAGCGGCGCCGAGAAGGAGTAGACCGCGGTCTTGTCGTGCGTCGTGCGCAGGATCGTGTCGGCATCGACCTCGTCCGCCGACACGGCGTTCTCGACGTCGGCGAGTTCGCCCGCGGCCGAGATCAAGACGGCGTCCTCGACGAGACGCAGCAACTCCCCCCGGACCCCGGACGGCAGATCGGCGAGGGCGACGAGACGCCCCGCCTCGTGCAGCAGCAGGTCGCCGGCGAGGATACCGGCGGCGTCCCCGAGCAGTGCGGCGCCGACGTCGTCCGCTCCGCGTTCGCGACCGCGCGCGCGGAACTCGCCGCCGACATTGGCCACGCCGCGCCGCTCGGTGTCGTGGTCGATGACGTCGTCGTGGACGACGAAGGCCGTGTGCAGCAGTTCGAACGCGGCGGCGACCTGGTAGACGGCGGTTCGGTCGCTCTCGCGGCCGCGCAGCGTGTCGAATGCGGCGACGACGAGCAGCGGCCGGAAGCGCTTTCCTCCCTCGGCAGAACGGGCGATGGCGGATGCCAGGGCGCGGGCGCCGTCTCCGTGTCCGTGGAGTCGCCGGGCCAGTCGCGCGATCACGGTGTCGATCGCGTCGTCGATGGCGGCGCGCGCGGTCGGCGTCGTGGAGAGTGCGATCATGACGCCGCCCTGATGGCAGCCGGGGGCGCGAAGAGGTGAAGCTGCTGGGCCTGGAGGACGAGCCACGGGCTGAAGGCCCAGGGTGTCGCCTCGAGTGCCGCAGCCAGGTCGGCGGGATCGACCCAGCGGGACTCGGCGACTTCTGCCGGGTTCTCGCGCGGTTCTTCGTCGGTGCGGGCGACATACACCGGGCAGATCTCGTGCTCGACGATGCCGCTGGCATCGACGGCGCGGTAGCGGAAGAGAGGGAGGGCGAGTTCGACGTCGCGGATCGTCAGACCCACCTCGAAGGCGGCACGACGGTGGACGGCCTGCAGGACGGGCTCGGAGGGGGCGGGGTGGCCGCAGAAGGAGTTCGTCCAGACGCCGGGCCAGGTCTTCTTCTCCAGCGCTCGACGCGTCACCAGAACCTGGCCGGCGGCGTTCACGACGTGGCAGGAAAGGCCAGATGGAGCGCCGTGTCGGTGCCGTGCACGCTCGCCTTGGGAGCGGTGCCGATTTCGTTGCCCCGGTCGTCCAGGAGGACGACATACTCGGTCTCGCTCATCGTGCCTCCTATTTGCTAGTTTAGCTAGCGATGTCTGCCGACTATATCCAGAGCGCCACGGGGGTGTCCACCGCGCCCGCCGGTAACCCGTTCTCTGGTACGAGAACCGGGGTGCTTCGCGCCCTGGAATCGGTCCGGGCCCTGAGTGATGCTCTCGACCGCATGAACAGCGGAATGAAGGGCGACATGGACATGAACGCCAGTGACTTGGCGACTCTGCGCATGCTGATCATCCGCGAGCAGCGCGGTGAGATGGTGAGCCCACACGACGTCGCCTCGCACTTGCGCATCTCCACGGCATCCACGACCAAGCTCCTAGATCGTCTCGCCGCCGCGGGGCACCTCGAACGACGGCCCCACCCCTCGGACGGCCGCGCCCGCGTGGTCGCGCTCACGCCCAAGTCGCGGAAGGAGTTCTTCCGCCACTTCGGCGGGCACCTCGCGGCGATGCGCGATGTCGCCGAGAAGTACTCCGACGACGAACTGGCCACGATCGCGGCGTTCATCGACGAGCTCGGCATCGCCATCAGCGAGCGCGAGTAAGCGCGCCTCGCGCCACGCGCAGGCCGACATCGTCGAACACCGCGCGCGGACTCGCGCCGCGTCGAGCCGCGGCGCGCACCACAGCCCGGGCATCGCTCCACCCCCCACCCCGGAAGACCCGGGTGTCTCCCGTGTCGGGGTCGAACAGATCCCAGCACCACTCCGAGACGTTCCCGAGAATGTCGAAGAGACCGTGGAGGTTGGGCAGGCGTCCGCCGACTTCGACGGGGCCGCGGAGCCCGTCGCCCGCAGTCCAGGCGATCTCGGCGATCGGCCCGTAGGTCGAGCCGGTCGATCCCGCGCGGCAGGCGTACTCCCATTCGTCCTCGGTCGGAAGGCGGAACCCGTCGGCGTCGGTGTCCCAGTCGACGACCTCACCGTCATAGGAGTAGACCGGGTCGAGTCCCTCCCACTCGGAAAGGGCGTTGCAGAATCGCACCGCGCGCAGCCAGCTGACCTGGACAGCGGGCCGACGCGGGTTCTGCGCCGTGACCCCCACGATCTCGGCCATCTGCTCCTCGGTGACCGGGTACACCGCGATCTCGAACGCGTCGACCTCGATCTCGCGTCGTTCCGCCCCGCGCTGATCGCCCCGCAGGACCCGTCCCGCCGGAATCCGAGCCATCTCGACGTCGTTCATCCGAGCTCCACCATCCACAGGTCACTGTCGCCGGTGAGGAACAGGCGCCGTTCCCCGGTATCGAACGTGCAGTTGCTCACCAGGTGCGGCGTGGGAATGAGACCCAGGCGTGCGCCCGCGTCGTCGACGATCACGACACCGGCCGCGCTGCTGATCCACAGCCATCCGCGGTGGTCGATCGCGAACCCGTCCGGGATGCCGGCATCCACCGTCGCGAACGTCCGTGGGGCGCCGAGGGTCTCTCCGTCCCAGCTGCAGGCGACGACGCTGGGCAGTCCGTCTTGGTGGGATTCCGCGATGTAGAGGGTCGTCTCGTCGGGGCTGAAACCCAGGCCGTTCGGAGCGTCGAGGTCGATCATGCGCTGCAGGGCGTGTCCTTCGCGGGAGCGGTACACGCTCTGGTGGCCGAGGGCTGATTCGGCCGGATACCCCTCGCGCGGATCGGAGATGCCGTAGGACGGGTCGGTGAACCACACGGCGCCTGCGGAGTCGACGACGAGGTCGTTCGGCGAGTTCAACGGCTTGCCGTCGTACGCGTCGACCATCACGTGGGTGCCGCGGTCGTCGGTGCGGCTGAGCGCGCGGCGGCCGTGCTCCGCGTGCAACAGGCGACCCTCGGCATCCACTGCGTTGCCGTTGGAGAAGGCCGACGGGTCGACGACGGCCACGACGCTGCCGTCTTCCCGCCAGCCGAGGGTGCGACGGCCCACCACGTCGCTGAAGACGAGCATCCGCTCGCGCTCCCACCACACCGGCCCTTCGGCCCACGTGGCGTCCGAGTTGAGCGAGAGCAGCCTGGCTTCGGGGGCGATGACGGCCCGTAGGCGGTCGTCGTAGACGCGCGGCGGGGCGACGTCGACGGGGGAGGGTTCCCGAGGCGGCTGGAGGACGCGTCCGTCGATAATCGAGTCAGTCTCGTCTGTCGGTCCATGTGCTCAGTCAATCGGCTTCCAGGATCCGAGGGAGACGGGTTGACGGCATCGGGCCCAGGAGTCAGCCGCCAAAGGGATGCGGTGTGGGCGCGGCCGGGGAGACCGTGAACTGGATGATCAGCTGCAGGCACGGCTCATCGCCGACGGTTCCCGACAGGTGCCCCACCTCGCTCCTGTCCGCCGGGTCCTGCCCGAAGTGCAGGTCGCCCGGCCCCATCTCGACCCGCTCGCCGTCCTGAGTTTCCAGGAACCACCGCCCGCGCAGGGGCGCCACCCACTGCGGATGCGGAGACGGGTGCCACTTACCCATCCACCCCACCGGGAGTGCGGCGAACAGCACGGCGCTGACCTCGCCCGGGAACGGCCGCATCCACTGCGGGTCTGCGCCCCCTCCGACGCTCTGCAGCCCGAAGCCGGCGAGGACCGAAGCTTCCAGACGCGACGTCCCGTCGAGCCCGGTCCACATGTGCAGGAACGGAAGGACCGGCGGGAAAGGCGAAGGCCCCGAATCCGTAGATCCGGGGCCTTCATTTGTTGCGGGGACAGGATTTGAACCTGCGACCTCTGGGTTATGAGCCCAGCGAGCTACCGAGCTGCTCCACCCCGCGGCACAAGAGATAAATCTAGCATGGGTTTTGGGGCGTGTCCAATCGGCGCCGCAGACGGGCCGCGGAAGGCGTTGCCGACGGCCCCCAGACGGGCAATGATGCGGGGATGCTGACCCCCACCGGCGACTCCCGCGATGACCTGCAGGACGGCCGCCCCGAGAGCGCCGCGCAGCGCGCCGACCGCAACTGGTCCGACGTCCTTCAGGAACTCCGCGTCCTGCAGACCGGTACCCAGATCCTCACCGGCTTCCTGCTCGCCCTCGCATTCCAGCCGGCGTTCGCCGATCTCACTGCACCCCAGCGCGCCGGATACCTCGTCCTCGTCGGGCTGTCGGCTCTCACCGCGATCCTCGCCCTCGCCCCGGTGGCCCTGCACCGCGCCGTGTTCCATCGCGGCGTCAAGCCGTCCGCGGTGCGCTACGGCCACCGAGTCCTGATCGCCGCGATCGCCGCGCTGGCGGTGCTGCTCACCGGTGTCGTCGCCTTCGTCTTCGACGTGGTGGTCGGCATGGAGGCCGCCGTCGTCGCCGTGGTCGTGCTCGTGGTGGTGATCCTCGTACTGTGGGTCGTGGGCCCGGCCTTCCTCCGACGGGCCCGCGACGGGGAAGGACGCGGATGACGTACGGCAGCGTGGGCGTGGCGGTGGCGCAGTTCGCACCGACCGCATCGAAGCAGACCAACCTGGATGCCATCGACGACCTCGTCCGCCGAGCCGCCGCCCGCGGAGCCCGGGTGATCGTCTTCCCGGAGTACTCCAGCTACTTCGTCGATCCCTTCGACACGTCGCTCGCCGAGAACGCCGAAGACCTCGACGGACCCTTCACGACCGCCCTGAGCGCGCTCGCCGCCGAGCTCGACGTCATCCTGGTCGCGGGACTCGTCGAGCGCGCCGACGACGGCCGACGCGTGCGCAACGCGGTCGTGGCCGTCGCGGGAGATGGCATCCGGGCCGTGTATCGGAAGCTGCATCTGTACGACGCGTTCGGGCAGCGGGAATCGGACTGGGTGGAGCCCGGCGAGATCGCTCCGCCCGAGACGTTCGAGGCCGGGGGGCTGCGTTTCGGCCTGATGACCTGTTACGACCTGCGGTTCCCCGAGGTCGCTCGCACGCTCGCCGACGCGCGCGTGGACGTCGCCCTCGTGCCGGCGGAGTGGGTGCGCGGACCGCTCAAGGAACACCACTGGCAGACCCTGCTGCAGGCGCGGGCGATCGAGAACACGTTCTTCGTCGCGGGCGCCGACCACCCGCCTCCGCTCGGCGTCGGTCACTCGATGGTGATCGACCCGCAGGGCGTCGCCTTGGCGACGATCGGCACGGCCACCGACGTCGCCGTCGCGCACATCGACCCCGGCGCGATCGCCCGCGTGCGGCGGGTGAACCCGGCCCTCGACCTCCGCCGCTTCCGCGTCACGCCGCGCTGAGAGCGGTCCGGCCGCATCCGGCACGCCACGCCATGCCGCGCCCGCGGCCCGATGACGACGTGCCCCGGCCCTACGCGGGCGACAGTGCGGCGAGCCGGCTCACGGCCTCGGTCAGCACCTCGACGCGCTTGCACGCGGCGAATCGCACGAGAGTGGCGTAGTCGGCGCGATGGTCGGGCGACGCGAAGGCGGTCAGCGGGATGCCGACGACCCCGGCGCGCGCGGGCAGTTCGCGGCAGAACGTGTCGGCGTTGACGGCGCCGAGCGGGGCGGCATCCACCACCGTGAAGTACGACCCTCCGGGGCTGCTCACCTCGAACCCCGCCGCGCGGAGGCCGGTGCCCAGCAGGTCGGCTTTGGCCTTCATCTCGCCCGCGACCGATGCGAAGAACTCGTCCGGAAGGCGCAGACCCGTCGCGATGGCGGGCTGGAACGGCGACCCGCCCACGTAGGTCAGGAACTGTTTCACCGTGAGGATCGCCGACACGAGGTCGGCGGGACCGGTGATCCATCCCGTCTTCCAGCCGGTCAGCGAGAAGGTCTTGCCGGCCGACGAGATCGACACGGTCCGCTCGGCGGCACCGGGGAGGGTCGCGATCGGCACGTGCGGCCCGTCGAACACGAGGTGCTCGTACACCTCGTCGGTGACGATGATCGCGTCGTGCCGGTGCGCCAACCGCACCACCTCGTCGAGCACCGCGCGGGAGAACACCGTGCCGGTCGGGTTGTGCGGATCGTTGACGAGGATCACTCGGGTGCGGTCGGACACCGCGGATGCCAGCACCTCGAGGTCGGGTTGGAAGTCGGGCCAGCGCAGGGGGACCGGAACCAGACGCGCGCCGGCCAGGGACACGCACGCCGCATAGGAGTCGTAGTACGGCTCGAACACGACGACTTCGTCGTCCGGGCCGTCGATGAGGGCGAGGAGAGTGGAAGCGAGCGCCTCGGTGGCGCCCACGGTGACGAGGACCTCGCGCTCAGGATCGAGGTCTCTTGCGTAGAAGCGCCGCTGGTGCTCCGCGATCGCCTCGAGGAGTTCGGGGAAGCCGCGCCCGGGCGCGTACTGGTTCACGCCGTCGGCGATCGCGCGCCGCGCCGCCTCGAGCACGGCTTCGGGACCGTCTTCGTCGGGAAAGCCCTGCCCGAGGTTTATCGCCCCGGTGGACGCCGCCAGCGCGGTCATCTCGGCGAAGATCGTGGGAACGGAGGTGCCGTCGGGAGCGATGAGACCGGCGCCGAGAGCGGTGCGGCGCCACGCGCCGGGGAGGTCGTGCATGATGCGGAAGCGTAGCGGAGGGCTTCGCCCGGGGTGCGATCATGACCTCGCATTCCGTTCCTGTGACACCCATAGACGCGACTCACCCTCGTCATAGGAAGCCCACAGCATCGGGGGTCATGGTGGGACTCGCCTGGAAGAAGGAGCATCACATGAGCGACACCACGGACGACCGTCCCGAGGGTACCGAGCACCGCACGAACAGCGACGCAGCCGCGCACGGCGCGGCCCCCACGTCGCACGAGACAACCGCCGCCACCGGTGGCACCACGCCGACGGAGGCTCCGACGCCCGCAGCCGCCGCCTCCGACTCGGCGCCCGCCGCAGCCGCACCGGCGATGCCGCCGGTGCCGACCACGTCGCCCGCCGCAGCCGCCGCCGCATGGCCGCCGCCCGGTGCGGGGCCTGCTGCCGCGCAGCCCGCGACCCCCCACCTCGGCACGCCCCAGCACCCCGCCCCGCACGCCCACGGGTACGCCGCTGCTCCCGGTGGTGCCACTGCCCCCACCGGGCAGGCTTTCGGCCCCGCCGCCGGAGGCGCGCTCGGCACGCAGCCCACACTGACCCTGCCCGAGTCGGACGCGACCGCGAAGTCGCGGAAGAAGGGCTCCGGGGCCAAGATCGCGGCTCTCCTCGTCGCAGCCGCACTCGTCGGGGGTGGCGCCGGTCTGGGCGGCACCTATGCCGGTCTCGCCCTCTGGGGCGGCTCGGATGGCGCGACGGCGTCGGGCCCGACCGCGATCACGGTCAACGACCCGAGCAACGTCAACGCCACCGCCGCCGTGGCGGCGAAGGTCGTTCCGAGCGTCGTCACGATCAGCGCTCGCGGCGGACAGACCGGGGGCACCGGATCCGGTGTCGTCCTCAGCGACGACGGCTACGTCCTGACCAACACGCACGTCGTGACGCTCGACGGCAAGACCGGGGACGCGCAGCTGTCGGTCACCACGTCCGATGGTCGTGTGTTCGCGGCGAAGCTCGTCGGCACCGACCCCACGTACGACCTCGCGGTCATCAAGCTCGAGAACGCGTCGAACATGACCCCCGTCGAGTGGGCGGACTCGTCCAAGCTCAACGTGGGCGACAACACCGTCGCGATCGGTGCGCCTCTGGGCCTGCCCAACACCGTGACCACCGGTATCGTCAGCGCGCTGAATCGGTCGATCCAGGTCGCTTCGTCCGCGGCGCCGAAGGACGGTTCGGACTCCGACCAGGGCAGCGAGCCCGGCGGCGAGAGCCCGTTCTTCTTCGACTTCGGTCAGGGCCAGCAGAGCCCCCAGGCCACCCAGACGATCAAGATCGCCGTCATCCAGACGGATGCCGCCATCAACCCGGGCAACTCCGGAGGCGCGCTCGTCGACGACGAGGGGAAGCTGATCGGCATCAACGTCGCGATCGCCAGCGCGGGCGGTTCGTCGCCCGGCGGGGGCCAGTCCGGCAACATCGGCGTCGGCTTCTCGATCCCCTCCGACATCGCCAAGCGCGTGTCGCAGGAGATCATCGACTCCGGTGCGGCGACCCACGGTCTGCTGGGCGCGAGCGTCCAGGACGCCGCCTCGATCCAGGGTGCCACCACGACCGGTGCCTACGTCGCCGACGTCTCGGCCGGCGGAGCAGCGCAGGCCGGTGGAGTGCAGAAGGGTGACGTCATCACCGAGTTCAACGGCATCCCCATCACCAACTCGGTCGATCTGACGGCGCAGGTACGCGCGCTCGCCGCGGGTGCCGAGGCCAAGGTGACCTACGTGCGCGGGGGGAAGCAGAGCACCACCGAGGTGACGCTGGGCGCCATGCAGAACTGACCTCCGGGTCCGGACGCCACCCCGCGATAGGCTCGCGGGGTGGCGTCTTTCTCGTTCGGTGCGGGAAATGCGCGAAAACTCCAGCGCATTCCGCTCTACGTGGCGGGGCGACTGCTGACGGCGGTGGCCCCGCGTTCGCGCGAGCGCTGGGTCTTCGGCTGCGCGGTCGGCGTGGCCGACGGCGCCCTCGCGCTGTGGCAGGTCGCTGCGGCGGCGGGCGAGCGAACGACCTGGCTCGTTGCGGACGACGTCCAGGCGGCGGATGCCGAGGCGCGCGGCATCCCGTGGGTGCGGCGCGATTCGCTCCGCGGTCTCTGGCGCACCGCCCGCGCTCGCGTCATCGTCGTCACGCACGGTTTCGGTGACGTGCAGCGCTATGCGGTCTCGGGAGCGCTGGTCGTGCAGTTGTGGCACGGCATCCCCCTCAAGCGGATCGGGCTGGACTCACCCGAGACCACGCGCAGCGCGCTCCTGCCGGGATCGCGGGCCGTGAACCGGCTGCTCGCCGTGCTGTACCGGCGCACGATGCGGCAGATCTCGCTGATCCCGGCTGCGTCGCATCTCGTCCGCGGTCGGCTCGAGACCGCGTTCGGCCTCGACGACTCCCGTGTTCCGGTCACGGGCGAACCCCGTGTCGACGTGCTCTCGCGCGGGTCCGCGGCGGATCGCCGACGGGCGGCCCGCGACGCGATCTCGGCGGCGCTGCACCTCGATCTCGACGAACGCCGCGTCGTGCTGTACGCGCCGACGTGGCGTGACGGTGCGCCCGACCCCGCGATTCCCACGGCGACCGAGTGGGGCCGCATCGACGAGGTGCTGTCGCGGCACGACGCCGTCCTGCTGGTACGTCCGCACCCGCTCGGCGCCGGCGATTACCGCCCGTCGAGCGGGCGCATCCGGCTGCTCGGCAGTGACGTCGTCGCAGACGTCACGCCGCTGCTCCCGGGGCTGGACGCGCTCATCACCGACTACTCGTCGCTGGCCTTCGACGCCGCGCTCGTGCCGCTGCCGGTCGCGTTCTTCGCGCCCGACCTCGAGGAGTACACGGCGCGGCGCGGGTTGTACGGACGTTACGCCGACGTCGCCGGTGACGACCCCGCCCGCACCTGGGACGAGACGATCGATCGGCTCGACGGCATCCTGCACGATCCGTCCGTCGCGCGTGACGCGTCTCGTCGGCGCAGCGCGACCGTGCACGCGCACCGTGACGGGCGCAATGCCGAGCGCGTGCACCGGGCCGTCCGCGCGCGGATGGACGCCGAGGCGCGCCGCCACGGCCGCTCCGCGGGGAGCCGAAGGAAGAGGACGCCATGACCGATGCCCGCTTCACCCAGGAGGACGGCCTCGCCGTTCTGGAGATCTCCGGCACGGGCCCCCGGCCTGCGGCCGTGTCGCTGGAGGGTCCCCGCGCGCGGGTCGCGGCGCGCCTGCACGGTCGCGGACGCACCTGGCGCGCGGTGCTGCCGCTGCGCGCCGCCCGGTGGGGTGGGCCCGAGCTTCCGCTCCCGACGGGGGAGTACCGACTGCACATCGACCCGGGGGAGGCCGAGGATGCCGAGCCTCCCACGGCATCCCTCGCCCGCACCGTCCTGCCAGGCCTCAGCGCGGCATGGGACGGCGGTCGGCTTCGGGTCGGGTCGCCCGTGGACCCGGCGTACGAATCGGGCGAGGGGCAGGCCGCACTGGAACGGCGGTACGCCACCTCGCGCCAGCCACTCGAGAACGCGGTGTTCTTCGAGAGCTTCTACGGCCGGACGGCGGGGTGCAACCCGTACGCGATCGATCGTCAGCTCGCCCGCGTCGCCCCCGGCGTCACTCGTTATTGGAGCGTCGTCGACCTGTCGGTGCCGGTGCCCGATGGGGCGGTCGCGGTGGTCGAGGGCAGCCCCGAGTGGTGGCGGGCCCGCGCCGCCGCGCGGCTGCTGGTGGTCAACGACTGGCTGCGTCGTCGGTTCGTCCGGACGCCGGGTCAGACGGTGCTGCAGACGTGGCACGGGACGCCGCTCAAGCGATTGGCGCTGCACCGGCCGGGATTCGACCCGCGGCGCATGCTCGCCGTGCTGCGCGAGAGTCGGCGCTGGGACGTGCTCCTGGCCCAGAGTCCGTATGCCGCGCGGGTGCTCTCGCGGGCGTACGCGTTCCGGCGGCGTCCCATCTGGGTCGAGGGGTATCCGCGCAACGACTCGCTGCAGGCCGACGACGGCGCGGCGACGAGGCGGAGCCTGGGGATCGGCGCCGAGGAACGAGTGCTTCTCTACGCCCCGACCTGGCGCGACGACCGCGACGAGATCGTCGACTTCGTCGACCCTTCCGCCTTGGCGAGGGCGGCCGACGCGGTCGTGCTCGTCCGCGGGCACACGCGCACGCTCCTGCCGGGAGAGGACGCGCGCGGCCCGCGTGTCATCGACGTCACGGGGTATCCGGATGCCGCGCGTTTGTTCGCGGCGGCCGATGCCCTCATCACCGACTACTCGTCGGTCATGTTCGACTTCAGCATCACCGGCAAGCCCATGTACTTCCTCGTGCCCGACCTCGAGCACTACCGCGGACAGCTGCGCGGGTTCTACTTCGACCTGCTCGAGGCGGCCCCCGGTCCCGTCGTGCGGACGCAGGACGAGCTCGAACGCGCGATCGCCGACGTCGATCCGCACATCTTCCGCGAAAGGTACGAGCGGTTCCGGCGGGTGTTCGTCGCGCGCGAGGACGGCCGGGCCGCCGAGCGGGTCGTCGCCCGCATCCTGGATCAGGGCTTCGTCGACCGCGACTGAGACGGGATGCCGCGGGCTCAGGGAAGGGGCGTGTTGCGTCCGTCCAGCCGCGAGGTGTCGACCGTGTCGCGGGCGCCGCGCGCGATCGCCCACAGGAACCCCGCACCCCACGGCACGTGCATCGACGGCAGCACCGCCGCCATCCACGCCCGGTCCCGCCAGCCGCGACCCCCGCCGCGGCCGAGCGCGACCGCGCCGACGAGCGCGGCGTACGCCGTCACCGGCGCGTGGACGAGGCCGGCCCGTCGCCCGCGCACCACCCCGGTCGCCTGCAGCACGCCCACGACGATCGAGGCGACCGCCGCGACGACGAGAGCCGGGGGAGCGAAGAACCGCAGCGAGTTGCGTCGGCCGTAGCGGCGCACCAACTCGCCGCGCCACGCGCCGGTGGCGCGGAACTGCCGTACCAGCCGCGGCCAGCTCTCGCGCGGCCAGTAGACCACCGACAGCGTGGGATCGAACCACACCCGGTACCCGGCGCGGCGGATGCGCAGGTTCAGCTCCCAGTCCTCGCCGCGGCGGATCGACTCGTCGAACGCCCCGACCTCCTCGAGCACGGCCCGCCGGAACACGCCCAGGTACGCCGACTCCGCCTCGCCCTCCTCGGTGCCGCCGTGGTAGGCGCCGCCGCCGAGACCGACGCGGGAGTTGTACGCCCGCGCCACCGCCCGCTGGAACGGCGACCGGCCGTCGGCGCGCATCACGCCGCCGACGTTCGCGGCGCGGGTGCGCGCGAGGGTCGCCAGAGCGCGTCGCGTGTACCCCGGCAGGAGTTCCGAGTGCGCGTCGACGCGCACGATCGTGGGATACCGGCTGACACGGATCGCGAGGTTCAAGCCGACCGGGATGTCGGCAGCCGGATTGTCGACGAGCACCACGCGGGCATCGGCGGCGGCGATCTCGCGGGCGATCGCCTGCGAGGCATCCGTCGACGGTCCGAGCGCCAGGACGAGCTCCACCGGCCCCGGAACCTCCTGCGCGAGCGTCGACGCCACGGCACGGCGCAGATACCGCTCCTCGTTGAGGACGGGCATGACGAAGCTCACGCCGGCGTCGTCGGGGGGAACGGGCGCGTCTCGACGGCCGGGGGTCGCGAGGTGCATCCGGCGATCTTTTCACGCCGACCTGGCCGGTACCCTGGAACGATGCCTCTCGCCCGCGACGCCGTCCTCGCCGTCGGGCTGCTGCGCAAGGCCCTCGCCACCCGACGCGCGCGCATCGATCTGCGCCGCATGCTCGCGGAGCGCGGACCCCTTCCGCGGAACCGCTTCCGCATCGCCGTGTACTTCGCCGACGGTCCGGTCAACATGTACCAGATGCGTCAGTGGTACGCCCCGCTGCGTGAGCTGGCGCGCGAGTGGCCCGTCGTGGTGATCTCGCGCGCCATCCGCGGTGCCGATGCGCTGCTGCGCGACGACGCGCTCCCGGTCGCCTACGCCCCCACCGTGCGCGACGTCGAACAGGTGCTCGACGAGCAGGACG
Organism: Microbacterium sp. SCPM-O-B-15248 (M128); assembly: GCF_058214835.1. Lineage (NCBI taxonomy): Bacteria > Bacillati > Actinomycetota > Actinomycetes > Micrococcales > Microbacteriaceae > Microbacterium > Microbacterium sp. SCPM-O-B-15248 (M128). The sequence goes on from NZ_JBYQLI010000003.1 coordinate 440,175, forward strand.
TCCGGATCGTGTTCTACGTCAACCAGAACACCCGCAACTTCCAGATGTTCCGATACGGCCGCCGGTGGCACGTGTTCATCAACCACGGCGAGTCCGACAAGATGTACATGACCACGAACCAGTTCAAGGCGTACGACTACGCCTTCGTCGCCGGGGATGCCGCACGCGCACGGCTGTCCCGCACCCTGTGGGACTACGACCTCGACCGGCGCACCTTCGCGATCGGCCGACCCCAGGCCGACCACTACTCCGGCGCGCTGCCCTACACCCCCGACGACCGCCGCGTCGTGCTGTACGCCCCGACGTGGGAGGGGGACCGGCCCTCGGCCCACTACGGCTCGATCGTGACACACGGCGAGGCGCTGGTCTCGGCGCTGCTGGCCACGGGTCGCCACCGCGTCGTGTACCGCCCCCACCCTCGGTCCGGCGTCGTGGATCCGGCGTACGGCGCCGCGAACGCGCGGATCGTGGCGGCGCTCGCCGCCGCCAACGCCGCGGACCCCGCCGCGCAGCACGTGCACGACACCGCACCCGACCTCGGCTGGCAGCTCGCGGCGGCCGAGGTCGCCGTCGTCGACATCTCGGCGATGGTCTACGACCGGTTGGCCGCGGGCAAACCGCTGCTCATCACCCGGCCGGTCGACCCCGAGGCGCTCGTGGACGACACGGGCTACCTCGCCGCGTGCGAATGGCTGGATGCCGCGGACTCGGGCGACATCGTGGAGCGGGCGGATCGCGTGCTCGACGACCCCGCGGCCGTCGAGCGCCTGGACCACTGGGTGCGGCACTACTTCGGCGACACGGCGTCCGGATCCTCGACCCGTCGCTTCCACGATGCCGTGCGCGTGCTCATGGAACGGTGGGACGACCGGAACGCCTCGTCCGCCGGGTGAACGGGCGTCAGCGCTCGAGGGGCGCGAGCCGTCCGATCGCCGCGAGCGGGATGCCGATCCAGTCGGGGCGGTTGCGCGTCTCGTAGATCGCCTCGTACACGGCCTTGTCGAGCTCGAAGGCCGCGAGGAGCGTGTCGGGCGCCGCCGGTCCCGTCCCCACGGTCGCGGCGTATCCGTCGAGGAACGCCTCCTGCGCGGCGATGACCCACGCCCGGACGGCGGCTCCATCGTCTTCCGCCACCGCGCCCGAGACGTAGTCGAACGACCGGAGCATGCCGGCGACGTCGCGGACCGCGAGGTCGGGGCTCCGCCGTTCCGTGATCGGACGCAGCGGTTCGCCCTCGAAGTCCAGCAGCACCCACCCGTTCGTGGGCGTGTGCAGCACTTGACCGAGGTGAAGGTCGCCGTGCACCCGCTGCAGCGGCGGCCACTCCGCTGCCGCTGCCGCGGAGTACACGGCGCGGATGCGCTCGGCGTAGGGGGTCAGCGCGGGCACCTCGGCCAGCGCGATCGTGAGCCGACGCTCCCAGGCTGCGGCGATGGTGGAGCGGACCACGGCATCGGGGGCCACCGTGGGGAACTCCGCGGCCAGCGCGACGTGCATTCCGGCGACGCTCTCGCCGAGGGCACGAGCGGACGCGGTGAAGTCGTCGCCGGCGAGCGCCGCCTGCAGGGCGACGCGCCAGGCATCCTCGACGCCGTCGAAGAACTCTTGCGCGAAGGCCAGCGACCCGGTCACGCTCTCCCCGTTCGTCGCGGTCCACGTGCCGCGCAGTTCGCCGATCGCCGCGGGGACGAAGGTGGCCCCGCCGCTGGCGAGCGCCGACTGCAGCTCGACGTCGGGGTTGATCCCGGCATTGACCTGTCGGAAGAGCTTGCAGATGACCGGACGCCCACCCTTGGGCCGGAAGATGATCGAGGTGTTGGACTGTTCGCCGCTGAGCACACGCGCGGGAACGGACACCTCCGGCACGGTCGACGGGGTCGCGAGGGGGATCCCGACGAGCCCCTCCGGAGCGAGGGCATCGCTTCCGGCCGAGGACACCAAGCCGAAGAGCAGATCAGTGAAGGCGCCGTCGGTCGTGGCATCCGACCAGACCCGTCCCTCATCCGCGGGACCGATCAGGCTCCCGGGCAGCACACCCTCGGGGTCGCGCCGTGACACGGGCACCTGATACACCACGGGGGGAGTGGCGGCGTCGTCGCGCACGAGAAGCAGCCGGGATGCCGCGGCATCCAGCTTCCACTCGGCAACGAGGGTCAGTTGTGGATCACGGCCCTTCGTCCCATACCAGCGCTGACGCGGCATCCAGACGGCGAGGAGATCGAGGAGGTCGCCCATGTCGCGAGGCTAACGCCATCCGCGCGCTTGCGCCCAGGTCTTGCGTCCGGACGGAGTCGATGAGAAGGGCGGTCAGGATGCCTCGGTCGACGTGTCGTCGTCGGGCTGCTCCTTGCGCCGGGGGAGTGCCTTTCGCGCCACGGACCCCGTGCGTCGGGTCGCCGACCCGACCGCTCCGGCGATCGCCCCGCCCACGCGCTGGACTCCGCCGGCGGCGCGACGCTCGAGTCGCTCCGCTCCGGGGCGCGGTTCGATGTCGCGCGGCAGGATCAGCGGGGGCGCACCGAAGGCGCGGCGCGAATTGACCAGGACGCGTCGGCCGAGGATGTTGTTCCCGGCCCCGCCGACCACGGCACCGACACCGAAGGGGAGTGCCTTGCCGAGCCAGGACGCACCTCCGCGGGCGGCGAACTGTCGGGCGAACGTGGTCTTCAGCCGGTCCACGAGCGGGCCGACCGCCGCACGCGGCAGTGTCTTGGTGACCAACTCTCCCCAATAGGTGGAACGGCTGCCGCCGCGCCCGGCGGCCTGGGAGGCCAGCTGCGAGACGAGGTCGATCCCTTCCTTGCCGAGCATCAGGGTCAGCACGAGCGCTCGGGCGCGGTCGGGGTCGTCGACGGCCACCCCGTGCACTTCCGCGACGGACTGGGCGAACAGTGCCGTCGCCTCGAGGAACCCGACGGTCTCGACCCCGCTCAACGCGAGAGTGACGCCCGTGCCGATGCCGGGGACGACCGCGGTCGCGCCCACGGCGGCGCCACCGGTCGTGACCGCAGCGAGATAGCGCCGCTCGAGGATCCGGAGGATCTGCTGCGTGGAGGCATCCGGATGCCGGAGTCGGATGCTGCGCAAGTGAGCGAGGACCGCGGGGCGCTGTACCGCCAGCACACGGTCGAGCATCCGGATCGTGCGCGGATGCTCATCGGATCCCTCCGGCGGCAGCCCGCCCTTCCAGGGCGCGTCGTCGGGCAGGGAATGAATGCGGTGCACCTTCTCGGCCATGGGAACATCCTGCCCCGCGCGGTACGGATCGGCGGGGTCTTGACTCGCGCCGCGAATCAGACGAACAGGTTCGCGCGCTCGAGGTCTTCCGCGAAGTCGACCTCGACGGCGTACAGATCGGAGATGTCGAGCGGCTCCACGCGCATGCCCTCGGTCGCGATCGCGAGCTCGATGCCGCGCTCGAAGTAATCCTGGTCGTCGACGCGCTGGAGGTGACGCTGGAGGGTCTTCTTGTCGCGGGACGAGACGTAGTTGATGCCCACGGCCTCACCGAGGCCGCCGGTGACCACCTTCGAGAGGTCTTTCACGAAGCCCTCGGCATCGACGGTGTACTTGACCTCTTCGTCGCTCACCTTGGCGGTGTTGACGGTGACGAACGACCGGTCGGCATCGATGAGTTCGACCGCGCGCCCGAGGACCCGGGGGTCGAAGACGACGTCGCCGTTCATCCACAGCACGCCGCCGCGCCCCGTTGCGCCGAGCGCGCGCAGGAGGCTCTTGGACGTGTTGGTCTGGTCGTAGCGGTCGTTGTAGACGTAGTCGACCCGGGGGAAGGCGTCGACGACGGTCTCGGCACGGTAGCCGACCACGGTCGTGATGCGTGCGTCGCGTCCGAACGCGGCGTGGACGTTGTCGTGCTGTTGCTGCATGATGCTCCGGCCGTCGGCCAGAACGGTGAGAGGTTTGGGCAGACTGCGACCGAGTCGCGAGCCCATGCCCGCGGCGAGGATGACGATCTGAAGGGTCAAGGCAGGCTCCTGGGGGATGAGTTGTCATTTCCGGTTCACCGGAAAGTCACGCCTTCGTGTCGAATTCATGCTAGCCAGACGGCCTGAGAAGGTGCATTATTCGCTCTGGTCGTTGTGGTTTCGTGATGACGTCGAATCTCGTTCCCTGGGCCCGCCCCAGGGTTCGTGTCGGAGCGGGTTGCTAGTTTGTAGTGATGACAGCGTCGCTGCCGCAGCCCCCCGAGTCCGCCCCCGCTTCGTCGGAGGACGACGCGGCGAGCGTCGACGCCGCTCCCACGGCGAAGCCGCGCGTCAGCAAGCCCCGCGCCCCGCGTCGACCCGCGTCTTCTGCCGCGGCCGTCGCGGACGAGTCCGAGGGCGACGACACGCCGACGACACCGAAATCGGCCCCACGTGGCGCGTCGTCTCCGCGCAGTGCCTCCACGACGTCCTCGCCGCGCAGCCCTCGGCCGACGGCGGCGAAGAAGCCCGCCGCACCCGGGGCGGCCGCAGAGAAGAAACCTGCCGCGCCGCGCTCCACCGCCGCCAAGAAACCCGCGACACCGCGCACGACGGGCGAGAAGAAGCCGGCAGCGCCACGGGCCGCGGCGGCGAAGAAGCCCGCGACGCCGCGCACCCCCGCGGCGAAGAAGCCGGCGACGCCCCGCACCCTCGCGGCGAAGAAGCCCGCCACGCCCCGCACCCCCGCGGCGAAGCCGGCCGGCGTCGAGACCCCGCCGGTGGTCCCGGGTCCTCCGCCCCCGCTTCCCGACGATCTGGTCGTCCCGCCGCGCCCGCCGCTTCCGTCGGTCGTGCAGCTCGGCGCGGTGTCCGCCCCCGTCGCCGCCGATCCCACCCCCGCTGATGTGGCCGTCGAGGAGCCGGTGGTCGCGGAACCGACGACCGACTCCGGCGATTCCGTGGCCCCGACGGAATCGATGACCGAGTCCGACGAGCCGGTGGCCGCGGAGCCGGTCGCCGATGCACCGTTGGTCGGCGCTGACGCTGCGACGGACGGAGCGGTGGCCTCCGAGTCCGCGCCCGACGAAGCGGCGGTCTCCGAGCCCGAGCCCGTGGCCGCGGAGCCGGCGGTCGAGCCGGTGTCTGAGGATTCGGCGGCCGAGGTGTCTGACGAGCTCGCTGCCGAGCCGGGTGCCGGGAGCATCGGTTTCGGGTTGCGCGAGACGGATGACTCCGACTCGACGATCAGTCAGGACGCGGCGCCGGCGGATGCACCGCTCGATGAGCCGGTCGTCGAAGAGCCGGCGGCCGAGGAGTCGGTGATCGCTGAGCCCGAGGTCTCCGACGACCGATCCGACACGGCATCGTCGGCCGTTGCCGTCGAGGCGCCCGATGCCGACGCCGACGTCCCGGCACTGCGGTTGCGCAGCGTGACGAAGACGTTCGGGGAGGTGCGCGCGGTCGATGGAATCGATCTGACCGTTCCCGCCGGCTCGTTCTACGGGCTCGTCGGCCCCAACGGCGCCGGGAAGACCACGACCCTCTCCATCATCGCGGGACTCCTGCGCTCCGACGGCGGCACGGTCGAGATCAACGGGATCGACGCGGCACGCCAGTCCCGCGCGGCCAAGAAGCTCATCGGCGTCCTGCCCGATCGTCTGCGCACCTTCGATCGTCTGACAGGCCGCCAGCTGTTGTCGTACTACGGCGCCTTGCGAGGGCTGCCCGCACCGGTCGTCGAAAGCCGCGCAGCGGATCTGGCTCGCGCCTTCGACCTCGTCGAGGCCCTCGGGCGTCCGGTGTCCGACTACTCGGCGGGAATGACCAAGAAGGTGATGCTCGCGGGGGCCATGATCCACTCGCCGCGCCTGCTCGTCCTCGACGAACCCTTCGAGGCGGTGGACCCGGTGTCGAGCGCGGTGATCCTCGACATCCTGCGCGCCTACGTTGACCACGGCGGAACGGTGATCCTCTCCAGCCACGGCATGGAACTCGTGGAGCGAGTGTGTTCGCGCGTCGCGGTGATCGTGTCCGGTCAGGTCCTCGCCGAGGGCACGATCGACGAGGTGCGCGGTGGCTCGACGCTCGAGGAACGTTTCCTCGAGCTCGCGGGTGGCCTCGGCGACGTGGAGGGGCTCGAGTGGTTGCACACGTTCTCCGCCTAAGACTCGCGATGATGCTCGGCGCCCTCCGGGGCGACCGGGATCACGTTCTCCGTCGTGCGGTCGGGCTGTTCGTGCTGGTCGCGGGAACGGTCTTCGCCGTCATCAACGTCGTCGCTCTCGCCGACGCGAACCGGCTGACGACGGCGGTGGTGACCGTGCTCGCCGGTTCCGCGGTCACGCTCGGTTTCGCGATCGCCCCGCCGGTGACGGCATCCGTCGATCCGCTCGATCCGCGGCGCTTCGCCGTCGTCGGCGCAGAGCCGCGTCCCCTCGCGGCCTCGCTGTTGCTGGCGGGGCTGCTCAGCGTGCCGGTGCTGGTCGTCCTCGTCCTCGCCGTGAGCCTCGCGGTGGCGTGGACAGCGCAGGGCGCGTCCGTCGTGGCGAGCGTGGCCTCGATCGTGCTCGGGATCGTCACGTGCGTCCTCCTTGCGCGGGTGAGCATGGCGCTCGGGGCCCTCGTGCGCCGGCCGCGCCAATCGCGTGAGCTCATCGGCGTCTACCTCGTCGCCGTCCTCGTGGTGGTCGTGCCGGTCGGCATCTTCTTCGGGTCTCTCGAGTGGCGGGACGCCGTGCCGACACAGTTGGTGTCCGCCGCCGAGGTGCTCGCCTGGACGCCCGTGGGCGCCGCATGGAGCATCGCTTTGGCGCCGAGCACCGGTGCGGCGATCGGCAGCGTCGTCGTGGCGCTGGCGACCGTCGCCCTGCTCGCGGCGGCGTGGTTCGCGCTCGTCCGCATCCTGCTGACCACCACACCGCGTCCGGTCACGGTGCGCGAGCGCGCGGGCCTCGGATGGTTCGCGCTCCTGCCGGGCACCCCCGGAGGAGCCGTCGCGGCGCGCAGTCTCTCGTACTGGCTGCGCGATCGTCGCTACGTCGTGAACGTCGTCGTCGTGCCGATCGCCGCGGTCTTATCGACCCTTCCGCTGATCGTCGCCGGCGTCCCGATCGAGCTCGCGGTGCTGCTGCCCGCGCCGATCATCGCGCTGTTCCTCGGCTGGCTGCCGCACAACGACCTCGCGTACGACTCGACGGCGCTGTGGATGCACATCGCCAGCGGGGTGCGCGGTCTTCCGGATCGACTCGGGCGGCTCGTCCCGGTCGTGCTCATCGCCCTTCCTCTCCTGGCCGTGGCGATCCCGCTCGCGATCGCGGTCCACGGACGGTGGGCATTCGCTCCGGCGCTCGTCGGCGTGTGTGCCGCCCTGTTCCTGTCGGGGCTCGGGCTGTCCAGCATCTCCTCCGTCGTCGCCCCCTACGCCGTCTCGCGGCCGGGCGACAGCCCGTTCCAGCAGCCGCAGCGCACGGGGTCCGGCGGGGTCCTGGCCCAAGGCCTCGTGATGGCGGGGGCTCTCGTCGCCGCAGCCCCCGCGCTCTGGTTCGCCTGGCAAGCGGTCGCCTCCGACACCGCGGACGCGTTCCTGGCGCTCTGGGCAGGGCTGGCGGCCGGCGGGGTCGTCCTGATCGCGGGGATCGCGATCGGGGCCGCGCAGTTCGAACGCCGCGGCACCCGGCTGATGGAGTTCGCCGAGGCGACCTGACGGCCGGATCCACCCCCGCCGGACCGTCCGCGTCTACACTGACTCATCATGAGTACGCCTCTCGACCGTCCGGACAGCGGGGGTCTTGCGACCCTGGATCGTGAGCTCGAAGAGCTCATCCGCGAGGAGAACATCGAGCCGGGCGATCACGAGCGGTTCTCGCACTACGTCAAGAAGGACAAGATCCTCGAATCCGCACTGACGGGCAAGCCGGTGCGAGCGCTGTGCGGCAAGAAGTGGACCCCGGGTCGTGATCCCGAGAAGTTCCCCGTGTGCCCGCAGTGCAAAGAGATCTACGAGTCGCTCAACACCTGATCCGCGCGGCGCTCACGCGATGGTGATCGACGTCGTCGACGACGTCGACCCGTCGCTTCCGTACAGAGCCAGCGTGAACGTGTAGGTGCCGGCCGGCACCGGGAAGTCGTTCTCGCCCGGGTACCACCGCAGGTCTTGTGCGTAGCCGCCGATCGTGATCGTGAGGGCGCCGCTGAGCGTCGACGATCCCAGCGGGCCCGTGACCTGCACGGTGTACGGCAGCACCGCGACGCTCGGGTCCGGGTTCGGCCACCACGTGATGTCCTGGTCGTAGTTCGCGCACACGTAGACCACGAGCGGGCCGCGGTTCGTTCCGGTGGCGGGGTCGTACTTCGAGGCGTTCTGCACCGTGTATCCGGGGTTGATGCGCAGCTTCGACACCGGGACGCTGCCCCCGGACTGCGCCGACGCGGGCACCGAGGTGGCGGCGACGAGGGGAACGACCCACGCCGCGGTCGTCAGGATGGCGCGACGCGTGGGCGCTGATCGCGGTGTCGACGGGGCATCGTCGGTCATGGGGCTCTCCGTTCGGTGCGGCACGCTCGGGGAGCCGGCGCGCGGCACGGCCTCGACCCGGCGAGGTTCCCACGCTAAGGAAGGTGCGAGCCTCCTACGGGTTCCCGCGGCTGATCCTCGCCCGCCACGGCGACGCTTTCACCCGCAGCCCGCGCCCGGCGCGTCAGGCCTCGACGTATTCCGTGGGCAAGGCCGGGTCCGACCGGCTCAACGCGAGCGCACGGACCGGGAGCTCTGCGCGCACGCGGGCGTGGTGGGCGCGAGCGGCGACGACGCCCTCGGGACCGAGCGCCGCGGCATCCGCCTCTCCGGCGACCATGAGCGGTACCTGCAGGGCTCGCGCGTCCGGGTGTTCGGCCGCCGTCGAGAGGTCCTCGAACCCGTCGCTCACCACGATCAATTCGGACGTGGCGGTGCCGTCGTCGAGGGTGCGGAACGCGGCTTTGCGTCCGCCGTGGGACGCCTTCTGAGCCGAGGCCTTGGCCACGGGCACCCAGGACCCGTCGGTCGCCGCGCGCGCGACGAGCTTGAAGACCAGACCGGCGGTCGGGGTGCCCGACCCGGTCACGACGGACGTTCCGACGCCGTAGCTGTCGACGGGCGAAGCGGCGAGGGCAGCGATGGCGAACTCGTCGAGGTCGCTCGTGACGGTGATGCGCGTGTCGCGGGCGCCGAGGTCGTCGAGAAGCGTCCGCACCTCACCGGCGACGATCGGGAGATCCCCCGAATCGATGCGGACCCCGCCGAGCGAGGTTCCGGCGACCCGCACCGCCGTGCGCACGCCCTCGGCGATGTCGTACGTGTCGATCAACAGGGTCGTGCCCGTGCCGAGGGCCTCGATCTGCGAACGGAAGGCGTCCTCTTCGCTGTCGTGCAGCAGTGTCCACGCGTGCGCCGCGGTCCCCATGGTCGGCACGCCCCATCGGCGCCCCGCCTCGAGGTTGCTGGTCGCGGAGAATCCGGCGATGTACGCGGCACGGGCGGCAGCCACGGCCGACTCCTCGCCGGCTCGTCGCGAGCCCATCTCCGCCAGGGGCCGGTCGCCCGCGGCGACGCTCATCCGCGCTGCGGCCGTGGCGACGGCCGAGTCGACGTTGAGGACGCTGAGAGCCAGGGTCTCGAGGATGACGGCTTCGGCGAACGTGCCCTCGATGGTGAGCAGCGGCGAGCCGGGGAAGTAGATCTCGCCCTCGCGGTAGCCGGTGATCGAGCCCGTGAAGCGGTAGTCGGCGAGGAAGTCGAGGGTCGTGGCATCCACGATCCGGTTGTCGCGCAGGAACCGCAGCTCCTCGTCGCCGAAGCGGAAGTCACGGATGGCGTCGAGGAGTCGTCCCGTGCCCGCCACGACGCCGAACCTCCGCCCGCCGGACAAGCGTCGGCCGAACACCTCGAACACGCAGCGGCGATGCGCGGTGCCATCGCGGAGGCCCGCATCGAGCATCGTGAGTTCGTAGCGGTCGGTGTGCAGGGCCGTGCTGCGCGTCATGGCGCCAGCCTATTGCGGACCGGGTGGCCGCCGGCCCGCCGGGTAGGCTGGACGCCTATGAACGACGCGCCGATCGGCATCTTCGACTCGGGAGTCGGTGGTCTCACCGTCGCCCGCGCGGTCTCGGCGCAGTTGCCGCGGGAGTCGATCCTCTACATCGGCGACACCGCCCGCTCGCCCTACGGCCCTCGGCCCATCGCCGAGGTCCGCCGCTATTCGCTCGAAGTGCTCGACACTCTCGTCGACCAGGGCGTGAAGATGCTCGTCATCGCATGCAACACCGCCTCGGCCGCGGTGCTCCGCGACGCCCGGGAACGCTACGACGTGCCGGTCGTCGAGGTCATCGGTCCCGCCGTCCGCACCGCCATGTCCACGACGCGGAACGGCAGGATCGGCGTCATCGGAACGGTCGGCACCATCGGCTCCCGCGCGTACCAGGACATGCTCGAGGTGAACGAGCGGCTGACCGTGTTCGCGCAGGCCTGCCCGCGCTTCGTGGAGTTCGTGGAGGCGGGCATCACCGATTCCCCCGAAGTGCTCGCCGTCGCCGAGGAGTACCTCGCGCCGCTGCGCCACGCGGAGGTCGACACGCTTGTTCTGGGGTGCACGCACTACCCGTTCCTCGAGGGCGCCATCAGCTACGTGATGGGCCCCGAGGTGAGCCTGGTCTCCAGCGACAGCGAGACCGCGAAGGACGTCTACCGCCAGTTGGTCTCTCAGGACCTGCTCGCGGGACCGGATGCCGTCCCCGCGCACCGCTACGAGGCCACCGGCGATTCGGCCGACGATTTCCTGCGCCTGGCGCACCGACTCATGGGCCGCGAGGTGCGCGAGGTGCAGCTCGTGCAGACCGGCGCCATCGACCTGCCGCGCTGAGCCGCGGCATCCATCCCGTTCCCAGGAGGACCCATGACCGACACCCGCAAGGACGGCCGCGCCGTCGACGACCTGCGTCCCGTCACGATCGAGCGCGGCTGGTCGGCCCACGCCGAAGGTTCGGCGCTCATCACGTTCGGCGGCACGAAGGTGCTGTGCACCGCCTCGTTCACCAACGGCGTCCCCCGCTGGCTCACCGGCAAGGGCAAGGGCTGGGTCACGGCGGAGTACGCGATGCTCCCGCGCGCCACGAACAGCCGCAACGACCGCGAGAGCATCAAGGGCAAGGTCGGCGGTCGCACCCATGAGATCTCGCGTCTGATCGGCCGGGCGCTGCGCGCGGTCGTCGACACCAAGGCGCTGGGCGAGAACACGATCGTGATCGACTGCGACGTCCTGCAGGCCGACGGTGGCACCCGCACCGCGGCGATCACGGGGGCGTACGTCGCCCTCGCGGATGCCATCGCGTGGGGACGCGAGAAGAAGTTCATCGCGCAGCGCTCCGAGGTGCTCTTCGACTCGGTGTCGGCGGTCTCGGTCGGCATCGTCGACGGCACGCCGCTGCTCGACCTCGCGTACGTCGAGGACGTCCGGGCCGAGACCGACATGAACGTCGTCGTCACCGGTCGCGGCCTCTTCGTCGAGGTGCAGGGCACGGCCGAGGGCGCGCCCTTCGACAAGGCCGAGCTCGACCGGCTGCTCGAACTCGGCGTGAACGGCTGCGCGCAGCTGCGCGACCTGCAGACCGCAGCGCTCGAAGGCTGACATGGCCCGCATCGTGCTCGCGACGCACAACCCGCACAAGGTCGAGGAGTTCCAGGCGATCGTGGCGGCCACGCGCCCGGATCTCGAGGTGATCGGTTACGACGGCCCCGAGCCCGTCGAAGACGGTGTGACCTTCGCCGCGAACGCCCTCATCAAGGCCCGTGCCGCTGCCGCACACACGGGGCTCCCGTCCCTCGCCGACGACTCGGGTGTCGCCGTCGACGTCCTGGGCGGTTCGCCGGGAGTGTTCTCGGCGTACTGGGCCGGTCACCAGAAGGATGCCGGGGCGAACCTGCACCTTCTGCTGGACCAGCTGTCGGACGTCGCCGATCCGCACCGCACGGCGCAGTTCGTCTCGGTGATCGCGCTCGTTCGTCCCGACGGCACCGAGTCCACCGTCGAGGGACGCTGGCCGGGACGCCTGGCGACCGCGCCGGCCGGCCCGGGTGGTTTCGGGTACGACCCGATCTTCGTCCCCGACGGCCAGACCGTCGGGGGAGAGCGCACCGTCGGCGAGTGGTCGGCGGAGGAGAAGAACGCGCATTCTCACCGGGCGCGCGCATTCCGCAACCTGGTGCCCCTCTTGCAGACACTCTGATCTGTTAGACACAGGAGGTGGATCGCGTGCCATCCGTGTCGATCATCGTTCCCGCCTTCAACGAGGAGGCGGTGATCGGGCGGTGCCTGGAGGCGGTCCTGGCCCAGACGGTGCGGCCGGCCGAGGTGATCGTCGTCGACAACAGGTCGACGGATGCCACGCGCGAGATCGTGGCGGCGATCATCGCCGACAATCCCGGTGCCGGCATCCGTCTGGTCCGCCAGGACGACCGGCAGGGTCTCATCCCGACGCGGAACGCGGGGATGGATGTCGCGATCGGCGACGTCCTGGGGCGGATCGACGCCGATACGACGCTGAAGCCGGACTGGGTCGCCCAGGTGACCCGGGTGTTCGCCGACCCGGCAACCGACGCCGTGTCGGGACCGATGGAGTACTACGACCTGCCGCTGCGTTCGGTCGGGCACCAGATCGACGATCATTTGCGCCGGTTGCAGGTGCGTCTCGCCGGCGACTTCGTCTTCCTCTTCGGCAGCAACATGGCCGTCCGCGCGGAAGCCTGGCGACGGGTGCGCCCGCATCTCTGCGACGACGTGGCCGACGTGATGCACGAAGACCTCGACATCGCGATCCACCTCGCGTGGGCGGGATGCCGGATCGGCTACGACTCCGGCGTGGTCGCCGGGATGTCGGCGCGTCGGGTGGACGACCGACCACGCGACTTCCGCAAGTACGTCGAGCGGTTCGAGAACACGTATTCCTCGCACGGCATCCGGGATCTGCGGCTTCGCGCACCGATGGCGGTCTTCCTCGGCGTGTATCCCGCTCTGCACACGCACCGGGCCATCCAGCGCCAGTTGGCGGGCCTCCGACGCTGAGGCCGGGAGCGAGAGCGATATCCGCTCTCATTCCCGAGTTCCGCGAAAACACGCGCCGGAGCGGGGCCGCACGTAGCCTGGATCCATGCACGATCACGCGCCCGCCGGCGGTATCCGCGACGCAAGCCACCGTCGTCTGCTCGGCGTCGCCCTCGGGTTGACGGCGACGGTCATGGTCGTGCAGGTCGTGGGCGCGATCCTCACCGGCTCTCTTGCCCTGCTGGCGGACGCCGCCCACATGTTCACCGACGCCGCGGCCCTGGTCGTCGCGCTCATCGCGACGGCGATCGCCGCGCGACCGGCCGACGATCGGCGCACGTACGGCTACCAGCGCGCCGAGGTGCTCGGGGCGCTCGTGAACGCGATCGTGCTGATCGTGCTCAGCCTGGGTGTCGCGTTCGAAGCCGTGCAGCGTCTGCTCGCGCCGGCGGATGCCGAGGTCCAGGGCGGGCTCATGCTCGTCGTCGCCGTCGTGGGCCTGCTGGCCAACGCGGTGTCGATGTGGCTGCTCGGGCGTGCGCAGAAGACCAGTATCAACGTGCGGGGTGCCTATCTCGAGGTCCTCGGCGACCTCATCGGATCGGCTGCTGTCATCGTCGCGGCGGTCGTGATCGTGACGACCGGGTTCGTGCAAGCGGATGCCATCGCCTCGCTGTTCATCGCCGTGCTCATCGTGCCGCGGGCGATCGGTCTGCTGCGCGAGGTCGTGGTGGTCCTGACCGAGTCGGCGCCCACGGGCGTGCAGGTGGCCGAGATCCGGCAGCACCTGCGTCAGGCCGAGGGCGTCGTGGACGTGCATGACGTGCACGTGTGGCAGCTCACCCGCGGTGCCCCGGTGTTCAGCGCCCATGTCGTCGTCGAGGAGCAGGCTCTCGCGGACGGTCGCGCCGCCCGCATCCTCGCGTCCCTCCAGGAGTGCCTCGCCGACCACTTCGACGTGGAGCACTCCACGTTCCAGATCGAACCCGCCGGTCACGTCGAGCACGACGCGCAGCACGCGTAGGACTCAGTCTTCGCGCACGACGTCGCCCGGGTCCTTGTCGGGGCGCAGACCCCGCCACCGCGCCTGGCGCAGGATGCCGCCGGGGGTGAACTCCGCGAACTCCACTTCGCCCACGAGGTCGGGGCGCACCCACAGCGCGTCACTCGCGTCCGCGGCCGGAACGCCCACGAAGGGGTCGGTGTCGGTGCGGAGCGGTTCGAGGAGATCGGACAGGGCAGCGAGGGTCCGCTCTCCGAATCCCGAGCCCACGCGCCCGGCGTAGCGCAGACCGTCGGGGGAGGGCACCCCCACCAGGAGCGAGCCGATCGTTCCCGATCGGTTGCCCTTCCCGGGTCGGATGCCGCCGATGACGACCTCCTGGGTGCGGGAGTGCTTGATCTTCAGCCACCGGTCGGACCGCTCGCCGCCCCGGTAGGGGGAGCCGGGGTCCTTGACGACGATGCCCTCGAGGCCGAACCGTCCGCTCGTCGTCAGCGCGGCTTCGATGTCGTCGAACACCGGCGGCACGACGACGGCGGGCGTGGCCGTGCGGGCGAGGTCTTCGAGGATGTCGCGGCGCTCTGCGAGCGGCAGATCGGTGACGTCGCGACCGCCCGCTTCGAGGACGTCGAAGAGGTACAGGTGTACGGGGGTTCGAGCGGCCTCACGGGCGATCTCGGCGGGCCGGGTGAGATTCATCCGCTTCTGCAGCAGGGGAAAACTCGGTCGCCCGGCAGAGTCCACCGCGACGATCTCGCCGTCGACGATCGCGGGGGTGGGTCCGAGCCCGAGGTCGACGGCGGTCAACTCGGGGTACGCGTCCGTGAGGTCGTTGCCGTTGCGGGAGCGCAACCGGAGGCGTTCGCCGTCCCACAGCCCGGTTCCCCGAATGCCGTCCCACTTCATCTCGACCCACTCCCGGCCCCAGCGACGGGCCGCGGCCCGCGCCAGACCGTCCGTCACAGCGGTCGCGAGCATCGGGCGGAGGTCGGCCGCGACGGGCGCGGCGGACGCGTCGAGCTCCCGCGGCGGAGCGGGTGACGGATCGTCGCGGGGGATCACGACCGCACCGTCGGCCTGGGGCCGGCCGTCGGCATCCGTCTTCATCCGGTGCAGGAGCCACTGAGATTTCTCGCCCGCGCCCTCGGTGCGGATCAGGGCCAGGCGGACACGCCCGAGAGGACCGTCCGGGCGGCCCTCGAGGGTGGCGATGACCTCGTCGTCGCGCCACTTCTCGAGCTCGTACCGACCGGTGTCCCAGACGGTCATGGTGCCGGCGCCGTACTGTCCTCGAGGGATCTCGCCCGCGAAATCGAGGTACTGCATCGGGTGGTCCTCGGTCATGACAGCCAGGCTGTTCCGCTCCGAGGTGGCCGGCACGCCCTTGGGGACGGCCCAACTGACGAGCACCCCGTCGCGCTCGAGTCGCAGGTCCCAGTGCAGGCGCGAGGCGTGGTGCTCCTGGATGACGAACCGTGGCAGACCCTCGTCGCCGGTGGCGGGGTGCGCTGCCGCCGGTACCGGTTCGGGCGTGCGTCCCGCCGTGCGCTTGGCGATGTACGCGCGCAGGGGCCCGTCGAGGGGATCGATGCGGGCGAGCGGGTCGTCGGCGCGCTCGAGCACCTCGTGGAAGAGCAGGTGGCGGAGCCCCGGATCGTCGAGCTCGTCCCACGTGCGCGGAGCGGCGACGGTGGGCTCGGCGCGACCGCGGAGCGAGTACGGGGCGATCGTCGTCTTGGAGCCGTTGTTCTGGCTCCAATCGATGAACACCTTGCCCGGCCGCACGGCCTTGGCCATCTGGCTGACCACGAGGTCCGGGTGGTCGGCTTCGATCGACCGGGCGAGCTCTTTCGCTACGGCGCTCACGGTGTCGCTGGTCTGCCGGCCGTCGAGGTGGGCGTACAGGTGGATGCCCTTGCTGCCGCTCGTGACGGGCATCGGGTCCAGGCCCATGTCGCGCAGGATCGATCGCGCCCATCGCGCGACCTCGGCGCATTCGAGAAGCCCGACGCCCGGACCGGGGTCGAGGTCGAGGACGAGCCGGTCCGGGTTCAGCCGAGTCCCTGCGGCGTCGAACCGCCACTGCGGCACGTGCAGCTCGAGGCTCGCGACTTGCGCGAGGTAGACCAGGGTCGGCACGTCCTCTACGAGCGGGTAGTCCTTCGCCCCCGAGGAGTGGTCGATCGGATGCCGCGGCACCCACGCCGGAGCACCCGGTTCGAGCGCCTTCGCGAAGAACGGTTCCCCGGGAGCGGCCGCGGTCCCCACCCCGTCGGGCCAGCGCTTGCGGGTCACGGGACGGGCGCGCACGTGCGGGAGAAGTCTCGGGGCGATACGGCTGTAGTAGTCGATGACCTCGCCCTTGGTGGTCCCCGTCTCGGGATAGAGCACTTTGTCGAGGTTCGACAGGCGCAGCCGGCGGCCCTCGATGCGCACCGTCTGCTCGGTCATCGCCCCAGCGTAAGCGGCGGTGCTCCGAGGGGGCGCACAACTCCTGCAGGGAGTGCCCGGAGGTGCCGGCGCCGCCCGGCCTGCGGCTTCGTGCAGGAGTTGTGCAGCATCTCGGGCGCAACCTCTCGGCATCCGGGCCCCTTCCGGTGTTCACTGGGACCATGCGATCGATCTGGAAGGGTGCACTGACCTTCGGCCTGGTCAACGTGCCGGTGAAGGTGTACTCGGCGACCGAGGACCACGACGTGCCCCTGCACCAGGTGCACAACAAGGACGGGGGACGGATCCGCTACCAGCGGATCTGCGAGGTGGACGGCGAAGTCGTCCCCTATCAGGACATCGACCGGGCGTATGACGACGGCGAGCAGACGGTCGTCCTGACCAAGGACGATCTCGCGTCGCTCCCCAGCGAACGCAGCCGCGAGATCGAGGTGGTGGAGTTCGTCCCCAGCGACCAGGTCGACCTCCTCACACTCGACAAGGCGTACTACCTCGAACCCGACTCGACGTCGCCGAAGGCCTACGTCCTGCTGCGCAAGACGCTCGAGCAGACCGACCGCACCGCGATCGTGCGGTTCTCGCTCCGGCAGAAGACGCGGCTCGCGGCGCTGCGTACGCGCGGCGACGTGCTCGTGCTCCAAACGCTGCTCTGGGCCGACGAAGTGCGCGAGGCCGCCTTCCCCGCGCTCGACGACGACGTCCGCATCTCGGCGAAAGAGCTGGAGATGTCGGCCTCGCTCGTCGAGAGCTTCTCGAAGGACTTCGATGCCGAGGAATTCGGTGACGAGTATCAGCGCGAGCTGCGCACGTTGATCGACGCGAAGCTCGAGCAGGGCGACGCGATCGACACCGCGGCGACGTTCGGCGAGCAGGATGCCGACGACGACGGCGGCGAGGTCATCGATCTGATGGAGGCACTGCGCGCCAGCGTCGAGCGCAGCCGCGCCGCGCGGGCGGGCACCGCTGACAAGCGTGAGCCGGCGAAGAAACCGGCGGGGAAGAAGAAGGCCTCGAAAGCGTCGTAGCCGCCGCGATCAGTGCGCGCGCTGGTCGCCGTCTTCGAGGGTCTTCGGGTCGAGCGTGAGTTCCTGAGCCTCGGCGTGCGACACGGACCCCCGACCCGCGGCGGCGTCGCGCTTGGCAGCGGCGCGCTCGCGGAAGTAGTGGATGCCGATGAAGATCGCCGTTCCGGCGACGGCGGCGAGCAGGATCACGTCGATGTACTCGGTGACGATGTCGCGCACGAAGGGGATGTAGCCCACGGCATAGCCGAGCATCGTGAGGCCGATGCCCCAGATGATCGCGCCGATGAGGTTGTAGAGCGTGTAGCGGCGCCACGGCATGTGCCCGACACCGGCGGCGATGGGCGCGAACGTGCGCACCACGGGAACGAAGCGGGCCAGGATGACGGTGATCCCGCCGAACCGCTCGAAGAACGCGTTCGTGCGTTCGACGTTCTTGCGGCTGAAGATCCCGGACTCTTTGCGCTCGAAGATCGATGGTCCGGCCTTGTGGCCGATGAAGTAGCCGACCTCGCCGCCGATGAAGGCGGCGACTCCGATGGCCAGGGCGACGAACCAGGCGTTGATGCCGAAGACGCCGTTCGGGGCGGCGGTGGTGGAGTGCGAGAGCAGTCCCGCCATGATCAGCAGGGTGTCTCCGGGCAGCAGGAAGCCGATCAGCAGGCCGGTCTCGGCGAAGATGATGAAACAGACCACCAGCAGCGCCCAGGGCTGGGAATTGGTGATGATGGCCGCCGGGTCGAGCCACGGGAGCAGGGCAGTGGGGTGGATCACATCGGTCCCGTCGGGTCGGAAGAATGCTGGTGCGGAGGAGAAGCCGTGCGGAAGGGGGGACTTGAACCCCCACGCCCGAAGGCACAGGAACCTAAATCCTGCGTGTCTGCCGGTTTCACCACTCCCGCGAGTGCCCTCATTCTATGGGCGCGCGGTCACGGCTCTATGTGAAGCTGCCGTCAAGACGCGATGACGGCACCTCCCAGGACGGTGAGCGCGGTGCGGGTCTCGTGAAGAGCCTCCGCCGGACCGGCGAAGGGATCGCGGTCGGCGACGGCGAGGTCGGCCCGCTCTCCGATGCGCAGGAGGCCGGTGCCGACTCCGAGGAGGGTCGCGGAGCCGCGCGTGTAGGCGTCGATCGCGGCCCCGAGGGGCAGCGACTCCTCGGGGCCGAGGGGTCCGGCATCCGGCTCACCCGGTGGGCGACGCGTGACGGCGACGGATCCCAGCCGCCGCCGACCACCCAGTCGCCGGGATGGGCGGACGCGAAGCGGCGGATGCGCGCGTCGATCTCGTCCAATGACGCGGCGCCCGCGAGGTCGCAGCGCAGGGCGTCCACCGCCCCGACGCCGAGGTGGACGTGCGCGTCGACGAACCCGGGCGTGACGAGTCCACCCGCGGCGTCGATCTCTTCGACGCCCGGGCCGACCGCGTCTCGCACGTCAGCGAGGTCGCCGATCGCGACGATCGTGCTTTCTCGGATGCCGATCGCCGCACGGTCCCGCGCGGAATCGGGCGCGAGGTCGGGCAGGAACGGGACGCCGTCGGCGATCACGAGAGAGGACATTCCTCCAGGGTGGCGATTCCCAGGCGCACACGCCGCGGGAATGCGGGGCGCCCGCGGGAACTTGGGACTTCGTATGAAGGCGATCGTGTACAGCACCCCCGGTGACTCCTCCGTCCTCTCGCTCGTGGAGCGGGAGGTCCCCGAACCCGCGGCGGGTGAGGTGCGCGTGCGCATCGCCGTCTCGGGCGTGAACCCGACCGACTGGAAGGCGCGGGCCTCGGTCGGCCGGCCGCTCGTCGCCGACGAAGTGACGCCGAATCAGGACGGTGCCGGCACGGTGGATGCCGTCGGCGACGGGGTGGACGACCTGGCCGTGGGGGATCGCGTGTGGGTCTATCTCGCCGCCCACCAGCGTCCGACCGGGACCGCAGCGGAGTACGCCGTGATCCCGGCCTCGCGCGCCGTGCCGCTGCCCGAGGCTGCGTCGTTCGAGCTGGGGGCGAGCCTCGGTGTTCCCGCCATGACGGCGCATCGCGCGCTCACCGTGCACGAGTTCGGGCCCGCACGTCTGTCGCCCGGCGCCCTGACCGGTCGCTCGGTTCTCGTTCAGGGAGGTGCGGGCGCGGTGGGCCACGCGGCGATCCAGCTCGCGGCGTGGGCGGGGGCGACCGTCATCGCCACCGTCAGCAGCGCCGAGAAGGAGGCTCTCGCGCGCGCGGCGGGCGCTCCCCACGTGCTGCGGTACACCGAGCCGGGTCTGGCCGACCGCATCCGCGAGATCGCCCCCGACGGCATCGACCACGTCGTCGAGGTCGCGATCGCCGACAACGCGGGTCTCGACGTGGAGGTGCTCGCCAACCACGGCTCGATCGGCTACTACGCCGACAACGGGGGCGACACCTTCACCGCTGCCGTCCGCGAGAGCTTCGCGAAGAACGCGCGGTGGCAGGGATTGCTGCTGTACACGGTGGGCGAGGATGCCTTGGCCGCCGCGGCCGAGGACGTGTCGGCCGCTGTCGCCGACGGCGCGCTCCCGGTGGGGGAGGAGAGCGGACTGCCGCTCACCTGGTTCGCCCTCGACGAGACCGCTGCCGCGCACGACGCCGTCGAGGCGGGCGTGACCGGGAAGGTGCTCATCCGGGTGTGAAGCGGGCCCCGGCGTTCCGGGTCGGGTCGGCGGGTCTCCGCGGCGGCGTCCGGTCGCGTCAGCGCTCTGCCGAGGGCCCGCGCTCCGTGGCAGAGGGGCGGACGGCGAGGATCACGGTCACGATCGTCAGCACGACGGCGGCGAAGGACAGGGCGAACGGGCTGCCTCCGCGGTGGGCGACCGCCCCGACGACGGCACCGCCGACGAGCGACGACCACAGCAGGAGCGGTCGCCGCCAGGCGCGGCGGGATCCTCCGGTGGCCGCGGCCGCGAGGGCCAGGCCGAGGCTGACGAGTGTCCCGGTCGAGTAGGTGATCGCTACGCGGGCTCGTCCGTCGGCGAGGAAGAGCGTGTTGAGCGCGCCCATCCCCGCCGCGAGCAGGGCCACCCGCCAGAGCGTCGTCTCGCCGCCGAAAGCGAGCACGGCGACCAGGGCGACCGCCACCGTCGCGCCCCCGACGATCCATGCCCGCGGACGGGCGAGGAGCGTGGCCGCCACGCCCCCGACGGCGACGCCGAAGACGAAGGCGGCGATGATCCCCGCCGAGGCGAGAGCCACCGCGGCGCCGGGACCGAAGACCTCGACGGCGGCCTGGGTGGAGTTGCCGCTCATGAACGAGACGAACAGCCCACCGGTGTCCAGGAACCCGATGGCATCCACGTATCCGGCGACGCCGGCGAGGGCGGCCGAGATCGCGAGGGCCCCGCGATCGACGTCCTTCACGTGGTGTTCTCCTCGGTGCGCGCGCGGGTGGTTCGGCTTCATCGTGGAGCGTGAACCGCTCGGCGGGCAAATCGGCGCCGCCGCCCGGTCCGCGTCACGAAGCACCCGCTCCGGGTTTCACCGTGTTCGCGGCACATAGCGCGGCACCCACCGCACGAAGCCCACCGCGCCCAGCGCGGCGACGACCCCCATCGCTCCCACGGCCACCGGCAACGACACCGCCGCCGTCAGGGCAGAGATGATCAAGGGAGCGATCGCGCCACCGGCATCAGTGAGCGTGCGCCACGACCCCAGGAACGCCGCCGGTTCGGTCGGCGGTGCGATGTCGGCGCCCAGGGTGAGCAGGATGCCGCTGGAGAGCCCGTTGCCGACGCCGAGTACCGCCGCGAACATCGCGAACCACATCGCCGCGCTGTCCAGCTCGTGCGTGAACGACAGAGCGAAGAAGCCAGCACCCATGAGGACCATCGCCGGCAGCGCCGCCCACAGGCGCCCGAAGCGGTCCATCACCTGCCCGCTGGCATAGAACAGCGCGAAATCGATCGCCCCCGAGACACCGACGACCAGCGCGATCGTCGAGGCATCCAAGCCCAGCGACACACCCCACAGCGGAAGGACGACCTGCCGGGCGGATCGCACCGCCGAGAGCGACGCGGCGGCGAGCCCGAGCCGCGCGAGCACCCCCCGGAAGCGCCACATCGTGCGGAACACCCCTGCCCGCTCCGCCACGGGGATCGAACCGGTGACGGGTTCGCCGGTGTCCTCGGCATCCGGTCCGGGCCCCACGGGCGACGCGGCGGCGACGGCCCGCTCGGGATCCGGTCCCAGGAACACGAGCAGGATCGTGGCGACCTGGCACACCGCGAAGAACGCGATCGAGGCCGACTCGTCGCCGAAGATGCCCAAGAGCGCGGCCGAGATGAACGGCCCCACGAACATCCCGAGCCGGAACGTCCCGCCCAGGAGTGAGAGCGCCCGCGCCCGGAAGTGCAGCGGCACGCGCGTCGTCATGAACGAATGACGGGCCAGAGCGAAGGATGCCGCGCAGAACCCGATCAGGAACACCGCCGCCGCGAAGATCACGAGCGAGTCGGCGAAGACCACCCCCACGAGCCCGGCGAGGATGACGATGCCCGCAACGCCCATCGTGATGCGCTCGCCGAAGCGCGCCACCGCCCACCCGGCGGGGATGTTCCCGCACAGCTGGCCGACGACGAGTGCCGCGGCGATGAGCGCCGCCACGGCGACGTCCGCGCCCAGGCGCGTGGCGATCACCGGGATGAGGGGGATCACCGCCCCCTCGCCGAGGGCGAACAGCAGCGTGGGGCCGTAGATCATGGGCGCGAAGCGCACCAGCACGTTCCGGGGAGAGTCGGCTGTCACCGTCTCCACGATAGGCTTGATCTCAAATGCTCGAACTCGATTTGACCGCCGACATTCAGGCGCTGCGCTCGACCTTCGCCGATATCCAGGCCGTGGTCGACGTCGACGCACTCACCGCCGACATCGAACGCCTGAGCGAAGAGGCCGGTGCTCCCGACCTGTGGGACGACGTCGACAACGCTCAGAAGATCACGAGTCGTCTCAGCCACCGTCAGGCCGAGCTCAAGCGGATCACCGAGATCGAGCAGCGTCTCGACGACCTCGAGGTGCTCGTGGGCCTCGCGATCGAGATGGATGACGAGGACTCGGCCGAGGAGTCTCGCAAGGAGCTCGCGTCTCTTCGCGATGTCATCGGCCAGCTCGAGGTGCAGACGCTCCTCGACGGCGAGTACGACGCCCGCTCGGCCGTCGTCACGATCCGCTCGGGTGCCGGTGGCGACGACGCCACGGACTTCGCCGAGATGCTCCTGCGCATGTACCTGCGCTGGGCCGAGCGTCACAAGTACCCGGTCAAGGTGATGGACACCTCGTATGCCGAGGGCGCGGGCATCAAGTCCGCCACCTTCGAGATCGACGTGCCCTACGCGTACGGCACGCTCTCGGTCGAGGCCGGTACGCACCGCCTCGCGCGCATCAGCCCGTTCGGCGGCGCCGACAAGCGTCAGACGAGCTTCGCCGCCGTCGAGGTCATCCCCGTGATGGAAGAGGCCGTCGAGGTCGAGGTGCCCGAAGGCGACATCCGCGTCGACGTCTTCCGTTCGTCGGGCCCCGGTGGGCAGTCGGTCAACACGACGGACTCCGCGGTGCGCATCACCCACCTCCCCACGGGACTCGTCGTGTCGATGCAGAACGAGAAGTCCCAGATCCAGAACCGCGCCGCCGCCATGCGGGTGCTCCAGACTCGACTGCTGCTGCTCAAGCGCGAAGAGGAAGCGGCGAAGAAGAAAGAGCTCGCGGGCACGATCACCGCCAGCTGGGGCGACCAGATGCGCTCCTACTTCCTCTACGGTCAGCAGCTCGTGAAAGACCTCCGCACGGGCTACGAGGTCGGTAACCCCGCGGTCGTCTTCGACGGTGACCTCGACGGGCTCATCGCGGCGGGAATCCGCTGGCGCAAGCGCAAGGACGACGACGACTGATCCCGGATGCCGCACCTCGCGGCATCCATAGGACTCTCCCGGTTTCGCGACCCGGCGAGTCCTCTCGGGCGGAACCGCTCGCGCGCTTAGGCTCGTCGAGCCATGATCCGGTTCGAGAACGTCACCAAGAGGTATCGCGGCACCACGAGACCGGCGCTCAGCGCCGTCGATTTCGAGGTGCAGCGCGGAGAGTTCGTCTTCCTCGTCGGGGCCTCCGGCTCCGGCAAGTCGTCGTGCCTGCAGCTGATCCTGCGGGCCGAGACACCCAGCGAGGGGCGTGTCGTCGTGCTCGGTCGCGACCTGCGCACCCTGTCCAACCGGAAGGTGCCGTACTTCCGGCGGCACATCGGGTCGGTCTTCCAGGATTTCCGTCTGCTGCCCAACAAGACGGTGCACCAGAACGTGGCCTTCACTCTGCAGGTCACCGGCGCCTCGCGCGGGTTCATCCAGCAGGCGGTGCCCGAGGTCCTCGCTCTCGTCGGCCTCGACGGCAAGGAGAAGCGTCTGCCGCACGAGCTCTCGGGCGGTGAGCAGCAGCGTGTCGCGATCGCCCGTGCGCTGGTGAACCGCCCGCAGGTCCTGCTCGCCGACGAGCCGACCGGAAACCTCGACCCCGGCACCTCCATCGACATCATGCGGCTCCTCGCGCGCATCAACGCCGGTGGCACCACCGTCGTCATGGCCACGCACGAGGCCGGCTTCGTCGATCAGATGCAGCGTCGCGTGATCGAGCTGAAGAACGGCGAGATGGTCCGTGACGAGCGCCACGGCGGCTACGGCGACACGTCCGGCCTGCCGCGTCTCGCGCCCGAGGTCGAAAAGGGCGCGGCCGCCGTCGCCGCTCTGACCGCCGTGCTCGAGGTCCAGCGCGAAGTGGCCCACATCACCGGTTCGGTGGAGCCGCTGAACCCGGCCGACATCGCGCGCGCCGAGTCGAGGGAGAGCGAAGCCCCGTCCGCGACGGCCGAGGCTCCCCGTGAGCCGGGTACGCACACGCGGTCGATTCCGGTGACCACGCCCGACGTCGAGGCTCTCGGCCTCGCCGACCGCCTCGGACTGGGCGACAAGAACGACCGCGCCGACGAAGTGGGACCCACGTCATGAGATTCGGTCTCATCCTCTCCGAAGCCTTCAGCGGGCTTCGCCGCAACGCCTCGATGGTCATCTCGGTGATCCTGGTGACTTTCGTCTCTCTGACCTTCGTCGGCGCCGCGATGCTCATGCAGATGCAGATCGGCAAGATGCAGTCGTACTGGGCGGACCGTGCCCAGGTCGCGGTGTTCATGTGCGCGACCGTGTCGGACACGCCGTCCTGCACCACCGGCCAAGCGGCGAGCCAGGAGCAGATCGATCAGGTGCGCGCCACGCTCGACGGCCCGGC
Organism: Microbacterium sp. SCPM-O-B-15248 (M128); assembly: GCF_058214835.1. Lineage (NCBI taxonomy): Bacteria > Bacillati > Actinomycetota > Actinomycetes > Micrococcales > Microbacteriaceae > Microbacterium > Microbacterium sp. SCPM-O-B-15248 (M128). The sequence goes on from NZ_JBYQLI010000003.1 coordinate 464,926, forward strand.
GCTGGCACCGCTGATCCGCAACTACACCTTCTCTACGAGCGACGAGGTGTTCGAGAACGCGAAGTCTCTGCTCTCGGACGACATCGCCGGCGTCGTCACGGCCGACCAGTTCAACGCGACCTTCAGCATCAACCTGGTCGACCAGCGGCAATCGGATGTCATCTCCGAGGCGTTCAGCAACCAGGCGGGCGTCGAAGAAGTCACCAACCAGATGCAGTACCTGGAGCCTCTTTTCCAGACGCTCACGGTGGCGACCTACGTCGCCGTCGGAATCGCGGGGCTCATGCTCATCGCAGCCGTCCTTCTCATCGCGACGACGATCCGCCTGTCGGCGTTCGCCCGCCGTCGAGAGCTGGGGATCATGCGATTGGTAGGCGCGTCGAACCGGTTCATCCAGACACCGTTCGTCCTCGAGGGCGTGTTGGCAGCGTTGATCGGTTCGGCCCTCGCGAGCGTCGCCGTGTGGGCGATGGTGGGCGTCGGTGTCAACCAGTACCTGCGCGATCGCGTGAGCTTCATCACCTCGTGGGTGGGCGTCGGAGACGTCGCCATCGTCGTACCAGTGATCATCGTCATCGGTGTGCTGCTGGCCGCGTTGAGCGCGAGCTTTGCGATCCGACGCTGGCTGCGCGCCTGATCGCGTAGACTGATGGGCTCTGTGTGCCCATGATCATGAGGAGGTGGCACCATGCCTCGTGAGCAGGGTGAGAAGCTCATCGCGTCGAACAAGAAGGCGCGCCACGACTACGCCATCGAGAAGACGTACGAAGCCGGACTGGTGCTCACGGGCACCGAGGTGAAGTCGCTGCGTCAAGGGCGAGCGAACCTCACCGACGGCTACGCGTACATCGACGGCGGGCAGGCGTATCTCGATGCCGTCCACATCCCCGAGTACTCGCAGGGGCACTGGACCAACCACTCCGCCAAGCGCACCCGCAAGCTGCTGCTGCACAAGGAAGAGATCATCAAGCTCTCGCACGCGGTCGCTGCCGGGGGCTACACCCTCGTGCCGCTGCGGCTGTACTTCCTCGACGGCCGGGCCAAGGTCGAGATCGCTGTCGCGAAGGGCAAGCGCGAGTTCGAGAAGCGCCAGACGATCCGGGAGCGCGAAGACAAGCGCGAGGCGGAGCGGGCGATGCGGACGAAGAACCGCTTGGGCGACTGACCCAGAACGCACTGGTTGAAGGTCAGCCGTTGCGCTTCCTGAGCCTCACTCGGCGCGGAAACGCCCCTCGACGACGGCGCTCACGACGATCTCGGGCGGCTGCAGGCTGAACGAGGGCCCGGCATCCGCCATGGCCATCATGCGCGCTCCCTTGAACGCGGTCGCCTCCGGGCGCACCTCGAGCAGTCCCGCGTCAGCGATCTCGACGGCGCTGACGGATGCCAGCCCCAGCGCGTCCGCGTACGCGGTGGCGCGCTCGACGGCGACGTGGACCGCGTCGGAGGCGACCTCTCCCTCCACGCGGACGCGCGTCGCGCGCGACAGCCGCCAGTCGACGGCCGTGACCTGCACGTCGTCGGACTCGGTCACGTCACCGAGCCACCACGACAGTGCCCCGGCATCGGTGAACGTGGCCGAGAGCTCGACGCTCGCGTGGTGCACGAGGGGGAGTTGCGCGCCCTCGTTGTTCCACGGTCGGTCCGACCAGACCGAGACGCGGGCGCTCGACCACTCCGACACCTCACCGGACCGCAAGTGGGCGACGAGGCCGTCCTGCACGGATGCCGCCCGCTCCTGAGCCCGCTCGACCACGGGTCCGCGGGACGGGCCGTCGGTCGACACGGTCACCCTCACCGCCGCCTCTTCCGCGCGCACGCGAGTCTCGCTCTCGCCCCGGACAGTGATGATGACGTGGCTCATGCGGGGAGCCTACGCGAGCGCGTGGGAATGGCCCAGGATACGGATCCGTTGTAGACTGTGATGCTCGGGTGTCTCGGCATCCGATTGGTAAGTCAACAGTGTGACGATGGTCGCTCCTTCACGGAGTTCCCGGGGCTGATCGGTTTCGACAGCGCCTGCGAACCCGCGAGAAGCGGGCCGAGGATGTGGGGTTATCTCGTAAACGCTCCCTGCAAAACTATAAGTGCCGAAACCAAGCGCACTGACTTCGCCCTCGCTGCGTAAGCGAGCCCGATAGTCCGTCAGACCGTGTGTGACCCCGCCACGGATTCTGGCGTCATTTAGGGGTCTTGCTGTGTGACGGCGTCCGGACGTCACGCGGGACTTTTCCCGGACTGGGCCTGTCGACTTAGGTGTCTGTGACAAAGGTCGGGGCCGAGTAGAACGTCTGCACAGACTGCGCCCGGAGAAAACGCGGAGACCCAGCGTTGGACGGGGGTTCGATTCCCCCCAGCTCCACGAACCATCGTCCCTGTCGAGAAGACCCCCGTTCGCGATTGCGAGCGGGGGTCTTCTCGTTTCAGGATGCCGAGCGGGTGTGGATGTCGCTCTCGCCCGAGGCGTCGTTGAGTTCGAGGTACACACGGTTCTCGGTGCGCGTGAGCGTCGCGGTGTTGCGGCGTTCGATCGCGCCGGCCATCCGCTCGACGAAGCCCGAGTCGAAAGAGTGGAGCAGCACGTCCTCGCCGCGGTGGATGCGCTTGCCGGCCCAGGGGGCGGCGACCTTCTCGGGGTCGCGGTGGGTGTAGATCGCGACGCGCTCGGCCTTCATGCTTCCGGTGTGGAGGCGCGCGGCATCCGGGGCTCCGACCTCGATCCAGGCGACGAGCGCGCCGGTGAGGTCGCGCACCATCACGGCCGGCTCGTCGGTCGCGGAGACGCCCTCGCTGAAGGCGATGCCCTCTTCGTATTCGAGGCAGTACGCGAGGACGCGCGTGAGCATGTACGCGTCGGTCTCGGAGGGATGCCGCGCGACGCGCAGCGGAAGTTCGTCGTAGACGCCGCGGTCCACGTCGGAGAGCTGCACCGTGAAGGTGTGAATGGTCGCGCCGATAGCCACGACGACCGAGCCTACGTCACGCGCTTGCTCGCGACCGCGCGGGCGACCTACCGTCGGAGGATGCCCGATCCCCGCGCGCAGCGCATCGATGTCGGCCCCTTCCAGCTGGATCCGGATGCCGAGTCCCCGACGTGGACGGCGACCGGCTCCCGCGCGCCGGACGGTGCGGTGTCGGGTGGGTGGAGCGACTGGGTGGCGTTCGCGCAGCGCGTGCTGCAGGTCGACGGCCTCTGGCGCGACCGCGAGGCGCGCGGGGACGCGTGGGACCAGGGCCACGCCGCCTCGGGCGAGCCCGACGCGGTGAACCCCTACCGCTGAGCCGGCGGCCAGTCGATCAGGACGAGACTCTGCTTCGTGTCGGCGACCTTCACCCAGCCGTCGCCGAAGAGGTAGGTGATGCCGTAGCCGTCGGCCCCGCGTCCGCCGAGCCACTCGTGGTTCTCGGTGACGTAGACCTCGCCGTTCGACCCCTCTTCGCGCTTCCAGCCGGAGCCGACCAGATCGTTCTGCGCCTTCTCGGCCGCGGACTCGTCGATCGGCGCCCAGCCGAACATCTGCACACGATCAGCCGTTGCCGACCCGTCGCTCCACTTGCACAGGATGCCGTCACGCACCTCGGTCGCCCCGATGCGGAACGTCTCGGACTGTGCGGTCCAGCCGAGGCTGCGGAAGTCGGTGGCCGTGGAGCGCAGGATGATCGTCTCGCACGTGGGATCGGCGGCCTCGGCGTCACCGTCGATGGTCGGCGAGGGGTCGGGGGTTGTCGGCGAGGCCGTGTTGGCCGGAGCGGCGGTGGCGGCCGGGGGCGGAGCCGTGTTCGGCGCACACGCGCTCAGCGCCCCGGCGACGACCAGGGATGCCGCGACCGCGGCGATGCGCGTGACCTTCACTCGGTGTCCTCGTCGTGCAGGAAGGCGAGGAACGCGTCGTGCAGCGTTCCGTTGGTCGCGAGGGAGGACTCGGCGTCGAGGCGATCGGAGCCGTCGAAGGCACTGAAGCGTCCGCCGGCCTCGCGCACGATCGGGGCGATGGCGGCGATGTCGTACTCCTTCACCCCGAACTCGGCGACGAGTTCGAGGCGTCCCTCGGCGAGCCACATGTAGGGCAGGGCGTCGCCGTAGCCGCGGTCGCGCCACACCGCGCGGGTGAGGCGCTCCAGCGTCGGCACGAGATCGACGTCGTCCCACTGCTCGATGCTCTGGAAGCTGATGCTCGCGTGCGCGATGTCGTCGACGTCGGACACGTGGATGCGACGCGGCTCTCCGTCGCGGCCGTTGGTCCAGGCTCCGTGGTCCGTCGCCGCCCACCACCGGCGGCCGAGCGCCGGCTGACTCACCACGCCGACCTGAGGCACACCGTCGACGCTGAGCGCGATGAGCGTCGCCCACACCGGGATCCCGCGCATGTAGTTGTGCGTCCCGTCGATCGGGTCGATGACCCAGCGGCGGGCGGTGTCTCCCGACGTTCCGTACTCCTCGCCGAGGATGGCATCACCCGGACGCTCGGCATCAAGGATTTCTCGGATCGCCCGTTCGGTCGCGAGATCGGCTTCGGTGACGTGCGTGCGGTCGGGTTTGGTGTCGATCCGCAGGTCGGCCGCGTCGAAGCGTGCCATGGCGACGGCGTCGGCGGCATCGGCCAGACGCAGCGCCAACTCGAGGTCGTCACGGGGGGATGCCGAGGACGAGAGGGACTCATCGATGGGAGACACGGCTCCAGGATAGACGGCGTCCTCGGCCCGATTTGGTGCGCCCGCGTCACGCCTGGTAACGTAATCCCTCGGTTCGGATCGCAGTTTCCGGGCCAACAGAACGCACCTCTAGCTCAATCGGCAGAGCAACTGACTCTTAATCAGTGGGTTCTGGGTTCAAGTCCCAGGGGGTGCACCAAAAGAAAAAGGCCCGGGAAACCGGGCCTTTTTCGCTCCCACGGGCGGGTCGCGGGGCGTGATCTTTGGGCACGAAATCTGCTCTCGTGCCCCCTACGTGCCCAAGCGAAAGCGCTCTAGTGCGGACCCGCGCTACTTAGGGCGATAGAACCGTGCCCGAGAAGGTACGGGCGGCAGTGCCGAACTCGTTCGTCACTGTGAGCTCGAAGGAGTACGGGCCCGGCGTCGTGGGCGTGCCGCGGAGGTAGGCGTCATAGGAGGGCTGCGGAGCGTCGAGCGTCATGCCGGCGGGGACTGCGCCACCGGTGAGGCTGATGTAGATGGGGAAGGAGCCTTGCGCTCCGAGCTTCGGGGCGGAGCTGGGAGTCTGGCCCGCGGTCAGGTCCGGCACCGTCGTCGTGAACCACTTCGCGGCGATGCCGTAGGGGATCGTGAAGGTCTTCTCAACTACGCCGCCGGCGTTGGTCGCGCGCGCAGTGAACTGTCCCCCAGTGAACGTGGAGGAGTCGGGAACGGTGATGGTGCCATCCTGGGCGACGGCGACCGTGGCTGGGCCGACGACTCGGGTCCAGGTGATCGGCCCGGCGCCGGTGGCGGCCAGCGTGGCGCTCCAGGGCTCGCCTGACAGCGCGGCAGGGAGGATCTCGGGGGTCGTGATGACCGGTGGGTTGATCGTGGAGTCGAACACGGTGCCCGTGAACCGGCGCGAGGTGGAGCCGTTGGCGTTGGATGCGGTCAGCGTGAAGTCAAACGCCCCGGGCGTGGTGGGGGACCCCGAGATGTTGCCGTTGCTCATCGCGAGGCCGGCAGGGAGGGAGCCGGCGGTGACCGCCCATATGACGGCTTCGGAGACCTCGGAGACGAAGGTGCGGGTAAACGGGACGCCCGTGCGAAGGTCGCTGAGTCGGCGGCCGCTGACGCAGGGGGTCAGGCGCGTCGATCCGGCGCTATCTCGCCAGCCGTACTTCGGCAGGTCGGGGATGATCTGCTGGAAGAGGCCCCGGATATGTCCCGTCAGGTCGACGTCGCGGCCGCAGAGCACGAAGAAGACGGTGCTGTACGAAACGGCGCCGATTCCGACGTACGAGCTGATGAGCTGTGCGGCGAAGAGCTCTGCGAACCACTCATTGACGTTGGTCGCACCGTAGGCGTTGGCGTCGCCGTTACTCTTGATCAGTGCGTTTGCCTCGCGCCACGCGCTCGCCCAGGCTGGCCGACTCGTGACGGCGGTGGCGTTGGTGGCGTTCCACGTCGCCTTGTACTGGTCCTGGATGCGTCCGAGCTGCGAGTCGACGAAGTGGCCGTATTCGTGAACCCAGATGTCGGAGTTGGCGGCGTTGAGGAGGGTGGCTCCGCGTCCGACGGTGAGGCCGACCCAGTTGGAGTAGTCGGGGTTGAGGCCGTTGAGAGCGAACAGGCGCGCTTTGATCTCGTTGGTCGCGGGGATACCAGCGAAGTAGCGCGGCCGCATGACCTTAGCCCCGGCGACGTTGGGGCCGCCGAGAAGGGCGGTCCACTCCTCGAGCGGCCACAGGCTAGCCGGGATGCGATTCAGTGCGGTCGTGAGGTGAATCGACGCGCTCGCGTAGGGCGTGCTGGCCGCCTGGACAACCTCCTGGCCGCCCAGTCCGCGCGGTCCGGAGATTGGTCGGGTGATGAAGGAAGCGGAGCTCTCCTCGAGGATCATTCGGTCCACTTCCACCAGAGTTGCGCACTGAGGTTCTGGGGGAGCGTGCCGCCGCCCGAGGGGATCTGCTGGATCTCGCACCGCATGACAGTCTCGGGTGAGAGGACGGGGGCCGTTGCAAAGATCTGCTTCGCAGTATCCGTTGAAGCCTTGTGCCAGCCGCGGGTTTGCAGCTCCGTTGGGCCGAGGCTGATGGAGCCGACGACCGAGCCTTCTGCAGTGAAGCGGACCACCGTGTTCCCGGCGACTGACACGCCTGCGGCCTGGACCAGGAGGGACGCTCCGATGAGCTCGAAGGTTCCGTAGGGCGGCATCACCAGTGCGGCGCCGGACGTGCGGACGGAAACGTTGCCGGGGAAGAACCACACGGTCGACTGCAGGCCCGACCCCGCACCACCCCCACCGCTTCCACCTGTGGGGGTTGCCCACCCGAGCGCGCCGTCGGCACCTCCGGTCTTGACGAGCATCTGACCTGTGCCGCCGCCGTTCGGCACGGCGTTCGGAATGAGGGAGGCGGGAATCTTGGCGGTTCCGGGATCCACGGTGGGGAAGATGATCGTCATGGGCTCAGTCCGTGATGTAGACGCCGGTGATGATGGCGAAGTTGCTCTTGACGCTTCCGAGCGCGTTGGTGACGACGGCCCGGAATGCGCCCTGGTAGTCCTGGGTCATCGTGAACGTGTACGTCTTGTCGGTGGCGCCCGGAACGTTCACCCAGCCGGACTCGACTTCTGGCTGGTCCGGGTAGGGAGAGTGCTGCCACTGCACGGTCGCAGCGGGGTTGGCCGTGAAATCGACCGAGTAGCTGATCGGGTTCGGGTACGGAGATTGGAGGTCCCGACGAGAGGCGGGGAGGGGGTGCGCAGTGATGACGGGAAGGCCGGTGGAGTTGTCGCCGCCACCGCTGGACCCGCTCACCGTGATGATGGCCGCGCCTGCGATCGTGGGATGCGGCGCGACCGTGAGGTTGGAGCCACCGCCACCGCCAGCGGGCGGGTTGGCCGCGAGGTACTGGTCGATGAGGCCCTCGATTTGGCCGACGGTCACGCCGACGGGTGGGAGCTGGAGCCAGCGCTTCACTCCGTCGCCGACGCGGAACTGGTTGTACGTGACGTCGACGCCGATTTCACCGTTCCCGAGGATCGGATTGACGGACGTCCATTCAGCGGCCGCGGCGACGCGCTGGAAGGTGCGAGCTTTGATCTCGGTGGTCATGCACCGCCCCCGCGAAGGATCACGGCGTCTGCATCCGTCGAGAACGCGAAGACGGCGTCCACTCCTTCGGACAGCGCAGCGTCGCCGCCTTGGACGACAGTGACGTCGTCGGGGAGCTTCTCGAGCTGGCGAAAAACGCGAGCGTGGCCACCGTCGTAGGCGCCGGTCTTGCCGGTTCGCAGGTCCAGGTAACGGTCACTCTTCACGGGCGCGGAGTCTAGGTCCGAGCGGCGGTCAATATGCGTTCGCTCCGAGGTGGTGTCGTGGCCCCAAAATGGGCCCGAAAACGAAAGCTCCGGCCCATAGTCTGATCGCTAGGACCGTCGGTTTTCCCTGAGCCCCGGACCGAGTGGGGTCTTGGGCCCCCGCGCGCGGCGGGAGTTTCGGGCCCGCCGCGCGTCAGTTTCAGCCGGTATGATCCGCGGATGGATCCAAGATCCGATGCGCGCCTCGGCGGCGTGGACGAGACTCGCGAGCTGACCTACCTCCGCGCTGGCATGGAGCCTCCGTGGGAGGTTCCGCACCGCGGCGGCCGTGACGTGCGCCTTGAGCCGGAGCTACAGACGGAGTACCAGCGGACACGCTGGCTGGAGTTCCTCGAGCGGGTGGAGCACTACCGCGCGGAGGGGCTGCTCTAGTCGGCGGGGAGCGCGGGATCGTACGGGTTGTCGGGGCCGCGATCCTCCGGCGGTCGCTCGTCGAGCGCCACGCCTTCGCAGATCGCGCAGATCCCTGTGGGGAGGAAGGGGTCGACGTCGACGAGCTCGTGGCCGCCGACTGCGGTGTTGTGGACGTCGACGGGGCTCATGCGACGGGGACTCCTCCGAGTGCGGTACCGGGCAGTGTGGTGGGCCAAGCCTGTGAGGTCAGCCACGTCATCGTGCCGCCTATGTTGACAGCCGGGATCGGCGTGCCTGTGGTCATCTGACCCGAGGAGCCCACGTACGCGCGGTAAACGCTCGTGGGGGAGTTGCCTTCGAAGAAGAGGGTGAAGCCCTCGGTGGAGTATGGCTGGAAGCCGGCGGGCAGTGTCTCGAATTGCGGCGATGTCGCGGCGGATCCGTTGAGCGATCCGATCACGAAGGAGACCAGGCTTCCGACTCGTCGGATGCGGTACGAGCCCATCGTCCAGCCGTTCAGGAGGGGGCCGGTCACCCCGCGCCAGCCCGTGTCGCCGTAGAAGAGCTGCTCGCGGTTGGTCGTGTCGTCCCACGTATACATCGCGCGGCCGGCGGTGTTGTCGACGCGCTGCTGCGGGATGAAGGTCCAGGCGCCCCAGACGCCGCCGGTGAGGCGTCGCGTGTGGACGCCGCGGACCGCGCCCCAGTTGCCGCCGGAGACTGTGAAGCGCTGGACGACGACGGCGAGGACGGAGCTGGAGGGGGCCACCTCGAGCACGCCGGTCACGCTCTCGATGGGATAGTTGCGGGCGAAGGTGCTCTGCGAAGTGGACGGCTGCAGGTAGGTGCCGGGGTACGTGACCGTGTTGAGGTCGGTGGTGCCGAGGTTAATCATCGTTGGGGCGAGTTGGAGCTCGACGTTATTCACGTCGTTCCAGAGGTATGCCGCGGCGCCAGGCTGCCCCGTGGGGGAGTCGACACGAGTGCTGTGGAAGACGCGCCAAGGTGTCCATCCGCCGGAGTTGGAGGCGCGCTCGTAGTGCAGCCGGGCGTCGGTGAGGTTGGCGCCGATCTGCGGGTAGAACTGTTGGACGGCGCGGCCGCCCGTGGCGCCGAGGCTGTTGCGACTGAGCACGACGAGCATGCCCGACACGCCTTCTACGGGATAGTTCCGGGCGATCTGTGCGGATGCAGTGTTGGGCTGCCGGTAGACGCCGGGCAGGTAGACCGTGTTGAGGTCGGTCGTGAGGAGGTCGGTGCCGGCGAACTGTCCGGCGAGGGCAAGGTCGCGCGCGGTCTCGGCCGCGGTCTTCGCGGTCTCCGCTCCAGTCCGGGCAGTCTCCGCGCCCGCTCTCGCCGTCTCGGCTCCGGTGCGCGCGGCCTGCGCGTCGGTATTCGCCTGGGCAGCAGTGTCGCGCGCGCCGGTGGCGGCCGTACTGGCGGTCTCCGCGTTGGCGCGAGCGGTCTCCGCTCCCGTGCGCGCCGTTTCGGCACCTACGCGGGCTGTGCGGGCGTCGGTCGCCTCGCCTGCAGCCTCCTGGACCGCTTCGGAGGCTGCATCGAAGATCTGCTGTGCGGACGGAGGGAGTGGGACGAGCGGGGAGAAGGTCGACGGGTCGACGTCGGGGAGGTCGGCGAAGTTCACCTCGTCGGAGGTCGGGATCGTGGTGAAGCGGACCAGCGGGGTCCCGGAGTGGTCGGCCCCAGTGGCGGCGATCGTCCAGCGGATGCAGAACGTCCCGTCGGTGGGGAGGATGTCGAGCAGGTCGACGGGCTGGCCGTCGATGATCTTCGTGCGCAGGATCGTGTCGGGGATGTAGTCCTGGCCCGCGACGAGGGACACGGGGCCCTCCCCGTTCCAGCGCTCGAGCGCGATGATTCCGGAGGCGAGGTTTTCGAGCTGGCCGAAGCCGGGGACGCGGCCGCGGAGGCGTACGAGGGTCACAGGCAGGCTCCTGCCGAGCGCAGAGGTGCGGCGACGAAGAAGGAGTCCGCTTCCGCTGCGTCGCGGTCGGAGGCCTCCTGGAAGAGGGTGCGTGCGATGGTGTTGAGATCGCTGCCCTTGGCGCCGATGGTGAGGCCGAGGTCGTCGGCCTTGATACTCATCTGGCCCTGCTGGGCGTAGAACAGGGCGAGCTGGGTGACCAGAAGCCCGCCGGCGCGCAGGACGTTTCCTCCGGCGTTGGCGATCGCCGCGATGAGCTCCGCGTCGGACCAGACGGCGAAGAGCTTGGTTCCGGCGGGCGCCTGCGGCGACGCTGTCGCAGTGGTGTCGCCGAGCAGGTAGCGGAGCTGCCCGACGGGTGTAGTCGGGTCGATGGGGAAGGCTCCTGCGGTCATGGCGGCGGAGTCTACGGCTGAGATTGCACGCTATTCGCTTCGCCAACGACGAAGGCCCCCACCCGAAGGCAGGGGCCACGTCGGCGGGCGTCAGGAGATGACGCCAGCAGTGCGGAGGGAGGCGAGCAGGTCGTTCAGGCGGGCCTGGGTGGAGGCGGCATCCGTGGCGTTGGCCACGGCGACACCCTTCTTCACGCCGCCGGTGATCGTCGGGGTTGCCACGGGCAGGTCGCCCACGACGGCGAAGGGCTGAGGCGTGTTCTCCCCCGGAGCCGGGGCACTGCCCCGGCTCAGAGAGATCGGCTTGGGCTTGCTCACGCCTGGCCCGAACCGTTCGACGCCACGATCCAGCGGTCGTCCCAGAGGACGGAGCCGCGCACGAGGCGCGCGCGCATCGAGATCGTGTCGGCCTCGTAGGAGCCCTCGAACGCGTCGACCGTGCCGCCGCCGGGGTAGAAGCCGGCGTCCGACTTCATGCGCAGCTCGATGTCCTCGTAGCCGCGGAGCTTGAGCAGCTCCCAGACCGGACGGCCCTTGGTCGTGCCCGGCTTCGGGACGAGCTTCCAGGTGCCGGTGGGGATGCGGTCGGACTCCACGACCGTCAGGTTCGGCATGAGCTTGCCGAGCGGCGCCGGGCGCAGGCGCAGCGAGCCCTCCTGCTCCTCGATGACGGAGTTGAACCGCTCGACCATCCAGTCCCACTTCTTCTTGCCGCCGGTGGGCAGGAAGAGGTTGTAGGCCGAGATGATGCCGATCTTGCGGTTGTTGATCTTCACGAGCTCGTGGAACATTGAGGCCGCGATGATCGCTTCCGGCGACAGGGGAGCGTTCGGGGGAACGATCGTGCCGTCGGGCAGGGTCACGGCCGAGGCGGGGAGCGCGGCCTCGTCGAGGGCGTCGAAGATCTCCTCGTACGTGGTGTCGCGCTGGGTGTCGCGCAGGGCGTCCGGGATCTGCTCGAGCAGGCCGGTGAGGGAGTCGTTGATCTTCGACTCCCAGGTGAACTCGAACCGCGCACCGCGCTTACCGAGCTTCTCGTACATCGAGTCCTGGTTGCCCTTGACGGTGACGATCGGGTAGCGGGTACCCTCCGGCACGACGGCGAGGGCGCCGCGGGAGTTGATGCCGGGGCCGTTCAGCTTGCCGAGGCCGATCAGGTCGAGCAGGGTGACCGGGTTGAAGTCGCGCACGGTGCGCGTGGTCACGAGGCCGTCGATGACCTGCTTCTCGTCCTCGGGGAGCTGGGGGATCACCTGCATGTTGATGAGGTGGGTCAGCGAGAACCCGATGGACGAGCTGGTGAACAGCTCGGCGAGGGTGGCGTCGGCGATGCGGTCGCCGGCCAGAGCCTTCTCGAACAGCTCCTTGGCGCGCGCCAGCTTTGCCTCGGTGACGAGGGGGTGGACTTCCAGCTTGCCATCGAGCGTGATGGGGTTCTGGTAGTTCTCGAGCAGGGTGCTCATGGTCAGCGTGCTCCGATCAGCTTGACGGGGAGGCGGCCTGCGGCCTTGGTGTAGTCGGCCGTGTAGTTCACGCGACCGACGAGGGTGTTGGAGGAGGCCTCCAGGGTCAGCGCGCCACCGGCGGTGACGTAGACCTTGGTGCCCTGGGTCGTGGTGGTCGGAGCGGGGGTCGTGCCCGTGCTGACGACGTCTTCGAACCCCCAGGTACCGTCGAGCGTGACGCCGGCGGCGTACTTGCCGGCGCCGCCTACGGTCGCGTCACGGTTCGACACGCCGGGTCGGACGATGCCGCTGACGGTGTGGGGGCCGTAGACGATGGAGGTGCCCGCGACGCCCTCGGTGTCGGTGAGGACGATCGCGGCCACGCCGTTCTGGACGGCCAGGGTGTACTGCGGGGTGGGGGCGTCGAAGTACCAGATCTCGGTGGCCTCGTCGCTGTGCGCGAAGACCTCGATGGTTGCCTTGGCCATGATCACTTACCTCCGAGTCCGGCGACGGACCAGCTCTTCACGGGGGATCCGCCCGTGGCGGCCTCGGCGGCGACGTACGAGCCGGGGGTCGTGGTTGCGGTGGGCGTCTGTGCGCCCTTGGCGGCCTTCGCCTCGGCCGCGACGGACGTGGCGAGCTTGATGCCCTCGGTGACGTCCTTGCCGGCCTTGAGGTCGGTGATGAGCGCCTCCTTGAGGGTGGGAACGAGCTCGATGCCGTCGATCTTGTTGATCGACTCGAGCGCGGTGATGGCCGACTCGACGGCGTTCGGAGCGTCGGCCGGCTTGGCCCCGGCGGCGGCAGCCTCGGCGGCCGTCTTCTGCTCCTGAACGAAGTCGGTCAGCGGCTTGAGGGCGGCGACCACGTTGGCGCCGAGCGCCTCCGTGATGGCCTTGATGGCCTTCTCGTCCATGCTGATGTCCTTCTGGTGGGTGGATCCGGGCGCCGGGGTGGAGCCAGGCTGGGCACCCTCGGCGACGCCGAGGGAAGACTTCTCGCGCTTGCCGGCGAGACCGATAGCGAAGCCCGCGGCTTCGCGGAGGATCGTCTGGTCGACGATGCGCTTGGCGCTTTCCAGGGCGAGTGAGACGACTGCGCCGTCCGCGCCGGGGACCTCCACGAAGTCGACCGAGTTGTACGGGGCTTCGTTCATCGACAGGAAGCGCTCGACGATGGGGAGGCCGCGCGGGCCCTTCCGGATCGCCATTACCGGGTTGCCGTCCTCGTCGAACTTGAGCTGGCCGTTGTCGTCGGTGAGGTACTCCCGCTCGTATTCGACGGAGGCCGTGATCGAGGTGCCGATGACGTCTGCGAACTGTCGGATGAAGTTGCTCGCTTCGCCCTCGGCGGCGACGGCGTCGGCGTACATGCCGTCTTCTTCTTCGACGGGTTCGGAGACGGTCTTGGCGAAGATGCGGCGGACGTCGCCGCCGGCCTCGCACATCGTGTCGTGGTTGGCGCGCATGCGGGTTCCGGCGGGGAACGCTTCGGCGAAGTCGCGGACGATGGCGGGGACGGGGTAGTCCGCAGAGGAGCCCTCGACGACCGTCGCGCCGGGAGCCCAGCCCATCAGGCGGACTCGGAACTTCTGGCCCTGGCTCTCAGGAGTGACCGCGCGAGTGCCCTGGCGGTACGCGCTCTCGCGGACGACGACGCCGTTCGCGGCGGCCTGGGCTTCGTTCTTCACGGGCGCGGAGTCTAAGGACGCGGCCGGGGGAACATCACTTCGAGCGGGAATCTGTTTCAGTCCCGTCGGATGTCGTTGCTCGCGTTGCCGCCCTGCTGGCCGCCGGTGCCGTTCGAGCGGCCCTGCGCGGGGGAGGCGACCGAGGTGTTGCCGGACGAGTCTCCGCCCGCCGGAGCGGGCTTCGGCACGGCCTTGGCCATCGCCTTCGCGAGGAGAACGGAGGGGCGCTCGTCTTCGGCGGGGACGTCCTCGTGCGGGCGGCCGTAGATGTCGGCGATGCGGTTGGCGAGAGCCTGGCGGGTGATCGTGTCCTGCTGGTAGTCGAGGATCGCGGCCTGGACCTTGCGGTACACCTCGTCCTCGGCGTCGTAGGGGACGAAGCTGACGGAGGCGTTTGCGGCGCCGAGTTGCCTCAGCACCCGCTTCTCGAAGGCGACGTGCTCGTCGCGGCGCGCCTGCATCGCGAGGCGGGTAGGCAGGTCGAGGGAGGAGATCGAGGCGTAGCTGTCGTCGCCGGTGTCGCTCGTGAGGACGGTGGTCGGGATATCGAGCGCGGTGGCGATGACGGCGAGCAGCGGCCGCAGGGTGTTGAAGTCGTAACCCTTCTGAGCACCCTGGAGAACCTGGATGTCATTCGCTCCACCGACGACGGCCATGCCGCCGGCGGTGTGCGCGGAGGCGTACTGCATGGCGACGTTGTCGGCGGCCGGCTTGTTCTTCGCGGTCGCCTTGAGGGCGAACCGCGTGAGGGCCTCGGTGACGGAGCGACCGTCCATGTAGGCGTCGCGGGCGATGCCGTTCCAGATCCACGCGGCGAGGGCGTCGGGCGTGCCGTATGCCAGGCCGCCGACGGGGTTGGCGTGCTGGGCGAAGATGATGGAGGTCTGCGAGACCGGGACGCGTTCGCGGTTGTGCGGCGACGTGATGTTGAGCGATCGCTTGCTCTTGGCGAGGTCGGTGAAATACCACATCTTCATCTGGTACGACTTGCCGGTCTCGAGGTTGACGTGCGTCCACTCGCGCAGGTACGCCCAGACGACGCCGATGCCGTCTGGGTGCATGAGCTCGCCGGTGATCTGGCGGAGGGGAATGGCCTCGATCTTCTTGGTGCGCTCGTCGAGGATCCAGAACGCGATGCCCTGCGTGTAGAGGTTGTGCTCACGCTTGCGGCGCGCGGCGGGGCCGAAGTAGTTCTCCTGGTTGTCGGGGTCGTCGATGAACTTCTGGACGTCCGGGACGCCCTGGCTTCCGCCGGCGGGGATTTTGCCGTGCTGGATGCCGTCCTTGAGGATGAAGTTCGCGCGCACCCGGAAGCCGCGGCCGATCCAGGGCGCTCCGGGCACGGACTCTTCGAGCTTGCGGCCCCAGTCCTTGAGGTCCTGCAGGCGGAGACCGAACTGGGAGTCGGCGCCGCGGTCGTAGAGGCGGACCCAGCCCTTGTCCTCGCGGGCGAGGATGGTGCGCATCCGATCGTACGACTCGGCCAGCACAGCGACGGCGCGAGCGCCCTCCTCTGTCCCGAGGGCGGATGCCTCGGCGATCGCCTCGGAGATCTCAACGAGGACGGCGTTCTGGGCTGACATGGCGGCGGAGTCTACGGCGCGCTTAGCACGCAAACGCGTTCACAGCGGGTAGGTGTCGCTGTCGCGCTGGTACCGCTCGGCGATGAAGTCGTTCGGGTCGATGAGGACCGCCTGACCGGGTTCGAGCTGGCTGAGGGGGTCGTCGTCCGGCGGGTTGACGACCTCGAGGGTGGCGTACATGCACGCGTCGGCGCGGTCGGGGGAGCCGCCGAGGAGCGTCTTCATGTCGGCCTTAGGGTCGATCTTGATCGCGCCATCGAGCAGCTTGTATGTGATGAGCATGAGCTCGTCGCGGAGTTGCGTGTCGGCCGGATCGAGGTCGATCCTGCCGTCCTTCATCAACGTGTTCAGGTGGTCGTGAACTTCGTCGCGCCACTTCTTCCAGCGAGTCTTGTCGCTCGATCGACGAGCGCCCTTCACGCTGACGACGCTGTAGTGCTTGCGATCCTCGGCGAACTCGGGCAGGCGCATGAGATCGGTGGTGACGCCTTCGCCGACCGCGGTGCCGTCGACGCGGACTTCGCGCGCATTGGTGTACCGGGCGATCGCGTTGATGCGGCGGGCGGCGGTGAGCGTGTCCTCCTTCGTCCAGACCCCCGTGGTCTCACGCTGCTCGTCCCCATCCATGTAGGAGATCGTCTTGTCGAACAGGCGAACGCGGCCGCCGTGGTTGACGTAGACGACCGACTCATCCTCACCGGTGGTGGCGATGTCGCAGCCGAGCACGGGGCGGATGGAGTCGTTGAGCTCGATCTCGGTCTCGAGAGCGCGCTGGATCTCCTCCTCGGCGAAGAAGGTGTTGTCGGCGTCACCGGGGAACTCGCCCATGACCTTCGCGCGGAATCGGCCGTTGGGCGTGCCGCCGATGCGGCGGTTGTACTGATCGTCGTCGGGGTGGAGATCGTCGGGAACGATGTCGCCGCCGGTCATCCAGGAGCGCTCCTTGTGGGCGATCCAGTGGCGCGAGGTGAGGCCGCGCATCATCGCGGCCTGCTTCTCGGGCTCGTCGGGGTAGACGAGCTCTCCGGTCATGGTCGGCAGGTCGTACGCCGAGATGGTGTGCTTGTTCCAGTCGGCACCGAGGTCGGTGTTGAAGATGTTGAAGAACATCGTGCCGCGACGGTCGGGGTTTCCGATGCCGACGATGCGCGACTCCTCACCGGTGACGACAGCTTCGGCGGCGGTAAGGAGGTCGTCCGGGAGGCCACCCATCTCGTCCAGGCCGACGAGCGTGCGTCGCTTTCGGGTTCCCTGGAAGGATGAGACGATGTCCTGGTCGGCGGGGCGCTTGCCGATGACGACGGCTTCCTTACCCGAGCCGTCGGGCTTCTGGTAGTTCCATTCGAGCGTCTCGGAGATCCACCCCAGCGGCTTCGGGCCGTGGCCGGCCTTCGCGCGGGAGGCCATGAAGCCCCAGGAGTCCTTGAGGTACTTGAAGATGACCGTCTGGATCTGCAGCCGCCCGTTCGCGGACGCCAGAGCGAGCGACTCCTCCGGCGGCCACGCGGTGACCCACCAGACGATGAGGTCGGCGACGGTGAGCGACTTGCCGCAACCGTTGGCGGACTTGATCGCGTTGCGGATGCGGCCGGTGGTCGGCGTGGCGCACTCGACCATGATCTCGGCCATCTTTTCGTAGTACCGCCGACCGAGGATGTCGTTGGACCAGGCGAGGTAGTCGCGCTGGTAGATGGCTTTCCGGGAGCGCTCGCGAATCTCGTCCATCGCGGCATCGAAGACGGCGCCGTCGAGGAACATGGTCACGAATCGACCTGCTTCGCGGCGATCGCCTGGCGGGCGCTGAGCATGGCTTCCTCGACGAGGATGTCCCACCGCTGGGAGTCAATCTCGCCCGAGAGCGCTCCCTTCATGTATGCGAGCGCATGGATCACGACCTCGCCGAGGGTGCGACCGACGTTCGAGTTATAAGTCTCGAGCTGCTCGCTGGTGACCGCCTGGCGCTTATCGAGCCGGTCGAGGAGGACGTTGGCGTACTGGAGCTGCAGCTTGGCGTTGTCGACGTTCAGCTCGTCGCCGCGCATCGCCATCAGGTTCATGTGGAGGATGCGGATGAGTGCCCGCTCCTTCTGGACATCGGTGAGCCAGTCGCCTGCGGTGAGGAGGTCACTGACGCGCTGCCGCACGCGAGGAGGCGTGATGGCTCCGCCGAGACGGCGGGAGATCTCCTCTGCGCTGATCTCCATCGCCGCCAGCTCGATGAGCTGGTCATCCACGGACTTGCCGCGGGCCATGGGGATCTGGTTCATGGCGGCGCAGTCTACGGGCGCGCACGAGACGAACCCCCCTCGCCGCCGGTTGGCTCGCGAAGGGGGTTCGTTGTGGTCGGGAACTAATTCCCCGCGGCGCGCGCCTTCGACTCCTGCGCGATCTCGGCGTTCTCGAGTTCGAGTTCCAGCTCGAGCTGCTTCGTGGAGTGCGACGGGGCGAAGTCGATTCCCTCGTCGGGATCGGCGTCGACCGCGGGCGCCGGCACCGGGGCGGCGTAGACGAAAGGTGCCCGTGCGATCGCCCAATCCGTGATGAGGTTCATCAGCTCGACGGAGTCGGCGCGGCGACCGGACGGTCCGACGCCGTTGAGGTTGAACAGGTGCTCGGGCGCGTGCTGCTTCCAAATGGAGTTGGCGTGGGCGCGGCCAGCCGCGTGCGGTCCGAGCGCAGTGAAGAACTCCTCGACCTGCTTCGCGGACCACTTCCGATCCTTGCGGAGTTCGTAGTAGACGCCCGCGAGGATGCGGATGAACGTCTGCCCACCCAGGAGCATCGTGTCTCGCATCTGGCCGGCGGTGATCTGACTGTGTAGCAGGGCGTTCACCGGGGGCATCGTCTTCACCAGCAGGTCGAAGAACTCGTTGGTCTCGCGAGCGATCGCGGCCTCCTCGCCCTTCCACGCCTCGTTGTCCTTGCGGGACACCCGCCCCTCGAAGCCCTTCCGCATGGTGCGGATGATCTCGACAACCTTGGAGGCCGGGATCCAGAACGGGCTGTTTTTTTGAACGCGGTCCTTGTCCAGATCCACCCGGTTGAGCAGGAGCGGGTGCTCGAGCACCATCGGGAGGGCACGGTTGACGATCTTGCGACTGTCGAAGCGTGCGCGAGTCGACGCGGTGATGCCCAGAGCGTTCTCGGCGATGTCGAAGAACATCTGCTTGGCTTCGTCGATGTCGTCGGTGACCTGGATCTCCACGGCCACCCGCTGCTTGTAGAAGCGATCGCGCGCCCCCTCGAGGCGGTCGATCTCCTTCTGTGCGTCCATCTCGGCCCGCTTGTCGTCCGGCATGGTGCGCCGCACGGTCGCCTTGTACGAGCGGGCCTTTTCGATCTCTGCGTCGAGCTTGTCCAGCGCCATGAAGAACCCGAGGATGCGGTGCTGCCCGTCGAGGATGTGGATGTCACCCTGGCGCCGCTTCGGGTAGGACATCACGCCGAACGCCGCCGAGGGGATCTCCTGCACCGACTCGAAGTGGAACATGTTGACTGCGCGCAGGATGATGCCGGGGATGACCCAGCTCTCGTTCTCGATGAAGTAGCGCGCAAACGCCTCGGCGTGCGACGCGTTGATGCGACGGTTTCCCTCGGTGGGAACAGCCGGATCGGGGCGCGGCACGAGGCCCACAAGCTCGCCAGGTGTGGCGGCGAGGCCGTAGACCGTGCGCGTTCCCTGCTGATACTTGGTGGCAAAGAACTGCTGATCTGTCTGATAGGCCGACGGCGTGAACGTCGACGGCTGGACCTGGATGTCCATCGTGTCCTCTCCATACAATGCGTCGCTCCCGCCGGTCCGGGAGACGTTTCGCTATGTCGGAAGCATAGTCTAAAGTCGCAAATTGGGGGGAAGTCGGCGACCCGAAACCGCCGGCGGGCCCCCGTTCACCCGAAAATGAACAGGAAGGGTCGCGCGGTTATGACCACGCGTGTGCGTGACGTCGACGGAGCCAGGGAAATCCAGCTCGACGCCACTTCGAGGGACGGCAGTGTATTCATCTCGGGGAAGGGCTTCTGCCTGGAGTTCGATCGAGCGTTGCTCGAGCATGCTCTTCGGAAGGAGCTGGGGCTCGACGTCGTGATTTCGATCGGCGAGCTGTTGGGGGACGGCGTGGTCACTCCGACCGACGTAGTCGATCTCGCTCCACCCGCACCGGACGGCCTGCGCGTGTGAGCACGAGGACAGTCGCCCCGGCGTGATCCTCCTGGACCACGACCGGGACGACTGACTCGACCATCACGCGCTCGCCTGCGGCGAACGCCTCGGTCATGCGGGTTCGCCCGCCTCCTCCGGCACGAGGTCCGGAGAGAACAGGTAGTCGAGGCGTTCGCCGTGACCGTCCCAGTTCTCGAGCTGACCCTTGTTGGCGCGCTCGGCGAGGTGGGAGATCTCCCCGTAGGTGCCTTCGCGCTCGACGAAGCCCGGCGGGGTGTCGGGGAGCGCCTTGTAACGCTCCTGGTCGCGGACGAGTTCGCGCTTTCCGGTCAGGGCAGAGCGGCCCCACGTCGCCCCGCGCTTCTGTACGACCAGGCGGAAGCGAAGCGGGGTCTCCACGGCGGCGGTCACGCGGCCGGCTCCATCATGAGCGCACGGTCCTTGTTCCTGGACCCGGTCAGGGCGTCCTCGAGCGCGTCGCGATCGAACCAGCCCCGCACGAGGATGTCCTGGGCACCGCGTTGCGTGCGGGCAGCGACGTGAACCTGGCCCTCTTCGCCGTCGGTGAAGGCCAGGGTGACCTCGCCGCTGCCAGAGGCGACGACGCTCACTCGCTGTCTCCGGTGGCTTCGGCGGGCGCGAAGGGGTCGACCCGGAGGCTGCGGCGAACCCGGCCGCGCGTAAGCAGGCGCACGGCGCCGTTGGCGTGGAGGGTGACCTCCGCGATGTCTTTTCGTTCGACGCCGCGTTCGTGCTCGATCGCGTTCAGGAGGATGTCGACGGCTGCATTGACCGTGGCCTCTTTGGCGATGAGCTCCTCGAGCTCGGCGTCCAGGACGCTGAGGGACTCAGCCTCGATCCGGGTGTCAGCGGTAGGGACGACCGCAGGGGTCGGGGCCGCGGGAGTGGCTGCGGGAGTGGCCGCGGTCTCGTCGGGGTCCTGGTTGGCGGTGTTCTCGTTCATGGTGTTCTCCTTATGGTGGGTGGTCATCGGTGGCTTGCGGGAATGAGGCTGAGGAACTCGTCGGCGGGGAAGTCGTCGGGCCAGCGCGTCCAGATGCGCTCGTAGCGGCTGTTCGCGAGGCGACTCGGGAGGAGGGAGGAGTGGACGGTGTTGCGCGCGAGCCGCCAGTAACCCTCGTGGTTGAGGTTGTCGACGGAAACCTCGGCCGGGTCGATGCCCCACTTCTGCAGGAGCGCCTGTGCTCGAGCGGTGGTGCGTTCCCGGGGTGCTGTCAGCATCATGCTGCTTCCTCGCTTCTCTGTTGTCGGGGCCAGTGGGGGTTGACGACCGCGTTCGGCTCGCCGCCCTTGGAGCGAAGCCACTTCTGCAGGGAGGCGGACTGCCCGGCCTTCCAGGCGATCGACTCGATGTGGACGTCGCGCGGGCTCATACCCTGCAGGCGCTTCTTGCGGAATTGGGCCTGCACGATGCGGCCTGCGGCCACCGCGTCCGCCTGAGCCCCGTGCGCCTCCTCGTCCGTGAGCTGGACGCCGTAGTGCGCCGAGGTGAACTGGAGCTTGCGCGAACCTTTCCGGTACGGGTCGATCGCCTTGTCGATGACGTAGCCATCGAGGACGGCGACGCCCGCCGGTTCCGTTTGTGTGCAAAAAGTCAACGATCTCAGCCACGGCGCCGTGCGACGGCGTTCGGCTTCGAGGAGCGTGAGGTCGTACTGCAGGTTGTAGCCGGCGAGCGGCCGCCCGGATGCCATGCACTCGGCCTCGATGATCGCGTGGAGCTGGGCGATCATCTCGACCGGAGTGCTGGTGGCCTCCGAGCGGGCGCGCTCGCTGGTGAAGCCGTGGATCGACGCCGCTTCGGCCGGGATCTCCACCCCGGGGTCGACAACCCAGTCCATGCCGTACGCGATCTCGCCGTTTGCACGCAAAACCCCGAGGTAGGCGGTCACGATGCGCGCGGACAGAGGATCACGGCCGGTGGATTCCAGGTCGAAGCAAAGAGGCTCGATGTTCACGGGTTACCCTTCGTGCTTCGGATGCCAGGCAGCGGCGGCGGGGGCGACGGCGACCGTGGTGTCGTCGAACAGCATGGATTCCATCTCACCACGCTCGTTCAGCGACCAACGCTTCCCGGTGCCCTGATCCAGAAGATCCTGTACCGCGGCGACCTCGTCGGGGGTGTGGGGGCGGGGCGGCGCGCCCAGCGCCTCGACGAGACTGTGGTCGCTGGTGACCGGGCTCACTCCTCGCCGCCGGCCCCGCCGTCGCGGATCTCGTCGAGATGTCTCGTGAACTCGGCGGAGACGGACTCGAGCAGACCGGGGGCGAAGTGCTGCGCGATGACCTGCAGGGCGATGCCTCCCACCTGGGATGCCAGGATCATCACGGCCTCATCCTCGTCAACGTAGCGAGTGGGGAAGCCGTCCTTGATCGGCACGAACTCGCGGTACGTCGTGCCGTCGACCGTGATGCTCAGCTCGATGAAGCGTTGCGTGAGTGACGCTTCGAGGGCGTCGATGTCGTCGGTCATGGTCAGAGCTTCTTCCCGTGGAGACGAGCGCGCGTCGCGTTGTAAGACAGCTTCTCGTCGATGATGTCGGCGAGGTCGATGTTCGCCTCCTCCGCATAGTCCAGCGCGCGGATGACGACGTCGGCGAGCTCGGACGGGACGCCCTCGGGCTTGTACTTGCCGCGCTCGAACGGAGTCTTGTTCCAGGGCTGACCGCTGGCATCCACCTCGTCCTGCCAGCTCGGGTAATAGGTCTCCGCGACGCCCCGACCCTTGCGCAGCTCTTCGAGCAACTCGGCGACCTCCGTGGTGATGAGCGACGCCCGTGCCATCCAGTAGTGGCGCTCGAGGGCGGGGATCATGCGAGCGATCCGGTCGACCAGGCGACGCAGGAAGGTGCGCGGCTCGTCATGGACGCCGCTGATGAACGCCGGGAGGGAGCGGATGTCGAAACCGTCCTGGTGGAAACCCTTCTCGGCGTTGGCGGCGCCGATCTGCTTCTGCAGGGCGCGGATGGTGTCGATGGTGCCCATGGTGAGCGTCATGCGGATGCCTCCTGGCGGCTGATGGTGAGGACGGAGATGGTGATGGTGCGGTGCTCGATGAGCTCGCGGTCGGACGCGAAGCTGGTGTGCTCAATCTTGTCCGTGTGGGTCTCGACCTGGAGGGTGTCCCAGATCGCGACGCGGTCGTGGTCGATGACCTTGTTCTCGAGGGACGTGACCGCGCTCGAGAGCTCCAGTGCGATCGTGGCCGCGGTGGTGCCCTCGGAGAGGGCGACCGTACGGTCGACGGTGATGTGGCGACTCATCGCGTCGGCACCGCCTCGGGCGAGTTCTTGTCGGGGAAGACGTGCGACTCCACCCAGTCGTCGAGGTAGGCCAGGTACTCGACCGTCTCGGGGTCACCCTTGCCCGCACACTCCTGCCGCGCGAGGTCCCGGTAGGCGATGGCCAGCCCCCGCAGGATGTCGGATCTGACGACTTCGTGGGTGAACTTCGCGCCGTCGGCGGCGTCCGAGGTTGCGGCCTGCGTGAGAGACGGCTCGTAGCGGAGGTCGAAGGCTGCCAGCTCGTTCGGCACGCCCTCGCGGACGCGGATCGCGATGGTCGCGGGAAGGGTGGGGCGGCTCACTGCTGGACCTCCTTGGGGAGGTTGCCGCGCTTCGTGCCGCGGTTGGCGATGAACCTCGCGATGAACCTCGCGATGAACCTCGCGATGAACCTCGCGATGCGGTTCGCGGACCGGGCGCTGGAGAAGCCGTAGACCCGGGCGAGGGGTCCGCGGCTGACGGAGTCCTGGGGGAACAGGTCACCCTTGGAGCGGATGACCGGCTCCTGGACGAACGCGCGGAGGATGACCGGCGTCGGCTCCTTCGGCTTCTTCGAGTAGAGGCCGCGGGCGGTCTCGGCGTACGTCGGGTTGCCGGTCAGCTCGGTCGCCTGGCGGAGCGCGCGCTGGGTCTTCTTGCGGGCCTTGCGGATCTTGGTGCTCATGGTGTTTCCTCTCGGTCGGTGGTGGGGAGAAGCTCGACCTGGAAGGTCGAACCGGGGCGGGTGGGGGCGATGAACGGCTCGCCGTCGACCTCGAAGGCGACGAATCCGCCGCCGATGCCGGCGGGAAGGTCTACCGCGATTACTTCGAGGCCGAGCATCGTGTCGGTCAGGCTTGGGCGGGGTATGCGTGCCCAGCCGGAGCCAATGAGTGCGACGGTGGCGCCGACGGCGATCGGGGTGACGCTCACGGGAGGGCCACCTTGTAAATCGCCGCGATCGTCCACATCGCGCCGAACGTCAGCGCGAGGAAGAGGGCGACGCGGGCGGCGGTGCCGCCGAACGGCATCCGCGGGCCGTCGCCAGGCCGGAGGGCAGTCACAGGCTCGCCGCCAATCGTGCGAGCTTGTCGACCTTGGCGTAGAGCTCCTCGAGCGTGCCGTCGTTGTGGAGGACGAACGTGAAATCGTCCGCGCCGACGCTGTTCTCGCTCGAGTGCGCCGCTGTCGCGGTCGACGGCGCTTCCGCTCCGGGTCGCTCGACCCAGAGAAACCAGGCGGTCGGGCTGTACTTGCCCGTGATGAGCTGCAGCTCGTTCGGATAACGCAGGCCAGTCAGGACGACCGGGATGCCCCTCTTTTCGAACTCGTCGATGCGTCGGCGGACGATGTTTGTCCAGGTGTCTTCGCCGATCATCTTGCGGCCGACCTCGGTTCCGAGTGCCTGCAGGAGGCGGCGGACCTCGGGTTTCTTCTTGGCCTCGGTGTAGCCCACGGCCTCGCATAGCTCCGCGTATCGCATCTGCTTTCGCGGCGTGTTCCAGCCGTAACCGGGCGCGCCCTCGGGGTACTGGACAAACTCGTCCACGATCACGATCGGGTCCAGCGCGAGCATCGCCTCGTGGAGTGCGTCGCTCATGCCGATCTTGACGTAGCCGTGCCTCTGAACGAGGTAGTCGGCCACCGCGTCCTTGCCGGCGCGGAGCTTGCCGCCGAGTCCGATGACGGTCATGAGAATGCCTTCCTGAGTCGAGCGAAAAGGTCGTGTTCACTGCGCTGACGCGCGTACGTGCGCAGGACGCGACGGGAGGCCCCTCGGATCTGGGACCCCGAAGCGAACGTCTCTCGCGCCAGCGCGTATCCAGGAAAGGAGCCACCGTTGGGGAAGTGTGGGGCTGGCCCGAACTCCTTGAGGTAGGAGCCCCACACATCGACCTCGGCACCCTCGGGGAATAGACCGATCTGGTAGCGATCCTCGCTCTGGTGGCGATCCGTGCCGCTGGACTTGGAGACGACCCACTTCGTTCCGGGCGGAGCGGCGAGCGGCTGGGTCTTGTCGGTCACGCGGTCCTCTCCTTGAGGGTGTCGAGGGCGCCCCAGCCGGCGAGGACCCGCTTACCGGTGACGTGGCGGTTGTAGGGCTGGTCGAAGACGACGTGCTCCCACTCGGGGACGAGGGTGCCGGTGATCTCCGGCTTGTCGTCGATGAGGAGGGCGCCCCGCACGAGGGTCTTGTCGTGGGTGAGGATCAGGTCCTTCACCCACGCGGTGCCGAGGTGGTTGGCGACCCAGTCGACCTTGTCGGAGGCGCACGTCGGGTTCGTGGCATCCGGGGTGGAGCAGAGCTTCACCGTGGCGCCGAGGTCGCGGAGGAGGTACATGCCCTCCACAGCGCCGTCGATCGGGTTGAGCCCGGCGTAGAAGCCCGGCGTGGCCTGGATGGAGCGGATCATCCGGCGCGACGCAGGCGAGGTGCTGGGGTCCCACTGGTTGTGATCCAACTCGGATGCGTCCCCGCCGGCGTCCACGTACGCCTCGGCGATCCCCTCGTGCCAGTCAGCGAGCACGCCGTCCATGTCGACGAGGACGACCGAGCCGGGTGTGACGACGCTCACGGGTCGATGCCGTTCTCGTCGCCGCTGAGGATCGTCTCGCCGGCCGAGTAGACCTCGTCGGCGGCGGGTGCCGGGCGGGTGATCGCGGCGATGCGCGCTTCGGCGGCCTCGTCGGCCTCGGCTTCGGCGTCTTCCGCGCGGACGCGGAGTGCGGTGGTGATGTCGGCCCAGAACCGGTCGGCAGCCGGCTTCGGTCGACCGCCCTGCAGGAGGAAGAGGTGCGCGAAGGGTCCCTCCTGCCGCCCGCGGTACTCATCGAGCTCGAGCGCCTCGATGACCTTCTCGAGCGTCTCGCGGCGGATTTCCGCCTCACTGCGCGCGGGCGTCGCGTAGTCCACGCCGATCACCACGCGCTCCTCCGCGGCCGCCCGCGCGGCGGCCAGCTTTGCACGCAATTCGGCGTTGTCGGCCTGGAGTGCGTTGACGTTGGCGAGGCGGAGGAGTTCGAGGCTCGCCAGGGCGCGGTCGGCGAGCGATTGCCAGGGCCACGAAATCGGCGACGGCGCTTCGTGGCCGAGACCCTCGGCCTCGTCGACGTGGCGGAGGATGGCGTGGGTGAGGGCGTTGATTTCGGCCTGGGCCCGCTGGAGATCGGCCCAGATTTGGCGCTTAGAGGTCACTGCTCGCCCCCCTCGTAGTCGAACTCGGGGAGGAGGTTCTCAGGCTTGATGAGCACGCGGTGGTGGTAGACGCTGACGTCGATGGTGCCGAGCTGCTGCACGGTGACGATGTCGTTGTCGCCCTTCACGACGAAGTGCTTGGTGTACTGGTCGGGGCCGATCTTGCAGGTCACCTCGAGGGCGCCGGCGAGGAAGGAGTCTGCGGACTCCAGCGAGCAGCGCCCTTCGACCTGCAGGGCCACCTCGGCGCCGAAGCCGGTGGTGACGGTGATGCGGCGCTCGATCTCGAACTGCTCGGCGGCGGTGGAGATGTTGCGGGAGGCGGTGTCGGCGTCCGTCGTGCAGGCGGTGAGCCCGATGGTCAGGCCGGCGACGACGGCGGCGGCCGCGGCGATGCCGCGGATGGTCCTTCTCTTCGTGGTGTTCATGGTGGGTCCTTTCAGTCGGTGGTCTCGGTGGGGGCGGGGACGAGCGTGGCGCCCCAGAAGGGGGCGGGTTCTTCGGGGGAGTGGAGATGTACGGCCCACTCCTCGCCGCTGGTGTCCTGGATGACGGGGGTGTCGTCGTACCAGAAGTCGGTGATCTTGTGGCGGGTGCCGGCCTGGAGGCCGACGACGCCGAAGGCGTTCCAGCCGTTGCCGGTCAGCTCGACGAGGGCGCCGCGTTCGAGAGCGGTCATGCTGCGGCCGCCTCGATTCCGGGGGCCTGCTCCTCGAAGGTCGCCACGGGGGCCGGCGCGCTGGTCGCTTCGATCGCCAGGAGGGTCGCGTTGTAGCGGTGCAGGGTGTCCGCCAGCGCCTCGACGTCGGACCCGGCGGCGATCGCGGCGTTCTCGTAGCGCTCCTTCTCGGCGGTCTTGCGCTTGAGGCGAGCGAGGGTGCTGTCGCGAAGGAGGGTCAGGACCTCGATCGGCTGGGCTTCGTTGACGGTCTCGGTGATGCCGTCGATGGTGATTCTGGTGCTCACGGGGTGGTCTCCTTCGGGGTGGGGGTGGCCTTGGTCGGCCGCTTCTTGCGCGGCGCGGGCTTCTTGAGCGCGGCCTCGGCCTTCTGGGCGGCGAGGCGGGCCTGGGCCCGCTCGAGGCGGGTGGGCTTGGTGGAGAGCATGCCGAGCACCTCGGTCATCAGCAGCGCGAGGAACGGCATGAGTGCGGCGAGCGAAGCTCCGGTGTATCTCTGCAGCGCGGGTGCGGCGTCGGGGGTGTCTTCCCAGACGTGGAAGAAGTTCGCGGCCGCGGAGATGCACGCCAGCCCGACGGCGGAGACGGTGAGGATCCACGTCGACTCGCCGCGGGTCTTCCGGGGGAAGCGGGCGAGGGTGAGGACGATCAGGGCGACGTCGATCGACATCGGCACGAGGAAGGTCAACAGCGGCGGGAGCAGCAGCCACGCGCCGACCGCGGTGAGGCCCTGCCACGACACAGCGATCATCGCCATGGCGACGACGGCGACGCCGATGTTGACGGCGTGGTAGAGCCACGGAGCGTCCCCGTTGAAGCGCGCGCCGGCGCCGGTCTTCGCACGGCGGTGGGTCGGGGCTTCCTGTACCGGCGCAGCCGGTTCGGCGGCGGGCTTGGTCGTGCGCTTGCGCGGCGCTCGGGGCTTCTCGGGCGGGATCGAGGCAGCGAACTCCTGCAGGATGCGGCTCGCGGGGTCGTCGGGCGTCGACGTCCCGATGACGCGGCCTGCGCTGTCGTCGGGCGCGGGATTCGGGATGACGGCCGGCGTCGACTCGACGGATGCTGCGCCGAGGGCGGCGAGGCTCGCGATCTCGTGCCAGCCGCGCTCGCCTGAGCCGACGACCGGCGGGGTGGTGCCGGTGTAGCCGGTGGGCGTGGTGTCGCGGGGGTCGAGCTGCGGGATGACGGGGAGGCTCATCGGTCGAACACCGCCAGTCGCGCGACGTGGAACGCGCCGATCAAGAGGGCGGCGAGGATCACGAGCGGCCAAACGATGCCGAGCAGGGCGAGGATCGCGGCGGTCCGGTCCTTCTGGGCCCAGGCGACCGCGCCGATCGCGATGGACCAGCAGAGGGCGACGAAGAGGTAGAGGATCATGCGGCGGCCTTCTTGAGCCGGGCGATCTTCGGGAAAGGTCTGAACTCGAGCATGGTGCTCCTCTCTGCGGGCAGCGCGGGGCGCTGCGGGGGAGTCGTTCGGGGTAGGCCGGAGCCCGGCGGGAATCAGTTCCCGTAGAGCGCGATGATCTCGCGGGCCCAAGCGAGCTTGTCCTCTACGCGCTGTCCGGCCGGCTGTGACTTCGACCACAGCTCAAGGTTCTCGAGCCGATTGTCGTGGCGGACGCCGTTCTTGTGGTGGACCTCTTCGGATCGAAGCAAGGGGCGGCCGAGGTGCTGCTCCATGACGAAACGGTGCTGGAGTTGAGCCATCCGCTTGCCATTGTGGGTAAGCGAACGCGAGACGTAGCCTCGGTTCGTCAGGTACCAAGGTCCCCACTCGCCGCAATGCTGCGCCCAGTGCGGCGCGTCGAGCGGATAGCCACGTCGGTCGCGGTCGTAGTGGAGCTTGCAGTACCCGTGCGCGTAGTGGCGCCGGTCACACCAGTCGAGAGAGCAAGTCCTCAAGCTCGCCGCTCCTCTCGATTAGTGCGATGTCCACGCCCGCCGGGCGTTCCGAGCCACTTCCGGCCTTGTTGGCTCCGAGTGACTGTCCGGCTGTTTTGTGTGCTACCGGCCTTACACGTTTAACACTAGCGGTGTTTTGCGTACTAATCGAGAGCTTTTCACCCCGGTTCTGCACCAATTTGAGGGGTTTTTGGTACGCGGGGGAGGGGCCTGGCGGCGCGGTAGGGCTGGGAGGGAGCGACCTCGGTCGGCTGGGACGCGCCTAGGTGCGTCTGGGGTTCTCGTGGGCCGCATGGGGCGTTGGCGTCTGAACGTGGTCGACCCCCGGCGCACTGGAGAGGAGCAGCGTGCCGGGGGCCGTGGGGCGGAGTCTAGGGCGGGGTGTGGGGGTATACGTGTTCGCGGTGGCTGGGCTGAGGGTGGCGTGTGGGTGGGTGTCGCGCGGGTCTCAGCGGGGTGTGGCCAGGATCGCGATGAGGGCGATGACGATGGGGACGGCGGCGATGCCTGCGAGGATCCCGATCGCCTTGGAGGCGCTGCCGGTGTATTGGCCGGGGTCGGTGGGTGCGACGGGGCGGGGGAGTTGGACGTGGTCGGTCCAGTCGGTGCCGTCGAAGTAGCGCTGGGGGATGAGGGCCTTGTTGGTCCACGGCTGGGTGGGGTGCTTCGGGTCTGGGTACCAGCCGGCGGGGGTGCTCGAGCTCATGGGCACAGGGTAGTGGGTGCGGGTTTCTGGGGAGGAAAATCTTCTGGCGGTGGAACGGGGGTGGGGTGTCGGTGTCTGGTGAGGGGTTTCGGGGCGTGGTCTGATAGGCGTATGGGTAGGACGCGGTATTCGGCGGAATTCAGGGCCGCGGCGGTGGCGCGTGTGCGCGAGCTGGAGGCGGTGGGTGGATCCCAGGGTTATCCCGGGAGGGCGGGCTTCGTGAGGCCAGTCGCGCGCGAGTTCGGCATGCCCGCGGCGACGCTGCAGTCCTGGGTGAACGAGCGGCCAGCGAAGTCCCGTCAGTCGACCCTGGAGGATCGGCTGCGCGGAGCCGCGATGGTTCTCGACGAGGGCATGACCCCGCGAGAGGTGAGTGAGGCCCTCGGTGCGAGCATCCAGGCGGTAAGGCAGTGGGTGCGCGACGAGAAGGCTCGCAGGAGCGGGGCCACAGGGGGCTGAATCCGGGGGAGGGGGGGCTTGTGTGCGGGTGCAGCACGAGGGTCCCTACGCCCCCTTGTTCGAACGAGAATTCGAGTGGTTTCCTGTGTACCTGGCCTCGCGCCCGCATAGGTGTTCGATTCTATGCGTCCTGCAGCGCGCCCCTGTGCTGTCGTTTGCGTGCAATCTCATCCCTACGGTGTCTCAAATAGCACCCTATTTTGGTGCAATTGGTGCTAGGCTATACGTATCGGGCAGGGCTGAACCTGCCCCCGATCTAGGGACATAGGACATGGCTCAGCACCGCACCCCCGCCCCCTGCACACACTTCGAATGCGCCCTCATGGGCAGCGTGTGCGTCGAGTCCGGCGCACCGGCACTCATGCCGCCTCGCACCTACGCCGCCCGCCGTATCGTCACCCTCCTCTACGAGTACGCGGACGCGGACGGCGGACCCGCCGAGGTATGCGACGACGAAACATTCAACGTCGACGCCACCCCCCACCGCGTCGAAGACGAAACACTCCGGTTCGACACCATGGCCGAACTAGTCGCCGCAGTCCGCCGCGACGGAGTGACATTCCAGGCCACGGGAGCCGATTGGGCAACCGACCCCGACGGGTCGCAGATCATCGACTACGCCACCGCAGAGCGCGAAACCGTGTCATGGCACTTCGACACCCTCAGCCCCGCCATGCTCGCCCGCGTCGTCATCCCCGCCGTGGATGCCCGGTGATCGCCATGACCAGCACCACGCCTCGCCGCAACCGCCGCGCGAACACAGACGATCTGCCCGTCCGCGACAACCGGATTTTCAACGTCCAGACCATGCGTGACGGCTACCGCGTCCGGTACATCACGCACTACTACCGGCGCAACGCCACCGCGGGCTACCGGTACACCGGCCCCGCCCCCATGGGCAGCGTGCACGGCCACCTCACCCCCCGCGCATGACCCCCCGCGCCCCCATCATCCCCCGCACCGTCGGGGACTGGCTCACATGCCTCAGCGTCACGGCGCTACTCAGCGTGCTCCCGCTCGCCTGGCTGTTCCATGGCTGAGCACACCGGCCCCTACGACGTCGAAATATGGTTCGGCGTCCAGTGGGAACTACTCGCCCAGACAGACACCTACCTCGACGCGAAACGCTGGCAACGCGTATCCGCCGCCTGGCGCACCCGCGTAATCGACCGACCATCCGGCCGGATCATCTCCACCCGACACCCCCAGTAGCACGCAAACGAACGGAACCGACCATGACCCACCTCGACACCCTCACCGACCAAAACGCCGCCGTAGGCGCCGCATGGGCATGCCTGCTGTGGTCCACCCCCGCGGGCGAGGACGACGGCCCCGAATTCCTCGACGGCCTCGAAAACCCCACCCCCGCCCCCGGCATCACCGCCCGCCTACGCGAGTACGTCACCGCATTCGTGAATGAAACCGTGCTCGACCTCACCGCCGCGGGTATCACCGCCGCGCAAGCGGGCCATGACCTCATCCTCACCGCGAACGGCCACGGCGCGGGATTCTGGGACCGCGGACACGGCGCAATCGGTGAACGCCTGTCCGACGCCGCGCGCAAGCTCGGACCCGTCGAGGCCTACCGCGGCGACGACGGCTTGATCTACGTCGCCGGTTGGGAGAGGACCGCGTGAGCACCCCCACCGCCTACCGCGCCCTCGCATTCGCTGGACTCACCATCACCCCGGCCCCCGCCAGTCTCAGCACCGCCGACGCGGCCCGCTGGCGCGTTAGCGGCACACACAGAATCGACCATCCCGACGGGCGGGTCGAGGTGTGCGGGTGCGGCCCCTCCAATCACCTCAGCGGCCCCCGGTGGGCAATCGTTCGCGGCGTCGAGGTCAGGACCCCCACCGAACGCGCCTAACCCACCGCCCTAGCTCGCACCGGCGACACCGGCTCACGACCGGACTAGGGCACGGCATCCGCCACCGATAGCACGCAATCCCAGACAGGAGAACACACCGTGAGCACGCCCAACAACTCCCGCGACAACACGCGCACCCGCACGGCCCGACAGGCCACCCTCACCCGTCGCCGTGCGCGCGGACTCAAGCACTCCCAGCCGGTCACCGCGTCCGGTCGGCCCCGGTTCGCCTGATCCGACACCGCCCCGAACCTAACTAGTTCGGCCCCATAGGAAGCGACCCCCTCGCACACTCCTCACCAGACCGTGGATACATGCACTAGACGAATAGTACATATATACATTCATAGTCTTACTCATTCTCAGATTCTCTCTTTTCCCGCATGATTCCGCCTCTCCGAATACGTATTTGGCGAGGCACCCTCAAAAACCCAGTACCAACCCCCAATACGTCCCAGAATTCTGCACCAAACATACGCACCAAACATCCAACATTCCGGGACGAATCACCCCACGAGACACCGTTTCCGCACCCCCCGCGCCAAATACGCGCGAGCACACCGCACTACGTCGACGGCCCCCGCCTAACTATCTCCCCACCCCGCAGCACCCCACACACGCCCGCGTCACCCTCACAGAAAGGTCACCCATGACCACGACGCACACGCCCCCGCAGACGATGAATCCCAGCGACGCCGTCACGTTCACGCTTCGCGGAACCGATGAGTACGCCGCCGAGTTCGACGGGCAGACGGTGACGGTCATTCGTCCCCTCGACCCGAACAACCCTGCCGACAACCTCGACGAGGAAGTCGGCCCCATGTACCGGCTCCGAGCACTCGACGGGCGCGAGTTCGACGCGTTCGCGGACGAGCTGACGGCGGTGACCCTGTGACCGCCCCCGCGATCGTCGGCCCCTGGCAGTACGACAACGACGAATATTCGACGCAGTACGCCGAGACCTCAGACCCGCGCATCCTCGCCGTGATTCAGCGCGACGACGACGCACAGGCCCCGGACGGCGACGCCTACGCGCCGGCGTTTTGGATCGAGTACCGCAACGCCTACAGCGTGAGCCCCGCGGGCCAGACCTGGCAGGACGACGACGCGCAGACCATCGCGGAGCGCTACGCCGAGGCGCTGGAAAGGTTCGCGTACCGCGTGACGCACACGCCCAGCGACCGAACGCCCGATTTCATGGTCCCGCGCTATGAGTACGACGCCCGCCGCGTGCAACAGACCGACATCCTGGCCCGTTGGCTGAGGATCTTTCACGGCGCGCAGGTTGTCGAGATTGACCGGCGCGGCGCGTCCTACGGCGTGGATGGGCGCGTGCTGATCTTCGACACCCCCGGCTATCGCGCTGACATGGGCACGCCCGCATTGGGAACCGATCCCGTGCTGGATGCCGCTTATCTCGACGGAGACCGCGAGACCTGGGCTGCGTACATGGAAGGTGACGTGTTCGGCGTGGGGTATGCCACGATGCCCGCCCGCACCACGAACGAAACCCCCGTGGGCCTGGGGGACGTCACGGAGGACGGGGACACCTGGGATGTCCAGATGGAATGCTGGGGTCACTACGGAGAGACC
Source organism: Microbacterium sp. SCPM-O-B-15248 (M128) (assembly GCF_058214835.1). NCBI lineage: Bacteria > Bacillati > Actinomycetota > Actinomycetes > Micrococcales > Microbacteriaceae > Microbacterium > Microbacterium sp. SCPM-O-B-15248 (M128). The sequence goes on from NZ_JBYQLI010000003.1 coordinate 498,210, forward strand.
TACGCCCGCGAGACCGCCGCCGGTTTCGAGTACGGCGCGCCGGACCTGCCCGCCATGATCGACGGGACCGCGCCGACCCCCGCGGAGGTGGCCGCGTGAGCAACGTTCTCCCCCTGTGGCAACGCATCCCCACCCTTCCCGAACTCCCGGTGTCCCACCGTCTCCCCGGTTCGCGCGTCTACGCTCACGGCGTGCGCCCGGCTACGGTCGTGGGCATCCCCGACGCCCTGGGCGTCACCGTTCGCGAGGGTGACGACGCGGCCCCGGTCTACGTCGAGTACGACCGCCTTACCGACGCCCCCGCGCCCCCGCTTCGGCTCACAATCTCGCGCGAAGATATGCAGGTCGGCCCGGAGTGGTCACCCTGGGGTGTCTTCGGGAACCGCCCCGACGAAGACGGGGACTACCTATGGGCGCACTTCGAGACGCACGCCGAAGCGGTCGATTACGCCGCCGCCATGCTCCGAAAGGAGAGCGAGCGTTGAGCGCCGCAATCCACCGCCCCACCGCGGCCGAATATGCCGACTTCGGACGCGCCGCCGCCGCGATCCTCGGGGCGGCGCTGGAATGGGACGCCGACCATTTGGAAGCGATAGCGGAGGAAGCGGCCCGCCGGCTCGGCGTCCCTGTTGGCGACCAGGGCGGCCCCACGCTCAAATTCTGGCGCGACGTCGCGGACGCCCACGGCATCGACTACGACGACAACGGCGAACTCTGCCGCGTGTGCGACGAGTTGAACGACGACGGCGAAGGGCAAGACGGCATGTGTGGGGATTGCGCCGACCGCCTGTGTTGCCCGATCTGCTCGGACGAGCGCCCCAACCCCCGCGCGAAGACGTGCGGGGACCGCGACTGTGTCAACGCGTACCGAGCCGAAAACTCAGAACGCCGTTAGCACACAATTTTTCCCCGCCGCCCCTTGCGCGGCGTATCAGAACACCCCAAACTAGATACACGTATACGGCACCCGCCGAGATTGGAAGTCACCATGAACCCCCAGCCCGTCGCCCCCACCGCCGCCACCATCGCCCACGTCGGCAAGCCCGCCCGCGTCCGCCGTCCCGCGAGCTACGCCGCCGCGAGTGCGCGTTACGCCCCCGACGCCCGCGAGGTCTTCGCCGCCCGCACGATGGAGCACAACGCCGCGATTGCGGCAATCAAGCTCACCGTTCCCCAGCGCCGGGCGCCGGGCGCTCGACGTCGTCGCCGCCGACAACCGGCCCGGCGTCCCCATCCACCGGGGGAGCGTCCTCACCGACTCGATGTTCTCGAAGCTCGACGCGCTCGGCCTCGTCGTAGCCGACGCCGACCGGCTCCCGCACCGCGCGCGCCTGTCGCCGCTCGGCATGGCGTACACCCGCCGCGCCCCGAAGGGCGGGAAGCGGTGAACACGTTCACGCTGTCCGTCCTGATCGACGGCGACCACATCGAGAACGATCACCACGTAGCCGAGGTGCTGCGGGCCGTGGCTGACACACTGCGCGAGGGCGACGAGTCCGGGAGCACCGTCACCCCTCAGCCGGTCGGCATCTACAGCGCCCGGCGCGTGGGGGAGTGGGCCGTGAACCCCACGGGACAGCCCGCCATCGCTGAGGACGTGGCGCAGCTCGCCGCCGGTCGGGTGCTCACTCGCTACGGCGTCGAGGCGAACGGCGACGGCGACGCGGTCGAGGATCTGGCATGGATGCTCGGCGGTGAAGTCACCTACGAGGAAGGTCTACGCGCGTTCGCCGCTGAGGTGCTGCGAACCGCCCGCGAGGCCGGGAGCGGCGCGTGAACATCGCCGCCGCCACCCCCAATCCGCGCCGTCGCCGCCGCGTTCGCGTCATCCCGCGCCACCTGTTCCGCAGCGTCCCGCGCCGCGCCCGCTCCACGTTCTACGCGCCGGGGGAGCCTGTCCCCGCGCTCCCCGACGCCCCGCGCAACGCGGGCGCGCTCGGCATCCTCGCCGCGCACCGTAGCGGCCTGCTCGAACACTTCGAGGACTTCGCTCTGTCGGGCGAACGTCTGGCCTGAAAGGAACCCCATTAGCATGCAAACCTTGACCTACGGCGACTTTCTCACCCTCCCCAGCGTTCCCGGCGTCCTCTGGCGGGTGACCGACACGCGCACCGTCGAGAAGGCCGGAAGCCCCTTCGAGGACCGCGCCGAACTCCGCCCGTGGCGACCCGGCCCCGACGCCACGAACCCCGCCGAGGGAGCGACACCGTGGCCGTACGACGAGCCGGTGAAGATCGGGCGCGCCGAGCGCGTCGGCGTCACGATCACGCTCGGGATGCGTTCGGGTGCGTACGACCGCGCGACCGACTCCTACGGCCCGCGCGTGTTCGGGGCGCACGCCACCACCCGCAACTACGCCGCGCCCCTCACCGACGCGCAGCGCGCCACCCTCGAACGCGAGGCGGGCGACCCGTTCGCGTTCTCCTTCCACCTCCCGCCGCTGACCGCCGAGGAGGTGCGCGAGCGCATCGCCGCGTTCATCGTGAGCGACAGCGCCGGGAGGGACGCCGCGCGCCGCACGATCGACAACGCACCCAACCTGTACCGGCTCGACAACGACCACGGCGGGCACAACCCCGTTCCGGTGATCCGCGAGGCCTTCGACGGCCCCGCGGGCGCGGAAGCCCTCGCCGACATTCTCGACCGGGCGACCGCGGCCTACCGCGCCGCCCTGGCATCCAACCTCCGCACGTTCGGCGCTCTCCCCGAGGGGGTCGCGCTGTGACCGCGCCCGCTCCCTGGGAGCAGTACCGCGAGCACGCCGCCGCGACCGCCTACCGCCGCCCCGGCAACGACGAACCGTTCTACATGCGCACGCACACCCCGAACACGTCGGGGGAGTGGGCGCGGCAGATGCGGCGCACCGACCCCGGCCACGTGGTGACGATCACCGAGCCGACCGCGTCGAACCCCATGCAGTCGGCACCGTTCGTGCTGTTCGCCAGCTACGACACGCGCAACAAGTACGGGCACGCGCCCCGGCCCGAAATCACCAAGACGCACCCTTACGCGATCACCACCTACGCGGAAGGCGACCTGTCCACCGAGTTCTACGCCACCGCCGAGGACCGCGACCGCGCCCTGTTCCTCCTGGAGCGTGCCGCGTGACCGGCCCCGGCTTCCCCTCCGTCCTCGACGACTTCGCCACCGTCGAGAAGAACCCGCACAGCGGCGCGCGATGGGTCTACGACGCGGGGATGAGGCTCCCGCAGACGGAGCGCGGCGCGGAGACTGTCGCGATGGCGGACGGCATCGTTCGCGCGAGCTTCGCCGCGACCAACTGGCGCGACAGCGTGGCAAGCGCCGCCGCCCAACTCGGCGCGCTCCTCGACGCGGCGGACGAGGGCGACGCCGCCGCCCGGTATCGCACACGGAAGGCCGCCCGCGAGCTGCTGCACCTACTCGGGGAGGACTGATGCCCGGATTCTGCACTGAGCACGGGCGCCGCCACCTCGACCGGTACGAATGCGGCGAGATGCGCCGACGCCAGGCCGCCGCCGTGCGGGCCGCCGAGAACCAGGCGCGCGCCGAGCGCATCGCGGACGGCCTCATTCGCCACACCTACCGCGAGAACCTGCCCGAACGCCAGCGCATCGAGTTGCGCACCATCGCCGTAGCCGCGGCCCTGCAAGCCCTCACCGAGAAGGAGAACGCACGATGAGCACCACGCACACCCCGAGCGCCGGGAGCGCGTGCCACGCCTGGGCCGAGGCCTACGCGGACATGTGGGACATGGCCGACGGATTCCACGAGGGGCTGAACCTCTCCGAGGCCGTCGCCCTCGCCGACGTGCTCGCCGCCGCGGGGCGCGGAGACCTCGCCGCCACCCTGATTCGCGGCTGGGGAATCGGGGATCCCGAGATGGTCGAGGACTTCAACGAGAACGAGGAAGACCCCCACTACCTCGCTCGCATGATCTACCGCTACGGCGACCCGATCAGCGAGTACGCGGACGGCCTGCCGTGGCTCCCGCCCCGCGCGGAGGTGAGCGGGCTGTGACGACGCACGTTCTCACCGTAGGCGCGAACGTGCGCCACTGGGTCACGTACGAGGTCACCGACCCCACGCCCGAGGAGCTGGCGATCCTCGCGAACCCCGACACGCCGGAAGCACTCGCGCTGGCATCCGCCCTGTTCGATGCGCACCGGCTCGACTTCCGCAGCGCCGAAGACGAGAGCTGGGGCGGATGGTCGCCGTTCGAGGAGCACCGAGAGCCCGCCGTGGTCGACTTCGAGGAGGTGAGCGACTAGTGAGCCTCTACGACCGCCCCGAGAAGTACGCCGCCAACCCGCCCGCAACGTGGACCGTCGCCCGCCTGGGCCGCGACCGGTTCGCCGTCATCATCGAGCCGGGCGGACTCCCCGCCGACACTCACAACACGCGCGCCGACGCGCAGCGCGTCATCGACCGGCCCGATTCGTGGCTCCGTCGCCGGTACGAGAAGGAGGCCGCCGCGGTCCTCAGTGGCGACGGAGCGGGGGTGCCCGCATGATGTTCGCGAGCAAGACGCCGCGCGACCTGAACCGGGATCCAAAGCCCCTGCGGTGCGGTGGCGGCGGTTCGTCACTGCGGCATCCGGTGGGTACGGGCACGCGCTGCGGAGCCAAGTACGAACCCCGCCCCGAGTACGACCACCCCCAGCACAACGAGCCGAACCCGATCCTCGCCAAGCTGCGCACCATGCGCCCGGGTAAGTTCCGGTCCGACGCCCGCGTTGAAACCGTCTTCGACTGGGCGAACGGCAGCGCCTGGGACGAAGCGGGCCGCCCGGACGATACACCCGGCACCCGCTGGGATGCCTACGAGCGCCACGCCCTCCGCGTCATTACCCGCCTCGCTCGCTTCACCGAACAGGAGACCCCCGCATGAGCGCCCCCGCATTCACCCTCACGATGCCCGCCGCCGAGTCGGGCGACCAGATCGCCGCCGTTTTGCACGCTGTCGCGGACCACTTCGCGAACAACGTGGACGGCCTCACCCCGCCGCCGTCGAGCGGCGTCCAGAAGATCGAGGGCCGCCCCGTGGCCGAATGGAGCGTGACCCCGTGACCATCGAACCGAGCGCTACCTACGAGGCCGAGCGCGCGAGCTACTGGCGCGCACAAGAAGACTTCCGCGACCTCGCGCAGGCCGAGATGATCCGCCTCATGCCGGAGGGAATCGCCGCCCTCGTCATCGAACTGAACGACGCGGACCCGCCGCGCCTCTCCGTCGTGGCCTACCGCGACCCCGACGGCACCGACCACTACCCCGAGGACTGGGCGGACGGGGCGGACGACCAGGGTCGTTATGACGCGCTCGACCAGATCGCCGCTGACCTCGACGTGAGCGACTGGCACGAAGCGGACGGCTTCCTGTTCGGTGACCCGGACGACCCGAACCGGTTCGTCGTCGAGCGGGAGGCCTGAGCGGTGAGCCTGCACCACGACGACGCCGCACGTCTGTTCGACGCGCTCGCGCTGTTCCCCAGCCTGTCCACCGAGGAGCGCGCCCGGATCGCCAACGCCGCCGAGAGCCAGCATCCGGCCGCATGGGCGGATGCCAAGAAGATTCGCCTCGACCGCAGCACCTTCATGCGCGCGTTCACGCTGAACGAAGCGTGCCACTGGGCATCCAACCCCACCGCAGGCCAGATCATCACAGGCCTGAACTACGCCGCCGGCATCGTCGCGGCCCCCGAAACGAAGGAGAACGCATGAGCACCTGGAACGTCATCACCATCGAGCGCCCCGGCGCGCTCACGCTCGACACCCTGCCGGATGCCCTCACCCGCGACGGGGAAATCTGGGAGGGCCGCGACGAGGACGACACTCGCGTCGGCTTCCCGGACCGCATGAGTCCGCTCGGATACGAGATCAAGGGGCGCGACGCCGACCCCGACGGCGTCATCAAGATCAGCGGGCACAGCAAATGGCGGGCTGACGACGCGATCGAAGCCCTGATCGAACTGTCGAAGACGACCGGCCGGATCACCCATCACGAGGAGTGGGACGACGAAGAGGTGGGGCAGTCGGTGAGCGTCTACGAGAACGGCGCCGAGGTCGAGAGCGAGAGGCGCGAGAGCGAGCTGGTGCCCGCCAACCTGCGCGCGCTCGTCGCCGCCGGTCGCGCGGCCCTCGATCACAGCGACACCGCGGCGACACAGGAGCAGCAGGACGCCCTGCGCGCCTTGGTGAACGCCCTCGACCCGGAGGGAGCGCAGGCATGAAGACTCCCGACGAGATCGCCGCCGTCACCCTCGGTCACTGGCTGCTCGACACCTCCGATGAGCGGACCGTGAGGGAGCTGATCGCACAGGGGATCGAGGCTGACAGGGCTCAGCGTGGCGGCCGCCTCGACGACCTTCACGCCTACGACTGGACCCCGCGCGCGGAGGACGAGGTGCGCTCCGACGACGAGACCCCCGAGGTCCCCATTCTCATCGTGCAGATCGACACTCCAGCGAACATTGGCCGCGTCCGCGTCTACATCAACGACGGCCGAATCTACGACGGAGGCCCGGAGACCGGCGAGGAATGGAGCCTGACGTGAAGACCCCCGACCAGATCGCCGACGAGTTCGTCGACACGCTTACCTGGCCCTACAGCGAGCAGCGCACCATCTCGGCAACCGAACTGGCCGACATGCTCGCCGCCGCCATCGAAGCCGATCGCGCTCAGCTCGTCGGCGAACTCCCCGCAGCCCGCCACGCCATCGACCTCACCTACGACGCCGCCGAGGGCGACAGCAACGACTCGGAGATCGAACTCCTCCAGGCCGTCCGCGACAACTTCCAGCACATCGTGGAAGCCGTCGGCGGCGAGTGGGAGCACGAGCCGGACCCCGACCACATGGACCAAGAAGAGTGGCCCCACGTCACCGAGGAGGACGACCAGTGAAGACCCCCGAAGAGATCGCGCGCGACGTCGCCGAGACGGCCACCCTGTCCGACACGGAGAACCCCGAGACCGGCGCGCACGAGCCTGTCATCGAAGACCTGGCGCAGCTTGCCTCGTTCATCGAGGACGGCATCCGCGCCGACCGCGACCAGCGCATCCCCGCCACCAGCGCGAGCGACCGGTACGAGGCTGCGCGGGCGGCCCTCGCCGAGTACGACGAGCACACCGAACCCCGCTCGATCAGCGACCAGCGGCGCCGTGAGTACCGTCTCGCGTCGGCCCTCCGCGCCCTCATCGACCCGGCAACCACGGCGCCTCGCTCGTCTGCCGACCTCGACGAGATCTATGTCGCCGCGGGTCGCGCGATTCCTCGCACGAACTCGTGGACTCCCCGCATGTCGCACCTCGCCGGACTCGAAGCTGTGCACCAGTCCGGCATCCAGGCGTCCTGGGAGGACTGGGAGCCCGAGAACGCTCCCGGCATGGTGGACACTCGCCACACCGAGGTCGTGGATTTCGTCTTCGACGGCGAACCTGGCCCCATCGCCCCCACATTCATCGAGACCGAGTTCCCCGACGGCGCGAGCACCAGTGTCGGACGCTGGGAGAAGCGACCTGACGGTCGCTGGGTGATCCGAGTAGAGGTCGTCCGGTGACGGCCCGGGAGTACCGCGCCACCGGTGACGAGCGGATCGCCTTCGAGGGCATGATCTGGCTCGTCGACGAGAGCGGCGAAGCCGTCAACCTCACCCCCTACGAGGGCGCCCTGCCGCATGGCGTGTTCGCCCCCGTGAACAGCGACTACGGCATCGAGCGGGACGACGAGCTGGCGGTGTTCGAGTCCGACTTCGACGCCGCCGCCGCGATCCGCAACTACCTCACCACAATCACCGGCCAGACCTACTCGATCTGGTACGACGCAGAACAGGAGACCACCCCGTGACCCAGAGCTTCACCGTCAAGAACTACAAGGGCGTGCGAGAGATCACGCTCCAACCCGAGGGATCCCTCGTCGTCATCGCAGGAGCCAACGGGGCGGGCAAGTCCAGCTTCATCGACGGGATCTGCGAACTCTTCGATGCCCGCGGCACCAAGCTCACCCCGAAGCCCATCCGCGACGGCGAAGACGAGGCGCGCGCCGAGTTCGTGGACACCAACCTCGGCATCCGCATCACCCGCACCTGGAAGAAGGACGACGGCGGCAAGCTCGAGGTCGTCAGCCTCGACGGCACGCGCTTCCCGAAGCCGTCCGACGTTGTCGCCAAGCTCACCGGTGGCGTCATCTTCGACCCCGTGACCTTCCTCAACCTCGACGCGCGCAAGCAGCGCGACGCCCTGCTCGCCAAGGTCTCCCTCCCGTTCGACCTCGACGCGCTCGACCGCGAGAAGGTCAACGCCGAGGACGCGCGCCGCGAAGCTGGCCGGGACGTGAAGCGCCTCGAAGGCGCACTCGCCAGCGCCCCCGAGGTCCCCGTCGGCACGCCCGCCGAGGAGGTCACGAGCCTCGGCCTCCTCGCCGACCTCCAGCAGGCCCGTGACTGGAACACCTCGATCACGCAGTCACAGAACCAGGCGAGCGCGATGGAGAACGCCATCACGCAGTGGGAAGCCGAGGAGCAGCGCCTCCTCGCCGCCCTGGAGCAGGCCCGAGCCCAGCGCGAAGCCCTCACCGCGCAGCTCGCCCAGGCCCGCGAGCACGCGGCCCAGACCCTCGTGGACACCACCGGGATCGAGACGCAGCTCGCGTCCGTCGACGCGGTGAACGCGAACGTCCGCGCGGCCCGCGAGCGCCTCAAGCTGGAGGGTGAGCTGAACGCCACGCGCTCCCGCCACGAGGCACAGCAGGCGATCATCGACCGGATCGAGCAGCAGAAGCGCGACGGGCTCGCCGCCGCGAACTTCCCCGTCCCCGGCCTCGGCGTGGACGAGACCGGCATCACGTTCGACGGCGTGCCGTTCGGGCAGGTCAACACTGCCGCCCGCCTCCAGGTCGCCCTCGCCGTCGCCACCGCCGAGAACCCCGAGATCAAGCTCGTCATCATCCGCACCGGCGACATGCTCGACGACACCTCCCTCGAACGGGTCCGCGCGATCGCCGAGCAGCGCGGCTACACCGTGCTCATGGAGCGCGACCGCGACGGCAGCCGCCAGGTCGGCTTCACCATCAGGGAAGGCAAGCTCGATGACTGACACCACCTTCGCCACCTTCGCGCCCGGCCGCGCCGGCGTCCGTCTCGGCGCCATGCGCGCCAACCTCGCCCGCGACGACTGGTACCCCCGGTTCGAGCGCTCCGGCGTCTACTGGCGGGCGCTGGGCGTCGTCTTCCCCGACGGGGAAACCGCGCTCCTCCGCCCCACCCCCGAGCGTCGCTTCCAGATCGTCGGCCACGAAGACCTCGGCACGTTCCGCACCCGGGATCACGCCGCCCGTGTCGCCCGCGGAGAAGCGCTGCGAGCGTGGGACGCGTGGGAAGGAGGCGCGCCGTGACCCGCTCGGAATGGCAGGACGAGAAGGAAGCGCTCGAGGAGAAGCTTGAGCCGTACACGCTCGAGAACGAGGCGGGGGAGCGGTACATCAGCCCCCACCCTGCCGTCGCGCGCCTCGCGCGGGCCTACGACCGGCTGTTCCGGTACGGCCTGGAGCGCGGCTGGCTCGGCGGGGAAGCGGTGGCCGCGTGAAGTCGTCGGGAGCGATCGTGGGAGCCGTCGTCATCGTCGCCGCCTTCGCCGCCATCAACGTCGCCGCGGCTGCGGCGCAGCCGACTGCCGTCAAGATCGAGCCTGACCCGCACACCCAGGCCCAGCCCACACCGACCGTCGCCCCCACCACGCCGCCTGCACCCGCCACCCTCGACGCCTACGACATCCTCGCTGAGCGCGGTGAGCCGATGGTCCAGGTCTTCTACTCCACCGACCCCGCCGTGAATTGCGGGCTAACGGTCGGCACATCGGGTGGATGCTTCCACCCCGAACACCCCGAGACCATCGTGCTGTCGCCGGACCTGGAGGGCGCGGCCCTGACCTACATCGTTCTCCACGAACTCGCCCACGTCCGCCAGCACCGCCACGGCGTGCCCCTCGACGAATGCGAGGCGGATGCCGCCGCCGTCGCCTGGGGCGCGGACGAATCCCTCACCACCTACCTTCCTCACTGCTAAGGAGCGCCCCGTGAATACCACCGTCGTCCCCGTCTACACCTACCGCACCCACGAGACCGTCGAACGCCTGGCCGCTCGCGGCATCACCGTCGACGAGCTCGACGTCGACCTCGCGATCGCCAGCGCCGTGACCTCCCTCCACGAGGAGAGCGAGCGCGGCGGCTGGCCCGACCCCGACGACGAGCACACCTGGGCCCGCTACGTCGAGCCGCGCGTCCTCGACCGCCTCGACATCGACCCCGACGTGTTCGGCGAGGCATTCGTCGCCCACGACCGGCCCGCAGAGATCGGGGCTGCGCTGTGACCATCACCGTGCAGCAGACCCTCGCGCTCCAGGCCGTGAAGCTGGCCGACGACGAGTACCGCGCCTTCCGGAAGGCCGTCGAGGCCACCGTGCGCGCCGAGATCGCCGAGCGCGTCCAGGAAGCCTCCGACAAGGTCGCTCGTGCCACCTACGCCGCCCGCCAGGCCGGCCTCGGCCCCACCCGCATCGCGCGGGAGGCGTTCGGCCACGAGGGTCGAGCCACCGTCTACCGCTACCTCGCGCGCGGCGAGGAGCTCGCCGGCGACAGCCCCACGGTCGTCAGCGCCGCCGATGAGGTGGTGTCCGAGTTCGAGTGGATCCAGCCCGGCGTCATCCGCGTCCAGCCGGCCGCGGCCACCCTCGCACCGCTGCTCAGCATGCTCGACATCGACGGAGCAGGCCGCGCGTTCTGGGCCGACTTCGAGATCGCCGACGGGCGCGTGCTCCCGCTCACGGAGGCGTGGACGGCGGAGGAGGGGCGCAACCCGGTCGTTGCGCTCGTCATCGGCGAAGACTCGACCTACCGGGACCGGATCGTCGAGTGGGCAAGTAAGGTGGCCGCGTGATGAAGACGCCCCAGGAGATCGCCACCGCCGTCATTCGCGAGAGCGGGTACAGCGACTTTCCCAAGACCACGTCCTCCGAGCCGCTCTTCGCGCGCGACGTGGCCGTGGAAGCCATCGAGGCCGACCGGGCGCAGCTCGTCGAAGCGATCGAGAAGCTGCTGGATGAGACCAAGCCGCCTCGCGTGTTCGACGAGGAGGACTGGGAGCGCCAGGGCAACAACGGCGCCATCGAGGCGGTCCTGGCTATCATCCGAGGGGAGTCGAAGTGAAGACCCCCCAGGAGATCGCCACCGCGGTTCTCGGCAAGGAGCCCACGCTCCCCGAGGAACGCGCAATCTGGCAGGGCATCGTCGATGCCGTGACTGAGGACCGCGAGGACCGCGAGACCCACTACTCGTTCGGGTCGGACTGGACCGTCGAGCGGCACGAGGTCATGGGTGGCTATGTGACGGACCTGCTCCTCTGGCCCGGAGGCCCGCGCGGCCTCACGGCGGAACCGGTCGCCGTCCTCGCCCTCACCGAAGCCGGCGTCGCCGCGCTCGTCGACACCCTCAAGCCCGGAGTCTGACATGCACAACGACCTCTGCCCCTCGTGTGGCGCATCCCTGTGGAAGCCGCACGACGACTTCCCCGAGATCATGCTGCGGTTCGTGCATCTGCACGAGGGGCGGAAGGTCCGCGAGATCCTCAAGTTCCTGCCGTGCGACCCCTCCCTCGATGAGCGCGAGGCGAAGAAGCACGGTCGCATCACTCCCGCCCAGGAGTGGGCGATCCAGCGCATCCTCGAGGAGCGCCGCACCGACGCCAACCCGGAAGGCTCCCAGGGCGCGCTCCTCGCCGACGACATGGGCGTGGGCAAGTCTGGCCAGCTCGCCGAGGTGCTCATCCGCGGCGGCTTCCAGCGCGCGCTCGTCGTCGGCCTCCCCGACACCCACCTCCAGCTCCGCGACCGCATCTACGCCCAGTCGGACGGCGCCATCCTTCCCCGCCTGATGAACGGAACGATCGCGGGACGCTTCAACCTCGCCGCATTCCTCAAGGGCGAGGCCGGTGTGTTCATCGCCGGCTCCCACTTCCTCGTCGCCCAGGATTTCGAGTCGCGGCTCGAGTATCACGAGGACGAGGATGGCAAGCCCGACCTCGGTCGCCCGAGATGGAAGATGGACAACAAGACCGGGTGGCCCAAGCTCAAGGAGCGCGTCACGGGCCCCGAGCGCGAGGTGCATCTCGTCGACCGGGCAGAGGGAGAGATCGGGCCTGCCCAGGTTCGGCGCGTTGTCGAACCCGGAACTCCTGACCAGATTGGCCCCGCTCTCGTCCCCATCCAGGCCACCAAGTCCCACCACCTCGCGACCTTCCGCGCCAAGCTCAAGAAGCACCCCGTCGACTTCATCGGCCTCGACGAATGCCAGGTGATCGCCAACAAGCACTCCCAGGCCCGCCGCACCCTCCTGTCGATGGGTAACGCGTTCAAGCTCGCCATGAGCGGCACGTGGTTCCTCAACAACCCCGAGAATATGCACTCCGTCACCCGGTGGGTCTGGCCGGGCGACGACCCCGTCACGGGACAGAAGTACGTCGAGAGCAATCACGCGCTGTGGAAGGCGATGTATCTCACGACCGTTCCCGTGCTCAAGGAGAACGGCGACGTCCTCTATCGCCGGGACCACCTCGGCAAGCTCGCACCCGTGATGAGCACCACGGGGGAGAAGGAGCCTGGCGCGTTCGTGGCCACGCTGCCGTGTTACATCCGCCGCGAGGCTGACGACCCGATTCCGGCGCCGCTGGAGCTGTACGTCGACCCCAGTCCCGCGCAGGCTGAGCAGATCGCGGACCTCAAGCGCGACCTGATGACGTGGGTGTGGTCCCACGAGGGCACCGAGGAGCCCCTCATGGTCAATATGCCGGCCGAGCTGCACACGCGCATGCGGCAGGTCACGATCGGCGAGCTCGCGCTCACCCGCGCGGACGGGTCCGTCGACTTCGCTCGGGAAGGAGCCTTCGCCAAGGGTGCGCCGCTGCGCTACCTCCTCGAGGAGCGCTGGGCGGGCCAGCAGGTCGGCATCTACACCGACTCGAAGATCGGGGCACACTGGATGGCCGCCCGCCTGCAGCGCGCTGGCGTCGACGCTCGGGTGTGGTCCGGGGACCTGTCCCGCGGGGCCCGCGAGAAGCTCAAGCAGGCGTTCATCCGCGGCGAGTTCCGGGTCCTGATCTCCACCATCCAGTCTTTCGGCGTCGGCATCGACGGTCTGCAGAAGGTGTGCGACAAGGTCGCCTGGATCTCCGACGTCGAGGGCTCACCGGCACTCAACGACCAGGCGATCCGCCGCTACCTCCGTCCTGGCCGCCTGATGCGCAACGGCCGCGACGAGTTCGAGCACGCCCGCATCCTGATGCGCGACTCCGTCGACGTCGAGAGCTTCCAGGCCTTGATCGGCAAGGCGTGGAACATGCGCGCCTCCATGACCGCGGCGACCGCCGCTTAGTACGCAAACGAAAGGATCACCCATGACCGACAACGAACGCCCTACTGAGGGCTGGCAGGGCGAGAAGAGCTGGAACACGCCCCGCGCCAAGTACCACTACATCCGCGGCACCGACTCGCTCTGCGGCAACTTCATGTTCTACTTCGGGGAGATCTCGCCGGGCGGCCTCAAGGCGAGCGACTCGAAGGAGGACTGCGCCGCGTGCAAGCGCGCCGTGGCGAAGGAGCTGGCGGCCGCGGCGGGGGAGAAGGGCTGATGGTCGACTTCGCCGCCCTCAGCCGCGATCCGCGAGACATCCAGGCTGAGCCGGGGTCGCAGGCTGCCAGACTGCTCGCCCTCCCCCAGCAGCGCACGTACACCCACGACCTCAAGGGGAAGCTGCTCTACTTCCCGCGCACCGATCAGGTGATGGTCCCGTACCAGATGGCCGATGGGCAGGGTGGCGGCTGGAACGTCGTCGTCGTCTTCAACGGGGAGCGCGCCCCGCGCCACGACGGCACGCGCGGCTGGGCCGCGGGGGAGCCCGTCTACCCGCCCAACGGCCACAACCTCTTCGTCTCCGACCTCGAGCTGCAGACTGCCATCGAGCTGACTGCCGAGCAGGTCTGGGCCGTCGACGTCGCGATCGGCGGTGACTCGGAGCGCACCATCGAGATGCCGGCCCGCTCCTTCCAGGGCGCGGAGGCACTCGCGATCTCCAACGAGGCCGAAGGGCACACCGCGACAATCATCTCGCGGATCACCTTCCAGTCGAAGGATGCCTGGGAGGTGACCGCATGACGCTCGACCTGCAGCCGGCGCGTGATGCGTTGGCCCGATTCAGGGGCGCCCCATCGGCCACCGACGATGAGCGTTCCCGGTGGGGCCGGGACGACTTCCTCGCCCACGGCCAGGACCGCCGAGACCACTACCTGCGCCATGCGCCCGGGGTCGCCGCAGAGTTGGAGCACCTGCTCTCCGCCCTGTCTTCCCCGCCCGCCGACGACGTGCGCGAAGCACTCGAAGCGATCTGGGACGACGGGAACGCGACCGGACTCGACGGATGGGTTGGACCCGGCCGCGGCACGCTGCCGATTGATCCGGAAGCCGTGGAGGCTCGTGATCGATCCATCGAGCGGAATGCGGCAGCGTTCGAGGTTCGCCTACGCGGGACGGTCACCGAACCGTGCGAGTGGTGTCCCGAGCACCACACCGGTTTCGCGGAGTGGCAGGGCGATGGCCTGGCTCACCCGTCGTGCGGACGCGAGGGTCACGGGACGAACTTTGAGCCCGCGCGCGGGACGGTCACCGACGCCGACGACGCCGAGACCAAGGCCCAGATAATCGCGGACCTCGCTGAGTCGTACGCCTACGTGCACGCCGTCAGTCGCACAAGTTCGCAGGTCTACAAGTGGCTCATGTCGCGATCCGCTGCCGCGAGGGAGGCCCGGTCGTGAGCGCCGAGAGCGACGCCCGCACCCTCGCCGAGATCCGCTCATGGCGCGCAAACCGGCACCCGCAATCGCCCACCACCGTCACCTTGAGCATCCCCGACATCGACGTACTGCTCCGCATCGCGGACGAGCGGGACCGACTCCGACGTGACCTGTGTGAGGAGCAGGAGGGGCGCGACCGGCGACCCACCGAACACGCGGATGGGAGCCTGTGATGGATGCCGCCTTCATTCTCGACTCGATCCGCGCCGCGCACCCCGACGCCGCGTTCGTGCCCGAGGTGGTGATTCACGACTGGCTGTGGGAGGAGAGGGAAGGCACGTCGCGGCCCACACGCCGCATCGACGCCCTGATGTTCAAGACGCTGCAGCGCACCGCGATCGAGATCAAGACCACCCTCGCCGACTGGAAACGCGACACGTACGCCAAGCGTGCGCCGTGGGCCGACGTAACGCACCGGTTCGTCTACGTGATCCCCGAGTCGCTCCACGAGAAGGTCGCGGGCATGTACGGCACCCACAACCTGCACGTCGGCGGGTGCGGGGTGTGGACCGTGGGCGACACGGGGCGCGTTGCCGTCGTACGCAAGGCCGTGGTTCGCCCACACCCGGAGGCGCTGCCGCAGCACGTCGTTCAGGCCATCGCGTTTCGGGCCGCAGCGCGACCAATTCGCGGTTCGAGCGAATCACCGTGCGGCCTGTGCGGTCTCAACTGGCGCGAGTGCGAGTGCGGTGAACCATCCCGCTCGAGTGTGCAGGAGCCCTATGCCACGCCCGACTCTTGACGCATCGGGCCCGAGACGGCACCCTTATACGAGTACCGAGGGGGAGCCGGCATGAGACCGACTGAGCAGCCGAGAACGCGTGGCGTCACGCGCCGGTCGGTTCGGGCTGCCCTGCGAAGGTACGACGGCCGCACGTCTGCGATCGCGGAACACTTCGGCGTGAGCGACCGCACCGTCCGTCGCTGGGTGGTTGGGTGGGGGATGGAGGCGCCGGCGCCGAGCGCGCGGTTCCGAGACTCCCTTTCGCCGGGCGTGATCGACTCGCTGGCCCACGGCATGCCCGCCCCGTGGGCCGCCGAAGGCACCCCGCACAGCCAGAAGAGCACCTCGAAGTGGGCGGCGGCGAAGCTGCCCCAACGCGATGTAGAGCTCAAGGAGTGGCAGCGCGTCTGGCCGACGATCCTCAAGAACCCCGCCCTGCGCGCGCTGCACGATGAGTTCGCGCCCAAACGAGAGGTCTGATTCTGATGTTCAGTAGCGTGCAAAATTCGGTGGATGCCGTCCAGGCGTTCCTCACCTGGCGGCGCGTGCAGGGGCGGGAGAACGCCCTGGAGGAGGATCTCATCGCGTGGCGCGACCACCTGACAACCGTCGCGCGGATCGCGCAGCTCGATGCCGTCGAGAGCATCCTCGCGGACGAGTTCGAGGCCGCCGGCCCCGGCCTGGCCGACAAGCTGCGGGAGGTGCTCGCGTGAGCATGCCCGCGAAGCAGCGCCTCCCGGAGTTCGCCGAAGCGCTCGACCTCGCTCGCCACGACCCGAGCGCGCCGCAACCGCGGTGCGCGACCCGCGATGCGGAGGCATACACCGGCGATGTGCCGCCCAGTCGCGCCGAGGCGCGCCGCTTGTGCGAAGGCGATAAGCCGTCGGAGAAGTGCGACCTGTTCGCCCTCTGCCGAAGGAGCGCCCTCCACGAAAAGCCGAAGTGGGGCGTTCATGGCGGCATCGTCTGGGACAACGGGCGCCAGCTTCACCTCCGCCGAAAAACTCCCACCGAGAGCCTTGACCTGGCCGCTTAGACACGTATATGGTCAAACCATCACCAAATACGGTGCAAATCCCCCGAGGTGAAGGAGTGATCGAATGAGCAAGACAGGTGGACTTTCCAGGAGGAGGAAGGGCGCGGGCAAGCGCCCGGCCGGCGTCGCATTCCGCGGCGATACCACCCGCAACCACCCCAAGTACAAGGAGCGCCGATGGACACGCTGACCAGCGCCCCCACGCGCTCCTCCGACAGGGTCCTCACGGACCAGGACGTGCGCTACCTCACCGTCCAGATGGTCAACGCCGAGACCGAGCGCGACCGCCAGGTGCAGCTCGGAGCCTCGAACATCTCCAACCCGTGCGACAACTGCCTGGCGGCCGAGTTCGCCGGCCACAACCGCAGCATGCTGTTCTGGGAGCGGCCCTACTTCGGGCGCGCGCTTGGCACCCTCTCGCACAAGGGGATGGAGGAGCGCGTGGAGATCGCGCGCAAGCTCTACCCGGGCGCTCGCGCCGAGGACGCCGTGATCTGCGGCATCGCCCCCGGATACGGCCCCATCCCCGGCCACTTCGACCTCGCCCCCACGGGCGCCCACGTCCTCGACTGGAAGTTCCTCAAGCGCCAGACGGCGCTGGCGATGGTCGACTTCCTCGAGATCCAGGCCGGCCGCGAGCCCCGCTACGGCCCGAAGCACAAGGACATCGAACGCGCGGGGGAGTGGGTGCTCCTCGAGCTGGATCCCAAGAAGGATCCCCAGTGGGTGAAGATCACCCGCCGCACGGCCAACACCTCCCTCTCCGAGCGCGAGTACGCCGAGCTGCTCCTCGAGGTCGAGCACACCTACCAGCACTACTACGGCCAGAACGTGCTCTACCAGCGCGGCATCGGTGCGCGGCGCGGCTCCGTCGTCGTCATCAGCCGAGACGGCACCGGGTTCTTCGACAACCCCCAGTACGACCGGTACGACGACCCCACCGCCGTCCACGACATCAATGTGTTCTCGTTCGCGTACGACGCGGACTACGCCGATGCCCTCCTCGAACGCGCCGGCGACATCTTCCAGCTCGTGCAGTCGGGCAAGCCCGTCCACGAGTTCAAGTCCGCCACTCACTGCAAGTTCTGCAAGGAAGCCACGCAGGATCTCAACCGGGTCCCCGACCTCGATTTCACCGACGTCTTCGGCGCGCCGATCGAGGTCCCCGAGGAGGTCGTCGCCCAACTCGTCGCATGATGCACGCATTTTGTGTGCAAACCGCCCATAGACTTCCCGCCCACGGAGAGAGGAACTCCCACCATGACCGACAACGTCACCCAGCTTCCGCAGCCCATCTGGGCCGCCGACGTCGCCGCCACCGAAGACTTCGGTGAGCCCGGCTCCATTCTGATCCACGCCGAGCCCGGCCAGGGTAAGTCCCGCGCCGCCCTCACGATCGCCAAGGTCCGCGGCTTCGAGCGCGTCGCCGTCCTCGACATCGACAACGGAACCGAGGTGCTGCTCAACGACCCCGAGCTGCGCCAGCGGTATGCCCAGGGGCTCATCACGATCATCAAGATCGACAAGACCAAGCCCGACGCGTTCTTGAAGTTCCACAACTACTTCAAGGACATCATCGCCAACGGCGCCGCGTACGGTTTCAACGCGTTCATCGTCGACACCGCCGATGTCGCGCAGGACGTCGCCGCCGAATGGTTCCTCGCGAACACCTACAACGACGCCGGCACCGCGCTGGACACCCGCAAAGCGTGGGGCGAGGTCGCGAAGTGGACCGCCGACATGCTCTGGGCACTGCAGAACCACCCCACCATGCTCGGCATCACCGTCAATCACACCAAGGTCGACGAGGCCGAGCAGAAGAAGACCGGCACCGCCACGCTCAAACCGAAGTACGCCGGCTCTGTCAAGGACACCGCCGCCGGCATCCCCTCCATCGTGATCTACATGACGAAGGAGACCGCCGAGAACGGGGCGACGAACATCGTCGCCGACATGAGCGGCGAAGAGGGGGCGATCGCCAAGCAGCGGTACTCCTCCTTCCTCCCGAACCGCCTCGAGAACTTCTCGATGCCCCTGCTGTATGGCCTCATCCGCGGCGAGATCACCCTCGACGCGGCCGCTCCCGAAGTCCCCACCATCCCGACCGACATCGCCGCAGCCGCGGCCCAGCCCCAGCCCGCCGCACTCGCGGCGACGGCCTGAACCCCAGAGAGAGGAACCCCGCCATGAGCTTCACCCCCGAGATCGACGACTACGCCGCCCAGGCCGCCGAGAAGGCCGCCGAGGCGCTGCCCAGCGGTGACTTCCCGCCCGTCCCGAAGGGCGCCTACCAGGCGATCATCCTCGAGAACCGCGGCGTCGAGGAGCTGACGAAGGACCAGACCAAGGCCAACTTCGGCAAGAAGGTCGTCAACCTCCACGTCCAGATCCTCCAGAACAGCCCCACCGCCGCCGGTCGTCACTTCTTCGTGCGCGTCCCCCTGTTCTCCCGCTTCGCGCCCAACCCCAACGCGAAGAACGACGAGGCGAAGACGATCGGCGCCCCCGCGCGCATGTTCTTCAACTTCTTCCAGAACGTCATGGGCGTCCCGCTCGACGACATCCTCGCGAAGAAGCCCCTGCCCTCCAACGTCGAGGGTCGCCGCCTGACGATCATCATGGGTGCGCCCATCGCGCCGGACCAGTACAACCCGCTCGGCTCCAACCAGATCGACGGCGTCGACGCCCCCGAGGACGACTTCTCGAAGACCCCCGTCCTGCAGCCCGGCGCGACCGTCGCCGCCTGGCTCACCCCCGAGGGCGGGCTGAACCCGAACTGGACGCCGCCCGCGCAGGGTGGAGCCGTCCCGGGCCTCGGTGGCGGGGCCGTCCCCGGTCTCGGCGGTGGCGTGCCCAGCATCCCCGGCGCGGGCGTCCCCGCCGTTGGCGGCGGCGTGCCGCAGCTCCCCGGTGTCGCGCCCCAGGTCGCCCCGCTGCAGACGGGCTACGCGCCCCAGCCCGGCGGCGTACCGGCCTACGCCGGTGTCGCGCCCACGGGACACCAGGCCGCCCCGCCCGCGGGTTATGCCGCCGGAGGTGCCTTCCCCGGTCACGTCGTCCCGCAGGACGCCCCGCAGGCCCCCGGCGCGCCCCTCGCGCAGCCCGCGCAGGTCCAGGTGCCCAGCACCGTCCCCGCCGCGTGGGCCGGGCCGGTCGCCGGTGCCGCGCAGGCCGCCGTGGGCCAGGGCGGGTACTGATTCACCCGGGCGGGGAGCCCCCACTCCCCGCCCACCACGGGCCGGTACGTCTCAATAGGCAGAGCGAGAGCGCACCCGGGCTGTGAGCGAAGACCCGTGCACAGGGTTCAGCGAGCAGGCGCCGTCTGGTTGGAGGTTCGAATCCTCCCCGGTCCACCACTTCATCCACGCACAACAACAGGAGGCGACGAACTACGTGACGGGCTATAACACGGTCGCCGACCTCTACCTCGAGCGCGGCTTCCTGCCGATGCCAGTGCGCGCGAAGCGACCCGTCCCCGTCGGCGCCACTGGCCGCAACGGCACCGTCACACCGGAGAAGGTCGCGGAATGGGCCCAGAGCGGCTTCCGCTTCCAGGAAGACGGGCAGTGGTACACCCAGCCCGCCGAGACGGCGAACACCGCCCTACGCGCAGGTCCCCTCGAGGTCCGCCTCGACATCGACGCGTACGGCGACAAGAAGGGCGACGCCCAGCTCGCGGAGCTGGAAGCGAAGCTCGGGCCGCTGCCCGGCACTCCCTCCTCGACGTCGCGCGGGATCGACTCGCCCGCCCGGCAATACTTCTTCCTCCTGCACGAGCCGATCGAACTCGTCGGCAAGGCCGCCGACGACATCGACATCATCCAGGCCCGGCATCGCTACAGCCTCGTCTGGCCTTCCACGAACCCCGACGCCGATGGAGCGCCGTACGCCTGGTACGACGCCGAGGGTGCGCCGATGGACGGGCCGCCCCACATCGACGACCTCGAGTACCTCCCCGAGGCGTGGGTGGACTACTTCCGCCTCCCCGACGCCGAACACTCGCACGGCTCTCGGCAGTGGGACGGGGAGATCCCCGCGGTGGCATCCGCCGACGAGGAGCGCAAATTGCGTGCAATCGTCTCGATGCTGCAGGAACTCCCCGACGTCCACACCCCCGGCTCGGGCTGGCACGACACCGTCGTCCGCGCCGCCGGGTGGCTCGCCCGCATCGCTCGCTCCAACGCGTACGCGCTCACCTTCGACGCCGCGCGCGACCTGCTCTTCCAGCACACGCCGCTCGACGACTCGCAGGGCGGCGCGTCCGACCTCGAGGTGCAGTGGCAGTCGATGATCCGTGCGACGGAGGGGCAGTACGAGGAGCCCCCCGCCGTCTCGCGGCCGCTGCTGGAGTGGACCGGCTTCCCCATGCACATGCCCTACCCGGCGATCGACGGGCACCCGTTCGTCGCCGTCTGGGCGCACGCCCCGGAGCCCGACCTCGCCCCCTCGCATCGGCGCGCGATGATGGACGCGCTCCTGGCCGCCGGGGTGAACGAGACGGAAGTGGCCACCCTCGTCTGGCACTCCGGGGCCGCGAAGGCCGCGCCGACGATGTTCGGCGGCATGGTCATCGACGACCCCCACGGCAAGGCCCTCACGATCGACGAACTCTGGGCCGAGGTGGATGCCGCCAAAGCGGGCCCCGCCCCGACCGTCGACGAGCCCGCTGCTGTCGTGGAGATGCCCGTCGTCCAGCCCGCCGCACCGAAACGACTCTCCTTCCTCACGCCCGAGGAGCGCGAGGTCGCCGAAGCTCACGACTGGTTCGGCGCCCGCTTCATCGAGTGGGCACAGAAGACGTTCTCCACCGTCAACCTGCCCTACTACCGGATGAACCGCTGGGTCGTGCTCTCCATCGTCTTCGGATCCAAGGGGGTGCTCCCGAAGAAGGGCGCGATGGACCGCCCCCTCAACCTCTACACCTGCACCGTTGGACGCACCACCTCGGGAAAGTCCGAGGCGCTGCGCGCGATCAAACAGATCATGCGCGCCTATTACCTCGCGGCCGACAGCCCCGACATCGGCGGCAACCACACCAACGACTCCCTCCCGAAGACCCTCATCGAGCTGGATGGGAAGTCGACGTGGTTCAACCTCGACGAGGCACACACCAAGATCCCGATCTGGCGACGCCCCGGCAATTTCAGCGAGCTCCCCGGGATCATCACCGCCGTCTACGACGGCGAGGTTGGCAAGGTCTTCCGCAACACCAACGCCGACATCTCCGGGAAGGACGCTCGCTCCTACCTGACCGTCTCGCTCATGGGCACCCCGCAGGGCATGGCCGACGTGATGGGCCCCGAGGACTGGGAATCCGGCTTCCTCAACCGATTCGTCTGGGCCATCGGCGACGCGCCCGACGACTCGATCGCCACCATGGCCGGCGACTGGGTCGGCGAGGAGGACCTCGACGACGAGGAAGCCGTCAGCAGCGGCAAGCAGATGTACCAGCAGTGGGCGGCCGAGTTCGGATCCGCCGTGATGAAGGTCGCCCGGCAGGACAACAAGCCCGTGCGGATGAAGATGCCGCGCGAGGTCATCGACAGGCACAGGACGTTCGTGTCCGACCTCGCCCGCATCGGGCACCACGGCCCCTACGCCGATAGGCTCCGGCCCACCTTCCGCCGCCTCAACGAGACCATCCTCCGCTGCGCCGCTCTCGTCGCGCTCTCGCGCGGACGATCCCGCATCGAGCTGGGGGACCTTCTGATCGCGCTCGAGCAGGCGGAGGAGTGGGCCACCAACATCCTCACCATGGTCGAGGCCACCGACGAGAGCTTCCGCACCCGCGAGGTCAACATGATCGAGCGCGCCGTGCTCGACAACGGCGGCGTGATGCTCCTGCAGCAGATCCACGGGCTCCCGCGCTTCCGCAACCGAAGGCGCGACGTGCTCGACCTCATCGAAGAACTCATCGCGCAAGGACGCGCGACCTGGATGGACGGAACGAAGACGACGCTCATCGCGAAAGGAGTGGTGACCGGTGGCTAATCACTGGAAGGCCGCGAAAGAGGCCGACGAAATCTACCGGCGCGTCGATCGACTGCAGCCGGACCGCCGTGCGCGCGCCGTGGAGATCCTGGGGTCGCACGGACTGTGGTCCCTCGCCCAGATCTCGGCGATCAGTGGGGCGGGGATGCACGAAGTCCGGCGGCTCGTGACGAAGAAGGACTCCACCGGCGGCCGATTCAACCCCGAGACGCTCACCTGGATCCTCGAAGACCTCGCTCTCCGTGACCGCAACGAGACCAACGACGTCCTGACCACCCGGATCGTCAACGCCGGCACGAGTGAGCTCATGCTTGCGCGCATCTTCGACGTGCCCGTGGCATCCGTCCGCTCCCAGGTACGCCGCGGCCGCGCGCGAATCGAGGTCGGCGATGTCTGAGGTCCGACCGCTCCCGATCTTCCCCCCGGTGTGGGTCGAGGGGCGCGACGCACTGCTGCGCGAGGCGAAGGCCTCACTCAACCTGCCGTTCAAGATCCTGCCGTCGCCGGCGGCCGCCGCTGGGCCCGCGCGCGTGCTGGCGTTCGGCGCTGTGCCGGACTTCATGTGCGAGTTCGTCTACATCCGCCCCGAGAACGTCGATCGGCTGGAGTCGGTGCGAGGAGCCCTGGAAGCCTGCCTCACCGCGCCGTCGACGCATCCGGGCGTCGTCACCGAGGAGCGGTGGTTGAGCGCTGTGATGGGCGCTGAGGTGCGGCTGGTGGCCATCGAGCCGCTCGTCAAGGAGCCCACGCCGGCTCCTTCCGTGAGGTTCTACTGATGGACGCCATGGCCGTACCGGTCGGTCTCGCCGAGGTCGAGGAGTCCGACGTCGAGCTGGACGCCGCGGGCGGGAGAACGAAGCCCCGGTATCCAATGGACCCGGACGAGCTGCAGCGGGTCTACGACCGTGTCCGCGCCTACCGCGCCGAGAAGAGGGCGCAGAAGGAGGCGAAGGAGCGCGACAAGTCCTCCGATGCCACCACCACGATCGAAGTCGTCGAGTTCGCGCACGAGCTGGAGGACCCGGCTGCCGCGTCAGGGGCCGTAGGCACGCTCGCCCGGCGACTCCTCGGTCACGGCTGGGAAGTGGAGATCTCGCGGTCCATCGTCCACGTCCCCGCGGTGCTGTACGCCGCCGACAGCGATGAAGGCGATGACGACCCGCACCTCGCCGGGGACATCCGCTTCGAGGAGCACGACCTGGAGACCATCGTCATCCAGGCAGCGAAGCGCGCCGGCGGCCAGATGCTCGCACTGCAGGGAACGTGGGAGCGCAAGCATCGGGAGGGAAAGAAGCCCACCTCTGACTTCAAGGGCGCACACACCTACGACCCGATCCTCGGCCGAGAGTGGCGCACCACGCAGAAGGATCCGCGCAAGCCGCGCGCGTGGGAGAAGGTCGAGGGGCTCAGTCCGCCGCTCGGCCTCGAGCAGTGGCTCGACATGATCGCACCGAAACCGCCGAAGCCCGTGAAGAAGGCCAAGGCATCCGCTACCGAACACCCAACAGAAGGAGAATCTGCATGACACTCGCACCCGCCCCCGAGTTCGCCCCCGCCATCCTGCTCCCCGTCCCGGTAGATCCGGCACCGCGAGAGTGGGAGCGACTCCTCGCCCTCTCGGACGACGCGTTCCACGACGAGGTGAGTGAGGACTTCTACCAGACGACCTCGTACCGGAGCCCGTTCCTGCACCCGCGGGTCATCGAGCGCACCTGGACGACCCTCAACCACGCCCTCATCCGCGTCGACGGAGAGATCAAGGTGCGCGCCGAAGACCCCGCCGTATCGGCCGAGGCGTACAGGCGAACCGTGAACTACCGCGCCATGGTCATCCGCGTTCTGCTCATGCTCGAAGGGCACCCGAACTGGCCCGTCGGTGGCTCGCGAAGCAAGCGCTCCGAGGGCCAGCACTGGCGCCTGGTCGCCCACCGCCTCGCCGAAGTCATCGAAGGAGGGCCGGACGACGACGCGCTCGACGAGCTCATCGCCGTCGAAGACATGACCGTCCGCGCGTGGCTCGAGCGCCGCCGCATCAAGGACCCGTCCCGCCGTCACGTGCCGGTCAAGGAGGACTTGCGGTGAGCCTCGAGGACCGCACCAACGAGGAGATCCCCCTCGCCATGGGTGGGCAGGGCACGCTTTCCGTCGACGTCGACAGCGACTCGCACATCTGGCCGGAACCGTGGGTCTGGCTGATGTTCGACGGCGTGCGGAATCACTGGGCGCGCCTGACGCTTGAGGAGGCTGGCAAGCTGCACGACCGGCTCGGGTTGATCCTCGGGCGCGTCGAGCATGCCGCCGTCGAGGGCGCATTCGACAAGCTCCATTGGGGCTGCAACAACGACGATCACCGCCAGGCCTACGGCGAACTGTCGATCGCGCTCGGCTATCGGCGGGCGGCACCAGAGTGACCCGCCTCCTCGCCTTCGACCCGGGGGAGACGACCGGATGGTCGCTCTGGTACTACGACCCTGTGACCCCGCTGCAGCTCCTCGAGCACGGGCAGATCGGCGGGGGCCTCCGTGGGGTCGGGGTCTTCGCGAAGCGGTGGCTCGACGAGCGTGAGTGGCCCGATGAGATCGTGACCGAGCTGTTCATCGACGACAAGCGCACCGAGCGGCCGAACGTCACGCCCCTGCGCGTGGAGGGAGCGCTCGACGCGCGGTTCGGCGTGGAGGGCATCCCGATCGCCGGGCAGCGGAACACGGCGAAGGCGAACGCGCCGGACGACCTCCTCAAGGCGCACCAGCTCTGGTTCGTCGGCCAGCCGCACGCGACCGACTCGGCACGCCACGCGATCGCGTTCCTCAAGGCTCGGCAGCATCGGCCGACGGTGCGGCGCTTCTGGCCGCCCCGAACTCGACCTGCCGCCGTGCCGGTCTCGACGTTCGCGCCGGCGGCGTGAGATAGCACGCAAATGAGAAGGCCCCCGAGCTCAGCGAGCCGGGGGCCTTCTCGTGCGGGTTACTCGCCCGCGTAGGTCTCGGTCGGGGTGTTCGCCTGGGCCACGAGGAAGCCCGATCCGGCGAGGAAGACGTACACCGCGTTGGCGACGGTGAGGGGCGTCGGGAGGTCGACGCCGGGGATGACGCCGTAGCCGACGGCCGCGGCGCCGAGCGCGAGACCCAGGCCCGCGAAGCCCTGGTAGATGCGCTGGCGGACCTTGCCGTCGGGGATGACCTGCTCGAGGTTGATCTTGGGGATGCTCATGCTCTCTCTTTCGCTGGGGCTGGGCTGACGGCCGCGGAGTCTAGAGCTCGTCAGAGGAGCTTGAGGCTTCCCAGGTCGAAGCCATGCTCGGTGACGTCGAAGATCATCAGGCCGGGGCGCGAGTCGCGGCCGGCGGTGAGGCGGTAGTGGTCGGAGCCGTTGTCCACCGTGGGGGCGCCGAGCCACATTCGCTCGCGGCCAGTGAAGGGGTTCTCGCCCGCCACGCCGGCGCCGTACGTGTGGTAGTGGCCGGTGACGAGGACGTCGGCCTTGGTAACGGCCTGGGAACCGAACGCCTGCTTTTCCCACCAGGCGATCGCGCCGCTGGGGTTGAACTGCGAGCCGTGGACTGCGCCGATGGGCGTGCCCATGAAGTCGACGCAGATGGACTCGTCCCACTCCGAGGGGAAGTGCCAGTTGACGGAGATGCCGGCCTCGGCGGCGAGCTTGCGGAGCTGCTTGTGGGTGAAGACGCCGAAGTCGTCCGTGGGCTTGCCGAGGAGCTGCTTGCCCTTGCGCCAGGCGGAGTGATTCGAGGTGACCACGCCCACCTCCGTCTCGGCATGTTCGTGAGCCAGGCGGACGAACTTCCACATCTCGGTCGCGTAGCAGTCGAGTTGGTCGGGGAGGGAGAGGTCGTTGGTGAACATGGGGTTGCCCCCGGACTCGAAGTTCTCGATGCCGTCGCCCAGGTCGAGCACGAGGATGCGCTGGGGCCTGCGCGCGCCGAGCTCGGCGTCCAGGCGGCCGCGGATGACGTCGAGGCGCTCGAGGAGCTCGGGGGTGCCGCCGCGGCGTCCGGTCTTGCCGATCTGCGGGTCGGCGACCACGACGACGGTGCCGCGCGCAGCCGGCGCGACGGGGCGGATGTCGCGGATGCGCTTCTCGGCCTCGCGGTACAGCTCCGGCAGGGGGAGCTTGTCGATGAGCAGCTCGGTGCCGGTCTTGGACCAGGCGGCGATCTTGTTCGAGCTCTTGTCGTCGCCGTACGCGATCGCGCGGATCGAGATGTTGAACAGGTCCGGGTTGTCGCCGGACTGTCGGATGAGGTCGCGAGCGTCGTTGATGTCGACGGGGCGGTTGCGGATGAACTCCAGGCGCTTCGTGCCGTCGGAGTTCGTCGTGCTGGAGCTGGACTCACTGGGCGCGGCCGCGGCGTTCTCGCGGCCCGGGTACTTCCCGGCGCGCGCGAGGTCGCGGTACTTCGAGACGAACCCGGCCGAGACGTTGAAGCGCTCGGCGATGGCGTCGCGCTTCTCGTCCGGGTTAATGAGGGCGTCGTGGAACTCTTCGAGCTCCAGGACGTCGGGGCGAGCCTTGTAGTGCTCCGTCATGGGCACCTCTCGGTCAAGGGGCGATGCGCTCCAGGAGAGCGATCTGCTGCTGGTACTGGGCGATCGTGTTGAGAAGGAGGATGGCGCCGGTGACGATCACGCCGACCGCGCCGACGATGGAATACCAGGGTGCGCGGCGCGCCTCCTTCTTCGAGGACGCCTCCTTGAGCACGAGGATGTCCAGGTCGATGCTGGTCAGCCGCGTCTTGATCCCGACGATGTCGGAATCATGCCCGTCGACGCGGCCGTCCAGCTCCTTCACGTCCTCGCGGACGCTGCCGTTCGTCTGTTCCTGCAGAGCGATGTGGCGCTCGATCAGTCCCATGAGGCCCGCGATGGAGTCCTTCATCGTGAGGACCTCCGCGTAGACCTGCTGGGGCGGGATGCGGACGGAGCCGTTGTCGGGCGCGTCGGTCATTGGGCGTGTCGTTTCTTGGTCAGCGGCGAGCGTGAGTCACGTCAAGCCCAGCGGGGGCCCCACGGCACGTTGCCGGCGTCGAGGACGCGGCCGTCGTCGAGGAGACGCTTGCCTACAGGAAGGAGTCGGGTCTGCTCGTAGCTGAGGCCGTGGGCTTCGACTGCCATGCGGAAGTCGTCCTTGCCGAGCTGATTGATGAACCGGTTTCCGGAGATTCCGATGGCGTTGAGGGCCTTGCTGGCGCCGCCGGTGAGGTGGGTGATCCCGCCGTCCCCGATCAGGAACTCTCGGTCGAGGTGCTGGCTGTAGATGATGCGCATGTCGTCCTCCTCGGACGTGTCGGTGGCCGCCTGGCCGATGCTTTCGTTGCGGTGGTTGTCGCGTTCGGGGAAGTATTCGAGGTGCCACCGCTCGACGAGCTTTCCGTCGCGGTAGACGGTCCAGAACCACCCGTGGTCGTTCCAGATGCGCATCTGCGCATCGGAGGTGTCGTCGGTGTCGACAGCGAAGCCGAAGCAGTGAACGGACTTGTCGCCAGGGAGGGCGATGGGAGCCCAGGGGCCGCCACGCAGGTAGCGGAGGTAGGCCGCGTAGTTCTTGTCGGCATCCTCGGGGGACCGCCAGGCCTCGTTGATGTCTGCGGCGCGGCCGAACGCCGAGCGCATGTCCCGGTCGACGCGCGCGAGCGACGCCGCGGCTGCCGGCGCGAGTCGGCCACGGCCAAGGCCGATGTCGACGGCTTGCGACCAGGGAAGCGCGGGCATTAGAGCGCCACCTCGACGAGCTGACCGGCCTCATCCAGAGCCACGTAGACGACCTCGCCGTCCAGTCGCGTCGTGAGGATGCGCGGGGCGCCGGTCGCCTGCAGTGTCGCGATCAGCGTGGAGTCTGCGTACTCCGCGGGGTCAGCCATCTTGTTTCCTCTCCTGTCCGTGCGGCGCGGAGTCTAGGGGTGGCTGGAAACGAACCGCGCTTCCCTAGGCCGTGGTCTCGTACTGGTATGTAACGGAGAGCACGGAGTTCTGCCCCCACGTGGCAGGGAAGGTGGGCCCCATCCATCGGGTCTGGCGCTGAGTGTTGCGGAAGATGAGCTGGTGGCGAGGGGTGCTCAACGGGGAGGGCAGGGGCGCACTTGTGACAGTGCCGCGGTAGAGGCCGCCGCTGATCTGGGCGATCGCCTCGCCGGCTCCCCATAAGCTCGTCGTGAGGAGGCGGCCTGCGGGGTAGCCCGGGACATTGGGCAGAAACGGGCCGTACCCGTTGCTTCCGAAGTCGGTGGTCGAGCCGAACACGAGAACGCCCGACACGGTGATGACCTTGCCGTCCACCCAGTAGCACCACGCCTGCTGCCCGTTTCCCGGTCGGAAGGTCTGGCCGCTGTCGGTGGCCCAGTCAGGAGTGAAGCTCAGAGCGACGAATGTTCTCGTGACACGCCACCCCGTCGATTCAAGAGTCTCGATGACGCGAGTGTCGCTTCGGTAGATCTGATCGCCCGGGGCAAGGCCCTCGATGGCCTTCACGGCGTCGACGTCGCTGGCCGTGGCCACGAACCTGCGGCGCGTGCGTGCGCCGTCGCTTCGGCCGGACAGTGCGGCATCTGCGGCCGCACCCATGATGGATGCGGTGATGTGCCAGTCGATCGGGTCTTCCGGCCCCGGAAGCCAGACCGCGTTGGGGAGGATGCTGCCCATTAGCCCCGCCGCCACCGCAGATTGAGGCTGAGCACGTCGGGCGCGGCCCAGACGAACGGCTGGTCGGACTGGAGGTAGGCCAGCGCGGCCGTGGTGGCGGTGTCGAACATGGTCGCCGCTTGCGTGAATGGGCTGGTTCCCGTGCCGACCACCGCCCCGGAATAGTGGTTACCGGTCGAGGCGTCGTAGGCGGAGCAGGTTCCGATGATGGACACCGAGCCGTTGATCCACGTAGGGAACGGGAGCACTAGACGGGCGCTCGAGCCGCCGGCGGGCATCGTCGTCGAGCTACCGAGGGTGAAGCTGCCGGTGAGGGTGATCATGTCGCCCGATACGCTGTAGAAGAAGTTCGAGGCGCCGTTGCCGTTGTTGATTCCAGTGTGGGCGAGGGGCCAGGCGATCGGCCTCGTCGTGCGGACGACCTTCCAGGCCGCGCCGTCATACATCTCCCACCACGCGGTGTCCTCCACGAAGACCTCGTCGCCGTTGATGGGCGGGGTGGTGGTGGCGAGATCCGTCTTCTCCGTCTGATTGGCGACGGTGTAGCTCTTCGGCTGCCGCTTGCCGACTCCGAGACCGCCGATCGCGTCAGAGAAGGACTTGGCCACGTCCTGCATGAGCTTGGCCGGGTCGACGAGATCCTGCGCGTCCGGGACCTTGACGCCGTTGGGGAGTGTGATCATCGAGTCACCGCCTGGAGCTGGAGCTCGAGCGCGATGATGCGGCGCTCGTAGTCCACGATGACTTCCTCGAGCTTGCGCTCCCACTCCTTCGATTCGGGTCCGAGATTGGCGTTGGCTCCTTTGAGTGCCACGGTTCCTCCTGGGTCAGACAGCGGGGGCAGTAAGGGCGAGCGGGCGGATCGCGTAGTCGTGGCAGGTCAGCCCCGAGTAGTCCGAGGCGTACTGCGCGAGCGTGCGGTTCGTCCCAGGCATGTCGCTGAGGCGGGTGAGTTTAGAGCAGGTCAGCGTGCCCAGACCGCTCGCGTACGAGACGCTGTCGACGCGGAAGACGTTGCCCTCCCAGGTGATGAGGGAGCCGGGCGCCACGGCCCACCCGCCGAGGGCGCCCATGGGCATCCGAGCGGTGAGTGTGACGGAGGGGCCGGAGGTGCGCTGGGCGACCCAGGCGGCGGCGTTGTAGACCTCGCCGATGTTGCCGATCGCGATATTGGTGACGGTGCTGCCGGTCTCGACCCGGGTTTCGCGCGGACTCGCGCCGGAGGGGAGCGTGACGTCGGTCGGCTTGGTCGACACGCCCGTTCCGAACAGGCGGAGCACCGCGTAATCGCTGCTGTTGCTCGACTCGCCAATGCGGAATGGGCCCGCCACGCCCGGAATTGCTCGGCTGGGTCCCGTGAGCTTCATCGTGGCGACGCCATCGACGACGGAGACGGTGAGGCGGCCGCCGTAGTTGGTCCACTGGACGGGGCTGACCGGGTAGCCGTCCTGCGCCGTGATGTAGTACCGCCCCGCGGTGCCAGCCTCGAGTTCGGCGTACCCGTCGAGGTATTGCGGCTGCTGGATGATGACACCGCGGGCGACCTTGGTGTTGTACCAGGGTCGCGGGGATGCGAGGAAGCGGACGCCCTTCGGCACCGGCAGGTTGACGATGGTCGTCTGGCCGACATCGACAGAGTAGATCGACGTCGCCCGCCAGGCCTCGGCGCCGACGATGTCGAGGGCCTTCGTGCGGTGATTGGTAACGACCACTGCACGCGCGGCCGAAGCGCCGGAGATGGCGCGGCTGGCGCTTGCGCGGTGCGCGAGGTCGATCGTGCGTGTACCGGGGCGGCGCGCGATGATCCCGGCAGGAGTGGATGCGAGCTCGACCCCGCGTGCGGAGCAGACCTGCTTGACGTAGTCCCACAGTTCGCCGTCGAATGGGGCGATCGGCGACCCGGCGGGGAAGGTGGCTCCAGCATCGACGGTCACTGCGGGCCCGAGGGCGTAGTCGGCGCTGATCCAGGATGCCCACCGGTCGGACGTCGATCGTGCAACCACGAGATCGCGGATACCTTGCCCCGCGTTGGCCTGCTGAATGACCCACTGCTTCGAGTAGAGCGTGGCGAGCTCGCCAGCCAGGGGTGCCGAGGTTGCGGTGATGGTGGCAGAGGAGCCGGCGCTCGAGATGCCCGCCACCCGGACGCGGAGCGCGCCGTCGACGGCGGTGATCTCGATGCAGACCGTGACCGGTCGAGTGCGCGCCAGGGGTGCGATCTGGCCGGTGGTGGCCGTGGCGGTCTGGGTGGCTGCCGCG
Source organism: Microbacterium sp. SCPM-O-B-15248 (M128) (assembly GCF_058214835.1). Lineage (NCBI taxonomy): Bacteria > Bacillati > Actinomycetota > Actinomycetes > Micrococcales > Microbacteriaceae > Microbacterium > Microbacterium sp. SCPM-O-B-15248 (M128). The sequence continues at coordinate 529,742 of NZ_JBYQLI010000003.1, forward strand.
GAATCCTGGTGGATGATCGAGGCCGTCAGGGCGCCGGTGTTGGTGGTGAGGGAGGCGGTGACCGTGACGGTGGTGGGGTTGGCGACGTTGTAGGTGTCCCCGATCTTGCGGAAGCTGGGCCCGAAGGCCACTGAGAAGCTCGCCGAGGCGATCGCCGAGAACGGGGCGATCGTGAACTTGATGTAGGTCCGCTCGCGCCGATGTTGGATCGTTCCGCCGATCACGCGGCGCGGAAGTCCTGCGGGCGTCCAGTTGTCGGCCGCGACGTGGCGGCTGATCTCCTGGTAAAGGACCGTCTCGCCGCCCTCGCTGGCGTAGTCGGGCGACCCGTTCGCGGAGATCAGGGTGCGGTCCACAGTTTCGGGCTGGAGGATGTCACCCGAGCTGGAGACGCCGACCGTGTGACCCTGCAGGGACCAGTAATCGTCGGTCACGTTGGGGCCGGTCTGCCGAGTGATGCCCGCGGCCTGACATGCGACGTCGAGAGCGCTGAGGGGCAGGCCGGTTTCGATGCCGGGAATCTGCATCCGGCTCGAGATGAAGGCCCCGAAGGCGGAGTCCGCGTTGAGACTGGCCTGGGCGGGGCTAGTCATCCCGACGCGGTTCACGGTGACCGGAAGCGCGATGTCGAACCCCGGGACGGGATGCTCCAGGCCGAGGCGGTTGCCGTCCATGAGGTCGGTGTCCGCGTTACGGGTGACGCTCAGGGTTGCGTCACCGATGGAGGTGGTGGTGTCGCTGACAACGATCGGAGTGACCGTCTCCGTAACCGACCAGTCCTCGATGACGCCGAAGCTGCCGCTACCCGCGTTGGTGGCCTTCATCCCCAGTCCCCGATCTCAACGAGCTTCACCGAGAAGCCCTTGGATCGCAGGGACGGATCACGGGGTGCGTAGTTGAGCGTTTCGTTGATTCCGCCTGCGAAGCGCAGACCCCCCGCTCCTTCCCCCGACACGAAGGGCTGATTTTCCGCGACGATCGTCGCACCCTCGGGGACGATGATTGCTCGCATGGCGGCGAGGGAGATCGTGGAGTTGGTGGCGTCTGTGCGGGCGAGGAAGATGTCGACCAGGCGGTGTCCGGCGGAGTAGGCGAAGAGGTTCGTGGCCTGGAGGGAGAGCGTGCCGAAAGTCTCGACGGGGGCGAACGTGGTCGTCGCTTGGGTGCCGTCGGCCATGGTGGCCCGAAGGGCGACGACGCCCGAGCCCGTCTGCCAGCCATGGCATCCGAAGGCGAGCTGGTAGCCGGGCGGGATGAGGATGGTGAATCGGCGCGTCGGCGTTGCCTCCGTGCTCAGGTTCGTCGGGGCGTAGGTCACCGTACGCGTGGGGAGTCCGAGTAGGCCAGGGGTGGCGGTGGGCGTGCTGATTCGGGGGGTGGTGTAGATGTCGGGCCAGTCGCCGTCGGCGATGATCCCGGGCGTCGCCCACGCGGGGGAGAGGAGGTTGGTGTCCGCCGCGAAGGGGTCGACCCAGTAGAACGGCCCGGGTCCCCAGACTCCGTCGAGGAACTCCTTGACGACCCGGAAGCTCGCGGGGTTCTGGGTGGACCACTCGGCAACGCCTTCGCGGTGGGACGCCTTGGAGTCGTCGACGTAGACCCCGCCGCCCTCGAGGGCGATGAGGTTGGACCGCTTGACGTTGGACCAGGACATGCCTACGTCGGGCGCGGGGATGAAGACCTGCTTTTGGCGGTTGCCGAAGTAGATGGTGCTGCCCATCAGATTCCTCTCGAGATGCTGGCGTTGCCAGCGGATGCCGTCTTCGCCAGCTCGCGGCCGTCACCCCAGAGGACCGCCGGGCGCTGCGCGACGGCGTCTGCGATGCGCTCGACAGTGTCTTGGGTGAGGGAGACCGGCATGGTTCCGAGGCCCCCGGGGCCGGCGCCGAAGAAGTTGCCCGCGCTGCTGCCCGTGCTGCCGCCGTTCGCGTAGCCGCCGCCGGAGCGTCCGGCGGCGTGCCACCGTGCGAGGTTGTCGACGCCGTAGTAGCGGGTCGCCTCCTGGGAGAAGACGAACTCGCCCTTGTGGACAGGTCCGGCGACGTCGTATTTCGCACCGTCGCCGGTGTAGCCGCCGTCGGCGAAGCCGGCAAAGGGGTTCTTGAGGTCCTGGTCCCAGTTCCAGAGGTTGCTCCAGAACGTGCGTGCCATGTAGCCCCACGGGTCATCCTTCGGGGTAGTGAAGGTTCCGCCGCCGGCTCGATCGCGGCCACTCTTCTTGATGCCCTCCTGGACGCCGCGCCCGAGCGCCTCGCCCGCCTGGGTTCCCTGCGCCTGCGCCTCGTTGGCATCCGCTTCGATGTCGACGTCGATTTTGTGCTCAGCGTTCTTCGCCAGCCACTCATCGAGGGCGCGCTGGGCGGGGTCGACGTTCGCGTCGAGGGTGACGTTGCGGGGGAAGCGCTCAATGATGTCGCTGAACCCCTGGAACGCGGGGGAGAAGACGTTGCTCACTTCGGCCGAGGAGTAGCCCATCTGTGCGAGCTGCGACTCGAACTCTGCGCGGAGCTGCGCCGCCTTGGCCTGCAGTTCCTCTTGGCCCATGCCGCTGTTTGCGAGCGCGGTCAGGTACTCCTGATAGGCGGTCACCAACGCCATGACGTTCGACCGCGCGTTGACGGCGGCTTCCGAGTTCCCTGCGAGGGAGTAGTTGAGAGCGTCCTGCGCCGTGATGAGCTGCCCGTTCAGGGTGCCCAGCTCGGACCGCTTTGCCGCGGCGTCGGAGTCGATTTTCGCGATCTGGCTGGCGAGCTGAGATGCCCGGATCGTGTCGCCGTACTGGGACGCGATCGAGAGGGAGTATTCCAGGCCGGTGCGGTCGGCGCCGAGGCCGGTCAGCTCCGCTTCGGTGTCTCGGATCTTGCGGCGCAGGTCGTCGACGGACTTGGTGGCGTCCGCCGCCTCTTTTCGCATGCGACTGTACTGCGAGAGCACCTTGTCGTAGGCGATGCTGCTGCCGAATCGGAAGGTGACGGAGTCGGAGAGGACGGAGCCGAGGTCACGGGCGTAGTCCGAGACGGTGCGGACCTTCTCGCCGAGCTCGTTGACACCCTTGCTCGCCTTGCGGGAGGAGGCGTCGACGCTCTCCAGTCCCACCGCGAGGGAGTTGGAGGTGATGGTGGCGTCGGTGGCGGCCTTGCCGGTCGCCTCGATTGCACGCTGAACCATCTCTATGGCGCCGGAGCTCGCCCCGGTGGCCACGAGCTGCTGCTGGATCCCGAGAAGGAGGTTGGCAAGGAGCTGCGCGTCGCCACCCGCGGTTGCCGTCGCGGACCGGATGGCGTCCTGCAGCGCCTTCATGTTCGTGCGGCCGCCGGTGCTGTAGGCGGTGAAGTTGCGGCCGTTCTTCTGCATCGACTGGCCGAGCGCGAAGAGCGAACCCTCCAGGTCGGCCTGCGAGAGTGCGAACTCGTTGGCGGCGTCGACGGCGGCGCGGATCGCGTCGGCATCCGCGAGCATGAGCCCGGCCTGTTCGCCGGTGGCGTCGTTGGTGGTGGCCATCGCGTCGGAGAGCTGCTCTTGCGAGGTGGACGCGTTCAGGCTCTCCGCTGCGGCGCTACCGAGCAGGGTGAGCAGCAGGCCGATGCCGGTGGCGCCGAGGAGTCCAATGATGGCCACGCGCGCCGCGCGCGCACCGATGGCCGCGCGCTCGAGTCCCGCGCCCGCGGCCGTTCCGCCGACGCCGGTGGCGACGAGGGCGGGCGCGGCCTGTCGGGCCTGAACCTGCAGTCCGAACAGGGAGAGACCGAGGTTGACGACCTTGGCGATCGCCGGGGGAAGCTGGCCGTCGAGGCCGGCGACCGCGGTGCGCAGGGCCAGGAGCGAGGCTCCGGTGGCGGCCGCCCCGCCGACGATGAGGAGTAGGGCGCCGAGGAGCGTGGCGAGGCCGGTGACGACGATCCCGAGAAACTGCCCAAGCGGCGTCTGTGACAGGGCGGTGAGCACCTGGAGGACCTTTTGGCCGCCCACGATGAGTCCCAGGAGGGCCTGCAGGGTGGGTCCGCCCGCGGCATCAGCGAAGTTGGCCAGCTCGTTGACGAGGATCTGGATCTGAGCAGCGACCGTGCCGACGGTGACTGCGAACGCCTCGTCGAGGAAGCCGTTGTTGACGCCGTCCGCGGCATCCTGGAACGACTTCGACACGAGGTCGGAGTTGTTGGCCAGCGACAGAAGCACGGGCGCGACACGCTGACCGTCGAGGCCGAGCTGGCGCAGCGACAGGGTCGCGTTGTCGACGCCCGCAAAGCCCTCGGTGAAAGCGCGGAGGGCCTCCGAGGGGCGGGACTTCCATTCCGCGACGAACTGGTCGACGGTCATGCCCGAGATCGCGGCGTAGTTGCGCAGCTTCTCGCCACCCGAGGTCACCGCGCCGTCGATGGAGCGGAACATGTCCTGGATCGCCGAGCGGGCGCGCTCCGGCGGGACCTGGAGGGAGGCGAGCGCGGTCGCGAGGCCAACGGTCTCCGTCGCCGCGAAGCCGACCTGGCGCGCGTAGGGTGCAATTTCAGCGGCGACCGAGAGGATCTGGTCCTCAGTGGCCGCGGACTCCGTGCCCGCGAACGAGATGGAGCGGGCGAGCAGCTCGTAGCCGTCGGCGTTCAGGCCGAGGATGTTGACCAGGCGGCCCAGGCGGAGGCCCGACTGTTCGGCGGCGATACCCGAGATGGTGGAGAACTTCGTGACGGACTCGGTGTACTTCGCGACGTCATCCGCGGCGACGCCGAGCTGTCCACCGACCGCAGCGGTCTCGGCGATCTTGCCGAAGTTCTCGGGGATGCTGGAGGTCAGTCCAACGAGCTGATCGCGGAGCTCCGTGAGCTGGCCGATCTGCCCGGTGTCCACGTCGAAGCCGGTCGTGCGGCGCACGTCCGCGAAGGCGCGCTGGCGCGCGATCGCGACAGCCTCGTAGGCGGTGACCAGTCCGAGCAGTCCGACGCCGGCGACGGTGGCCGTGGTGGAGACGTCGTAGAGCGCGTAGCGCTGGCTGATGAGGTTCTCGGTGTGCTTCGAGCCGGCGGCCGTCGCGTTCGACAGCGCCTTGAACTCGTCGTCGAACGCTTTGGCGGCCGCCCTATTCTCGGCGGCGATGCGCTGACGATTCAGCAGACGCTCGGCGGCGGCCCGCTTGGCGGTGGCCGCCTCGGCCTTCGCTTCTGCAGCCGCAGCGTCCTTGATCGCGCGCGCGTTCTCGGCCTCGGTCTTGGCGGTGTCGTCGCTGAGGGTCTTGAAATTCTGGTCCCAGGACTGCGACGCGGTCTTCTCGTCGGCGCGGCGACGGGCGCGCGCGCGGGCGCGTTCCGCTTCGGCGGTGCGGTTGATGGCCGCTTCCATGCGCGCCTCGGCGGTGACCGTCTCGGTCGCGAGCTTGTCGCGCTCAGCGCGCTCCTTACGGATCGCCCCGATGATGTTCGCGCGCGAGGCGTCGTCGATGTCGAGGAGTCGCTGCTTCTCGGCGTCGCCGAAGTCGCTGAGCGGCCGGGAGCCCTTCTCGAAAGAGCCGGTGACCTTACCCTGCGCGTTCTTCGCGAACGCGTCCTGAGCGTCGCGGGCGGTCTTGAGCGCCTTCTTCCAGGCGTCGTCGGCGGTCTTCGCACCGGCCGCGGCGTCCGCGCCGGCCTTCTTGCCGCTGGAGCCGAGGCCGTCGAGGGCCTCCTCCATCTCGACGATCTTCTTGGTGGCGCGCTCGAAGTCTTTCCGGAGGTCCTTGTCGACCTGTTCGCCGAGGTCGTCGAGGTCTCGGCGCGCTTCACGGATGCCGTCGAGGACGACCTTGAGCTTGAGCTGTGCTTCCTGGTTGAGGCCCTCGATCACGAGATTCCCCGCAGGGACTCAGGAGTGATCGGCGCGCTCATGGCCGCGGAGTCTAGGGGTGTCGATCATCGTTCATCGCTTGGCGGCGTTTGGCTTCGGCTTCGTAGTACGGGCGTCGGAAGGAGCTCAGCGGCGCGCCGGACACGCTGAATGCCTCGGCGCGGATCTCCAGGCCAGGGGTCTTCTTGTCGCCCATTCGCTCGCGCTCACGCTCGATGGCGCTCTGGGCCTGACAGGTGACCTTGTTGATGCGGAACTGCAGGTCGGGGTCGTCGCTGCGGCAGATGTAGACGGGGTAGCCGCAGGAGCAGCGCTCATCCTCGAGGATCTGGTAGGCCTCGAGGAGGAGGAAGTCGCGATCCGTCCACGGCTCGGTCGGCTGGGTGCGGAAGATCAGCGAGGAGGGCCGGATGCCGGCCGTGATGGCCGCGCGGATGAGGTGGAGATACCTGGCCCCCGGCCCGGAAGCCAGGTACTCACTCAGAAATCCGCGTTGTCGACAGCCCCTTCGGCGATCGAGGTCTGGTACTGGAGCTCGCTGATCTTCGACGCGATGCGCGCATACTCGGAGTCGGGGAGCTGACCCTGCAGCTTCTCGGCGCGGTCGACGTCGAGGAGGCGGCCCTTGGCGCCGTTGGGAGCCTCGATCCCCGTCACGGCGCGCGACAGGATTTCAGCGGCGTAGCGCTTCTCGAGCGCCTCCGCCTTGTCGTCGGGGACCTCTGCGCCGACGGCGATGGCCAGGTGCTCGCGAGCCTTTCCCCGGGCATCATCGAGGATGACGCGGGGGAGGCCCTGGAGGTGGATCGTGCGCGCGGACTTGGCGAGCTTGCGCTGGAGATCCGAAGCTCGCTCCAGAAGCTCGTTCACGCGCTCGTCGATGTCGAGCACCTCGGCGTCCTCCTCGGAGGCACCGGCCTTGATGAGTCGCTGACGCTTCTCCGCCAGGTCGGCGATCTCGCCGATCACACCCCAGCGGCGCTCTCCGTCGGGCATCCGGACGCCGCTGATGACACGGAACCTCGGCTCGGTGCCGCCGAGCTGCTTGCCGGTGGGCTCGTCGAGGAAGATCGTGACGGAGGCCTGGAGCTTGGGGCGCTCTTCGGCTTCGACAACGAGATCGAAGCCTTCCTGGGCCTCCGCCGCGATCTCTTCGGGGGTACGTTCGGTCATTCTGAGTTCCTCTCTCAGGGTGTTCCTGCCAGCGCGCTTTGCGTGCTAACTCAGGAGGCGGTGACGGTGATGGCCTTCGGGGTCGAGTCGGTGGCGCCCGGGTAGGACGCCGTGATGTTCGCGGTGCCGGCGCTCTTGAAGAGCACGACACCGTTGGGCAGAACCTCCGCGACGGCGGGGTTCGAGGACGTGTACTTCACGCCCGCGGTGACCGCCTGGCCCTGGTACAGCGCGCCGAGCAGGCCAGCCCCGCCGACGACACCGCCGGAGGTGCCCGTGAGCGAGACGGCAACGGCGACGGCGGGCGGGATGATGTAGTTCACCAGCACGTCGTCCTGCGCCACGAGCTCGGTCGTGATCGAGTAGCCGGTCTGGCGGCGCTCGGGGTTCTCGGCGTCCGTGATGACACGGAAGAGGTTGATCTCCTGGCCAGCCGCGAGGGCGAGGCCCTGCGCGATGCCGAAGCGCTGCGCCACCGCGAGGCGGGTGCGAGGCTTCTTCACCGCGTTGTGGGCGATGCGCTCCGCCGAGGTGGTGTCATCGTTGGTGGGCACGAACGTCGAGATGTTGCCGCCGAAGTTCGGGTACCCGAGCGACTGCGCGCCCGCCTCGTCGGCGAAGGAGCGGTCGTCGGTCTGCTCGGATGCCTGGATGCCGAAGTCGGTGCCTGCGATGCGGACGCCGGCCGAGACGTTGAGCAGGGCCGAGAGCTGGGCGAGCGTGGGCGCGACCCAGGACGGGATGGAGGTCTCGGGGCCGATGAACCAGCCGACGTTCTTGTTGGAGAGGATCTTCTCGTTGGGCATGGGTCCGGCTCCTTACGCGCCCAGCGCGGCGGCGATGTTGACGATGTTCTTGGGCACGAAGTTGAGGGCGATGGTCTGCTCATCGCCGTCCCCGTAGCCGGGAACCGGCTGGCCGGTTTCGGCGTAGAAGTAGGACCAGTCCTCGCCAACGACTGCGGCGTCAGTGTTGCGGCGGCCGAGGCGGTGCGCGAGCACGTAGGGGAGGCCCTGCACGCGCGTCGAGATGCGCGCGAGGTTGAACACCGATGCGGACGACAGCGCCCGGTCGGCGTCGAGGAAGACCGTGAGGTTGGCCTGGAAGTTGAAGAACGTGAGCGCTTCGTTGCGGCCGACCGAGGTGATCGTGCGCGACGTGGAGCGCTCCGAACCGGTCAGGCCGAGGGCGAGGTCGTCGCGGATCGCGCCGGACAGGTTGCCGCCGAGGGTCGGGTTGGCCGCGGAAGGCGCGGTCTTGGTGATGTAGCTGTCCAGGATGGCCTTCGTCGGCGCGTCGATCGGGGCGACGGAGCCGTTGGTGGCGTGGACGAGCTGGGGGACACCCGCCGCGTTCAGGAACGCGGGGATGGCGAGGACGGTCTCATTTCCGGGGAGGAGCTTCACTTCTCGGCCTTCCGGGTCGGGGTGGGCGCCGGCTCCTCGCCGGACGAGGTGGGGTCCGAGGTGTCCTCGGCGGGCTCGCTTTCGACGAGCACGAGGTCGGGGAAGAACCGCGCGAAGTCCTCCGCGTAGTCCCCAACCAGATCGGTCTGGGTGTTGCGGTAGGCCCGCACGTCGTTCGTCATGGGCGCGGAGTCTAAGACCGGCCCTCGGTGATCATCCGTTCAGGCCGATGGGAACTTCTGCGTAGATCACGCGCACGAGACGCACGATTGCGCCGGAGGAGTCTCTCTCGGTGATGCGAGTACCACCGAGGGAGCGGACCTCGCCCGACCCGGCGCTGGGCTTCTTGCCGATGAGGCGATCCCAGACGCCCTTGAACGCGCGACGGAGGGAGGCGCTGCGGGTGGCGTAGATCATGACGGTGATCGGCATGACGTGGGGCTGTTCGTTCTCGCTGGCGGTGAGGGTTCGACTGGAGCCGCGGCCCGGGCGCTCCGTGATCGGCGTGCCGAAGTGGACGACCGCGTAGGGGAGCACCTCGTCGCCCTCCACTCGGAGGACGGTTCCCTGCGGCACGGCGTCCTCCCAGACGCGGCCGCCCATGAGTGAGCCGAGGCACTGGCCGCCCAGGATGAAGTCGGCCTCTTCGGTGCCGTCGGTGCTCATCGGGTGCTCATTCCGCTCAGGATGCCGCGGAGCTGCGAGATGCCCCAGGAGTAGGTGGTGCCGAGGCTGCCGATGGCCTCGATGTGCTCGGTTCCCCACTCCTGCAGGGCGAAGTAGTCCGCCCACTCCTGGATCCAACCCCAGCGGAGGGTGACCGTGCGCTCTTCCTGGTCGACGTCGATGTCGAAGTCGATCGCGTCGTGCATGCGGCCAGTCTCGTAGCGACCAGCGTGGACGCCCTTGCCCGCGGCGACGCGCGCGAGACCAGTGCGAGTGACGGCGCGGAGCAGCTCTTCCTGCATGCGCTCAGACAGGCTCTCGCCGAGGACGGCCATTTCGCCCGCGGCCTCATCCAGGAGAACGTCACCGTACAGCTCGACGCCGGCGAACAGGGCCGACGGGTCGAAACCAGCGAAGGAGAAGGACGAGGGCATCAACCCTCCTTGACGGTGAGGAACAGGAAGGGCGCGTTGTCGGTGGAGGCGCTGATGTGCGTGATCGGGAGGCGCGCACCGGTGAGCTTCTGCGATCGGCCGCCGTTACGGACGACGACGACCGCGCCTTCGTCGGGGATGAGGTGGTCGCCCACCTCCATCTCGATCGTGACGCGGTGCGTGCCGACGCCGCGGCTGTCGCTCGAGGTGGCGATCTCGCGCGCGGAGAGTTCCCGGATGCGGGCGCGACGGTCGTAGACCAGGACCTCGTCCGGGGTGCCACCTTCGATGCGGTCGGTATCCGGGTTCCAGGAACCGGGCTCCCCGGGGGTGACGATGTCGATCGAGCCGCGCAGCTCCTTGCGGATAACGGCGACGGCGGACTCCGGCCACTCGGTCGGGTCGCTCAGGGGAAGGAGTGCGGGCGCCATGCGGCGCAGTCTAGGACCGCGATTGCGTGCTAATCGCCTTCCCCTTCTTCGTTGTCGGATTGAACTCCCGGTGCAGAGCGACGAGCGTGGGATTGCGGCGGATCTGCGCCCAGACCTGTTGCCAGGCGAGGACGTGCTCCGCGCGGTTCGGGATGTCCTTCGAGATGTTGTAGATCTGATCCGAGTTGAGACCCAGCTCCTCGCGCACCCAGGTGGCGGGCTGCCCGTCGGCGAGAAGCTGCTGCGCACGGGCGCGCACGTCAGGGGTGAGCCCGGATGCGGTCATCGCCGCTCCCTGATAGTGACCGTCGAGCCGCAGCGGGCGCACTCGATGGCGTGCGTCGAGAACGCCCAGCCGCCGCCGGGCAGATCGCGCGCTGATACGCCATCTCGGGCGGGACGCCAGCGGTGGCCGCGAAGCAAGCAGACGAGGCGAGCGATCATGTCTCGATCTTCCCTTCTGCGTGGTCGTGCTCCTGCACGGTCGGGGCGCAGGCATGTTCGCCGTAGTAGCAGTCGGCGTGCTTCTCACCCTCACCCCAACCCGGCTCCTGCTCCTGCACACTCGGTCCGGTCACCGCGACCACTCCAATGCGATGAAGCGACCACGCGGGCGGTCGGCGATCATGTCGGGCTCTCCCTCGACGAGACCCGCCTCGATCTGGCGCTTCGGCCACTCCACGGCGGACCGTGAGTCCCAGTGCCAGCCGTGTTCACCGCAATAGCACGGGCTGATCTTCGCCCACTGCCACTCCGGTTCACCTAGCGCCGCGAAGTGCGTCGGCGCGTCATCGACCTCGGACGGATCGCCGTATCGGTAGCCCGTCTCGTCGTCGAGGTGCTGCCAGACGTCGAGCATGAGCATGTCCAGATCCGGCAGGTTGCGGTAGTCGAGCCGCACCACGATCTGACCCTCGTCTAGCGTCTGAATCTTCATGTCGTGCTCCCGTCCCCGTGGTTGTTGATCATCGCTTCGAACCACGCTTCCGCCTGGTCACGGCTCAGCTTCGACGGGCCGTGCATCAGGTCGAGCACTGCCCGGTCCCACGTCGCGTGGCAGTTGCCGCAGGGGCACATGCGCTCGCTCATTGGTCCTCCTCGGTACGGATCGTGTGGTCCTGCGCCCAGCGGAAGGCCTCTCCACCGCTGCCGAAGAGCGCGCCACACTCGCAGCGCTTGCCACCCCCGGCGAGGCTCCACAGGTAGGTGAGAATGCTTGCCTGGCAGAACGGGCAGTGGATGACCAGCGAGGACTTGCCCATCTGCGCTCGGTGGTCGCTCGTGGTGAACTTAGCGCGCTCGACGTTCGGCAAGCTGCGGTCGGCGAATCGGATCGGCTTAGGCATTCTGGTCCCCATTCAGGTGGTCCGTGGGCCGCCGATCGCCGTCGACGGTCGTGGGGGAGCCGACGAGTTCGTACAGGGCGATGGCGGTGTCGACGTCCATGGCCCAGACGAGTCTCACAGCTCCCACTCCGGGATCTCGTCGACCTTCCAGCGCTCGATGTCGTCGGCGCTCATGCCCTGGGCGAGAAGAATGTGCCCCTCGGCGTTGACTGCCACGATCCAGAGCGCGCCGCGGTTCTCGCCGGCCGCGAGGACGACCTTGTCGTCGTAGCTGTCGCGGCCGAAGTAGCCGCTGCAGAAGCCGTACAGCTTGTCGCCGGGAGAGAGTCTCATGCGGCCTCCTCCGTCAGCACGACGGGCTCGCTGGAGGCGTCGAGCTGGTTGAGGTCGATGCGGATCAGACGGGGGCCGAAGCGACGGGCCTTGATGTCGCCGCGGGCGATCATCCTTCTCACGGTGTCCTTCGACACCTTGAGGTGAGCCATGACGTCCTGGATGTCGCCCCAGCGCGGGGTCGCCGGCGCGGCTTCGGCTTCTGCGGTCGTGCTCATATACGTGTCCTCTCGGTTTGCATGCAATCAAGGTATCGCATGAGACCGCTCGGCGCACCACCTATGCGCGCTTGGCTGCGGGGAACGGCATGCGATCGGCCAGCTCCGCCTCGCGGCCGGTCGTCTTCTGGTAGGCCATGGCGGCCGCGGTCGTGCTGTGCCCGAGGAACTCCATGGTTTCCGCGATCGTCGCGCCGCCCTGTGCGTACATCGTGCCGGCGAACGCGCGGAGGTCGTGCTCGCGCGAGATGTAGTCCCAGCCGCCCTCCGCCTTCGCGACGCGCAGCCCGGCGGCATCCCGGGCCTTGTTCCACGCGTCGTTCCACTGAGCGTTGTGGAGGAACTCCGAGTTGGGTCCGGGCGGAAACAGGAGGGAGGCCGGGGAGCGCTCTACGAAGCGCTGGAGGTGGGCCTCGACCTCTTCGGTCGCCGCGGCGGGCAGGGTAACCAGACGCGAGGCGTCCTGGTCCTTGTCCTTGAGGGGCTCCACCACCCAGCCCTGCTTCGGGACGTGATAAGCCTGGCGGGAGGTGTGCACCTGATACCGCGAGCCGACCTTCTGCAGGTCGCTTCGACGCAGCGCGCGCCACTCGCTGAGCCGGTTGCCTCCGTATGCGGCGAGGATGATCGCGAACCGGAAGCGCGGCTCGATCGCCTCGAGCATCTTCTGGAGCTCGCCCATCGTCGGCGGGCGATGCTTGATGCCGGTCTTGGACATGGCCATCGCTGACTCGACGGGGTTCTTCGTGATGATCTCGTCGATGATCGCGGTGTTGAGAATCGCCCGCAGCAGCCGGGACTCGTTGCCGGCTGCAGTGGCGGCCACCGCCGCGCGCTCGGTGTGCCACTCGCGGACACGGGCCGGGGTGATCTCTGCGAGGGAGAGGTCTGCGAACGGGGCGAGGCCGCCCCTGACCTGCAGCCGGTAGTCGTACTGCGTCTTCGGGCTGAGGGGCTTCCCGAGCCGATTGCGTCGCTGGCTGACCCAGGTCTCGGCGTAGGTCGCGAAGCGCTGCGCCTTGGATGCCGCGGCCTCACGCTCGAGGCGCGCGACGCGTTCGCTCGGCGACTCCCAGGTGCCGTCGAGGATCGACTTGTGTACCTTGTTGAGCCACGCGCGGGCATCCGTCTTCGTGCCGAACGTGATGGAGACGCCCGCCTCCGTCTTGGCGGTGTAGCGCTCTCCGTCAGGACCGATGTACCGCGCCTGCAGGCGGCCGCTGGGGAGTGCTCGTATGGATCCCCAAGCATCCGTGCGGGCGCGCTTCTCCTTCTGTGCGACCACTAGAGTCCTCTCGTGTCGTGCCCTCTACGTGCCCAAGCGAGCGCGATTCAGGGCCGTTTCGAGCCTACTCAATCAGTTGCTCTTCGCACAATACTCGCGGAATTGCGCGGCTTGCTGCCTAGTGCTGTTTAGAGCGTGCCCACGCAAATCGAACTCTTAATCAGTGGGTTCTGGGTTCAAGTCCCAGGGGGTGCACCGATAAACCGCCTCTCATCAGGTCTTCACTGGTGAGAGGCGGTTTTGTATTCCCTGGCCCAGTCAGGATCGGGTTATC